>JAAEUE010000297.1 GCA_024227565.1 Alphaproteobacteria bacterium
ATTGGCACTGGCCACTGCGAGCGTGTTTGCTCTTGGCGTTGGTGCTGCTTCTGCGGCTGATCTTACGATCACGTCGTGGGGCGGTGCTTATACAGCGTCTCAGCAAAAGGCTTACGGTGCTCCGTGGGAGAAGAAGTCCGGCAAGAAGATCCATTGGGAAAACTACAATGGCGGCCTTGGCGAAGTGAAGACCCAGGTTGAAGCCAAAAACGTGACCTGGGACATTGTCGACATTCTGCCTGACCAGGCCCGCACCGGTTGCGACGAAGGCCTGTTTGAGGAAATCCCGGACGAAGTCTGGGTGAAGACCAAAGACGGCAAGACGTTGGATGAAGACCTGATGGTTCCGCGCCCGAACAAGTGCGTTGCCCCGCAGATCTGGTGGTCCTATGTGCCGTTCTATGATGACGGCATGCTGAAAGGCGACCGGCCTTCCAAGATTGCAGACTTCTATGACGTGAAGAAGTGGCCCTGCAAGCGCGGCATGCACACTTGGGGTAATGCCAACATCGAGATGGCTCTTGTGGCCGACGGTGTTGACCCCAAGAAGGTCTATGAAGTGATGAGCACTGAAGAAGGCATCGATCGTGCCTTCAAGAAGCTCGACACCATCAAGGACCATGTTGTGTTCTGGTCGTCTGGTGCCAAGCCGCTTGAATTGGTCAAGTCCGGCGAAGTGTGCATGTCGATTGCCTACAATGGCCGTATCGGCGCTGCTGTTCTGTCAGAAGGCGAAAAGTTCGTCACTGTTTGGGACGGCCAGGTGATTGAAGAAGAATGGCTTGCTGTGGTCAAAGGCTCTCCGAACAAGAAAGCCGCGTTTGACTTTATCAGCTTTGCCACTGCACCTGAGCAACAGGCAGGTCAGGCCAAGTACATCAACTATGGCCCGATGCGCCAATCAGCGTTCGCTATCATGAAGGCCGGTGAGCCTTGGTTCCACAATGGCAAAACCATCATGGAACATATGCCCAACCGTCCTGAAGTGATGGCCCGTTCCGTGTTCGCCAACCCCGAGTGGTGGTCGGACAATGGCGACGAAGTCAACGAACGCTTCAAAGCATGGATGGCTAAATAGCAGCTCGGCTGCTGAAGCTAATACAACGTGGGACTGGGCGATTTTCGCCCAGTCCCAACCTGACTAAGCAATAACAGCAATTGGGATGGGAGCTCATGGCTGACATAGCACTCTCTGGAGGATCCACCGAGCAACTCGTCACATCGGATGGCAGGCCCCTTAAGGCAAGTTTGCAGCGCTCCTTGCGCCAGTCAAAACTGAAAGCCGCTGGTTTGGTGGCAATTCCGTTGTTGTTTTTGGTTGTTTTCTTTGTGATCCCGGTTGTTGATCTTCTGGTCAACTCGGTTGATGACCGCAAGGTCAATGAGTATTTCCCTCGCGTATTTGCCGAATTTCAGCTGTGGGACAAAAAGGAGCTGCCTCCTGAGTCCATGTATGAGGCCATGTTCCTCGACATCAAGAACGCTGAAGGCCTTGCCATCGGCAAGGGCAGCACGCGGATGAACTATGCCCAGTCAGGCTGGAAGAGCCTGATGAAGAAATCGCGGCGCAAGTTCAAGAAAATTGAATCCGGCCCCTACAAAGAGGCGATGATCCAATCGGATAAGCGCTGGGGTCAGATGAAGTATTGGCAATCGCTGGGCCAGATGTCGGACCGCTATACGGCAGCCTACTATTGGAACGCCGTTGACCGGAAGTATGACGCCAACAAGAGCGTGATCATGCAGCCGGAAAACAGGCAGGTCTATGTTACTTTCTGGAAGCGAACGTTGCTGGTCAGCCTGCTCGTCACAGTCTTTTGCGTGCTGTTGGGATATCCCGCGGCCTACCTTCTGGCAACGTTGCCTTTGCGCTATTCAAACCTTTTGATGATTTGCGTGCTGATGCCGTTCTGGACATCACTGCTGGTGCGAATTGTGGCCTGGATGATCATGCTGCAGCAGCAAGGAGTGGTGAATGAAAGTTTGGTGGGGCTTGGCATAATCGCCGACGAGAACCGCTTGGCGATGATGTACAATTTCACCGGCACAATCATCGTGATGACACAGGTATTGTTGCCGTTCATGATTTTGCCGATCTACAGCGTGATGAAAGGCATTTCACCGGTCTATATGCGGGCTGCGCAAAACCTTGGTGCAACACCGACCTGGGCCTTCATCAAAGTTTACATGCCGCAATCGCTTCCTGGCATCGGGGCCGGAGTGATCCTCGTCTTCATCGTGGCAATTGGCTACTACATCACGCCTGAATTGGTGGGCGGTAAAGATGGCCAGTTGATCGGCAACCAGATCGCCTATCACCTCAAGAGCAGCCTGAACTGGGGTCTCGCCTCGGCTATGGGTGTAATCTTGCTGGTGGCGATTTTGTTCCTCTATTGGGTTTATGACAAGATTGTCGGTATCGACAACATGCAGATGGGATAAGCGTCATGGCATTACCTGAATATACCTCCACAGGTCAGCGCGTTTGGCACTACACCTACCTGAGCTTCTGCGCCTTCGTGATGTTCTTCCTGGTCGCTCCGTTGATCGTGGTTATTCCACTATCGTTCACATCGGGGGCCTTCTTGAGCTTCACGCCGGAAATGCTGGCCCTGGATCCGGAAGGTTTCTCTATCCGGTGGTACAAGATCCTGTTGGGTGATTGTTCCGATGCTGTGGTGACCACGGTGTGCACGGACAAATGGGTGACCGGCTTCAGGAACTCGTTTTTGGTAGCGATTGCCTCAACGCTCCTGTCGGTTACCTTGGGAACCCTTGCCGCATTGGGTCTTAGCAGAGAGCACATGCCGTTCCGCAAAGTCATTATGGCGGGCCTCATTTCTCCAATGATCGTGCCATTGATCATCACTGCAGCTGGCATGTTCCTGTTCTATGCAAAGCTTAATCTGGTGGCGACGTTCACAGGTTTGATCTTTGCTCACACTGCTCTGGGCCTGCCATTTGTGGTGATCACGGTGACCTCAACCTTGGTGGGTTTTGATCACAGTCTGACGCGGGCCGCAGAAAGCCTTGGCAGCACACCGGCGAACAATTTCTTCAAGATCCAGCTTCCGCTGATCGCGCCTGGTGTGATTTCAGGTTCATTGTTTGCCTTCATCACTTCGTTCGACGAGATCGTGGTGGTGCTGTTCCTCGGTGGGGCCGACCAGCTCACGTTGCCACGGCAAATGTGGTCGGGTATCCGTCAGGAAATCAGCCCGACTATCCTTGCAGCGGCAACCATTCTGGTGATCCTGTCCGTGGTCCTGCTGACCACTGTGGAGCTCCTGCGGCGCCGTTCAGAACGTTTGCGCGGCATTAGCCCGGCTTAATATGAAGCAGGGAACCGCTGTCATCAGCCGGCGGTTTTCGGCCCTTGCTGCGGTGCTGTCGCTCGTGGCGGCTGGGTTTTATGGTGCGTTCCTCAAAGCCCCTGCGGTGAAAGCCCAGGGGCGCGAGCCTGTGGATCTTGCGCTGCTTCTGTCGATTGATTGTTCCTACTCGGTGGACACGCGTGAGTTTCGTCTGCAAACCAACGGCACGGCGCATGCCTTGCGCAAACCGGAAATTCTCGCGGCAATCCAAGCTGGCCCTCTCAAGCGCATTGCCGTATCCGTGGTGCAGTGGTCTGACGACAAACACCAAAAGATCACAGTGCCCTGGACGATTATCTCGAGCGCCTCAGACATTGAGAAGCTGGCCAGTCAAATCCAGAATCAACCGCGTTATCTGGCCGAAGGCGGCACCTCTATTACCGGCCTCATGCGCTATGCGGCAGGCGTTCTCGCCACTGCCCCTGTGGTGGCCGAACGGCAGGTCCTTGATATCTCGTCGGATGGACGGAACAACAAGGGCGGGCGGCCCCATGTGGTGCGCGACCAGCTGAACCAGTTCGGCATCACCATCAACGGGCTGACGATCCTCAACGAGTTTCCGACGTTGAACCACTATTTTGAGAAATACATCATCGGCGGCTATGGCAGCTTTGTCATCGTGGCGAACGACTACGAAGACTTTGAGAAGGCAATCTATCGCAAGCTGCTGCGCGAGATTATCGGGCCCCGCTTGACCTGAGGACGGTGCAGACATGCGTTACATCGACGGAGAAACTCTCAACAAGGTGCTGGATTTTCCCTCCTTGGCGGACGCGTTGGCGCGCTGGCACCAGGTGGCGCCGCCTGAGGTGGGCCGTAGCCTGCTGCAACAAGACGGGGAAGGCGAGACGCCGGACTGCTTCTTGAACCTGCCGGCCTGGTATCCCGGTGCGGCCATGGGGGTCAAGGTGATCACCGTGCTGCCGGCCAACCCTGGCAAGGCGCACGGGCTGCCGGCCATACAGGCGCTCTATCCTGTGTTTGATGGAGAGACCGGCGCGCCCAAGGCGGTGATTGACGGCACGGCACTGACCTATTGGAAAACCGCTGGTGATAGCGCTCTTGCCACGCGCTATCTGGCGCGCGAGGACGCGAGCTCTTTGTTGGTTGTGGGGTCGGGTGCGCTGGCGCCTTATCTGGCGCGTGCGCACTGTGCCATGCGGCCGTCGATCACAAAGGTCATGGTGTGGAACCGCACGGCCGAAAAAGCTGAAGCCATGGCCTCAGAGCTGGCAGAAGCCGGGCTTCCGGCCAGCGCGGTGACTGATCTTGAGGCTGCGTGCCGGCAGGCTGACATTGTTTCGTGTGCCACGTCCGCAACCTCTCCGCTGATCAAGGGCGCCTGGCTGCGTCCGGGTTGCCATCTGGACCTTGTCGGCAGCTTCACCCCTGAAATGCGTGAGGCCGATGATGATGCCATACGCCGGGCTGCGGGTGTGTTCATGGATTTTGCCGAGTTCGCGAGCGAGCCTGGCGACATTTGCATTCCAATTGAAAGCGGACTGCTTGCGCGCGAAGACATTGTTGATTTCTATGCGATCTGCCAAGGCGAGCACGAAGGCCGCAACGATGATGAACAAATTACTTTGTTCAAGAATGTGGGCGGGGCGCATTTGGACCTGATGACCGCATTGCACATCTTGGATTGTGTGGCTGACGATAAATGAGCGAGCAGTTCAAGCATGTGTTCAAGCCGCTGGATCTGCGCGGCAAGACCCTGAAGGCGCGGATAAACTTCGGCGCTCATACGGCCAATATGGCCGAGGCTGGCCTGCCCGGCGACCGGCATCTTGGATACTATGCGGAGCGGGCGCGCGGCGGGGCAGGGATGATCGTGGTCGAACCGATCCCCGTGCATCAAACCGCCATGCTCACCCGGGGCAACTTCAACCATTCCGACGATGCGGTGATCCCGGCGTTCCGCCGCATTACCGATGCCTGCCACGAACACGGCACGGTTATGATCCACCAGTTGTACCATGTGGGGCAGCATGGGGATTTCGACAACTCATTTGCTCCAAGCTGGTCTCCGTCGGGCCTGCCGTCCTATCACGACAGCGATGGTAGCCATGCTATGAGCGAGGCTGAAATCTGGGAGACCATCGAGGCCTTCGCCCTTGCCGCCGAACGGGCCCATAAGTCTGGTTTTGACGGCATTGAGATCTTCGCGGCCTACCATGCTCTGCCGGACCAGTTTTGGACGCCCTGGTCTAACCGACGCGACGACAAATGGGGCGGATCCCTGGAGAACCGTGTGCGGTTTTCTACCGAGCTCACCAAGGCCATTCGGGCCAAGACGGATGACGAGTTCATCATTGGCATGGCCATCAGCATGCAGCCTGAGGTGGAGGTTTGCTTGTCGGTTGAAGCCATGCAGGAGATCATCGCCTGGCATGATGAGCGCGGGCTCATCGATTATGTGACCTGCGGAACTGGCAGTTATTTCGATTTCACCACCCTGATCCCAACCTTCCCGTATCCTGACAAGCTGGGCCCACCCTTTGCCGAGGCGCTGAAGGGTGTGGTCAAACATGCCCGCGTGCAAGCGGAAAGCCACATCCGGACGCCGGAGAATGCGGACAACGTTATCGGTTCAGGTCAGGCCGATATGGTGTCGATTGTGCGCGGTCAGATTGCCGATCCGCACATGGTGCGCAAAGCCAGGGAGGGGAGGCCGGAGGATGTGCGGCCTTGCCTGTCCTGCAACCAGATGTGCTGGGGGCGCAGGTTCCGGGACTATTGGATCTCCTGCTTGGTGAACCCGTCCTCAGGCCGGGAGTTTGAATGGGGAGGAGACCGGTTTTCGCCTGCCGATAAACCCAAGCACGTGCTCGTGGTGGGCGGCGGAATGGCCGGAATGGAGGCCGCCCGGGTGGCTGCTGAACGGGGCCACCGGGTCAGTCTGGCAGAGGCTTCTGACAAGCTGGGCGGCCAGTTCCGCCTTGCCGGCCTGCAGCCGCGGCGCACGCAGATCATTGATCTGATCGACTGGTATCAGCGCCAGCTTGAAAAACTGCAGGTGTCGGTGCGCTACAACAGCTTCGTGGATACAGACGAGATTGCGGCGTTTGAAGCCGATGAGGTGGTGTTTGCCACCGGCTCACTGCCGGACGGTATGGCGTTCCAACGCGCCTTGCCCCAGCATGACAGCCTGCCGGGCCTGGAGAACGGCAATGTGGTCTCGGTTGAAGAGGTCATGGCCCGTCAGGCACGCCCGGGAACCCGCGTGATCGTACTGGATGATGGCGGCAACTGGCGTGGCGGTGGCACCGCTTGGCACCTTGCCGATGCAGGCCATGAGGTGACCATTGTCACCATGCTGGCCATGGTGGGCAAGGAGATTGAACGCACGTCTGCTGATGGGACATTGCGCCGGCGTCTGCGGGAAAAAGGCGTGGTGTTTAAAACCGAGTGCGCCATCACGCAGTGGCACGGCGACGGTGCCACGGTGGTTGACCTGCTGAGCGGTGAAGAGGAACGCATTCCGGCGGACACCCTTGTGACCGCAACGCCGAATGTGGCCAACAGAATGATCCAGGGCGATCTTGAGCCGGGCTCGCTCGTGTCGCACGAAATCGGCGACTGCGTCGCTCCTCGCACCGCCATCATGGCCATCTACGAAGGGCGAAAGCTTGGGTTGGATATCTAAAACCATGAAGGTCTCCATATGCCAACAATAGACGTGGGCGGTGACGCGCTGCATTACACAGACAACGGCACAGGCGCGCCTGTCCTGTTTGTTCACGGCAGCTGCGGAGGCGGGGGCCAATGGAAGGCCTTGGCTGGCGGGCTCAGCCAAGACTACCGCACGATTTGCATTGATCTCTTCGGCGCCGGGCGCAGTGAGCCCTGGCCAATCGAACGGGAGTGGACTGTTGAAGATGACAAACGGGCCATTGATCGGTTGCTCACAGATGTTGGCGAACCGGTCCACTTCGTCATCCACTCAGGCGGCGGACTGTTCGCCTATCCGAGCATCAAGAGCCATTTGGAACAGATACGAAGCCTGACCTTCTTTGAACCGGTCTATTTCCATCTGCTGCGTCAGGCTGGCGATCCCTTGTTCAGTGAGCCTGAAGGCATGGCAACGCGCTTTCGGCAAGCTATCGATGCTGGAGATCGCGAGCGGGCAATGGCCAATTTCGTTGATGTTTGGGCGCAGAAAGAAGGGGTATGGGCGAGCATGCCCGAACCAGTGAAAGACTATATGCGGCTCGGGAGTGACCGGCTTTATCACGAATGGCTGTTGCCGTGGGTTGACGAACCCTCAGTCGAGGACTTGCACGCGCTGGACCTGCCGGTTTTGTTGTTTAAAGGCAGTGCAACAATTGCGGCCGCGCACCGGGTTTGCGAGATTGTTGAGCAGGCGCTGCCAAATTGCCGTTCGGTCGATATCGAAGGGGCTGGGCACATGAGCCCCTTCACCCACGCAAAGGACGCTCTGCCAATGCTCAAAGAACACTTGGACAGCGCCTCGCGTGGGAGCTGAGGGTCTTTCAAAGTCTACTTTTTCTGCAGAACCGGATAGCCCTGCACATAGACCCAGTCGGTGCTTTGCGCTGGAACATGGCAGCCTTTGCAATCGGCCTCATAGTCGGTTGTGGTGACCTTGGAGGGGAGCTTGGCGTCAAAATGGGCCCAGCCCCAGCCATCTCCCCAAAGCTTGTTGCCCGGATATCTGCCGATCGCGTCCTTGATCATGACGAACCAGCCCGTGGCCGCATGGGCGCGGCTGATGGTGCCGGTTGTCATGTCTTCGGTTTTGGTTGAGAGCAGTTCCTTGACCAACACGGCGCCGTCAGGAAACGTGCCGGTTTTCCGGTACGCTTCGACGGTTTCCGGCTGGGCGTAGACAACATGCAGCCCTTGCGACCCTTGCGCGCCTTCTTCGGCGGCCGCGGCCCACGTTCCCAACGCCACCCAATCTTTTCGAAAATCGATTTTAGGCAAATGGATGTTGCCCGAACTGTCGGCGGCGATCTGCACTTTGCTGGTGGCCTTGCCCTGACCGATTGTCAGAACGGACGCACTTGCTGCAATCGCAAGTGCGCCCGCTGTGAAGGCCATGAACGAGCGGTACATGGTCACTTCGGTTTCACGGCCCGCAGGACCGGGTAAAATTGGGTGAACACGAAATCATCCTGCGCACTGGCCTCATGGCAGGCATTGCAGCTGTCCGTGGGGAACGCCTTTGCGGTTTTGGCGTAAGGCGGGGCGCTGTGGCCGAAACTGAAGTAGGCCCATCCGCCCGGCTCGTTTGGATAGCGAACCGTGTCCTTCACAGTTAGCTCAAGGCCGGTGAGCTTGCCTTGAAAATAGCCAACGCCGGAGACTTCTCCGGTGGATCCGTCCTTGTTCATCTCGTCCTTGTCCTTCTGGCGGATCAGAACCAGTTCCTTGGCAATCTGGGTGCCGTTGGCGAACTTGCCCGTCTTTTTCCAATGGGCGAAGGCGGAGGGTTCAATGTACACGTTGTGGAATTCAGGGAACGGCGCTTTGCCGTCGTTCAGGGCGTTAGGTGTGAGGGGTGTGCCGATAAAAACCCATTGGCGCCAGTTTTGCGGAATGGAGACCGCGCCGTCTGCGTTGAATTTGGCGGCGGCAATCTTGTTTTCCTGGGCGTTGATCATGCTGTAGCTGGCGATGCCGGTCAGCATGGCGCCCGTCAGGGCGGCAGAAACGAGCACTTTGCGTATCATGGTATTCTCCTTGTCGGGCGTGGCGGATTTGCGCGCATCCTTTTGATTGCGGACAAGAAGATAAATAGTGTAAGCTAATTAAATTGTGAAATATCAATAAGTTATCTCAGTTATTCCTGTTGGTTATCGGACCTGCTGAGACTGCAACAGGTGTGCACCGATGGAGCTTTCCCAAATAAGATATTTTCTTGCTGTTGCCGAAAGCTTGAACTTCACCAGCGCAGCGACCGCATGTGCTGTCTCCCAGCCGGCCTTGTCGAAAGCCATTCGAAAACTGGAGGAGAACTTGGGGGCGGAGCTTTTTGAACGCGATACCCAGCATGTGAAGCTGACTGACTTTGGGCGGACCATGAGGGTGCATTTTGAGAGGATCGAGGACAGCCGCCGAAAGGCCCGCGACGCCGAAAAAGCTGCGACCAGGGCGCTGGTTGAGCCACTTAACGTGGGTGTCATGTGCACGGTTGGTCCGCGCCGGTTCAGTGGGTTTTTGGAATCGTTTCGCGCCGGCAACCCGCTGGTCGATGTGACGTTGCATGATGATACAGCACCAGTGATCCCCGACCTGCTGTTGAGCGGCGCGTTGGATTGTGTGTTCTGCGCCCGGGCGGGCGACCATGATCCGCGCTTCAGGGTGGTCGAACTGTTTCACGAGGAGATGGTTGTCGCGTTCGCGCCAGGCCACCGGTTTGAGCAGTTTGAGGCCGTCCCCCTGGAAGAGGTCGCCAGAGAAACCTATTTGGACCGGCTTCATTGCGAGTTCCGGGATGACTTTTTGGCGATAACCAGAGCCAGCGGCCTTGAGCTTGAGGTTGCGATGCGCAGTGAGCGGGAAGACTGGATCCTTGAATTGCTTCGCCGAGGGCTGGGTGTCAGCGTTTTACCCTCCAGCTCGGCAATTCCGGAGACTTTGGGTCACCGGCCCATCCGCGATGCCATCTCAAAACGAAAGCTCGAGCTGGTGATGACGGTGAACGCCACGGTGTCCCCCGCCCTGGCTGCGTTCCATGATGCAGCTTCGGCTTACGATTGGAGCTGACTTTGCACCTCTCCCATGGGCGCAATGGCCTTGGTGTATAAATGCCAGGTGGCATGGCCAAGTATGGGCAGAATGATAATCAAGCCTAGAAATGCCGGCAGCAGGGCCAAGATGGCCAACGCCGTGACGATGACGCCCCAGCTGAGCATGGCGACGGGGCTCCGAAAGACCGTTTTGAAGCTGGTGATCATGGCGGAGACGAAGTCTATGTCGCGGTCCAGCAGCAACGGCATGGCGATGACGGTTGAGGAAAACAGTACGAACGCCAGGAAGGCCCCAACCAGGGTGCCTGTGAACAGGAACGCCAAGCCCTCTGCGCTTGTTGTGGTCATGGTCAGGAAGTCGCCCACGCTTGAAAACGTCTTGAAGCCAAAGAATAGGGCGAGCAGCAGCCGGACCTGGTAAATCCAGATCCAGAAGATGAACAATACAACGAAAGCCATCCAACCGAGTTGCCGCTCGCGCTGGCGCACAACGGCCAGCAATACCTTGTCCCAATGCAACAGTTCGCCGGCCGCCAGGGTGCGGCTGACCTCATAGAGGCCGACGGCAATGAACGGCCCGACCAACGGAAAGCCGATGGCGATTGGGATGATCATCCAGGACGTTTCAAATACGGTTAGCGCGCCGAGTATGAGCAAGCCGCCGATGGCATAGATGCTGCCGAAAAACAGCCCGAACAGCGGTGCTCTGGCAAAATCGGTCATGCCGGCGCGCAGCGCCGCCCCCACATCGGATGGGGTTATCGACCTGATTTCCGGCATTTTTGGTGGCTGATAGGTCATTGGCTCGTCATGTTCCCTCATGCATCACCCCTCCATTATAAGAAGTGCAGCAGCGTTGTCTGCCTTTTCTCGGCGCGCTTTGCTCTAGATCAAGGACAGGTAATTGGCTTTTCCTCTCAACAACGCTTCCAGTTTGCCGAGTAGCTCTGCTAGGGTCGCGCCTCTTGTTGACCTTTTAAGGTGAGGTGAATGGCGACGGTTCCCCCAGGTTTTGATGTGTTCCGTGACCTGTTCTCAACGCCTGAAATGCGCCGCGCGTTCAGTGAGCAGGCGTGGTTTGACCGGATGGTTGAAGTGGAAGGCGCTCTTGCCCGGGCTGAAGCCTCGGTGGGTGTGGTGCCTGAGGAGGCTGCGCGCGTTATTTCTAAGGCTTGCGGCGCTTTTGAGTTGGACGCGGCGGGCCTGAAGGCCGGCACAGAACGGGTGGGCTATCCCGTGTTGCCGCTGGTCAGGCAAATAGCAGCTGCCGCAGGCGATGCGGGCGGCTATGTGCACTGGGGCGCAACAACACAAGACATTATGGACACCGCCCTGGTTCTGCAGGTGCGCGCCGGATTGGATCTTATCGAAGCTGATTTGAGGCGCCTGATGCGGGCCCTCATCGGGGCTGCTCTCACCTACCGAAATACGCCCATGACGGGGCGTACCCACTTGCAGCATGCGTTGCCCGTAACTTTCGGGTTCAAGTGTGCCAACTGGCTGGCGCCCATGACGCGTGCACTGGAACGGTTGAGGGAAGGCCGGGCCCGCGTGGAGCGGCTTCAATTCGTCGGCGCGGTCGGCACCCTTGCCTCGCTGGGGGACAATGGTCAGGCGGTGCGTGAGGCGCTGGGGGCAGAGCTTGGACTGGGCGTGCCGGCAATCGGATGGCACACGGCGCGCGACAACCTGGCTGAGACGGCCTCAGGCCTCGGCATTCTCACCGGTGCGCTCGGCAAGATCGCGACAGATGTTATTTTGCTCATGCAGTCTGAGATTGCCGAGGTGTTTGAGCCCTATGCGCCAGGGCGGGGCGGTTCGTCCACCATGCCGCAGAAGCGCAATCCTGTGGCCTGCGAATACATCATCGCCGCCCAGCGCAATGTGCAGGCGCAAGTGCCGGTTATGCTGGCGGCAGGGGCGGCTGACCATGAGCGGGGCACTGGCCCGTGGCATGCGGAATGGACAGCTCTGCCTCAAATTTTTCTTTTGACGGCCGGTGCCCTGGCGCGAACCGCAGAGATTGCCGAAGGCATGGAAGTTGATGCAGACCGGATGGCAGCCAACCTCATGTTGAGCCGAGGGCTGATCATGGCAGAGCCTGTGATGATGGCGCTGGCCAAATCCCTCGGGCGTCAACAGGCGCATGATGTGGTGGAAGAGCTTTGCCGCGCCGCAATCGAGCAGGACAAGAGCCTTGCCGAAGTGCTAAAGGCATCGGCGGCCATAACCGCCCATCTCGGGGACGATCAAATCGACGAACTGCTTGACCCTGCCAACTACACAGGGCTTGCCGGCGCGTTCACCGATGCAGCGGTTGCAGAAGCAGAAGAAAAATTGGGAGAGACGTGACTATGACGATCGTGCAGGCAAACGGAATTGACATTCACACCCGCTGGGACGGGCCGGAGGGCGCACCGGTGCTGCTTCTGTCAAACTCGCTCGGCACCCGCCTGGAGATGTGGGACGATCAGATTGGCGCCCTGACGGAACACTTCCGTGTGTTGCGTTATGACAGCCGGGGCCACGGTCGCAGCTCGGCTCCAGACCGGGACTACACAATTGACGAACTTGGCAAGGATGCCGTTGCGTTGCTCGATGCGATGGAGCTTGATCAGGTTTGGTATTGCGGCCTTTCCAAAGGTGGAATGGTTGGTCAATGGCTCGGGTGCAATGCGCCGGACCGCGTGCACAAACTGGTTCTCTCCAACACGGCCGCGCACATGGGCCCACGCGATGTTTGGGACGAACGCGTTCGCGTTTCGCGCGAGCAGGGCATGGAGCCGTTGGTTGATGTGATCCTGCAGCGCTGGTTCACCGAGGCGTTCCGGGCCTCATCGCCGGAACGCGTTGAGATCGTGAAGGGCCAGGTCATGGCCACGCCTGGTCATGGCTATGCAGCTTGCAGTGCTGCCATCCGCGATATGGATCAGCGCGAAGCGATCAAGGCAATCACCACACCAACACTCGTAATAGCCGGCGCAGACGATCCGGCGACAACGCCTGAAGCGGGCAAACTGATTGCAGATTCCATTCCCGGTGCGCAACTTGAAATCATCCTTGATGCGGCGCACCTTGCCAACATCGAACAGACGGAACTCTACAACAGAAAGCTCGTTGAGTTCCTGACCTCCTAATATTCTGATTCAACTCCTTCATATTCTGATTCAAGACAAAAACCTGAACAAAAGGACCTAAGTTATGGATAATCTTGACGAAAAAGGCATGGCAGCGCGCCGCGAAGTGTTGGGCGCAGACTATGTGGACACCTCTGTGAACAACGCTGACGACTTCATGATGGCGTTTCAGGAGCTCACCACCAACCACTGCTGGGGCGCCTGCTGGGTGCGTGAGGGCTTGAGCCGCCGCGACCGCAGCTTGATCAATGTGGCCATGCTGGCCGCAATGGGCAAGACCGACGAGCTGAAGCTGCACGTGAAAGGCGCCATCAACAATGGCCTGACGCCTGAAGAGATCCGGGAAGCCCTGTTCCAGGTCGGCATCTATGCCGGCGTGCCGGCATCGCTGTCCGGCTTCAAGGCAGCGCACGCCACGCTGAAAGAGCTCGGCGAGATCTGATGGTGAGCGGCTTGCACGCAGCGGGGCGCCGCTTCTTGTCGCTTGTGCGTGAAGACATTGTGGCGGCGGCGCCAAGCAATGAAGGCATCGCCTCCGGCTTGGCGCGGCTCGACACGGTGATGGCACTTGATAGCTTTGCTGAAAAACCGTGCACCCCGCAGCGAACCATCGGCTGCAAATGGGTGGAGGCCGGCGCGGCGCTTCTGGAACGCTCAAGGCCTGAACTGGCGGGCGTCATTGGAGAGCTCAAAGACGGGCTCTCCTGGCACGCCAATGCTGCCTATCCCGAAGAGAAGTTTGCACCAGGCTACTTCGACGATTGGGCGTTCACTCAAGTGATCGGCCCTGATGGTTTGTTCTCTGCCGATGACCTTATGCTCGGTATGTTCGCCATGGGACCGAACCTGTTCTACCCCAAGCACAACCATGCTGCGCCCGAGCTCTACTATCAGCTCACCGGCACACATAAATGGCAAGTGGGGGATGGGCCTTGGGTGACGCGCAGCTCACCGGTCATGATTTGGCACGAGGCCTACGAGGTGCATGCAACAGAGACGCTGGATGAGCCCTTCCTGTCCGTGTGGATGTGGACGGAAGATGTTCTGAACTGGCCGGTTCTGGTTTAGAGCTTGTTGGTTTTGATTGCCTTCACCCCCCCCCGTCACCCCGGAATTTTGCGCAGCAAAATATCCGGGGCCCAGGACCGCCCGCTCGGAACCCTGCGGCCCTGGATCCCCGCTTTCGCGGGGATGACGAATAAGTATGGGATGACGAAGTGGTACTCGGTCAGTCTGACGTGAGCGCCATCAAACGCGATAGGCTCTGATCAATCGTCGTTGATCAGGAAGTCGTCGGCTGTGAGCTCGGTCGGCTTGCCGCCGGCCTTCACCGCTGCTTCTTCAGCCTGATAGTCTTCGGTGCGCACGACCCGCGGCTGCCCGCCGCCGAGCGCGAAGGGATCGTTGTCCGAGGTGGCCTGTTGTTCGATGCGGCAATTGTCGCACATCTTGATGAGGCTCTGAGAGTCTTCTTCGCCGAACATCTCGTGTTTGCCCGCAAGTTGCGCCACGATGCGTTCAATGGTGCTTTTGGTGCCGAAAGGTTTGCCGCATTTGATGCAGTCAAACGGCTCTTCTTCATGCAGGATTGAGGGCGACAGTGCCTCTGGTGAGAACGAATAGCGCGGTTCAAGTGTGATGACACTTTCCGGACAGGTGGTGCGGCACAGGCCGCATTGCACGCAAGCTTGCTCCACAAAGCGCACCGACGGCTTGTCGGCATTGTCTGAGAGCGCGCCGGCGGGGCATGCGGAGACGCAGGATAGGCACAGCGTGCAGCCTTCAGCGTTGATCGACATGCGGCCATAGGGTGATCCGGCCGGAAGCGTGATGATTTCCTGCGGGTAGGGCGCAACCGTGTTGAGCGCGGCAAGCGCGATGCGCGCTGTTTCGCGCTTGCCCGCCAAGGCTGCGAAGTTATGCGGTTTAAGTGCTGCCGGCTGGGTTTCGTCCCAAAGCGCCTGCTCAACGGCGTCCGGGTCCGCATTGTCGATGACCCTCAGCCGGTTCTCAGTCTCATAACCCATGCCGTCCAGAAGCGCGGTTATAAGCTCCATTTGGGTTTGAAGGCCTGAGATCTCGTCCAGCTTTTTGGGATCTGCGAGGAACGTTATTTTGGTGGCGCCTGAGGCAAGGGCCACTGCCATCCAGTCATGACCAACTTGCGTGACTTCGTTGACGGTGACGGGGATGGTTTCAGCGGGCAAGCCGCGGCCAAACCTTGAGATCGCACCGATCATATCGGCGCCGTGGCGTTCATCGTGGACCAGTAGGGTGGGCGACTTGCCGCCGGCGCCAAAATATGTGGACAGCAGAGACTGCACCCGGCGGGTGAGATCGTCCCGCTGAGGCATCATGTAGGTGACAGCGCCCGTGGGGCAGACCGAGGAGCAGGCTCCGCAACCGCCGCATACCGCATGGTCAATTTCGACACCGTCGCCTGCAGACGTGATGGCTGAGGCCGGGCAGATGTCCAGGCAGTTGCTGCAGCCAATTTGCGTGCTGCGCGAATGGGCGCAAATGTCGGCGTCGTAGCGGACGTAGATGGGTTTTTCGAACTCGCCGGCCATGTCGGAGATTTCGAACATGGCTTCCGCAATGGCCACTGCGTTGGAAGGGTCCACCCGGAAGTAGCCGTCGCGTTTCTCGTGAGACGGGAACAATGCATCTGTGCCGGATAAATCGAGGATCACGCTGCAAGTGCTGCTGGCCCCATCGCGGGGCATGACGAAACCAAGTTCAGACCGCGATGACGGCATGGCGGGAGCATAGCCATCCACAATCACTTCAAAGGCTCCGAAGTGACCGGCAGCGCCGGCAATCTTGCCGCGGTATATGGGAACATCAACGACGCCGGGCGGAATGAGACCCTCAACATCGGTGAGCATGAGCGAAACATTGAGCCGTGTATTGAGCTTGCGCGCAACGTCCAGAGCCTGCTGGCCGGCGCCATACACCAGGCATAGACCCTCAGAAACCATGGGCATTGCGCCCGGCGCGGCTGTCTCCAGGCAGGCCTCGGCAATCAGGGCGGCAATTTTGGGCGCCGTTTTGCCCTTTCCTGTGGTCCAGCCGGCGCGCTCACGAATGTTTGTGAACGCAACCTGGTCCGGTTTTCCGGCCTCTTCGGCCAGTTCGCGAAACAGCGGGGCTTCCTGGGTGCACGCCACAAGAAGAGGTTCATCGGTGTTCAGAGCATCTGCGAACTTGTCCACCTCCGTGCGGCACAGATGACTGCAGATTTCGGGCGTTTCACTCATATCCAAGGCATTTCCGATGGCCTTGGCATCGAGCTTCATGATGCGCTCGCAGTCGCACAGCATTAGTTTCCTGGTGCCCGATTTCATCTCTTTAAACCCTCTCAGAGCCTGAACTCACAAACGCCCGTTAGACCCTGCCAAACCGCTCCGAACAAGGCTCATTCCGCATCGCGGTTTGACGGCTGGCGCGTTTCCAGCGTTAAGTCCGGTCCAAAGCGGATCTTATAATGCAAAAAGACGATAGCCTAAAGCTCGGTATACTCTTGGAGAAGCGCGACAGCGACCATCCGTGGCTCGACCACGAGTGGGTGTTTGTGGGCGTTATTCCAGGTGCGCCTGAAATTGAGGGCATGCGGGTTATTCGCGAGGCCCCCGGGGCAACGCAGTTTCACGCCGCAACCTTGGAGCTGAGCCTGCATCGGGCCGAAGCGGAGGCCTATCAGTACAATCTAACCTCGCCGGAACCCTCAGTTTTCGTAGTGCTGAGAGAAGATGAGGAAGACGATGGCGATGCCCCCATTGTGGCTGAGCTCGTTACGGTCAGTCCCTATGAGGCGCAAGATTACCTGGACAGTTCTGAAGAGCTGGTCGAGCGCATCCTCATGCCCGACAACATCAAGGCCTGGGTCACCGAGTTCGTGGAAACCCATTACACCGAAGAGCCGTTCAAGAAGCGCAAGCGCGACAACCTTCGGCCAGAAGAGTATAAGTTTGGCCAGGAACCCCTTGTGGAACTGAGGAAGCGCATGGCGCGCGATGGTGAAGATGGCAACTGATCGATCAGACCCCGAGAACAGCCTGCTGTCGCGCTGGGCTAAGCGCAAAGAGGCCGTTCGCGAGGCAGAAGAGGTTGAAGCTGCCGTTGCCGAGCCCGCCGAAGAAGCCGAACCGGAGACGGAAGAAGAGGCCATGGCGCTGTTGGAAGAGCGCGACCCTGAGCTGGCCGAACAGATTTCCACCATGGATCTCGACAAGTTGTCCTACGATGATGACTTCACGGTGTTTATGAAAACCAAGGTGCCAGACATCATCCGCCGCAAGGCGCTCTCCAAGCTTTGGCTCAGCCATCCGCTTCTGGCCAATCTTGATGGCCTGAACGAGTATGATGAAGACTACACCCAGGCCGCCGATGCCGCAGAGACGGTGCGCAAGATATTCGAGGCCGCCAGGCTTCGTAAAGAGGAGGCGGCGAAGAAAAAGGCCAGGGAAGCTCTGGCATCGAACTCTTCTGAACCTGCGCCTGAAGAAGAGGCTGAAACCGCTGAGGCCGACACCGATGATCTGGTTGAAGATGATGACGGTGACCTGGAGGCCTAGCCTCTTAAGTGCGTTCGCCCTTTTTTGGCTTGTCCAGGCTGCGATCGCCCAAGCGGGAGAAGCAAAGCTCGGCGAGATGGTGCGGGCTGCGGCCGCTGGCAACATTCATGTTGTGGAAGCCTTGTTGGAAGGTGGGGCAGATCCAAATCTAGCCGACAAGAATGGTACGACCGCCCTCATGGCCGCGGCAGCTTGGAACCGCACGGGGATTGCAAAGCTGCTGCTTGGCAAGCTGGCGAATGTTGACAGCCAGCGCAAAGACGGGCGCACGGCCTTGATGATTGCCGCACGCGGCGACCATGCCGAGATGATTTCGTTGCTGGTTGCACGGCGTGCGAACTTCAAAGCGAAGGACAAATCGGGCTGGACCGCGCTGCACTATGCCGCCAAAGGCAAAAAGGTGGAGCCCGTGTCGATCTTGCTGGGAGCCGGTGCTTCTCCCAATGCTGGTATGGGGAAGATTTCCGCAACACCGATGATCCTTGCGGCAGGCTCCATGCACGGCAAGGCACTGGATATTCTCAGCGAGCTATTGGGCGCTGGCGGTAACCCTGGCGGCGGCGCCAAAGATGGCTGGACCCCCTTGATGGCCGCTGTTCGCCGCAACGGGGTCAAGCGGATTGTATTGCTCCTCGATGCTGGAGCTGAGGTGAACTCTGCTGCTGAGGGAGGGCGTACGGCCCTCAGCATTGCTGCGCGCAGTGGCCAGGTTCCCTTGGTTCAGCTTTTGCTCGAACGCGGCAGTGCGCCGGATGGGGCAGAGACGGGTGAGACACCGCTGACTGCGGCGTTAAGGGGCAAGAGCGCGCGTATTGTGCAGCTGTTGTTGAAATTGAAAGTCGATGCCAACAAGCCTGGTGCGGAAGGCAAAACACCGCTCATAATTGCTGCATCGCTGGGAGAAAATGAACTCGTCCGTGAGCTCATGGAAGCGGGCGCGAATGTGAACTTGCGCAACCCGGTGGACCGCACCACAGCGCTTATGTGGGCTGCGAACACGGGGGCCATCGAGACGGTGCGCCTGCTGTTGGGGGCAGGTGCACGGGCGGATCTGAAAGCCAATGATGGGTGGAGTGCAGTGGATGCGGCCCGCGGCGCCGGTCATGAGGATATCGTCAAGCTGCTTGCCCGGGATATCTAGGGCAACTTCCGCTCAAAGCGAGCGGAAGATGCCCCAGATTTTCGCTATAGTCGAGCAACTTATCTCCGCTCAGACGATTCCGTCTGATCGGAGGTTGCTCTAGGGCCGCACTGTGTCTTCGGACGCAAAAACTCAATCTTAAATTGTGATGGGTTGCATGGCTGGAAACCAAAAACTGCCAAACGAACCCAAACGCTTGTAATCTGTTGAAGTATAGCGGTTTTTCAAAAATAAGGGGCCCGGAACCATTGATTCCGGGCCTGCGTTGAGGATATTCCCTCAACTTAAATGGTGCACTTCTCCCATGCCGTAAACCGGCGTGGGTATGCCTTCCATGCGCGCTTTGATCTGCAGCGACAGGAACTGCGAATAGTGGCGCGACTGGTGGAGGTTTCCGCCATGGAACCACAGGGCGTCCTGGTGGGTCGGCTTCCACATGTTGCGCAATTCGCCCTCCCAGGGTCCAGGGTCTTTGGTGGTGTCGGACCCGAGGCCCCAGCACTTGCCAACCTTGTCGGCGGTCTCCTGCGAGATGAGTTCTGCCGCCCATCCGTTCATGGAGCTGTAGCCGGTGGCGTAGACGATCAGGTCGGCTTCAAGCACGCTGCCGTCTGAGAACTTGACCGTGTTCTCAGTGATCTCATCTACGGCCACGTTGCTCTTCAGCTTGATTTGGCCGTCGGCGACCAGTTCTGATGCGCCTACGTCGATGTAGTAGCCAGAGCCCCGGCGCAGGTACTTCATGAACAGGCCCGAACCGTCATCGCCAAAGTCCAGCATGAACCCGGCATTCTCCAGGCGGTCGTAAAGGTCCTTGTCGCGTTCGGCCATCTGTTCATAGACCGGGATCTGGAACGCATGCATGATCTTGTAGGGAACGGAGGCAAAGATGAGATCGGCGGTGTGATGATCAATACCGTTCTTGATCGCGTCCTCGGAATAGAGACCGCCGAGGGCCAGCTCCATCAGGGTGTCTGATTTGGCAATGTGGGTTGAGGAGCGCTGCACCATGGTGACGTCTGCACCGTTCTCCCAAAGGTCCGCGCAAATGTCGTGGGCCGAGTTGTTGGAACCGATCACGACGCATTTTTTGCCTTTGTAAGGGTCGCCGCCCGGGTGTTTGCTGGAATGTTGCTGATCGCCTTTGAAGCGTTCAGCGCCCTTGAACTCAGGCACGTTGGGCACGGCGGACATGCCGGTGGCCAAAATCAGCTGCTTGGGTTTCAGAACCACGTCCTCGCCGTTGCGGTTGACGCGCACGGTCCACTCGCCGGCGCTTTCGTCGTATTCCGCGCTGGAGCACGTGGTGGAGCTCCAATAGTTGAGCTCCATGACCTTGGTGTACATTTCCAGCCAATCGCCGATCTTGTCCTTTGGCGAGAACACCGGCCAATGATCAGGAAACGGCAGGTAGGGCATGTGGTCGTACCACACCGGGTCATGCAGACAGAGAGACTTGTAGCGCTTGCGCCAGCTGTCGCCGGGCCGCTCGTTTTTCTCAATGATGATGGTGGGCACGCCCAGGCGCCTCATGCGCGCGCCGAGGCCAATGCCGCCTTGGCCGCCGCCGATGATGACGCAGTAAGGCTGGGTTCCATAGCCCAGATCAGCCTCTTCCTCCTGCCGGCGTTCCAGCCAGTTCTTGCGGGCCTCGAAGGCGCCGTGCTCCACGCCGCTCTCGCGCGTCCGGCCTTTCTTTTCCTCATGTCCCTTCAGCTCAACCATTGTGGTGAGGAGGGTGAAGGCCTTGTCGCCCTTGAGGCGCAAGTGCCCCTTGCCGAGGCAGGTGGCGGTCTCAAAGGTGATCCAGCCTTCGCTGACGCCATCGGCGTGGGTCGCTTCGCCCTCAAGTTTCCAGTTTGAAGGTTTGGTATCACCGAGGCGCGCCTCCAGCATTTGCTGAATGGCTGCACGGCCCTCCATGGTCTTGATGTTCCAGGTGAATGACACAAGGTCACGCCAAAAGCCGTCGTCCTCGAACAGGGCGGCGCCAGCGCTTGCGTCGCCAGCGGCCAAAGCTGTTTCGAACGTGCTCAGCCAGTCGGTTACCTGTTTTGTGGGGTCTTCGCTCATTCTAGCCTCCTCCGGTCTTATTGTGGTGGGCGGCTTATCTCGCCGCTGCCACTATAGTGTTCGCCGATTATGTCAATTGTTCAACGGGCCAGCCCACGATGCGGGTTGCCGGCCGGGGAGCGCTCTTGACCTGATTGATGAAGATTGGACCGGCTTTATTAGGGGTAAGACCGCCGGCAGCGCGAGTTACCTTCTGCCAGGCATTTGCCTATCCGTGGCCCGGAGCCAAACAGACCGGCGCACACTCTGCGAACCACACGCCGGCAACCAGCGCGCTTTGATCCGCCAGACGATTTGCTTGCCGCGACCTTACGCTTGGTGCGCTGTTTGTCTTTGCGTTTGGTCCGTTGCTTGGCCTTGCGCTTGGTGGCTTTCCCTCTGGATCTGGTCTTGGCTTCTTTTTTGCGCTTTCGCCGGGATTCTCTTGTCGTCTTTTTCTTTCGGTTCTTTTTCCGAGCGTCTTTTTTGGCCTTTTTGGAAGGCTTTGAGGTTCGCTCGACGCGGGCTGGTTCTGCACAGGCCCGGTTCTCGTGGCGCCTGAGCGCTGAGAGAGTCGTTTCGGTGGGCGCCTCAACCGAAAGCCGATTTCCAGTTGCGCGATTGAAGGCTCTCAGCGCGCGTTTGCCCTTGCGCCCCCAAAACCCATCAATAGAACCCGGATTGCAGCCCGCGTCAGACAAGGCCGTTTGAACGTCTCTGATCAGGGCACGCCGATCGCGATCACCGGGCGGGCTTTCCAGTTCAACTGTGTTGTTGCCCAGGCCCGCCAGCCTTTTCAGCTTCTGCTTGGCGATGAGAACGAACTCACCAAGTGGATAGCGGTTCAGATAGTCCTTCAGCAAATTTGGTTCCTTTGCTGTCCTGATCGCGTTCCAAACAGCAAGTTCAATTTGCCTATTTGTGGTTAGCGCAGCAGCTGCGACCGACGGTTTGGTCTCGTCTTTGCCTGCTACGCCCGGACGCGGCTGGATAAATTTGGGCGGAACCAGATAGGTCTGCTTGCCGGTCAGAGAAGCCGAAACAAAGGGCTCCTGGGCGCCGCTGGTTGCCTTGTACACACTGTCACGGACTTTGCGAAACAAGATGCCGATGTCCAAGCCAGGTGTGGACAGGTTTTGCAAAAGCGCGGCGGTGAATGGGCTGTTTGGTCCCTTGCCGTCAGCTGCGATTTGGCCGGCCTTGGCCGCAAAACTAATGATCGTGCCGTTGGCTGGTTCGATCCTTGCCAACCCACGGCCAATCGACCGCGTGCTCGTGCCCCGTTTCATTGAGGCAATAAACGGATTGTTTCGGCAAGCATCGAGCAGAACGATCCGAACGCCTTTTACGTCATCCAACGCAACCATTACGTCAGACAGAGAGACCGCTTCAAAGGTCAACGTGCGGTCCGTTCTGAGTTTGCTGTCTATGGGGATCAAATAGTTGGCGCCGTTCACCTCGAGGCCATGGCCGGCGAAGAAAACCGCAGCTATGTCGGCGCCCGCCGCCGCATCGGTGAATTCCAACAGCGCCCGGTCCATACCGGCCTTGCTCAGATCGTGTTTGTGGTGGACGGCGAACCCAAGCGATTTAAGCATTGACGCGATTTGTTCTGCGTCGTTTCCGGGGTTGGGAAGATCTGGAACGTGCTGGTAGGCTGAGTTTCCGATAACCAGGGCGACCCGTTTTTCGGCAATGGCTTGGCTTGTCACGGCAAATGCTATGACGAACATATAAAACAGTGCGCCAATAACTCGGATCATGGTTCCCAGCCCAGTTTAACTCCTCACCCGGCAGGGGCATGTTATCACAAAATGGACTAAATTGTCATTGGGGTATACTTGAGTTTAGTTTTGGCGGAAATCTTAAGTTATTTGATCTAAATCTCACCGCAACGAGTTTATTGCCTAGCGTATATTTCTCTGTAGGAGCATGTATTCGTCTAATTACGTCTTCAACTTTTTCGAAGTCGTCTGCCAGGGGGTCGGCCTGATTGAATGAGGTCACGCGGTTCTGCTGTACGATGCAATTGGCATATCTGATTTTAGAGCCGCGAGTGGTTCTTTGCTGCACCGGTAATGAAATGCTCCAACACTCGCTGGCCCGACGCGCTCGAGGTCGATGGAATAGGTTTTTCATTACTTGTCTCTCAAGAACAAGCATCGAAATTTGCAGGCGTTGAAATGTTTGACGCAGTGCTGAAAGGTGCGACCTAAAAGTCCACCGTGGTCTAACGCGAATGGGGAAGGTTTGGATCGGTCCTCCATTTCGTCACTTGGTTTGAGCAACAGTTTGCCTCCACCGGTTGGCAGGCGTCATCAAATCGCCCATAACTGGGCGCTCCTTAACCAATTGAGGTGGGCTTTAACCTCTTGGGCGTTTGTTTCTGCTATCTAAGTTAATCGAAGGGCCAGAGAGGGGTTCTGGGGTAAAAGGGAATGCCGGGCGTATTCGGCAGACTGCTGCCATTTTTGTATGAACGCGTAGCGCCCAATCTTCGCACGATGCGGGCGTCACGGCAGCCTATGGCCTGGCTTCTGGCGTTGGTTATCGGCGTGGTGGCAGCCTATGCGATCCTCGCTTTCCGTTATCTCATCCTTGGCATCCAATATCCTTGGCTCAATACGTTCCATGAGACTGATGTGGCGACATTCGCCTCCCAGCAAGACTGGTGGCTGTTGCTGCTTGTTCCCTGCCTCGGTGGACTGTTTGTTGGGTGGGTCTTGCACAAATTCTTGCCATCGGGCAGGGCAGAGGCCGTAGCCGATGTGATTGAAGCGCGGGCCATTGGCGGCGCACAGATGTCTCTGAAAACCGGCCTGTGGAGCGCCCTTGTTGCGGCCCTTTCGCTGGGCTTTGGGGCCAGTGCCGGGCGCGAAGGACCCGCTGTGCATCTTGGCGCGACCATAGCATCTTCGATTGGGGCCAAGTTTTCTCTGCCGCCGGAAAAGCGCCGCGTAATATTGGCGTGTGGGGCCGCTGCGGCCGTCTCTGCATCCTTTAATGCACCCATTGCCGGGGTTCTGTTCGCCCATGAGGTTGTGCTTGGTCACTTTGCGATTTCCGCTTTTGTGCCAACGGCAATCGCGGCCGTTGGTGCAACGATCATTACACGCGTACATCTTGGTGATTTTCCGGCGTTCATCATCCCGACCTATGAGATTACATCGCTGTGGGAGTTCCCGGCATTTGCGTTGCTCGGCATCGTTTGCGGTTTGGTCGCCATAGGTTTTCAGTTTGCCGTTATGGCGGCTGACTGGTCGGCGCGCTCTGTCACAATGCCACTGTGGCTGCGCCCAGCCGTCGGCGGATTGATGGTCGGGGCAATTGCCATCTTCGTTCCAGAAGTGCTCGGTGTGGGCTATGAGGCGACCAACCGTGCGCTTAGTCATCAATTGGCGCTGGGTGCACTGTTCACCCTTCTGTTTGCAAAAACCCTGGCGACTGCGATCACCCTGGCAAGCCGGTTTGGGGGCGGGGTGTTCTCGCCTTCGCTTTATTTAGGGGCCATGGCGGGGGGAGCCTACGGGCTGGTTGCCGGAGGTGTGTTTCCCGAGCTTGCCTCTTCAGAAGGGCTTTATGCCATCCTTGGCATGGGCGCGATGGCAGGCGCTGTGCTTGGTGCGCCGATCTCCACGGTGCTGATCGCATTTGAGCTGACCGGGGGCTATGAAATGACCATCGCCTTGCTGCTCACGGTTTCGCTTGCCTCTGTGATGATGCAGGCGGTGCATGGGCAAAGCTTTTTCCACTGGCAGTTGGGCCAGCGCGGATTGTTCCTTCATGCCGGCCCTCATAAAGAGGTGGTGAGACGCTGGCGGGTGCGGGAATTCATGGTGCCCTTGAGCGAAGAAGAGATGACCAATCCGCCGGAGATTGACCCCGATTTGCCATTGTTGACGCTGGACGACACGCTTGAATCTGCGCTTAGATCGTTCGATGCCTGCGCCTACACCAGAATATCGGTCACCTCTTCAACGGATACATCGAAGATCATCGGCTATGCCACGCAGATGGCCGCACTCAGAACCTACAACCATGCTCTGATCGCCTCACATGAAGAAGAACACCGCTAGGGCAACCTTCGAGCAGACGGAACCGTCTTGTCGGAGATAAGTTGCCCGTTCGTAGGCTCTAGAGACGGGTCAGCTTTCGGCAGGGCCGTTGTAATCTTCTTCGCTGACCTTCTCCATCCAGTCAACGTGCTTGCCGTCAAGGGCTTCTTGAAAGGCAATATGCACCATGCTGTGGTCGGGGGCGGCGCCGTGCCAGTGTTTTTCGTTTGGCGCGAACCAAACTGTGTCTCCGGGTAGAATTTCGCGGATCGGTTCGCCCAATATTTGAACTCTACCCACGCCGGACACCACATATAAGGTCTGGCCAAGTGGATGGGTATGCCATGCCGTGCGGGCGCCTGGCGTAAAATGGACCCGAAGTGCCCGGATGCGTGCAGGATCTGGTGCGGCAATAATCGCTTCGGTCCATACCGTGCCGCTGAAATACTCTTCGTTGGCCGGGTTTGTCGGGCGGCTGGGCGCCTTGTAAATTTCCATCAGATCATTTCCTCCAAGTTATTGTTATCTACTTGCGTTTGATCCCCATGACGTGCCCAACGCGCTCGGAGCGGGGTATGGTCTTGTGAGCTTGATACATAGCATCAACGCCCGCCAGAACATCATCTGGAAAGGGCGAGGCCTTTTTGAGATTCATGTCCACATGCATGCACATGATTTCAGATGCTGCCGCAAGCCAACCTTCGGTCTCATGGTGCATTTCCTGAAAATAGTGACAGCGCTTCGCATCGTAATCGAGCAGCTGCAAGCTCACCTGGATGGGATCTTGCAAGTGCACCTCGCGCAGGTAATGAACGTGCATCTCCAAGGTGTAGTAAGAGCCCCCGCGCTCTTTCACATAATCTGGACCCAGGCCGAAGCTTTCGAACACGTCATCAATGCATGCGTCGAACAGCACCGTGTAATAGGCCATGTTCATATGGCCGTTATAGTCGATCCAGTCCGGCTTCACCGAAAGCCCAGACTTCACATAGGCGCTTGTATTGAGCATAACTGCGTCACCTCGTAAAAAATTAAATTCCTGGGCTGGCAAGCATCTGTTATTTTGAGGAAATAGCAGGCCTTGGACGCTCGGCCTAGTACCAATAATCGATGGGAGAAGCTCTGCAATGGCAACTGCAGCGGAAGCCAAGCGCAATTCCATAACTCAAGCGATCGCAGAGCTTAGTGAGGCGCTGGGTGACCGGCTCAGCACGGCTGATGCCGTATGTGAGCAACACGGCAATGATCTCACCTGGCACGAGGGCGAGCCGCCGGATGCCGTTGCGTTTGCGCACTCAACCGAAGAGGTGCGGAAAATAGTTCAGGTGTGTGGAAAGTATGGTGTGCCGATCATCCCATACGGCACGGGAACCTCGCTTGAAGGTCACATCGCTGCGCCGCATGGTGGTGTTTCTGTTGATATGCAGCAGATGAACGCGGTTTTGGAGGTGAATTCTGAAGACCTGGACTGCCGCGTGCAGGCAGGCGTTACGCGCAAGCAGCTCAACGAGCACCTGCGCGATACAGGTCTGTTCTTCCCAATTGACCCTGGTGCCGATGCCTCCCTTGGCGGGATGGCAGCCACCCGGGCTTCGGGCACAAATGCGGTGCGCTATGGCACCATGCGTGAGAATGTGTTGTCGCTTACGGCGGTCATGGCAAATGGCGAAGTGGTGAAGACGTCGCGCCGGGCTAAAAAATCATCTGCGGGCTACGACCTGACCCGGCTCCTGGTGGGATCGGAAGGCACGCTTGGAGTGATCACCGAAGTGTCGGTGAAACTCTACGGTATTCCTGAATCCATTGCGGCGGGTGTTTGTGCCTTTCCAGATGTGGAGAGTGCCTGCAACGCGACGATCCAAACCATTCAGATGGGCATCCCTGTGGCGCGTATCGAACTCTTGGACACTGAGCAGGCGATCGCGGCCAATGCATACTCAGATCTGGGGCTTCCTGAAACGCCGCATTTGTTCTTGGAGTTTCATGGCACCGAAGCAGGCACTGCCGAGCAATCAGAACTGTTCGGCGCCATTGCTGATGAATTCGGCGGCGGGCAATTCAACTGGGCAACCAAAACCGAAGAACGCAACCACCTCTGGCAGGCCCGCCACGACAGTTTTTGGGCAGCCAAGAACATGCGCCCTGGTATGGAGGCGTTCTCAACCGATGTGTGCGTGCCGATTTCGCGGTTGGCCGAGTGTGTCTCCGAGACCAAGAAAGAATTGGACGAACGTGGGTTCTATGGACCCACGGTTGGGCATGTGGGGGATGGAAACTTCCACGTCCTTGTGTTTGTCGATCCTTCCGACGAAACACAGGTTGCAAGCTGTAACGAGTTTTTGGACAATCTAGTGTTGCGCGCCCTGGCCATGGACGGCACCTGCACGGGCGAACACGGTGTGGGCCTGGGCAAAAAGAAGTTTTTGCAGGCAGAACACGGGGCTGGGCTGCAGATCATGCGGCAGATCAAGACGGCCTTGGACCCAAAAAATATAATGAACCCAGGGAAAATTGTGTCAGTTTAGATTAGAAAGCACAAGATGAACTGGTCATGTGGGCGAGCCAGTCAGTCATGAGTATAGCGTGAGGTCGTTGGAGGGATGAAATCCCCACTGCTGATTGTTGGAACTTTGCTGGTGCTGCTCCTGGCAGGCGCCCTGGCCACGCCGTTCTTCGTGAACTGGTCGAGCTATCGGACCGAGATCGAGGAGTATGGCCGCACGATCCTCGGCCGCGAGGTGAAAATCGCCGGCCCGATCGACATTCAACTGCTGCCTCTACCAACTCTAACCTTGGAAGATGTTCGCGTCGCGAATGTGGAGAATGCGGCCTCTCCGGTGTTTGTGTCGGTGAAGATGCTGCAGGCCCGGCTTCTTTTAGCGCCCTTGCTCAGAGGGCAGGTGCAGGTTCACTCGGTTATCTTGGATCGGCCTGAAATTGATCTTGAACGCATGGCGAGCGGGAAGGGCAACTGGCGCCTTGAGACCACCTCTCAGCTGGCAAACGCAATACCTCTCAGCGGTTTTTCCTTGGAAGAAACCAAGGTGGTCAATGGCACCGTCTATGTGAGTGATCACCGAAGAGCCGGGAAGGCGCGGTTTGACGACGTAAACCTCAAAATTTCTGTGGGCTCTGCATCCGGTCCCTATCAAGCGCGCGGCTCGATCTCCCACGACGGTGATCCCATTGAGATTTCGGTTTCAACGGGGAAATTCAGGCCAGATGGAACCATGCGTCTGGGGGTGCGTGTTAAACCTCAAACCGGCACGAGGCTGCGTTACAGTTTTGATGGCAAACTTCTGGATGGCAAAACCAAGGACATCGCCGAGGGTAAGCTGAAAATCTCCCCGCCGGCCATCGACGAGACGGTGAAGTCGGCGCCGCTTTCGAACATTGAAAAGTTGCCTTTCTTGTTCAACTCAAACGTTACGATCGGCGAAGAAAAGCTGACCTTTGAGAAAATTGAGCTGGCATTGGATCAATCGAATGCAGTGACCAATGCTGTGACGGGAAAGGCGGAATTCACCCTCGGGTTCGATATTGGTTTTGATGCTGAGTTGACAGCCCGGCGGCTCGATTTGGATGCACTGGCTCAGGATCTCGGGACACAAGTGGCGCAACGGCTGAAGTCGGCTGTTTCGCTCGATACACTTGATGCCGTGGCCCGCCTTTTGCCTAAAAATGTGCATGGGCGTGTGCAGATAAGCTCAGGCCAGCTCAAGACCGGCGCTGCGGCGATCGAAACCGGCAAGCTTGACGTGTCGGTGAGTGATACCGGGGTGAAGGTGCGCGAATTGTCCGGCCTGCTGCCCGGGCGAACGCGTTTTGAGCTTTCGGGTCTTTACTTGCCTGATCCCGTGACCCCGCAGTTCAATGGAGCGTTCAGATTTAATGCGCTTGACGGCAGGGGGTTTATCAACTGGATGCGGCCAGGTTTGTATGGTGAAGAGGCAGGGCGGATAGGCCGCCTCAAGTTTGCCGGATCACTTTCCGCTACACCGGAGCACGGGCGCATTAATGGTGCGAAATTTGAGTTTGATGGCGGTAACGGACGCGGAAGCTTGTTCTGGGCGCGCAGTGGAACGCCTTTTGTGGAGGCAGAGATTGCCTCTGATAGGCTTGATTTGACGACGGTGATGCCACGTGGCCGCGAGGCTGGTTTGCTCGATGCTCCAGCGTTTGTGAACCAGCTGAACACGGGCCAGGCGCCTTTGGGCCTGAACATGAAGATTGGTCAATTGACCTTTGCGTCCAGGACCTTGAAAGATTTCGTCGCCAACGTAAAATTTTCCGGCACCGGCTTGGACATCCGCCGCCTTGCCGGAACTGTCGGTGAGAAGGGCAAAATCGATCTGGCCGGATCTCTGGCTGGAAAGAGCAGCGCTGTGAACGGAGAGGTGAGCGGCAAGGTCAACTCTCCCAACGCGATTGAGATGCTTCAAGTGTTGGGCTCCGGCGATCTGCCGGACCAGTTGCATGACCTGCTGGACGGTGAGCCTCTGGATGTGTGGCTGGAGTACGTCTCCAATCCGGAAAAGAACCGTCTCAGCGTCGAAGGACTTGCCGGTGCGGGCCTTGTGGGGTTGATACTTGAAGCGAATGGCCAATTTGCCGACTGGCGCAAAGTCAAGCTCGACATCGATGGTGTATACGAGACCAATCGGGCGCACCGGTTGATGGCCGCGCTCGGGTTGGGATCGCCAGAGGTCGTGGTGGCCGGGAAAGCAGACGCAAAGGTCAGCTTGTTGGCATCGGGCGATCTGCCATCAGGGCTCGAAGCCACCTTGAAAGCGAAAATTCTGAACAGTACCCTGGATGTGGTTGCAAAGCTCAAGGACCCAGGTTCGGGACTTGCTGTGAACGGGAAGGTCGAGGCCTCCAGTCCGGATGCCGCCAAGCTTGCAGCAGCTCTTGGTGCAGGCGTGGCCTTCAACGGCGAAGCAGCCCTATCGGGCGAATTCAAAGGGGACAAACGGCGCTATCGACTGTCGAAAATCAAGATGGCGCTGCCAGGCATAAAAGGATCATTCGATGGGGCACTGACGCCGACTGATGCCTCGTTCAGCTTGACCGGCGCAGGACGTTTTGAAGAGCTCAGTTTGAGCCCTGTCATGGGTCTTTTGACGCTCGGTCCACCAATTGGGGGCGCTGCCAACACTGCGTTTTGGGCAGACCGGCCCTTCCGGACCACCGCTCTGGATGGACTGTCTTTGGACGTGCGGGTGTCTGCGGAGAACCTGATCCTCGCGCCCGGTGCCATCGCGTCGTCTGCGTCCTTCAATTTGCGGCAAGGGGACGGGAAACTCAGTCTTGCGAATGGCACAGGAAACTTGTTCGGCGGATCGCTGCAAGGCAGTTTCGTTGCTGAAAGCGTAGCAGGGGCAAATCTGGCTCTGCAGGCCAAAGTGGATCTGAGTGATGCCAACATGGCAGATCTTTTGAAGGACGAAGCCGGGCAGGCGCTGGTCCAAGGGACTATATCTTTGCAAGGAAATGTTGAAGGACAAGGGCGCAGTCCAGGCGGAATAGTTTCGGTCTTGGCCGGTAAGGGGGGCTGGTCTCTTGGCAAAAGCCAGCTGATGGGAACCAATCCCGGCGGGTTTTCAAAGTCCATAGGCGGGGTTGCTGATGCGGAAAAGTTGGAAGGCCTGATTTCTGCGAATTTGCATCAGGGCGTTTGGCCCTACAAACCGGTCCGTTCTGAATGGGTTGTGCAAAATGGATTGCTCAAACTGGCGCCGGGCAAGATCACATCACCGGTGGCTGCAGGAAGTGTTGGCGGCCTCGCCAACCTTGCCAATGGCAGTTTGAATGCGGACTGGAACGTGCGCGTGTTGGGTGTGGAAAATGCGCCGGAATATAAAGTCAAACTTGAAGGCCCGATCGGGAAACTTGTTCGCAGTCATGACACATCCAGCCTGCGCTCGTTCCTTGTGGTGCGCGTTCTCCAGGAAAGCATGAAGAAACTGGAAGAGCTGCAGCGCGAACAAGAACGCATCTTCCAGGAGCGGAAAAAATCCAAGGAGCCGGCGACCACCAAGCCGGATGGGGCCGATGAGGTGCCTGCGAACAAAGCTCAGGAAGCTCCAGGCCAGGCCAATGAACAAAATGCGGAAGCTGCCGAATCCAACGCCGAACAGCCCGCTCAACAAGACAATCCAAAACTCAAAGATAGCACGCAGACCGAAGAACGCGCAGCGGCTGAGGAACGCAAAAAAGCTGAGGAAAGTAAAGCAGCTGCAGAGCTGAAAGCAGCCGAGGCACGCAAAAAGCAAGAAGCGCGTGAAAGGGAAGAAGCCCGAAAGAAGGCCGAGGCGCGCAAAGCGGAACAAGCACGAAAGGCAGCGGAAGAACTGAAGAAGGCTGAGGAACGCGAAAAAGCAAAACGGCTTGCGGCAGAGGCAGCTAGCCGGGCTGAATTGGAACGTTTGGCCGCGGAGGCAGCCGCCCGCGAAAACGCTGAACGTGAGGCGGCCGAACAGAAAGCTGCTGAAGAACAGGCTGAGAAGAAAGCCAAACAAAGTGCGGCAAAAGCAAAGGTGCGCCGCAAGACCGAAAAAGCTCGTGCCGAAAAGCGCGCTGCGGCTGAAGCGCTGCGAGCCGCCCAGGAGAGTGAAGGAGGCGACCGCAAGGCTTTGGGCTTGCAGCGACTGCGTGAGTCCCGGCGCGCCAAAGATGATAACCGGTGATCTGGCTACGTCTTTAGCTTGTTCAGTACGAAAACGCGTGTGGCGCTGGAGAGATTTCGATTATTCCGGGTTTTGTCGATGTCAGTGAGGAGGTCGGCAAGCGACCGCCCCTCGTCAGCGGCGATCGTGCGCAGTGCGTTCCAAAACTCAGGTTCCATCGAAACGCTGGTTCTATGTCCCGCAATCGTGACCGAGCGTTTTGCAGGCCCGGTCATGCCGGCTCGCGGTCATCGTCCTCAATTTCCCGCTGGTGGCCGCTGAGTGTTGCGTCTTGCTTTTCATCTTTTGCGCGCTGGTGCTCGCGTTCGGTTTTGCTGCGCCCGTGTTTGGCCCGGTTTTCGTCAGCAGTTTTTTGTTTTTCGGCGCGTTCTTTGGCTTTGCGGAATTTCTTAAGATTGACAACATCTCCCATCTGGAAATCCTCAGCTTGGTCCAACCATCTTTTCCGGCTTTACGATCCGATCGAACTCGTCTGCGGAGACGAACCCCAAACCAACCGCTTCTTCACGCAGTGTGGTGCCGTTCTTATGAGCCGTTTTGGCGATCTTTGTGGCATTGTCATAGCCAATGTGCGGCGCGAGTGCTGTGACGAGCATCAAGGACCGCTCCATCAAAGCTGCAATCTGAGCCGTATTGGCGGTGATGCCCACCACACAATTGTCGGTGAAGGAATGGGAGGCATCCGCCAAAAGACGTATTGATTGCAGTACGTTGTAAACCATCACCGGCTTGAACACGTTGAGCTCAAAATGACCCTGGCTGCCAGCCATGGTGACCGTTGTGTGATTTCCCATCACTTGGGTGCAAACCATCGTCATTGCTTCGCACTGAGTAGGGTTGACCTTGCCTGGCATAATTGAGGAGCCCGGCTCGTTTTCAGGCAGGGACAGTTCGCCGAGGCCCGAACGTGGACCAGAGCCGAGCAGCCGGATGTCATTGGCAATTTTGAACAGGCTCACGGCAACCACATTCAAGGCTCCGGAAAGTTCAACCATCGCATCATGGGCCGCAAGGGCCTCAAACTTGTTCGGAGCAGTTTTGAACGGAAGCTTGGTGATCTTAGCCACGTGGGCAGCAAACGCTTTGTCGAAACCCTTCTTGGTGTTCAAACCGGTGCCGACCGCTGTGCCGCCTTGAGCGAGCGGATAGAGGCGGGGCAGGGTGGTTTTGACGCGCTCAATGCCGAGCTTCAGTTGTGCGGCATATCCGGAGAATTCCTGACCAAGGGTCAGCGGCGTTGCATCCTGCAGATGAGTGCGGCCAATCTTCAGGGTTTTTCGCCAATCCTTTGCTTTTGCCGCAAGCGCGCCGTGCAGATGCTCAAGCGCGGGAACAAGCGCATGGTGAACCTGTTCCACTGCGGAAATGTGCATTGCGGTGGGGAATGTGTCGTTTGAAGACTGGGACCGGTTCACGTGGTCGTTCGGGTGAACCGGATCCTTTGAGCCAATCTCACCGCCCAGAAGTTCGATCGCCCGGTTGGCGATCACTTCATTTGCGTTCATGTTGGATTGGGTGCCCGACCCGGTTTGCCACACAACGAGCGGGAAGTTGTCGTTCAGCTTTCCGTCAATGACCTCGTTGGCCGCCTTGGAGATTGCCTGGCCGGTTTTACGGTCAAGGTTCTTTAGGTCCATGTTGGTGAGGGCGGCGGCCTTTTTGATCACGCCAAGGGCGCGAACAAGCGGCGCCGGCATGGTTTCGGTGCCAATCTTGAAATTACCCAATGAGCGCTGGGTCTGCGCACCCCAATATTTGTCCGCTGGAACCTTTAAGGGGCCAAAGCTGTCTGTCTCGGTACGTGTTTCACTCATGGTTCTGCCGTTGCCGCCTGGATGAACGTGTTGCTGCTTTTGTTAGCATGTGGCCCCATGTTGGGCCAAATGCCAGTTGCAATCCGCCCACATCTAATCGGGTTGATGTTAGTTGAGGTTTGGCCGGTTATCTTGATTTGTGAACCAAGCGCCGGCCGCAACCTCGTAAGCTGTGGCTGCGTGAAACACGTCAGCATCTTGGTAGGTCTTGCCAACGATCTGAATGCCGGTTGGAACACCGTTGCTTGCCCTGCCGGACGGCACCGTCAACACAGGACACCGGCTCATGGTGTTGAATGGAGACGTCATCACCCAACCCAGCATGGGGTTCACCTGCTTGCCGTTGATTTCAACCGTGTCGCACGATTGATCAAAGTTAGCGGCAACCGCAGGCAGCGCCGTCGTCGGACAAACCAGCACGTCATAGGCTTCCAAAATTGGGCCAAGCGAGTTGTACATTTTGCCAGCAACCTCTAGAGACCAGAGAAAATCAGCAGAAGATGAGTTTTGCCCTTTCTCGGCAAAACGCCGGGCATAATCAGTCAACTTGTCGGAATGTTTGTTCAGTGTGGGCGCAATGGATGCGCCGAACAAATGCTCCAGATATGTGAGGGCAGCGGTAAGGCAGTCTTGCGTCCAGCCGAGGTCGACCTCGTCAACGACGGCACCGCATGCCCGGAAAACCTCCAATGCCGCTTCGGTGTTCCGCCGAACTTCTTCGTCGACCTCATAGAAGCCGAGGTTTGGCGAGTAGGCAACTTTCCAACCTTCAATCGATTTGTAGGTGGGTGGCAGCTTAAGCTTGGGTTTCAGCGAAGCGATGTCCTTGGGGTGAGGCCCGCACATGACGTTTTGCAACAAGATGGCATCGGCAACCGTGCGGGCCAAAGGACCGACGTGGCAGTAAAAATCCAAGTTGAACGGCGGTTCTTCAGGGTTGCGGCCATAAGGTGGCTTAAATCCGGCAAGGCCGCACGTGGATGCGGGAATTCGGATGGAGCCGCCTATGTCCGACCCGGTGCATAGGGCTGATGTGCCCGCTGCCAAGGAGGCCGATGAGCCGCCTGACGAGCCGCCGGGAGTGAACGCCGGGCTCCAGGGATTATGGGTTACGCCCCAAAGTTTGGAGTGGCAGTAGCCAGCGCACGAAAACTCCGGTGTGGCCGTGCGCGCATGGACGATCCCGCCCGCTCGGATGATCCGTTCATTGACGATGGATGTTGTGTCTGGAACGAAGTTTTTCATGGTCAGCGAGCCGTTTGAGGTCGGCTTGCCGGCGATGTAGCTTTCATCCTTGATGCCAATCGGCAGGCCCTCCAGCGTGCGTGCGCGCTTGCCAGCGGCGTATTTGTCTTCTGCTTTGCGCGCGAGTTTCAAAGCTTCGTCAAAATAGGTGTAGGTAAATGCGTTGACCGTTGGTTCGACCGCTTCTGAGCGGGCGATGTAGGCTTGGAGCAGTTCAACTGGCGACAACTTTTTTTAACCTGAACAGATCCAACGCCTTGGATGCTGAGAGATAGCAAAGCTCCAGATCTGCCATGAAAATCATCCAATTGGTCAGGCTCGCCGCCGTTGCACGATGATATCGGTTTTGGGGAGGTTGTGCCAGCCGAAGAAATTGGCGGCACGGGCTGTGCCGTGCCGCCGGCTGGGTTGATCAGAAGTCGCGCGGGATGCGAAGAACCTGGCCAGGAAAGATAAGGTCCGGATCAGATACGATGTGCTGATTGGCCTGGAAGATGGGCTGCCATGCGGCGGCGTTTTCATAATATCGCTGCGCCAAGCTCGAAAGTGTATCGCCGGATGCCACCTCATGCTCCCAATATCCCATGTAGCCTGGCAGGATCATTGGCCCGTAGAGAACCGGAACCGTAGCCATTGGAATTGGCGCCTCTCCGCCGCCGCCATCATCGGCCAACGTTACGAACAGCCGGTTGAGTTGAAATGCGGTTGTGTCTGGAATTGAGATTGACGCTTGGAATTGGCGGATCGACAATGAGCCGACCGTGGCGAGGCCGGTGACTTCATCATGGCCTTCGGTGACCTTGATGCTCATCTGACCCTCAAATGCAACGGCATTGCCCGCAATGAGGATATCGCTGCTGACCAGATCAAAAGGTTGTGGTTGTTGGATGTGGATGTTCATTGCCACGTTCTCCTTGGCTATGCCCCGGCCAGACCCAGCTGAAAGAATGCGGCTGATAGACGTCAATTTGATGGCGAATGATGCGCAAGTCCTAGAGCAGAGCGCGCAGGTCCCGATATGATTTGGCACCGGTGAGAGGGGTGACCTCCTCACGCCAGATCTCATCAAACCGAGCCGCCATTTGTTCCGATAACAAGGGTTTGGACGCACCCACCTTGCCGGACTTCACCTTGGATGATTCTCCATCCGGAGGGAGACCGATGGCGACGTCGCGCGCCCGGCGCAACAAATTGTCGTCGAACTGGTGCTTGTGCTGAAGCATGAACTCGATTGATGATTGCTCCAGCACCAACTGTTCAAGCTGATCATCAAGTTCGATACCAATGAACTCTGCAACGATGCGGACGTAAGCTGCGGGATCTTGTTTGATGTCTTCGAAGCAAAACATCCGCACACTGGGCTCGTGGCGGCGCTTCCACCAAGAACACAGATGGGTCCAGTAGCGGTCGCCCCCACTTAACGCCAGGAAGTACTCCTCAGTGAAAGTATCAAGCGACACAGCTCCTGGCTCCATGTACCAGCCATTCATGAAGTTGAAGAATGAGACGCAAGCGTCCATCGGGTCGCGCAGCACAACGATGTAGCGTGCGCCTTCCGGCAGCTCATCGGCGCTCATGTGAGTTTTGAAGGCTCTGGGGGAAAATCCTTGCGGGCCGTTCAGATCTATGCCGCAATCGTAGGCGACTTCCATAAACGGGATCACCTCTGAGATTTCGCCGAACATCATGTCGCCGCGACTGCGCAGACCATGCACAATCTGTTGCATCCATGTGGTGCCGCATTTCGGATGCGTGGAGATGATAACATCATCGGCGTTAACGTTGAGCTTTGCCGCGTGGCTTCGGCATGCCGCGGTGGTGCTGGCGGCAAACTGTTGGTTTAGCTCGGCCACTGAACAGGATCGGCGAACCTCACCCAGAGGGAGTGTGTCGTTTGTCATGAGGGTTAGGTGTCTGCGTCCTTCATATCGCACCAGGCTCGGAAGATGGCGGTGAGCTCTGCTGATTTGGCCTCAAGGTCAGGCAGGTCGAACACCTTGAATGACCGGGCCTCTTTTCCATCACCTTGCAGGTTTTGAACGTCACCAGCGATCTCAGCGCCCTTGTGAAACATCAAGCTTGCATGTTTCTTTGCCCTGGGAAAGAAGCTGGCAATGTTGCCTTTGTACATGAAGGTCGGAGCCTGCCATTTGATGCACTCGTCAATTCGCGGATCGCAACTCAAAGCCAATTGGCGAATTGCAGCAACTACAGGCTTCATAGGGTTGTCGTACGCTTCGAGCCAGAGGTCTACTTCCGGGTTTATGTTCATCGGTGAGCTCCTGTGAATGCCAGGGTATCCTACAGCCCAAAGGGCACAAAGGGCATGGGCCGATTGCTGGAGTAGATGGAGAGCCGCCGCGAGCCTGGAACAGCATCGCCCCTGCGGTGGAAGCCCAGTGTGTCAGCGATTACCATGGTATTGCCCGGAACGGTCAAGGATATGGGAGCGGGCAAACCAAGCTCACCAATATCGGTTTCGCTGATCCGGAAGGAACCGCCGCTGGCACGGCCGGTCTGACGTTTGTGGTCAATTGCAGCACGCGCCATGCGGTTTTCCCATTGTATGCGTTTCGGAGTGAGCTTGTGGCTTCCGGGCACATACATGAACGGGCCGTTTTCCTCGGTGACCTCATCAATGAAGTACCAGAACTTCATGGAAGAAAAGAACGTGTCTCTGTGAAAGTCCTTTTGGATGTCGGGGTTCCGGGCTTCATCGCCGTTGATGGTTTCATAGATCCGAACATTTCCGGCGCGCGCCGGTAACCCCACAACCAGGCGCGACAGGTTTGACAGAACCGGGTTGCGGCAAAAGGCGCTCAGTTCGGGCATGGTCTGCGGGTTGGTTCTGATGAACCGGTTCAAAGTGCCGCCATCAAACCGATCATATCCCCAGTCCGCATGTTCCTGGGGTTGGAAACCGGGTTTCAGATTTTCCCTTGGCGGCGAGAGGTGGCGGACGTGCTGCACTGTTGCGTGCACCTCGTCGCGCAGGCGTGCAAATGTTTCGGTTGGCAACAGATTGGTGATGGCCACATAGCCGTCCCTGCGCACAGCTTGGGCATGCCGGTTGCGCCGCCATGCCACCTGCCAACGGCGCGACGCATTGCATAACGCGGCAGCCTTCATGCGGTAACCATGAAGACCCTTTGAGATGAGGCCCTCGTGCCCTATCCAGGGATCGTCAAAACTGCGACTGGATGTGAGTAAGGAAAACAAGACCCAGATCCCCGTTGGTTTGAAGGCCGGATGATCGCGCCCGGGCTATTGTTATAAGTAACAGATTTGTCGTATTTGCGAACAGGCTGAGACGTCCCTCGGGGGAACGTGGCGGAGAACAAGGATTTAGCAGTGCTTCCCAATCTTGTGTACGCCCTGGATATTCTGGGCGTTGCCGTGTTTGCGGCCTCCGGCGCTCTGGTTGCCAGCCGCAAGTAAATGGACTTGATCGGTTTCGGCCTGCTTGCGTCCATAACCGGAATCGGCGGCGGCACGCTGCGTGACGTCATATTGGACCGGCCGGTTTTTTGGATCTCGGATCAAATTTTTCTGGCGATCTGTCTTTTGGTGGCCCTCATCACGTTTTTTGCCGCTCATCTCATTCAGCGCCGATATCCTGTTCTACTTTGGCTCGATGCTGCTGGATTGGCCGCTTACGGGGTGCTCGGCGCTCATGTGGCGCAGCGGTCGGGGGCCGGAGTGATTGTGGCGGCCGTTCTGGGCGTTACAACAGCGACCTTCGGCGGGATGATGCGGGATGTTGTAAGCCAAGAAACGCCCCTTATTCTGCAAAAGCAGCTTTAGGCGACAGCCGCCCTTGCCGCAGCGGTGGCTTACCTTGTGCTGACGTTCGCAGGACTGTCGGCTGTCATGGCTGCAGTGCTGGCAACCATTGGGGGGTTTGCCCTTCGCGGTGGGGCGATCAGGTACGATTTGTCTCTGCCACGCTACAGGCCTCGGGTCGGCCGGACGTACTGAGAGTTCGGCTAACCCAGGGCATAGACCAGCGCTGCGCCGCCGGCAGAGGCGAGCAACAAGACCCGCATCAGATCCCAGTGGAAGCGGAACAGCAGAACTGCGCAAAGCGCGCTTAGCAGCACGGCCCGCCAATCGATCGTAGCCAAATCCGGGGTCCACAACACCAAAGGCCCGGATTTTGTCGCCGTCACGCGTGCGAAGAACACATGCAGGGCAAACCAGATGGTGAGATTGAGAATGACGCCCACCACCGCGGCGCTGATCGCCGAAAGTGCACCTTTCAGGCGCGGTTGAGCGCCGATCCAATCGATGAAAGGGGCGCCGGCGAAGATCCATAGGAAGCAGGGTGCAAACGTCGCCCACAGGGTCACCAGTGCGCCTAGAACACCGAGGCCAAATCCGCCTTCACGAAAGGCCGCCAGGAAGCCCACAAATTGCGTCACCAAGATCAATGGGCCCGGTGTGGTTTCCGCCAGCCCGAGACCGTCCATCATCTCGCCGGCGCTGAGCCAACCAAACTGATTGACCACGTCTTGGCCCATATATGCCAGAACCGCATAGGCCCCGCCGAAGGTGACCACTGCCAATTTGGAGAAGAACACCCCGACCTCAACCAGCACTGGCTGTGGCGAAATCATTGCAACCAGGGCCAACGGAATAAACCAGATTGCGAGCCACAGCACGATAGTCATGGCCGTGTTGAGCAAGGAGCCACTGGGGGCAATCTTGACAGGCTGTTCGCTTGGGGCTGAGCCAGACATAACGAAGCCATAGGCGGCGGCTGCTGCAATGATTAGCGGGAAAGGCAAGGCAAGAAAGAAGATGCCGGTGAACGCCATGGCTGCAATAATCCAATGGGCCATGCCACTGAGCGCCTTCTTGGCAACCCGCAGCAACGCTTCCACGACGATCAGCACCACTGTGGCTTTCACACCGAGAAACAGTGCGCTCACCAAAGGGACGCTCCCAAAATATGCGTAAATGGTCGCCAAGGCCAAAATGACCAGGGCCCCGGGCAGCACGAACAGCAGCCCTGCAATCAAGCCGCCGAGAGTGCCGTGCAGCCGCCAGCCGGAATAGGTCGCAAGTTGCATGGCTTCAGGGCCCGGCAGGAACATGCAAAAACTCAGGGCATTGAGAAACTGCTGCTCGGTAAGCCACCCGCGCCGATCCACCACTTCGCGGTGCATCAGTGCAATCTGGGCAGCTGGGCCGCCAAAAGACAACACTCCGATACGCGCCCAAACCCGAGTGGCTTCCGCGAGCGTGGGGGTAGACCGGTGCTCCGCGCCGGTTTCCATCATCGTGTTTTGCATGGCTCTAGCTCTCGACCTTGGCCGATGGCCAGTTGTGCTGCTCATCGGTGGCATCGCGGGCCCAGCGATAAAACGCATCATAGAGTGCCATGCCCGCCTCAAGTTGGGCCAGATCGTCGCGATACATCCGAGACAACCCCAAAGATGCCGCCAGGAGCCCTGCCGCTTCCGGTGCCAGGTCGTGCCGGTTGGTGTCTGCACCACGAACGATCGTTGCCAGCCGGTCCAATGGCTCAGTGTTGAGGCAGAACTCTTCGATCATGGTGTCGAAGGTGCAACGCTCGCCGCGATGGCTCCAGAACACATCTTCAACATCAAAGGGTGTCGCACCAAACCGGTCGGCAACTCCGGCAACTTCAGATGGAGAGACAAAGAGAAACTGCGCGCGCGGGTCCACGAAACGCCTGATCAACCAGGGACAGGCGATACGGTCGATTTTGGGCCGGTGCCGGGTGACCCAGACGGTACGGCCCTGGGCATTGCGCTCTGGGATCTTTTCAGCGGGAACCAGTGACAGGTTGGCGTCGCGCCAACCGAAATTTCCACCTTGGAGGTTTTCGGCTGTTACCCCGTTATCGCGCAGGATTGCTGCTGCACCTTCGCTTAGCTTCTGGCCCTTTTGGCAAATGACGACCACGCGTTGGTCTGTGAGCTGGGGGGCAAGGGCGGCTATATCCTTGAAAGGGTGGCGAAAAGCACCGGGTAGCAGCCGCGGATCTGCGTTGTAATCTTCGTCAATGCAGATATCCACCAGCACGGGTGCGTCTGGCGTTCCAATGAGACGGGAAAGTTGGGAAACGGTTATTTGTGTTGGGGACGGCATGGTGCATCCTCCCTCCTAGATTTTGAGGTTTTCACGGATGCGAATCTTTGGCTGTCGCCTCACGGGGTGCTCGCGGTCCCCATGTTGCTAGTATGGGGCATGACATGTGTTTCGTCAACGGCGCGCGCGCAAGTCGTTTCATAACCAATTGAATTTACGTGGTAAAAATATATCACGGAATGACGCGAACTGAGTAATCTCGAGGGAGGTCAGCAGTAATTTCAGCCCATGGCGAGGCTTTTGTGCGAGCTTGATGCGCATCGAACGCTTGCTGGTTCTCAAAGATTTCTTCAACAAGAAGTCGCAACTCAACCTCCCGGCATGGCGAAACATTGAACATGATGCAGCCTGGTTCGTCGCGTGTAAGCCTTATGTGATCCTGCAACGCGACTCGAACCTCATCCCAGCGATCGGCAGGAACATCCACATGTCCGTTTAGCAGAACGTGGCCTGATCTTTCTGTAATCTGCGCTTCTGACATGTGGTTTTCCCTACAAGCTGAACGCCTGCCACTGTGCCTAGGGTCAATGCATTGTGCAAGCGTGTGGTAAGCCGCTAGTCGGCGGCCGGCAAAGGGGGAGGCTCAAAGCCCGCCGAGCCAACTGAAAAGCGGCAACAGGGCGCGGTACTCTTCGCGGGACTGCTTGATCAAACCCGGCCTGGTTGCTGGTTTCGTTGTCTCAATGTCGCGCCAAGCAGTCAGTCCCTTGTGGCGCAGGAGCTGTGAATATCCTGGTTCTGGATCAAAGCCTCTGGGCACCCGTTTCAGCGCAGGCTCACTTAGCCTGATGCCTTGTTTCTCAAGGTTCGTTAGGTGCTGAGTAAGCGGTTCGCCCTGGCCGTCGACAATCTGCTGGCGAAAACGCTCCAGGGTTGGCTTGTCAAACCCAAACGCGCCCACGCCGAATGTCAATTTTTCAGGCTCAAGTGCAAAGAACCACGCAGGTGATGCGCCGCTTCGGCCCTCCAGGAGAAATGAAATATGCAGATGGGCGTTATAGGGCGTTTTGTCTTTGGAGAAGCGCACATCCCGGTGAACACGGAATATCTTTGATTGATGTGGCAGGCCCGTCAGAGAGTTCAGCTGCGCGCACATCAGCTCGCAATAAGCCTGGGCAGGTCGTTTGATGACCTGTTCGTAGATGGACTTGTTTTGGGCGAACCAGTCCCGGTTGTTATTGTCCTTTAGGTCTTTCAAGAACCGGACGGCACTGGCAGGAAAGCACCAATCAGACGGGAGGCTCATATTTTTCTCCTTTTCCTCTCGCGCTTCTATTTCGGGGGCAGGGTTTTTGCAAAGCTCACAGCCAGATCAAGCCAAGACTGCATCACATCATCGCTGCATGCTTCTTCTGCGACGAAATAGAGCCCGGTCATCCGACGTCTGCCCTGCATCATCGGCTCGCCGCCCTGCAGGGCGGATGCTTTTTCGGCATTGTCCTTGCCCACGCGGAACATGAACCTGCGCTGGCCGTCTTTTGCGCGGTCAGCGCCGCCGACCATGTTTCCGTTTAGCAGAAAGCAGACGCCGCCCATCATGCGCTTTTCGGATACGCCTTTGGTTTTGCCCAAAGCGGCGCGAAACCGTTCGGCTAGGAATTCGTCGTATGCCATAGGGCCATGTCTCCAATCGCCTAGGCTTCCGCCCCTGGGAGCTGGTCCGGCATTTCAGGAAAGCTGGGAAGATCCGGGTTCATATGATCCCAAGATGGCGCTCGGCTGGCGTATACGATCATTTGAGGCTTTGCGACCTCAGGGTCATCCAAGCTTGAGGCTCGTGAGAAGATCATGCCAGGCATTCCCGAGTTCCTTGAGAGTACGGCGCACCCGCACGTGGGGCAAAAGCCGCGGCTCACCATGTTTCCACTGTCGGCAGGGTGATCATAGTATTTGAGTTCGCCTGAGCAAGAAAAGCCGTCCTCGGCGACCACCAAGTGTGTGCAGTGGCCCGTTCCGCTCGATTTTCTGCAATCGACACAGTGACAATGTCCTGTCAATTGCGGGTCGCTGGTGCTTTCATAACGCACAGCACCGCAAAGACACCCGCCTGAAAATCCTTCCGCCATTACCTGCTCCATTCATTTTGTTTGTTTTTGAAGATCGCCAGGGGTCATTTCTGGCGAATTGATGGGCACAGGTTAGGATTGTAAGTATAGACTTGCAAGTGACAAGTTGCTGACATTTTCATCTCAATCCTTAGAACACAATTTTCTCCATAATATGCTGATTTTATGCGATTTATTAAACGATAGGCTTGGCGCGTTTTGAGTGGTATCGTGCAGTTAAGGGCACAAAAGAGGCTTTTGATTGCCATAAGATTGCCGCCGCTTCGCGCGCTGCATGCCCTCCATTGCGTTTATTGAAGATTAAGATGTCTCATATTATACTTGTAACTTGCAACTAACTATTGAAGGCGGTTCGCACGTGCAAAATTACCGGTCCGGATGCCCGATATCCTGTACTCTCGAAATGGTGGGGGATCGTTGGACGCTTGTCATCCTGCGCGACATGTTGAATGGCAAGCGTCGGTTTTCGGACTTTTTGAACTCTCCAGAACAGATCACCACGAACGTCTTGTCTGATCGCCTTGGGCAGATGGAGCGTAATGGGCTCGTTCTGAAGGCGACCTACCAAATGCGTCCCAAGCGCTATGAGTATGCACCGACTGAGATGGCACGTTCCATGTTGCCTGTGTTGCAGCAAATGAGCCTTTGGGCCAACAGGTACGTGAAAGACACTTGGACGCTGCCGGACAGTTTCATGCAGCGGCGCGTCGCCTTTGGCAGGCAGATTTCTGAGAATTAGGACAAGCTGTCTTCTGCCGGCGTCCCGATCGAAAATTGTGGGCCAAGCGTTAGAGCTGATCTATGGTTGGACTTTGATCCCCCCTTCAACCGCCAGGCCCTGACCCATGTCGAAAATTCTCTATGAAAAAACTGGCCGCATTGGCCGCATCACGCTTAACCGGCCCGATGTTTTGAATGCCATCGATGATGAGGTGCCCGCGCATCTTTCCAGCTGCGTGGCTGAGGCGAACGCAGATTCCGATGTTCACGCGATCATCCTTTCCGGCAACGGGCCGGCCTTTTGTGCAGGCTATGACCTGACGTTCTATGCCGAGGGCAACGGCAGTGGTGATGTTACGCAAGAGATGCCGTGGGATCCGATGAAAGATTACGCGTTCATGTCGAGGAACACAGATCATTTTATGGCCTTATGGCGATCCCACAAGCCGGTGGTCTGCAAGGTGCACGGACACGCAGTAGCCGGCGGTTCAGACATAGCGTTGTGTACCGACATGGTGGTGATGGCTGAAGATGCCAAGATCGGCTACATGCCCGCGCGGGTATGGGGATGCCCGACAACAGCAATGTGGGTCTACCGCCTGGGAGCCGAGCAGGCAAAGCGCATGCTTTTAACCGGCGACCAGATCACCGGCGCCGAGGCTGAGCGTATTGGGCTGGTGATGAAAGCGGTGCCGGCTGAGGTCTTGGGCGATGAGGTTGAAGCGCTGGCCGAGCGCATGGCATCGGTGCCGGTTAATCAGTTGATGATGCAAAAAATGGTGATAAATCAAGCGATTGAAGCTATGGGCCTGTTCAATACCCAGCGGCTTGCAACCCTCCTTGATGGAATTACCCGCCACTCGCCTGAAGGCATAAACTTCAAGACACGTTCCGAAGCGGTGGGCTGGAAACATGCGGTTGATGAGCGCGACCGGGGAACCTACGACTGGACGGAAGACCGTCCAATCAACAAGCCCCAGTAGGCGCGGCAGAGAGCGTTAGCCCTCCAACTCCACGAACTTGGCAGCCTGTGTAACGGCGCGGCGTACGTGCTTTTTCTTCACCGGTTCATTGACGAAGCGATTGAGCGCGGCCAACGCTGTAGGCTTCCAAGAGGCCTCTGGATTGAGCTCCAGTTCTTCCTTGAGGGCCGTGGCCAATTTCAGCGTGTGAGCGGGAAAGATATAGAGCGGCTCGCCGTGATCGAGCATCGAGGCGAGGACATCGTCCACCAGACCTTCTCCATCCTCCACGGCCCATTGTTCCATGTCTTGGTCCCAATCAACGAACTTGGCATTGCGCCCCAGGAAGCATCCGGTTTGGAGCAGGGCATTGGCCCAAAGCTGGGGTTGGTCGACGCAGGCTTTGCGCGAGGCGTTGAGGTGGGTGATGGCGTGGGTGAAGTCCAACCAGTCCACGTTCTGCTGCACCGGTTTGTCTGTGTAGGCCCGGTAGCGTGCATCATAGTGCAGCATGGCATCGGCGGCCGCATGCATAAGAGTATCATAGAGAGCCTGCTGCTTTCCCGATCCGTCTGCCACCATTTTCAAGACGGCCGGAACGCCTTTTCCTCGGAACTCCGTTGGCTCAGGCACCTTTGAGCCGTCATTTGTCCAGTTTTTGAGGGCAGGGGCATAGGCTTTGAACTCGGGAATCAAGTCTTCACGTGCCGTGCTGCACAGGGAGCGCACCAAGGGCAGAAACAGAGCGTTCTCAGCTTGCTTCCCAAGCAGGTCCAACAGCTCATAAGCCTTGTCCAGGTAGATGACGGAATGACCGAAGTTTTGATAGTGCCGCAACGCGGCGCGCTCCAGAACGGGCCGCAGAAGTTCGGCGCCACCAGCGTTCAATCCGGCGCGCGCCTGCGCGATTGCCGTAGCTTCGTCTTCGTCCTCTATCGCGTCCTCGAAGGTTCCGGCGTCATATGCTTCAGCCACCTGATCATCGTAGGGGAACGGACCCTTTTGCATCAGCACGTCCCATGAGAGATGTCCGATGATCTCCACCACTGGAATAAGAGTTTCGATCGGATCTTTCCGGGTCATCTGCTTGCGCAAGCTCAACCAATCAGGCGCGGCCGCCTGGGCGTGTGTAGTGCCGAATTCCAGGCCCTCCATGGCCCAGCTCAAGGCTTGGCAAAGGGCACCCAACGGATCGCCGTCCGCCCTTTGATAGCGGGCAAGTTCACGGGCGATGCGCTCATAGTCATGTTCGTCAAACGCTTCACGCATGCCGGCGAGTGCTTTCTCCCGCACCTCTTCTGCCGGGGGATCTGCGAGATCGAGCCAGATGTCACCCTCTCTCAGCTCATAGGGGTAATGCCGCAACGCATCGCCGCCGACGAGGGTTTCGCCATCATCCAGATTAAAGCGCCAGCTGTGCCAGTTGCAGGTCAGTATGCAGCCCTCGCTGATCGTGCCTTCGGCCAAGGGGAAACCCTCGTGCGGACAGCGGTTGTTGCAGGCATAGATCTTGTCGCCTGATTTCATCAGGAGGATCTGCTTACCGCCCAGTTTCACCACGGCCTTGGACGTTGCCTCAAGCTCGGCCAGGGAGAGTGTTTTGGTCCATTGTGGGTCAGGGTTTTGCATTTTCGTTCTCCCTTCAGTTCAGGTTTCACTGGTTATCCGGTAGCTGCAACGGCGCGCGCCGGTTAGAATGTGCTCGAGCCGTTCAACCGAAACGCCAGGGCCGAGAACGGCGCGAAACAAGATGAGTTCAGAACGGCAGAGGCCTTGGCATTCTGTGGCCGCAGCGCAAATCGGGCAGTGATTTTCCATCAGCAGAAAGGAGCCATCAGGGTCCTTGCTCCATTCGGCCATATAACCCTCGCGTTTGCGGATCTCGGCCAAGCGTTCGACCCGTGATTGCAGGTCATCGCAACCGGCCATTGCCGTCTTGTAACCGGCCTCTGCGTCGCTCTCCCGATCGTCGATCAGCTTCTCAAGTCCCTGATCTCCGAAGACCCGGCGCACCGATGTGAGCAGTTCCAAGGTGAGATCAGAATGGGCGTCAGGAAAACGCGCATGCCCCTTCTGGCTCAGCGTCCAATAGCGTTTCGGCCGGCCAACCTCTTCGCGCCGGTCAGAATAGTCCACAAGTCCGCTTTCGTTGAGATTGAGCAGGTGCTTCCGGGCGCCAACGCTCGACATGCTGAGCTTTTGGGCGATGGTCATTGCCGTTTGCTCGCCGCGGCTCTTCAGCATGTAGAGAATGCGATCTTCACTGGCTTCAGGCATTCGGCCACCTTCGTATGAGTTGATATATAAAATAACCAATTGGTTTCTATATGTCAATTCTGACGGCTCGAACCTGTTGGTGGGAGGTATCTATTCAGATGGGGACGCACTATTTTCGCAGCTGCAGACTCAAGGCGCCAAAGCCGTGGAGGATCAACACAAATGAAGCTACCAGATAAGATGACCGCGGTCCTGCTCACCGGATATGGCGGGCTCGACAAACTGGAGTACCGGGATGACGTGCCTGTTCCGCTGCCGGGTCCTGGCGAGGTGTTAATCAATGTGACTGCCTCCGGTATGAACAACACTGACATCAACACGCGCACCGGCTGGTACAGCCCATCGGTTCAGTCCGGCACCACGGCGGAGGGGGGAGCTGAGGGGTTTGGCGTGGAAGAGGGTGCCAGCGGCAGTTGGACCGGAGATGTAGGATTTCCGCGTATCCAGGGCGCAGATCTGATTGGCCGCATTGCAGCTGTAGGTTCGGGCGTTGATGCAGCCAGGGTCGGACAGAAGGTGACCTGCGATCCCTATTTCCGCGATCAGGGAGATGAGACCGGTTTGGAGAGCAAGGCTTTCCTGGGATCAGAGTGCAATGGCAGCTTTGCGCAGTTCACCGTTGTGCCAGCCGAAAACACCTATCAGATCCCTGAGGATACGGGCCTTTCGGACGAAGCTATCGCGACCTTGCCATGCTCTGGCGGAACCGCAATGAACATGTTGCTTATGGCGGGCGTGAAGGCTGGCGACCGGGTGCTTGTGACCGGTGCGTCCGGCGGTGTGGGCTCGTTGCTGGTGCAGATCGCCAAGCATCTTGGAGCGGTGGTTGTGGCTGTTGCTTCCGCGTCAAAGCACGCGGCTTTGTTGGAACTCGGTGCTGATGCCTGTGTGGATCGGGCCGCCGAAGATCATGCGACGCCGGCACTAGCAGCCCTGGAAGGGGCGCAGTTCACGGTTGTGGCTGATGTGGTTGGGGGCGACCGGTTTTCCGAGTGTCTTTCTGTGCTCGGACGCGGAGGGCGCTATGTGACCGCCGGGGCGATTGCGGGCCCCATTGTCGAGCTGGACCTAAGAACGCTCTATCTCAAGAGCCTTGAGTTTTTCGGTTCGTCTGCTTATCGCCGCGACACGTTTCCAGCGTTGATGCAAATCTTGGCTGAAGGCGGTCTGAAGCCCGCTGTGGCGTCTGTCAGGCCCTTATCTGAAATTCACGAAGCCCAGACTGCCTTCCTTGAGAAGAGCCATGTGGGCAGTTTGATCTTGGTGCCCCCAAAGGCGAATGACCAGGTTTGATGATCCAATTGCAACAAGGCCGCAACGCGCGGCAAAACCGGCGTTGCGTTTAGATGCCTTGCGCCAGGCCCCAGCCCGGAACGCTTAAAATTCAGAAGAGTAGCGGCTCTTTTCAGCCCAGCCCATATGCTGGTCACTGCCAGCGGAATGGAAGTCCTGCTCCACGGTGCGGGCTTTCCGGAGATCTGCGGCCTTGCGAACTTCGCTCAGATGATCTGAGAGGTTCTGCCGCATGTCCAGCGCTTCATCGATGGTCTGGCCGGTCTTGTCGTAAAGCAATTGCATTGCATCGATTGCTTCAGCAATCTGCGTCAGCGTTTGACGTTCGCGTGTGAGCAGGTCGAACTGCGCATCGATTTCATCGCAGCACTTTGCCAACCGTTGCTTCTCGCGCTGCATGAATTGTGCAAATGACACTTCAGTCATATTGGTTACCATTCATTACGTACACTCAACCCCAAGGTGGTATTGAGTATACGCTTTCCCGTATCCGCAGTTGAACTAAGTTAATACTTGGTTAACGCAGAGTTGCGGGACGGCGAGGTAACGTGCGCAGTCCACGGCCTAAGAGGCCGCGACCCGGTAGTATAGTAAGGCCGTCGGCGGTTCTTTAGAGCTCGCGTGCCTTGAAGGTGTCGCAAGAACCCATTTTCCCAGACTCAAGACCGCGTTTGAACCAACGCACCCGTTGGGCAGAAGAGCCGTGTGTGAAGCTTTCCGGGACCACGCGGCCTTGGCCGCGGCGCTGCAAGCGGTCGTCTCCAATCGCGCTGGCAGCGTTCAGGCCTTCTTCAATATCGCCTTTCTCGAGCCAGTTGCGCGCGCGCTGTGACGAGTTTGCCCAGACGCCAGCAAGACAGTCGGCTTGCAGTTCCATACGGACCTGCAACAAGTTGCCCTCGACCTTGCCGGCGCTTTGCCGGGCGGCAGTCACACGAGCAGCGATGCCCAAAATGGTTTGGATGTGATGGCCAACTTCATGGGCAATCACATACGCCTGTGCAAAGTCACCAGGTGCTCCGAGCTTGTTCTTCATGTCGTTGTAAAAGGCCAGGTCGATGTAGACCTTCTGATCGGCCGGGCAATAGAACGGACCCATGGCCGCCTGGGCGTTGCCGCACGCTGAGTTTACGTAGCCTGTGAACAACACCAGTTTTGGTTCCTTGTACTGGCGGTTCAATTCCTTGAATTTTACGTTCCAAACCTCTTCGGTGGAACCGAGGATGGCGGAGACGAATTGCTTCATTTCATCGGCTTTGCCTGGTGCTATGTTGGGCTGCTGGGTTTGCGATTGGGTCGGGGCCTGTGTCAGCCCGCCGCCGCTCGGGCCCAAGATCTTGCCCAGATCGCCGCCGAAGAACCACATCAAAACCAGCACCACGACGATGCCGCCAATGCCCATACCGCCTTTGCGTCCGCCGGTCGGAATGCGAATGCGCCGACCGCCGCCGCGCGGGAAGCCAAATCCGCCACCGCCGCCGCTCTGGCCGCGCCGATCTTCGATATTGTCGCTGCGAGGTCCCTGTCTCCACCGCATGATTTACCTCCCGGCCTTATTCATTGGCGCTGTTGGATTTGATTTTTCCAGATATAGGCAGTTGTATGCCGGTTAGCAAAAGCCCATGTCAGAAAAATGTTACGCCAAACCAGAGTTGAACATCAATGGTGAAGCAAGCTGGCATCTATCTATTTGTAGTATTGCAGTTTTTCGCTTTTGCGAACGAGGGGTCAGCTATGGATATTATGTTGCAGTCACGAATTGAAAAAGCCCATCAAGCCGGCGAGTTGGATGGTTTGCATGGCGTAATGATCGTTCACAAGGGCGAGACTCTTGCTGAACAATACTTTTCCGGAGCCGATGAACGCTGGGGTCAGTCGCTTGGCGTGCGAAAGCTGACGCCCACCAGCCTGCATGATCTCAGATCAGTCACCAAGTCCATCGTTAGTTTGCTTTACGGCATTGCGTTGGCTGAGGGGCAGGTGCCGGGTCTGGACGACAGTTTGGTTTCGCAGTTCCCCGAGCTGGGCGATCTGGCGGCTGACCCTCAACGTCGCAAAATGACCGTGCGCCATGCTTTGTCCATGAAAATGGGCACCGAATGGAATGAAGATCTTCCTTACACGGATCCTCGCAACAGCGAAATTGCCATGGAGATGGCAGAGGATCGTTATCGCTTCATACTGGACCGGCCCATGGCACATGAGCCGGGCGCCCAATGGGTATACAGCGGGGGCGCCACAGCGCTCATTGGCCACTTCATTGCCAAAGGCACAGGCAAGTCGCTCGATGCCTATGCAACCGAGAAGCTGTTTAAGCCGCTGGGCATCGAAGAGTTCGATTGGATACGCGGAGCTGACGGCGTGCCCTCCTCAGCTTCCGGTTTGCGGCTCAATATTCATGACTTGGCCAAGATCGGGCGGCTCATTCTTCAAGATGGCGTGTGGAAGGGGCGGCAAGTTGTTCCTAAGGATTGGCTGATGCAGGCGCTCACACCCCATGCAAAACCGGAAGAGGGCATTCGCTACGGATTGTTCTGGTGGCTTGGTCCGGAGGGCGAACCGCCTTACTGGGTGGCCGGCATTGGAAATGGGGGGCAGCGTTTGACCGTCAGCAAGGGCAGCGAGTTGATTGTGGTGGTGTTCGCCGGCAACTACAATAAGCTCGACGCATGGAAACTCCCAGTAAAGGTGATCACGGATTTTGCTCTGCCGGCGATCCAAAATCGCTGACTTGGCATCCGGCGCACCCTTCGTGATATCGGCACAGAGCAAAACTTGCAGGCAGGGCGCTGCCGCGTGCTTGAAGCGCCGCCTTGTGCCAGCTACCTTGCGCACCATGAATCAGTTTTCAATTACGGCCTGTTTAGCCTTAGCTTTGACCATTGGCACCATCTCCGATGGCGCGAACGCGGCGGCCCGCAAGTTTTTCAAACCAACACTGTTGGGCGACACGTTATCCGCATGTTCCGCCGCCAGTTCTGGTTGCGGCAAACCGGTGGCTGACCATTTCTGCCGTACCAAAGGATATGCCTCAGCACTGAACTATCGTCTTAACCGAAGCGATGGCGGCGGCGCACAGGCGCGAACCATCGACAATGAACTTGTTACGATCAACGCGTCGGCGCCGACATTTGTGTTCGTCAAGTGCTTCACCTCACAAACTCTCGAACGTAACTAGGGTCCAGACCCATAAACGTCATCCATTCTGCGCTGTCAGATTTGCCATCTGAGAAGGCGGGCAGGCGCAGATATCCGCACGGCTTTCAAGCCTGTCCAACGCACTCAGAGGTCAAATCTGGCGCGCCC
>JAAEUE010000298.1 GCA_024227565.1 Alphaproteobacteria bacterium
ATGCGCCGTCAGCGTGGCGCGAATCCGCTCGATCGTCGCCGGACCAAACTCTTGTCCATATAATCGCATGTACGCAGAGTAGCAACTTTTTATCCCTGTGTCCAGTGTGTCCAATAGTCAGCCCTGAGGGAGAGGGGGTATTGAAATCCGAAACTTGAGTGAATAAAACCAATGCCTCTTTACATCAAAATACTTGTGTCTAACGGAGTTTTTTTGTGATTCCCCGCATAGTCGCAATACCAGCATGGAGTTACCACTGCATGAAACGTACATTCAACCGCCGATTTCTGTTGTACATGCTGATCATCCTGGTCGCAGCGCTGTTTGCCGCCTGTGGCAATTACGAAGCGCGCAAGACCGCCTACTTCGAGAAGGCCACCCGGCTGTTTGCCGCCGGCGATGATGATCGCGCGCGGCTCGAGCTCAAGAACGTGTTGCAGATCGATGATCGGTTCGCGCCCGGCTGGTACTGGTTGGGACGGGTTGAAGAGCGCGAGGGCAATATCCGCAAAGCCTTTGCCAACTTCAATCGCGCGGTTGAGCTCGATCAGGGCTTCGTCCCGGCGCGTGTGCACCGCGGTCAGATCTACGTGCTCTCCAACGACCTGAACCTGGCCGCCGGAGATGCCGACGCGGCACTCAAGCTGGCGCCCGCCGACCCGGATGCCCTGATGCTGCGTGCGGCGGTGCGCAAGCGCAACGATGACATGACCGGTGCTGAAGAGGATGCCCGGATGGCACTCGCCGCACAGCCGGGACATGCCGCGGCATCGGCAATGATCGCCTCACTGCTGTACGAGCAGGGTGACAAGGCCGGTGCACTCGCAGCGCTCGAACAGGGTATATCTGCCAATCCCGATATGCGGGCGCTCAAACTGGTGCTTGGACGCTACCAGCATGAGGCCGGCAATATAGAGGGCGCGATTGAGGTGCTCAGCGCACTGGTCGCTGAGAACCCTGACAGCAATACCTACCGTAATCGGCTTGCCACCTACCTGGTTCAGCAGGGCCGCGCGCCGCAGGCCGAGCAGGTGCTGCGTGACGCACTGGCTAAGGCACCGGATGACTTCAAGCGCCAGAAGGCACTGATCGAACTGATCGGCAAGACCCGTGGTGCCGAGGCCGGACTGGCCGAACTTGTGGTGCAACGCCAGATGCACCCCAACAACATGCCGCTGCGCTTTGCACAGGCCGGACTGCTGCTTAAGGTCGGTAAGGCGGAGGATGCCGAGCAAGCCTACCGTGACATCGTGGCTGCCGCGGATGGACAGGGTCCGGATGCGGTCCGTGCCCGTAAGGCTCTTGCAGTGATGCTGGCGGCCGGGCGCAGCGATGAGGCTGCGGCCCTGCTGGCCGAGGTTCTACTCGAGAGCCCTGGCGAACCCGATGCGCTGCAGCTGCGCGCCACCATGGCACTGCAGCAGGGCAGGCAAGATCAGGCGATCAACGACCTGCGCACCGTGCTGCGCGAATATCCCGACCGGCTGGCCGCACAGCGCATGCTGGGCCAGGCACATGCGTTGAACGGCGAATTGGCGCTGGCGCAGGATGCTTTCGAGCAGGCGATTGCGATGGCACCGACCGATCCGGCCGCTTACCTGCAGCTGTCTGAGCTGCGCGTGCGTACCGGTGACAACGACGGTGCACTGCTGGTGCTCGAGGGCCTTTTGGAGAAGGTGCCGGACAGCGCGGTGGCGCAGCAGGCGATCGCGCGAATCCAGTTCTCGCGCCGCGACTGGGACGCGCTTGACCAGACCGCCCATCGGATCCAGCAGTCGCGTCCCGAACATTCGCTTGGCTACTATCTCAACGGTGTGGTTGCCCAACGCAAGGGCGATCATGTCAATGCGGTCAAAATGTTTGAAAAGGCGCTCGATATTTCACCTAAGGCGGTGGAGGTTTTGCTCGGGCTGGCGCGTAGTCATCTCGCTGCCGGCGACTTGGACCAGGCCGAGCAACGTGTCCGCCAGGTGCTGAAGGAGAACCCCAACAACGTGACGGCCCTGCATCTGCTCGGTTCGGTGCAGGTGGTCGCCGGACAGATTGACGCGGCGCGCGCGACCTTCGACGAGGCGATACGCTTTCACTCCAGCTCGCCGCTGGCCTACGGTCTTCTCGCCCAGCTTGAGGAGCAGCAGGGCAATTTAGAGAGAACGACAGCCATCCTTGAACGCGGCGCAGCTGAGACCGAACGTAATGGCATTCTGCTGTTTCAGCTGGCAGGCGTGCACGAGCGCTCGGGTGACTACGACGGTGCCATTAAGGCTTACGAAGAGGTGCTGACACGCCACCCGCAGGCCGATGTAGTCGCCAACAATCTGGCTGTGCTGCTGGCGACCGGAAAGGAGGGTGTGGCCGATCTCGATCGTGCGCTCGAACTGGCGGGGCGCTTTGCAGAATCCGATGTTGCGGAGTACCTCGATACGCTGGGCTGGGTGCGCTACCTGCGGGGTGAGTACCAGGCCGCGCTCCCTCTCTTGACGCGGGCGGTAGAAAAGAATGCCGGGTTGGGGGATCTGCAGTATCACCTCGGCATGGTTTACATCAGCCTGGGTGACACGACCAAGGCGCGCGAACGTCTGGTGCTGGCCTTGGCGTCAGAAAATTTTACAGTTCCTGAAGCGGCGCAATTGGCGCTGAGTAGGCTCGACGGGTCTGATTGAGCCCTGCCGCTGGCTGCAGTTTGCAACTCACGGGTGTGCTTGGCCAGCCTCAGCCTCTTGCAAAACTCCGTCATTCCTTTAAGCCGGAATCCATTTTCTTGATCTGTAAGTGATTGATTCTATGGATTCCCGCCTTCGCGGGAATGACGTATTTTGGAGTTTTGCAAGAGGCTCAAATATTCCTGCGTTGTTACGCCTTGCCAGACGGGCGCCTCGACGCCCATAAATATAAATGTATTTTGGCGCGAGCCCTATC
>JAAEUE010000299.1 GCA_024227565.1 Alphaproteobacteria bacterium
ATCGTGTGCGGATCAAACACCACTGTGACGCACCCTGTTATTTCAAGCCAGGTGTTCAAAGCTAAGTATGAGAGCGGGGCAAAGGTTGTCGTTATCGACCCGCGCCGCATCGAGATGGTCGACCACGCCGATGTGTGGCTGAGACCGAAGAACGGCACCAATGTCGCCGTGCTGAATGGCCTTGCGCATATCATCTGGAAGGAGGGACTGGCCAACGACGAGTTCATCGAGGCGCGAACGGAAAACTGGCAGGCCTACATCGAGAATCTCGAAAGATATACGCCTGAGTATGTTGAAGAGGTTTCCGGCGTGCCAATGAGCCGGCTGCGCGAAGCAGCACTGATGTATGGCAAGGCAGCGCGCGGCATGCTGTTGTGGGGCATGGGCATTACCCAGCACCTGACCGGCGTCGATGGCGCTCTGGCCATGGCCAACCTCTCACTGATCTCGGGTCACGTCGGCCGTCCCGGCACCGGCTTTATCCCGCTACGCGGCCAATCCAA
>JAAEUE010000300.1 GCA_024227565.1 Alphaproteobacteria bacterium
AGTGGCTGTTTCGGTTTTCTATGAAACCCGGTCCACCCAGTTTCCGGTCGTGTTCGGCAAGCTCGATACGCCCTACAAACTGGTGCGCAAGGACGAGGTATCCGAGCTGACGGCATGGCTTAAACTGCAGACCAAGCCGGAGGCGGAAGGCTTCAGAAAGTTCATCCGCAGCTATCCAGGCAGCATCTACATCGAATTTGCCCGTCAGAAGCTGAAGGAACTGGGCGGGGACTAGTGGTTGGAATCTAACACTTGGTGCCCACGTTTCACGGCGGCGATGATTTTGTCTGGGTCGGCGGTCCATCGGAATGGCTTTGCCTCGGTCTGGTTGTGTTCGTCGAGGAACCTGTTGATTGCGGTCTGCAGATCGACGATTGATGTGAAGACGCCTCGTTTGAGCCTGCGCTTTGTCAGCTTTGCAAAGAAGCCCTCGACGGCATTTAGCCATGAGCTTGATGTGAGCACGAAGTGGAAGGCCCAACGGGGATGGTTGCTGAGCCATTTGCGGACTTTCGGGTGCTTGTGAGTGGCGTAGTTATCGAGAATGGCATGGATGACCTTGCCGGGCGGAATTTGCCGCTCGATCTCGTTCAGGAACCGGATGAACTCCTGGTGTCTGTGGTTTTGCATGTTCTTACCGATGACCTGGCCGTCAAGCACGTTGAGTGCGGCAAACAGGGTCGTGGTGCCGTTCCGTTTGTAATCGTGCGTCATGGTTCCGGCGCGGCCCTTTTTCAGGGGCAGGCCGGGCTGGGTCCTGTCAAGCGCCTGGATCTGGGACTTCTCATCGACACTGAGCACGATGGCGTGGGCGGGAGGATTGACATAAAGACCAACCACATCGCGCAGCTTGGAAACGAACTGCGGATCGTTGGAGAGTTTGAATTGGCGGAACCGGTGAGGCGCCAGACCATGAGCGCGCCAGATGCGGCGCACCGAACTCTCACTGATCCCGGCGGCCTTTGCCATCATTGAGGCGGTCCAGTGTGTTGTTTCGCCCGGCGGCGGCTTCAAAGTGAGAGCGGCAACTTCTCGTGCAATCTCTTCATCGAGGGCAGGGATGCGTGAAGGCCGGGTTTTGTCGCGCAAGAGGCCGTCAACACCTTCTTCCATGAAACGTTCCTGCCAGCGCCAGACGCAAGGCTTCGATTTGCCCGTTCGGCGCATAATCTCCGCCGTCCCGCAATCTTCGCCGCTCAACAGTATAATCCTGGCCCGCCAGACGTGTTTCTGAGCCGCGTTCCGATCCCCAACAATGCCCTCCAGTCGGCGGCGGTCAGAGGGGGAAACTTCAAATGATATTCCAGTGCGCATGCAGCTGACTCGCATACATCAGCAGCAATGGGAATCCCAAAACGGAATCTTATGTTAGGCGGACACCACTAGCTCATCAGTAACCGTTCTGACGCCAGAGCTCCGGCGTCTCCCGGTTCACCTCACCGATAAACAAACATCGGGCTCGACCACCCGTTATATCCATCCTCCGTCGTCACGCGGACCCAGATCGGGTTGTCGCCGTCCGGGTTGAGCGTCACCGGGACATTGTTGCTCATCTGCGTGCGGTGCAGGTCGTCGGGCAGGCGGAATATTCTGAGGCGGCGGTCCAGGCCGCC
>JAAEUE010000301.1 GCA_024227565.1 Alphaproteobacteria bacterium
ATCCTTGGCAACACCCTTGGGTCGCAGCTTCACCGCAGGCCCGTAAGGAATACGCCTGCGCTCTGCTGCCAGCTTTAAGGCCGCATTCAGTGTCCCCATTTCGCGACGCATTGCCCAAGCCGACTTCTTGCGCCAGCGGGCATACCCTTTGCAGGTGTCCACATCGATTTCAGCCACAGGCTTGTTGGCCCAATACGGAGCCAATGCCTTAATCTGAATTAGCCTCGATGTGATCTGACACCGTCCCCTTCTCGGCAAGCTGAAATGGGGGCGGCACATCTCTTGAATGATACCAGCGGTAAGACCATTTGGCTCACTTTTGGGATTCCCCAATTTCCCGATATCTGAATCAGTATCCTCATCCAAATGGGAGGGGATCATGGGAGCAGCGGTGAAGGTTACACGCGATGACCTGACGGCGAGGGATTTGCGCACAGCATCCGGTCGCGTGAAAGATGGCAAGGTGGCGAGACGGATGCTCGCGATTGCGCTTGTGTTGGAAGGCACGTCGCGAAAGGCGGCTGCCGAGAGCTGCGGGATGGACCGGCAGACGCTGCGCGACTGGGTTCATCGGTACAATGCGGAGGGGCTTGAAGGGCTCTCCAATCGAGGCGGCGGCGGCGTGAAGCCCCGGCTTTCGCCCGACCAGATGGCACAGCTTTCAAGCTGGGTCGAGGCCGGGCCAAACCCGGAGCGTGACGGTGTGGTACGCTGGCGTCGGGCTGATCTTGCACGTCGGATCGCGGCGGAGTTTGGCGTCGAACTGCAGGAGCGCACTGTCGGCACTTATCTGGCCAGGTTGGGCTTTCGCAGGCTGTCGGTACGCCCCGAGCACCCCAAGGCCGCCCCCGAGGCACAGGCGGCATTCAAAAAAACTTTTGCAGCATAGCTGCCAAGATCCTGCCGGACCGGGCAAAGGGAAAACCGCTGGAAGTGTGGTTCCGGGATGAAGCACGGGTTGGCCAGCAGGCAACAGTGACCCGCATCTGGGCTCGCCGTGGAACCCGTCCGCGCGCACCGCGCGATACGCGATACAAATGGAGCTACATCTTCGGCCCGCCTGCCCGGCACGCGGCACAGCTGCGGGCCTGAGCCTGCCCCGCGTCGATGCAGAGGCAATGAGCCTGCACCTTCAAGAAATCGCAAAAACGGTTGCGACAGGCGCACATGCGCTCCTGATCATGGATGGTGCGGGATGGCATCAGGCCAAAGCGCTCGAAGTGCCTGAAAACATCACACTCCTGAAACTTCCAGCCTAAGCGCCAGAACTCAACCCGATGGAAAATGTCTGGGCCTACCTGAGGGCCAACAAACTCGCCATTACGGTCTTCGATAGCCATGAGGATATTCTCGACAAATGCGAGGACGCATGGAACTTCTTCGAAAATGATCCCGAGCGCATATCATCAATAACAAGCCGCGATTGGGCAACGGTCAATTGATCAAGCCGCTGGTATGAGGTATTCCAGCAGGACTTTGTGGCGCGGAGAGTTGCGCCGAGAAAGTTGCTGTTGGTCGTTCAGAAGAGCATGTTTCAAGGGCTTCCCGAAGTTGAGGGTATTCGATCCCTTCGCACGACACCTTTTCGGCCGTGCTCCGAATGATCGATCCAGAGGCACTGGACGCATCCTTCGGCCA
>JAAEUE010000302.1 GCA_024227565.1 Alphaproteobacteria bacterium
AATATTCGCCTTGAAAAGCGGCCTACCATCATTTTCTTAGCCCGCCCGCTCTCGGCTCAAAGTAGCCATCTGACACTATCACTAAGCCAATAGTCCTGACCCTTCTGTATTTCGGGTTTGCTATTGTTGCCCCATCACCGGCCTTGGCGAAGGCTGGTGACGGGGCGGTGTTTGGCGTCTGACCCTTGTGACCCAAAAAGAACTGGGATCACGTTTCCTAGCGAGCCAGCGCCGTCTCACTTCATCGTCTCGAACAGTTGAATGCGGCCACATCGGACCGCGGAGCAGAAGGAAGAGAGCATGGATATTATATCACAAGATCAGATTATCGGCATAGATGTGTCGCGGGATTGGCTGGACGTTCATTGTTTGGCTGATGGCTCCCACCAGCGGTTGGCGAATAATGATGAGGGTCACGCGCAACTCACCAAAGTCGCTCACACCAAACGGGCGCTGGTGTGCTTTGAGGCTACGGGCGGTCAGGAATGGCGGCTTTGGGCCGCTCTTGAGGCTGCTGGGATCGCGAACCGCCAATTGCCACCCGCCCAGATCAAAGCTTTTGCCACCAGCAGAGGCACGCGCGCCAAGACAGACCGGATCGACGCCGAACTGATCGCCCGCTTCATGGCCTTCCGCCCAGATGCCGGACGGCAGCTTCCGCACAAAAGGTTGCGTCTTCTCAGAGCATTGACCGGAAAGCGTGGGCAGTTGGTTGAAACCCGTAAACGCCTTCTTATGCAGATCAAGGCGCGCCACAGGCACGGTGGTGAGGCGGGCTTGGAACAAATGGATGTCGACCTGAGAGCTTTGCTCGATCATCAAGTCACAATGCTGGAAAGCCGAATTGAGGAGGTGATCAATACCACCGCTGAGCTAAATGGAACCGCCAATATCCTGCGCTCTATCCCTGGCATTGGACCCGTCGCTAGCACAATGCTCATCGCAGAGATGCCAGAATTGGGTCAGGTCACCGGCGAACAGGCCGCTGCCCTGACAGGCCTCGCGCCCATCGCGCACGACAGTGGTGCACTGCGCGGCAAACGGGCGATCGGTGGTGGTCGGCGTATGTTGCGGCATGTGTTGTTCCAGGCAGCGCTCGTGGCCAGCCATCACAACCCGGTTCTGAAAATCTTCGCAGACCGACTGCGCCAAGCTGGAAAACCGCACAAGGTTGTCATCACTGCAGTCGCACGAAAGCTTGTCACAATCGCTAACGCGCTTTGCAAAACCCAAACAAAATGGGCCCCTCAGATCACTTGAGAGATACAGTTGCTAGGTGCCGACATCCTTTGCCAGCACCAGGCTGCGTCCTTCGCAGATCAGGGTGCCGTCAGCCGCAATGCAGGTCGCCCAGAGATCGACAAGGTGTTTGTCGGGTCGCAATCT
>JAAEUE010000303.1 GCA_024227565.1 Alphaproteobacteria bacterium
CCATCATCGCCACTGCAAGAAAGCTCCTCACAATGCTCAATGCTATGTTGCGCGACCAAACAATCTACAAACCTACATGCAGATGAAATAACACAGTTGCCTGCTTTCGCAGGGGCGCGGGGTGGCGCAGGGGCGCGGGGTGGCGCAGGCATGCGGGGTGGCGCAGAGGCGCGGTTGTCAGGGGAACGGGCCGCAAGTCCGTTCATCTTCGCTGGCGGAAAATCAGCAAAAACACCGATTCTGCGAAACGAACCCAAATTCGCGCAAAGTCCTGATATCAGGAGCGAATTAGCGCTATATGGCCTTTTTGAGTGAGTTTTTTGTTCATATTCAAAAAACCGCAAACCGGCAGAGCGCCGGAACGGCCTAGTCGGCGTTCAAAACCGTGCGGCACGCCTTCGGCAGGTGCTTCAGCTGCATCACGAAACGCTTGTACTTCTTTTTCGGTTTCTTCTTGGGCTTGCCCGGCTTCTTCCATGGCTTTGAGCCCATCCAGTAGGCCAGGTTGGCCTTGCAGTCGTCCTGGCGCGGTGCCAGTTTCTGGTCCTTGCAGCCCACCGTCCCCTTCGGGCAGCGGATGCGGATGTGGAAATGGTAGTGATGGCCGTAGTAGGCGCGGATCTTGCCCAGCCAGCCGCGGTTCTTGAACCCTTTGCGGGTGGCCCACTCGCACATTTCCTTCTTGATCGGCGGATGCACGAAAATCCGCTCAACCTCATTGTAGTTGGCCGCCCGGTACAGCACCTTGGCATGGGCCTCGGTCCAGCGCTTGCGGTTAAGCCGTTTGCGGTCCAGCACCATGGACTTGGCCGAGATCTTCTCGCGCTCGTTGTAGGTGAGCTCGCGGTTCGGCATGGGATTGAGCCAAACATCTGCATCCAGGCCAATCTGATGCGAGCGGTGGCCGCTGAGCATGGGCCCGCCGCGCGGCTGCGAAAGGTCGCCCACCAACAGCCCGTTCCAGCCATCATGCTCCTTGGCTTCCGCCGCCAGGCGCCGCACCAGCGCCACCATCTTGGGATGGCCCCAGTTCCGGTTTCGCGACAGGCGCATGGCCTGCCAGGCCGGGCCCGTGGGCTCCAGCTGCTCTGCGCCGGCCAAACAGCCCTTGGTGTAGAACCCATAGGAATGGGGCTTCAGCTTTGCAGCGTCCTTCTTGGCGCCGAACAGCTTTTTGGCGGCAACCGCGCCACCCACAACCCGCAAAGGCTTTTTGCGGGGCACCGCCACGTCTTTGATGAGATCGCCAATGACATCGCCCTTGGTTTGCGCCTGGGCGCCGCTTGAGCCGAACGCAAAGGCCAGGCTCACCAGCAAGAAGGTGCTGAACAGCAATCTTGTCGTCATCGTTTGCGCCAACGTTGGGGGACCTTCAGGTTTTTCGGAAAGCATCAAGGCTGACCACTTTGGCTTCTTCTTTGGTCTCGCCTTCTTCGGTGTCATCGGTTGCAGCGCTTTCGCTGCTCTCATCGGCGGCGGTTTCGGCGTCGGGCGCCTTTTCCTCAGGCGCCTCCTTCACGTCCTCATTGTCCGCCTCAGCGTTTCCGGCATCCTTGCCCACTATGGCAATCTTGGGGGCCTCGCCGTTCTGTGCGCCCGCCTCATCCTTGGCGGTGTCGTTCTGGTTGGCCTCTTCCATCTCGAACTGCAGGCCGAACTGAACATGCGGGTCGAAGAACCCGCGGATCGAGGCAAACGGCACTTCAAGCTTTTCGGGGATATTGTCGAACGACAGCTCAACATTGAAGCCATCGTCACGCACTTCCAGCCCCCAGAACTGATGCTGCAGAACAACCGTCATCTCTTCGGGATATTTGCGCTTCAGGCGGTCTGAAAGCTTGGCACCGGGGTGATTTGTGTCGAACGCAATGTAGAAATGATGCTCCCCGGGCAAACCGTCCTTGCGGACAACCTCAAGGGCAGCCCGGACGACGCCTCTCAGCGCCTGCTGGGCGAGCAGATCATAGCGCATTTGATCTTCCGGCATTGCCTTCCATTCCTCTGCTGGTTGAGGAATTAATCTTTAGGCTACGAAAGTAACCGAAACGTTACGCTGGTGTACCATTTTCCCACGCCGTAACGCCAACCGGACATGAGAAATGGCGGGCTTCTGTTGCCAGGTGCCCGCCGAACCCCGCCTGAGCCTGCTAGGGATCAGGACTTAAATCGAAACAGTCGCACCGCTTACGCAGCGAGACGTGCCTCAGCATAGTTGTCATTTGCAACTACTAAAATGGCCCGATACGGCGGAACCATGCCGAGCGAAAACTTGCCCTTTACACCCTCGTCGATCCTGTTTCACCCCCATCAAAAGCCGTTTTTTCAGCGGTTTTCTCAGGTTTGGTGCCACCAATGAGACGTTCAGTTCGGAACAGCTTTTGGTGGAGGTGCCGGGTACTGCCCCCGGGTCCGAATGGTTTATTACGACAGCCATTTATCGCCATAGCCGATCCGAAAACCGGCACCCCTAATATAGGCGCAAAAAGTTGACAAAAAAAGGGGCGCTTTCAGCGCACGGCAATCTGGGCCCGCATGAAGGTCACCGCGGAGCCGGTCAGCCGCACCGTCTCGCCTTGCATCTCAGCGCCCAAGGCCCCGCCGCGCTTGGAGCACTGAACGGCGCGAAGCACCGTTTTGCCGAGCCGTTCTGCCCAAAAGGGCACCAGGGTGGCGTGGGTGGAGCCGGTGACCGGGTCTTCGGGGATCCCCGCACGCGGCGCAAAATAGCGCGACACGAAATCCACCTCATCGCCCCTGGCCGTGATGCACAGGTCAATGTCGTAAACCTCGCTGAGGGCCGCCAGATCAGGCACATACCCCTCCACCTCGGCCTGGGAGCCAAGTTCAACGAACTTGTTCTCAAAGTTCTTGAAAACCGCCCTCACCCCGCCTGGAAACAGCGCGCCCACCCAATCAGGCTCAGGATCAACCGTTTCGGGCGCAAAGGCGGGCAAAATCATCGAGTAGCCGTCAGGCCCGGCGCTCACGGTCAAATCCCCCACGTTCGTGGCAAACCTCAGGGTTCCGGTGGCACCATATTCGGTGACGAGCACATGAACTGTGGCCAGGGTGGCATGGCCGCAAAAGGCCGCCTCGTTGGCGGGGGTGAACCAGCGCAGGGCATAGCCATCTTTCTGGCGCACCGCAAAGGCGGTTTCCGGCAGATTGTTCTCTGCGGCAATGGCTTGCATCAGGGGGACGTCGAGTGCCTCCTCAAGCACAAGCACCGCGGCCGGGTTGCCTGCGAACAGGGCGTCGGCAAACGCATCCACCTGATACATGGTGAGCGACGAGGTCATGCTGGCCTAGCTCGCTTCGGAGACAGTGACCTCATGCCCGGCCTCTTCGGGCTCGCGGTCCACGAGAAAGTTTGGGAAGCCATCTGCCCGCCAGCTTGGCCCCCACATTGCCCAGACCAATGAACCCGATTTTCATGACTGCATCCTCTCAAACGCTGATTTCACGAAGATCCTTCTGGGAGAGGTGGGCCGGCAGATCAAATGAATAATTTTCAACGGCAAAATATCGCCCCATTGTTTCGCCAACCTCATTCTTAACCGGTCGTTTACCGGTTGGGCGACAGAGTAATGGGACTGGGTTGAGGAGGTCAGTATGGATTGGCTTAAGCAATACGGTCCGGCATCATGTGGATTGCTCGCAAGTGCCTGGCTCGCCGCGTATGCGGGTTTCAATATGGGTGCCAACGCAAAGTTGGATGTCTCCGTGCAAGATGCACCGGTGATTACCGGCAGCACGACACCCGCCATAACATCCGGTCGGCCGCACTCCGACTAATCATGCCGTTCGTGCACGGGCCGGTTTAGGCTCCAGGACCCATCGCCACAGCGGGCATGGTGTGCCAGGAGTGGCCGGTTGCCAGGATGCATGTCTGGCCGCCCGTGGTGGTCACGACAATGGTCCACGTGCCCTTTTCTGAGGCATAGAACTCCAACGCCCCGGTGTCGGCCGAGGTGATCCCTACGCCTTTGCGCTGTTCCTGATATTTTGCGTTGAGCCCTTGCACCAGCTTGGCGCGTTCGACACAGACCGGGCCGTTGGCCGCGGCCGGGGTTGAGATGAACATGATCGCCAGAATGGCAGCACCGCCAAGCGAACAGATCATGCTGAGTAGTTTTCGAGATGTCATAACGATCTCCTTTCTCAAAGCCCGAGGACTTGAGCCGGCAACGGGAGATCTTAACTCTTTTACGCCCGTCGCAGAGACCATTGGGCTATGAGGAGAGTCTGGCACACAGCCAGAAAGATCATATGAAGAATGCGCCTTAAATTCTCAGCTTCCAGTTAAGGCTTGGGTAAGGCGCCCGCCCCCCGCGCCCCTGCCAACCATTTCGTCATGCCTGCGCAGGCAGGCATCCAGGGGCCACACAAATTGAACTAACCGCCCCTGGATTCCCGCCTTCGCGGGAATGACGTTGCACTAACCCCTTAACGCGTTCTGGAGGGGACGCAGAGTTCAGGCGACAGTCTCCTCCATCAGCAAGTCCACCACCGCCTTGAGCGCCTCGTCGGCCTCGGCGCCCTTGGCAATCGCTTCAGTGTAGACCCGGCGCTGGCGGTCTGCGCTGGTGCCGTCTTTGACAATCTGCCGCACATGCTCAACCTCCGCCATGCATCCCATGGCTTCGGCATCTTCGCGCACCAGATCTATGACCTCTTCAACCAGGTCGGCAAAAGGCACCACGCGCCCAATGCCAAAATCGATCAGCCCTTCATCCATGCCATAGCGCTGGGCCCGCCAGCGGTTTTCGTCGATCAGGAAGTTCGGATATTGCCGCCAGCGCTGGTTGTTGCGCCGAAGCCGGTAGAGCATGCGGGCTATGCAGACGTAGAGCGCGGCAATGGCAAGGGTGTCGTTCAACCTGGTCGGCACATCGCACACCCGCATTTCCAGTGTTGGAAAGCGCGCAGAGGGCCGCAAGTCCCACCAGATCTTCGTGGTGTCCTCAATCAGCCCGGCCTGCACCAGCACGTTGGCGGTGCGCTCAAACTCACCGAACGAGCCGAACTGCGGCGGCAGGCCGGTGCGCGGCAGGGCATCGAACACCACCAGCCTGTAACTGTTGAGCTGCATGTCCTGGCCCTGCCAGAACGGCGAGGAGGTGGACAGCGCCAAGAGGTGGGGCAGGAAGTAGGACAGCTGATTGTGGATATCGATGCGCATGTCTTCATCGTCGATGCACACATGCACATGCATGCCGCAAATCAGCATGCGCCGGACCACCCCGCCCAAATCGCGCGCCAACGTGTCATAGCGCTCCTTGTGGGTGTGGTGCTGGTCCTTCCAGTTGGCGAACGGATGGGTTGAGGCGGCAATCGGCGCCAGGCCGAACCTGCCGGCCACATCGGCAATCGACGAGCGCAGCATGGTCAGTTCAGACCGCGCCTCAGCGAGGGTTTTGCACACCCGGGTGCCCACCTCGATTTGGCATTGCAGGAATTCCGGCGAGACCTGATCTTCCAGCGCGTCGGAGCAGGCCTCCATCAGGCCCTCGGGCGTTTCGCGCACCAGATCGCGGGTTTCCTTGTTGACCAGAAGGTACTCTTCCTCGATGCCGAGGGTGAATGATGGTTCGCTATAGGCCATGATGGTTGAGGCCTCCCGCTCTTGTGATTGTGTCTGCACCAGAGTGTGCAACGCTCCGCTCACGGACGCAAGGCGGTGGACACGTGGTTTAACGGTCTGCTATGGCCCGATCGATAGCGTGTGCCCAACTCGTTAGGTGGCACATGGATGACTACATTGATCGCCTGAAAAGCGGCGACGCGGAAAGCCTGCTTCTTGCTTTTGCCGTTTACTCTCGCCTGGTGGGCGCGGACGGGAGAGTGGCCTCGCCGCCACAAAGAGACAAACATTGAAAGATGATGCATAAGGCAAGTGCTGGCACGCACCGTCCGTTAAACCTCTGAGGCACCCGCGTCTTCATGTCGGAAACAGCCATAGTCATTCTTGCCATCGCCGGATTTGCGATTGTGTTTCCGCTGTTTTGGATGGCGATCGTCTATCTCATCTCGCGGATCGGTGGCTGGTCTGATCTGGCGAAGCGGTTCGGGTCCGACGATCCACCGCAAGGCGAGCTGTTCACCTGGTGCAGCGCCCGCCTCAGGATGCTGTGCAACTACAGCAACTGCCTGCGGGTGACAGTGTCCGATACAGGCATTCATCTGCGCACCCCGGTGTTTTTCAAGTTGGGCCACCGTCCCCTCTTCATTTCATTCCGTGGACGGCGGTTCGCGATCTCAGAGTTCGCCACTTCTGGCGCTATTCATCCGCAAGGCTCACCGTGGAAGACCAATCAGGGACCTGGTCGGCCTCCATCGTGCTCTACGGCTGGGGACTGGCCGACCGCCTGGAGCAAGAGTTCAACCGGTCACGAACAGCTTGAGCCGGTCGCGCTCTTGCAAACACCCGTGCTGCTAGGGCAGTTTTGGTGCACGCGGCGATTAGGGAAAACCGGCATGGCACGCATCGTTCTGCTTTTTATGGCCCTGTGGACCCTGCTTGGCTTTGCCTCGGGTCTCGCCCTGGCGGACGATCCCAATGTTTCGCCTGTAGCCCGCAATGATGGCTGGGAAGTTGCTGCCGCCCCCGAGCATGCCCGCGCCGGGTTGGCGGCTCTTGCCCGTGATCTCAAGAACGACGTGCTCGCCAATATCCATGCGGTTGTTGTGGAGCAGGACGGCAAGCTGATTTACGAACAATACCTGAGCGCCCCGGATGAACGGTGGGGACGCCCCTTGGGCGAGACCACCTACAACGCGGGCAAGGAGCACGATCTTAGATCCATCTCAAAATCTGTCACAAGCCTGCTGCTCGGCATTGCGCTGAAGGACCGGTTTGCTGAACACCTGAAGCGGCCGGTGTTGGAGTTCTTTTCCGATTGGCCCGGCACGCCCGACCCCAAGATGCGCGGCGTCACCCTTGAGCATGTGCTCACAATGACGGCGGGGCTTGAATGGAACGAAATGGATGTGCCGTACTCGCGCAGCCACAATGACGAGATCATGATCTACTACAACACCAACCCGTTCGCCCACGTGCTGTCCCGCCCCATGCGCGAGGCGCCCGGAGAGCGCTGGTACTACAATGGCGGTCTCACCATGCTGATTGCCGGTGCGGTGGCAAAGATCACCGGGGAACCCTTCACGAAGTTTGCACGCCGGGTGCTGTTTGAGCCGCTCGGCATTCACAACAGCCGCTGGTTGGGCCCAGGGCGCTGGCCGGACGGCATGCCAAGCGCTGCGTCCGGATTGCGGCTCACAACCCGCGACCTTGCCCGCATCGGCTCGCTGGTGCTGCACAACGGGCGCTGGCAGGGCAAGCAGATCGTGCCGGCAGAATGGATCCACCTGTCCTCACGCCGCCTGCGCGAAGACCTGGGCGCTTGGGGCGACAACGAACCTATGGTTATGGCTTTCAATGGTGGCACGGCCGTTTCGCCTCCAAGAAGGGCGAGATTGAAGCGGTCACCGGCGTCGGACACGGTGGTCAGCGCCTTTTCGTCATTCCCAAGGACCGTTTGGCGGTGACCGTTTTTGCAGGCAATTACCGCAGCAAGGACTGGACGATTTCCGAACGCACCATGAAGCGCATTGTGGAAGCCATCCGTAAATAGCCGCCCCCCATGTGTCGTGGCCGAATGCTGATGATGAGCCTCTAGGCCGTCGCCCCGTCGCGGATCAGCTTCCAGTTGATGGAATCGATCAAGGCCTGGAACGAGGCATCCACAATGTTGCCGGACACCCCAACCGTGAACCAACGGTTCCCGTCCCCGTCGCAACTTTCCACCAGCACCCGGGTGGTGGCCTCGGTGCCGCCGTCCAGAATGCGCACCTTGTAGTCCACTAGCTCCAGGTCTTCCAGAAACTCCGAATAGCGGCCCAAATCCTTGCGCAGAGCATTGTCGAGCGCGTTCACCGGGCCATTGCCCTCACCCACCGACATCATGCGCTCGCCGTCCACCGTGATCTTCACTGTGGCCTCGGACATGGTGACCAACTCACCGTTGGCATTGTGGCGGCGCTCCACCATCACGCGGAAACTGTCCACGTCAAAATAGTTCGGCACGCCTCCAAGAATACGCCGCGCCAGCATGGCAAACGAGGCATCGGCCGCATCATAGGCATAGCCTTGGGCTTCGCGTTCTTTGACCTCGCGCAGGAGGGCATCGACCCGGGTGTCGGATTTGTCCACCTCTATGCCGATGCGCTCCAGCTCTGAAAACAGATTGGACTTGCCCGCCTGGTCAGACACCAGCACCTTGCGCTGGTTCCCCACCACCGCAGGCGCAATGTGTTCGTAGGTTTCCGGCGCCTTCAAAATTGCAGAAGCGTGGATGCCCGCCTTGGTGGCAAAGGCGCTTTCGCCCACATAGGGCGCCTGGCGGTCCGGCGCCCGGTTGAGCAGCTCGTCAAAGGCGCGCGACACATGGGTGAGGTCTTTCACCTGGGCCTTACTCAGGCCAATCTCGTAGTGCTCGGAAAAACTGTCTTTAAGCGCCAGTGTGGGGATGATGGACACCAAATTGGCATTGCCGCAGCGCTCGCCGATGCCGTTGAGGGTCCCTTGAATCTGGCGCACGCCGGCCTTCACCGCCATCAGAGAGTTGGCCACCGCGTTGCCGGTGTCATCGTGGGCATGAATGCCCAGATGGTCGCCCGGAACCACCTTGGCCACATCTTGCACGATCTCACCAATCTCACCCGGCAAGGTGCCGCCATTGGTGTCACACAACACCACCCAGCGGGCGCCGGCTTCAAAGGCTTGCTTGGCGCACGCCAAGGCATACTCCCGGTTCGACTTGAAGCCGTCAAAAAAGTGCTCGCAGTCCACCAGCGCCTCTTTGCCGGCATCGCGGGCCGCCACAACGGAATCGCGAATGGATTCCAAGTTTTCCTCGTTGCTGCACCCAAGGGCCACACGCACGTGATAGTCCGACGCCTTGGCCACGTAACAGATCGCCTCGGCCTCGGCGCGCAGGATCTCCTGGAGACCTGGATCATTGGAGACCGAGCGCCCTGCCCGCTTGGTCATGCCGAATGCCGTGAAGGTGGCCTTTTTGGTGCGGTTTTTCTCGAAGAACTCGGTGTCGGTGGGATTGGCGCCGGGATATCCGCCTTCCACATAATCCAGCCCCAACTCATCCAGAAGTCCGGCAATGTGGCGTTTTTCCTCTAGGGAGAAATCCACGCCCGGGGTTTGCGCCCCGTCTCTCAAGGTGGTGTCGAACAGATAGATGCGCTCGCGGCTCATCGCACCAGCTCCCAGGTTGTGCCTTCGGGCCCGTCCTTAAGGGCGATGCCTTGTGCGGCCAATTCATCGCGAATACGGTCGGCCTCGGCAAAATCCTTCGCCGCCCTGGCCGCAAGGCGCTGGTCGATCCGCTGTTGGATGGCCGCCTCGTCAACACCGCTTGCGCGCGGGTCGGTGAGGTCGCCGGCAAAGCCCAACGCCCTGAGGCTCGACACCAGGGCCGGCCGGTCATCTGAATGGGCAAGCTGATGCAGTGCCGTCATCACGGCGGGCGTGTTCATGTCGTCGCTCAGCGCTTCAAGAACAGGCGGCGCAAAGCTCTTTTCGGCTTTGGAGAAATCCTCTCCGCCATAAAACCCCGCCAGGGTCTTGGCGCTTTCCTCCAGTCCTTTCACGGTCCAGTCGATGGGCTGGCGGTAGTGGCTGCGCAGCATGTTGTAGCGCAGCACCTCGCCGGGCCAGTCGGCCAATAGCTCGTTGATCGTGACGAAGTTGCCCAGGCTTTTGGACATCTTGTCGCCTTCCACCTGCAGGAAGCCGTTGTGCATCCACACATTGGCCATCACGTCGGTGTCGTGGGCGCAGCGCGACTGGGCCAGCTCATTCTCGTGGTGCGGGAATGTCAGGTCGATGCCGCCGCCATGAATGTCGAAAACCTCGCCCAGATGCTCCTTGGCCATGGCCGAGCACTCTATGTGCCATCCCGGCCGGCCCCGGCCCCAAGGCGAGGGCCATCCTGGCAGGCTGTCGTCAGACGGCTTCCACATCACACTGTCGGAGGGATTGCGTTTATAGGGGGCCACTTCAACCCGCGCCCCGGCAATCATCTCATCCAGAGAACGCCCGGAAAGACTGCCGTAGTCTGGAACGCTTGCAGTATCCAGCAGCACATGGCCTTCGGCCTCATAGGCGTTGCCCTTGGCGATCAGCACCTTGATCATCTCCACCATCTGCGGAATGTGACTGGTGCAGGTAGGCTCCACATCCGGCGGCAGAACGCCTAGTGCGGCAATGTCCTCGTGGAACTGCTTGGTGGTCTTCGCTGTAACCTCGGCCACCGCAGCGTTCAGTTCAAGGTCTGGATACTCCTCTGCGGCCCGCGCATTGATCTTGTCGTCCACGTCCGTGATGTTGCGCACATATTTGACGTGCCCGACACCGTAGATGTGCCGCAACAACCGGTACAGCACATCGAACACGATCACCGGTCGGGCATTGCCGATATGGGCAAAATCATAGACCGTTGGCCCGCAGGCATACATGCGCACGTTGTTCGCATCGATCGGCACAAACGGCGCTTTTTTGCGCGTTAGGGTGTTGTAGAGCTTCAGTTCCATCTGATCTGTTCCAAATCTATCCCGCCTTCAACGGGCCATTCCTGCCGCTGGCTGGTTCGTTCAATCGGAAATTTGAAAATAGAACGGCCTGGCCAGCGTGTGAGCGCTAGCTGATAATAATGCCGCAGCAAGTGTTGCGGTTCGGTGTAACCGGGGCCGTTTTCATGGGTGAGGTCTTACGCCTCCAGAATGCGGGGCGTCAAGCCCCGCTTCTGAAGGGGTCTATTCTGCTGCATCCACCTGCCAGTCAGGGGTGTCGTCCCGGCGCGCCTTCTTCAGCTCTTCGGCCACCAGAAACGCCAATTCAAGCGACTGACTGGCGTTCAACCGCGGATCACAGTGGGTGTGGTAGCGGTCTGACAGATCTTCCTCAGACACTTCCCGCGCCCCGCCGATGCACTCGGTCACATTGGCGCCTGTCATCTCCACGTGGATACCGCCAGGGTGCGTGCCTTCGGCCTGGTGCACCGCCATGAAGCGTTTCACCTCATCCAGAACCCGGTCGAAGGGCCGGGTCTTGTAGCCGCTGGAGGCCTTTACGGTGTTGCCGTGCATGGGATCGCACGACCAGACAACCGACTTGCCTTCCCGCTCCACCGCACGGATGAGCGCAGGCAGATATTGCTCCACCTTGTCGTTGCCGAACCGGGCAATCAGCGTAATGCGGCCTGGTTCATTGTCCGGGCTCAGTGTGTCGATCAATCTGAGCATCTCATCAGGGTCAATTGATGGCCCACACTTCATACCGAGGGGATTTTGGATGCCCCGGCAAAATTCCACATGGGCGTGGTCAGGCTGACGCGTGCGGTCGCCAATCCACACCATGTGGCCGGAGGTGGCGTACCAGTCGCCGGAGGTGGAATCCACCCGTGTCAGCGCCTGCTCATAACCCAGCAGCAACGCCTCATGGGAGGTGAAGAAATCGGTCTGGCGAAGTTGAGGCACCGTGTCTGCGTTGATGCCGCAGGCCCTCATGAAGTCCATGGTTTCGGTGATATGATCAGCCAATTCCTGGTACTTTTCATATTGCGGCGTGTCGGCCAGAAAGCCCAGGGTCCAGCGGTGCACATGCTCCAGGTTGGCATAACCGCCTTGCGCGAACGCCCGGATCAGGTTGAGTGTTGCCGCAGACTGGCGGTAGGCCAAGAGCTGGCGCTCAGGGTCCGGTTTGCGCGAGTTTGAGTTGAACTCGATATCGTTGATGATATCGCCGCGATAGCTCGGCAGCTCCACATTGTCCACGGTTTCCATGTCAGACGAGCGCGGCTTGGCGAACTGGCCGGCAATGCGCCCGACCTTCACCACCGGCGAGGAGGCCGCATAGGTGAGCACCACCGACATCTGCAGGAACAGGCGGAAGGTGTCGCGAATGTTGTCGGCAGAGTGTTCTGCAAAGCTCTCCGCGCAGTCCCCTCCTTGCAGGAGGAAGCCTTTTCCGGCGGCAACTTTGGCGAGTTTGCGTTTCAGCTTGCGAGCTTCACCTGCAAATACAAGAGGGGGAAACGACGCCAGCTCAGCCTCAACTGCAGTCAGTTTGTCTTGATCTTCGTAAGCCGGCATTTGCACACCTGGCTTGCCGCGCCAACTCTCAGGAGACCATTGCTGGGCCATTTTCTCGAACCTTTCACTCAACTACGATTTCACACCGTTCCGGTCCCGCACTATAGCGCATATTCAAGCTTTAGGCACGTTTGGAAGGGTGCAGATTGGGGCAGGCTTATAGCTCGCCCCGCGGGCCTTGGCCAGCACCTTGGCTCATCGTCTGCATTAAGTATTCTCTAACCACAAAACCAACTAAACCCGTCAACACCATAATCTAGGGCCTCTAATGGTTTATACTTAGTATCAAAATTACTGGATTTATGTTTCAGGTTGAGGATCATTATGACTTGGATTATCGATACAGTTGGTTGGGCCTATCATGACGTGATATACCCATATCTGAACATTAGCTTCATGACGGGATGGCTTTTAGGCGGTAAAATACCGCTTATTGTTTCTATACTTGTCATGAACTCGCTATTCCTGATGAACCGCCTGTTTAACAGCGCAGGCGCAGGCAACAGCGATTGGAACTCTGCTCCGTCCTTGGTGTTTCAGGGCGGGCTCATTGCCGGCAACATCGTGATCATCGCGGTCGATGCGGCAGCGCGCGGTTGGCTCTAGGAATGACCGGTTCAACGACTGGGTCCGTTCTGCTCCTGCGGTGCGCACTACCAGTTGCAGGATCCTCGCACAGGCTGGATTGCATTGCTTAGGCCTTGAATTGCAAACCCTGCCTTTACGGGGCGGGTAAAGTAAGGCGCGCCTTCCACGGTGAGCTTTGAACCATCAAGCAACGTTTTGATGACGGGAATGGCCTCCTCGCCGCTCCACAGGCCAACCGATTTGAAATCGCTCGATATCGAAAACAGATAATCTTCCGCCGGACGCTCATCCACGGAAAACCGCACTCGCGCCGTATCCAGCGCGGAAGCAACAATGTTTCCGCCAAATTTCAGCTGCAGAGACGTCGTGTTGTCCTTGCAGACGATCTCAAGGCTAAGCCTCGATTTCCGCCCCACGATATTGCGATGCATCTGTTGGGAACTCGAAACCACCAGCTTGGCATTGTCCTCATCACGGATCCCCCAGCTTGGCTTAACCTGCTTGGGTGGTTTGAGGTTTTGCTGCGGTTTGGGCTTCATCTGCGGCTGGGGTTGGTCGCGATCTTGAAACTTCGTGGACTTGTTGATGGAATTGGTGACCAGATCAGTCTTGAGCACTTCCTGGTTTGCAGCGGCAATCGGCGGTTGCGCCTGAGGCGGGGCAGCCATCGCCGGAAGTTGCGTCTTCGGCGGCGCAACGGGTTTCAGGTCCATCTTGGTCTCAACCGGGGCCACCAGGTTGCCGCGGAACAGCCTGTCGTAGCAATCAAGCCTTTGAAGGCTCGATTGCATCTGAACACAAGCGGCCACGTTCTGCCCCTGGGCCGGCACGGCGTTAAGCGCGACACATATGACCGCACCTGATATGCCCAGTGGAGTTTGCATCAAACGATATTCCGGTTCCGCTTTTTAAGGGCCATCACCAGAGCTCCTGTCCGCGTGGTGTCCATGGCCGCATCGTTCAACATATGTAATGGTCTAATGGAGACAATCTTTAGGCCAATCTTGCTTCGATGGTCGTCAATATGTCCTCCGGCCTGTTCACCACATCCATGTGCACCTCAAGATTGGCTCTTATGAATTCCTGCGAGCGCATATGGTTGAGCAGATCAAGCAATGGGTCCCAAAAACCTGCAACATTTGCCAGGATGATGGGCTTGGTATGCCGTCCCAACTGGCGCCATGTGCTCATTTCGATGAGCTCTTCCAGGGTCCCGACCCCGCCCGGCAGGGCAACGAATGCGTCGGAGCGCTCGAACATCGCCATTTTTCGTTCATGCATGTTTTCTGTGATGATGACGTCTTGCACGTCTTCAAGCATCATTTCCCGTTTGACCAAAAAGTCTGGAATAATGCCTGTGACGTAGCCGCCATGATCAAGCACCGCCTTTGCGGTGATCCCCATCAGGCCCAAGCTGCCGCCGCCATAGACCAGGCCCACATCCCCCTCAGCAAGCAGCCGCCCAAGCGTGTGGGCCGCGCTGGCATATATCGGATCGATCCCGGGACCTGAACCGCAATAGACACAAATGTTGCGAGATTTGCTCATGAAGTGACCAGATAGCCAGCGGCGATTCAGGTCAAGATGAAACGGGCCGATTCGGTATTACCGACCGGCCCGAAATTTCAGCGATTTGCGCCTAGCTTCAGTTTTTCTTCTTTGTCAGCGCTTGTTGCGCGCAGACCACGCTGCCGCCGCCTGGGATCATGCAAGCCGGCGAGAAGAAGAAGAACGGTGAGTTCGACTGCGGCTTCTGACGCCGTCTAACCACCCGTTTTCCGGGCTTTTGCGGCTTGTTGAAGTTGTAAACCGTCGCCGCTTGTGCGCCGGAAACCGGCAGCGCCGGGGTAAGAGCAAGAGCCAGCCCAAAGGCACCTGCCATGCCAATCGCTGCCCCGCATCCGAGTTTACGCAATGTCATTGTTGTCTCCTCTTCTTTCTCTGCCGAATATCGGCCCCAACCATCAATGACACATTCAAGCATGCCAGGCGGCAACCACAAAATGGTTTATCCAAACAAGCATCACAGCTCCGGGTTAGCCTGCCGGCGCCGTCCATTTTTCGCGCATTGTCACCAGTTCCTCAGCAGCAGTGGGGTGAACTGCAACAGTGGCATCGAAATCAGCTTTTGTGGCACCCATTTTCACAGCAATGCCAAGCAGTTGCGCCATTTCGCCGGCATCGGGCCCGAGAATGTGGCAGCCAACCACCTTGTCTGAGGCCGCATCGACAATCAGCTTCATCATCATTTTCTCTTCGCGGCCGGGCAGAATGAATTTCATCGGCCGGAAACTCGATTTGTAAATGTCCAATTCGGCAAATTGCTCACGCGCTTCAGCTTCGGTCAGCCCCACGGTGCCGATCTCCGGCTGCGAAAACACAGCCGTTGCTATGTTGGAATGGTCAACGGCTGTGGGCGTATCGTTGTACACGGTTTCCGCAAACGCGGCCCCTTCGCGAATGGCCACCGGCGTTAAGTTCATGCGGTCGGTCACATCGCCCACGGCATAAATGTTGGGCACAGTGGTTTGCGAATAGGCATCGACCTTGACCTCGCCCTTGCCGGCCAGTTCCACACCTGCCTCTTCCAAGCCCAGCCCCGCAGTGTGCGGCACCCGGCCGGTGGCATACATAACCAATCCGGTCTCCAACGTTTCACCCGACTTGAGCGTTGCGGAAAGGCCGGACGCCGTCTTTTCAAGCTCTGCAATGTCACTTTCGGTTTTGACGTTTATGCCCTTGCTGCGCATTTCCAGCGCAAGCGCATCGCGCAAGTCGTCATCAAAGCCCCGCAAGATCTGCGGGCCCCGATAAAGCAGAGTGGTCTCAACACCCAAGCCGTTGAAAATGCCGGCAAACTCAACCGCAATGTAACCGCCGCCCACAACCATGATTTTCTCAGGCAAGGCTTCCAGGTGGAACGCTTCGTTGGACGTGATCGCAAGATCGGAGCCGGGGAACTCCGGAACGAACGGCGTTGCCCCGGTGGCAATCAGAACATGCTTGGCGGTAACGCTGGAGCCATCTGGCGCCAGGTTCACAGTATGCGCATCCTGCAAGGTGGCCCGTGACTGAATGATCTTGACGCCGGAAGCTTCCAGGTTGCGGATGTAGATGCTGTTCAGCCGGTCGATCTCTTTGTCCTTGTTGGCGATCAGGGTCGCCCAATCGAAGGATCCAGGCTCGATCGACCAGCCATAACCGCCTGCGTCTTCAACATATTCAGGAAAGTGGCTGGCATAGACGAACAGCTTCTTGGGCACACAGCCTCTGATCACACAAGTGCCGCCAACCCGGTATTCTTCGGCCACCGCCACCTTCGCGCCATGGCTTGCCGCCATGCGCGCAGCCCGAACCCCGCCTGAACCTGCACCAATGACGAACAGGTCGTAATCATACTCAGCCATTTTCAAATCTTTCTGTGAAGTCCCGAAGGATGCTGCCGGAACCAGCATCGCATCCATGTGTTGGCGCCGTGCGCCGTTTCAAATCAACTCTTCGTCACGCGCAGACACGCCAGCGTGCCCCTACCCCGCCGCCTCAACCGTTTGATGCCCATCGTTCTCCGCAAACGCCTCCTCGCGGTAAAACCCAAGCTTCTCCATCACCGGGAAATCGTTGAAGGAGAACAAGCAGGCCTCCTCACCGTCAGCGCCATTGGCATGTTCATGCCACATCCATGCCGGCACGCAGAAGATGTCTTTCTCAGCCCACTCAAACTTGATGCCGTTGATCACTGAGTGCCCGTTGCCCTTGGCAACGTGATAGATCACGTTGCCGGTATGCCGGTGCGCCTTGGTGGCCTCGCCCGGCCGCAACATTTGCATATGGGCGCCCATGGTTTGCATCACATGCCCGCCGGTTTGGGGGTTGGTGTAGCGCATGATGATGCCGTCATAGGGTGAGCCGTCGGAAACCTTTGCGTAGTTCTGCAAGCCCTCGTAAGTCTCGTTCCAGCCAAACTTCATCAATGGCGAATATGCATGATCCCAGGTTTCGTTGGCTGGCAACAGACCAGGCGCTCCATACGAGCCGGGTGAATCATTTTCCGGGTAATTGGGCTTTTGATAAAGATCCGGATGCACGGCGTAGAAGTTGGCTTCGAGTGCATTTGTCAGCGGGATATCCAGCCCGTCCTGCCACATGGAAATCTCACCGTCCTCCAAAACACCATGATCGTGCCAGGTGCCGTTGGGGGTAATAACGAAATCCCTGGCGCTGAAAGTGATCTTGTGCCCGTCAACCACGGTGTAGCCGCCGGACCCTTCCATGATGAAGCGCAAGGCAGATGCTGCATGCTTGTGGGCAGAGGTCTTCTCGCCGGGCCACATCACCTGGATGCCGCTGAACAACCAGCCGCAACAGGCGCTCACGTCCTTGCGCTTTGGGTTGCGCAGGTAGACCACTCGGCGCCCCGCCTTCTCAGGCGACACAAGGTCGAGCGAGCGCATCACTTGGGGCCGCAACGCCTTGTTACGCCATATGGTGGGAGCTGATGACGGTGTTGGTTCCCACGGCTCAATGTCGTTGGCAACGGTCCAGAGCGCCGCCGTATCGAGAGAGGCCAGATCGCCGTAATAGCTTTCCAACTCCGCATTATCTTCAACAATGGCGCGGCCAACTTGGCTATCGCGTTCGTCCGGTAGGGTCTCGGTCATCAGCGCCCTCTCCTTGCTTGCGAGCCTGGGTTGCACTCTAACACGACGGCAAGACTAAGCTAAAACTTGAGGCCTTCCGCTTTCATTTGCAGGACCACCTTTTTGCCAATGATCGAGCCCACGTTTTGACCCCATTCAATCCCGATTTTCAGGGCCCTCTGGCCCATCTCAGGTTTAATTTTGATCATCTTGCGGCCAACCGGGCTTTTGTAGAATGCGGAGATCTCATTGAGTTCGTCCTCGCTCAATGCTTCGGCATAAGCCGCAGCCACTTTGTCCATCGCTTGATCAATGCCTTTTTGCGCTTCGGTCAAAAACAAGATCTCAAACCGACGGGCGACTTCATTCGTGACATTCGAGTACGACTTCTCCAACACACCAATTTCCTGTTTCAGGAGAACCGGCAGCACGCCATTGAACATCTTATCAGCTTGCGTGAGCGCCAGCATCTCGCGGGCCGCCTTCACGTGTGATGGCGTCGGGTCAGCGGCCATGGCCGGGTGTGACACCACGAGGACGAACAATGCCGCAAAGGCTCCAAATACAATGGCTCTCATCTCAATTTCCTCTCTTTACGCAACAAGTTCTTCAACGCCTTCAGCACTGGCTACATAGGCCCGTGCCGCAAGGCCAATAAACAATCCGTGCTCCACCACACCGGTTTGGGCCTGGAGCGCAAGGGCAAGCTCTTCTGGGTTGGGCAGCTGTTCCAAATGGCAATCATATATGAAATTCCCACCATCTGTAATGAACGGCCCGCTGGCGCCCTGACGTTGGCGAACGTCCGGCCGCAAGCTCAACTCGTTCAAAATTCCAACCACCTTGCCCGCCGTGACCTGAGCACCGAATTGCACCACCTCAATAGGCAGCGCGAACGCGCCCAGCATATCCACCCGCTTTGAGCTGTCAGCAATCACCACCATCTCCGCAGATGCGCTGGCAACAATCTTCTCGCGCAACAGCGCGCCGCCGCCGCCTTTGATGAGGCGCAGCTGGCTGTCGAGCTCGTCTGCACCATCCACCGTCACATCCAGATGCGGCGTTTCATCGAGCGTTGAGAGCGGGATGTTCAACCCGCGCGCCTGTTCAGCGGTGGCTTCAGATGTGGGCACACACACCACATTCAACCCCTCCGCCACCAGCCGGCCAACAGCATCCACAAATGGCCGCGCGGTTGAGCCGGTTCCAAGCCCAAGCCGCATGCCGTCGCGCACATGCACCAATGCAGCCTCGGCGGCTGCTTTTTTCAGATCATCTTGTGACATCAGGCACGTCCAATCACTGAGCGGGTCAAGTGTCCAACCCACCCATCAGCATGTACTTGATTTCGGTGAACTCGGTGATGCCATGGTGCGAGCCTTCGCGCCCGAGGCCCGACTGCTTCACACCGCCGAACGGGGCCACCTCGGTTGAGATGATGCCTTCGTTGATCCCAACAATCCCCGTCTCCAGTGCCTCGGCCACCCGCCAGCAGCGGCCAATGTCGCGGCTGTAGAAATAGGAGGCCAGACCGAACTCGGTGTCATTGGCAAGATCGATGGCTTCCTGCTCGGTCTTGAAACGGAACAGCGGCGCTACGGGCCCGAAAGTTTCCTCATTGGTCACCAGCATCTTGGTGGTGACATTCTTCAGAACCGTCGGCTGGTAGAAATTGCCGCCGAGCGCGTGGGCTGAACCGCCCACCACGATTTCAGCACCATTGGCAACAGCGTCCTGCACATGCTCTTCGACCTTCTCGATCGCAGCCGCATTGATCAGCGGGCCCGTGGTGACGCCCACTTCGGTGCCTTGTCCCACTTTCAGATCCATGACCGCCTTGGCGAGCTTCTCTGAGAAGGTGTCGTAGACACCGTCTTGAACCAATATCCGGTTGGCGCATACGCAGGTTTGTCCGGCGTTGCGATATTTGGAGGCCATGGCGCCCACAACGGCAGCATCCAGATCCGCGTCATCAAACACGATGAAGGGCGCGTTGCCACCAAGCTCCAGATCCACCTTCTTGATGGTGGCCGCACACTGTTCCATCAGAACCCGGCCAATTTCCGTTGAGCCTGTGAAGGTCAACGCTTTCACCGTGTCGCTTGCCGTCAGGGCTCCGCCAATCGCGGTGGCGCTGCCGGTGATGACGCTGAACAGGCCTTCAGGCAATCCGGCCCGGTTGGCCAGCTCGGCAATTGCCAAAGCGGTTAGCGGCGTATCGCTCGCCGGCTTGCACACCACGCCGCACCCGGCCGCCAGAGCGGGCGACACCTTGCGGGTGATCATGGCCATCGGGAAATTCCACGGCGTGATCGCCGCCACAACACCAATCGGCTGGCGCTGCACGACAATGCGCGCATCGGGCTTGTGGCTCGGGATGGTCTCACCGTAAATCCGTTTGGCTTCCTCGGCATAGAATTCGGTGAACGAGGCGCCATACACAACCTCGCCTTTGGCTTCTGCCAGGGGCTTGCCCTGCTCGGCGGTCATGATGGCAGCAAGATCGTCCTGGTTCTCCATCATCAGGTCATACCAGCGCCGAAGAACTATTGAGCGCTCCTTGGCGGTGCGCTTGGACCAGCCTTTCATGGCTTCGGCCGCAGCGGCAATGGCCTCTTCGGTCTCTTTTGCGCCAAGCCTGGGCACCGTGGTGATCACTTCACCAGTTGCTGGATTGGTCACTTCGGCGGTGTCGGACCCGCCAACCCATTTGCCGGCAATAAGGCATTTGTCTTTGATGAGAGATTTGTCGTTCAACGTGTCCATTTTAAGCGCGACCTCCTGTTGACCGCCCAAGCGCGGCGTGCTCTTTGGCGCCTTCATTAGCACGGACAAAGCCTCGCAAGAAAGCACCCATGACGAAACCTCTCTGCATCATTTTCGACCTGGACGGCACCCTGGTGGACAGCGCCCCGGACCTGGCAGCAACCGGCAACGAATTGTTGCGCCGCCGCGGCCGCGGCCAGGTTTCGTTTGACGCGGTGCGGTCCATGGTGGGCAAGGGTGCCCTGGTTCTCATGGACGAGATGATGGCGGCCACCGGCAGCCCCGCCTCGCAGGAAGAGCTGAAGGCGATGCTGCCGGAGTTTATCGAATACTACGGTGCAAACATTGCTGCCAACACGGTTCCCTTCCCCGGCGTACACAAGGCGCTCGCCGGCCTGGCCGAGCGCGAGGCGCTGATGGCTGTGTGCACCAACAAGTTTGAGCAATTGTCCCACACCCTGCTGGAGCAGATGGAGCTTTCCCATCATTTCAGCGCTGTGCTGGGCGGCGACAGCTTGCCTATCCGCAAACCGGATGGAGGCCATGTGCTGGGAACGATCGAGCGCGTTGGCGGCGATCCGGCGCGCTCCATCATGGTGGGCGACAGTCACAACGACATTGATGCAGCGCTGGATGCGGGCGTGAAGTCCATTGCCGTAAGCTTTGGTTACACGGACATTCCGCCACGCGAACTTGGCGCGGACCATGTCATCGATCATTTTGACGAACTGCTCCCGGCCATTGATGTCCTGATGGATTAGGGACCGGGGCGGCGGAACACGTTTTCCTGAAACGCCATATAGTCTGCAATCTGCGCCGACGTTTCTTCAGTTGACCAGTTCAAGTGCGGCCCCACGATCTGCGCGGCCTGCTCGACCTCGCGTCGTGTGAGTTCACGACGCCAAGCCAGACCCGTTCGCCGCAACAGCACATCTATCAGCGACTGTGCATGCTCCCCTGTGACACCAAACTCAATGTCGGCGACACGAACATCGGGCTCATCGGCGAGGAACGGAGGAGAATTGTCGCTGTTGGAGAACGCAAACGGCGAGGTATCGACCCGCCCGGCTCGCCCTGAGGGCTCAAGCTTTGAGGCCACCGCATCAAGCGCCAGCCGCCCGGCGCTGCGATGGGTCATAATCGGTCCGCCGGTCAAGGCAAAGACTCCTGAAAGCCCACGTTCTGTCAGATCATGCAAGGCCCGCGCACGGCTGCCCTTGGGATGAGATTTGCTGAAGGTCAGCGGCCTGACGCCGGCCCATGATCGCAACACATCAGCCCGCCGCAACTGGCGGCCTGGGATAAGAGCGTTGGTCTCGTTGATCAGGAAATCGATTTCCTCATCGCTTGCCGAGATATCGGTGGCATCACCCTCAAACAGAGTTTCCGTGACGCCGATGGAGTAGAAGTTCTTGTGCAGCGGCAAAACATAATAGGGCTCGCCCACACTGTTGAGCGAGGCAACGCCAAAGCCCTGATAGGTGTCCGGCATCTCAACCACAATGTGGATGCCCTTGGTGGCCTGGATGAGCCTGCCTTTATGCTGATTTGGCGGCAGCACATCGTCGATCCAGGTTCCCGCCATGTTCAAGACCACCGGGGCTTGAACCTCAGCGGGGGCAAGCGCGGGAACAGATGAGCTTGTGAGCGTCACGGTCCAGTCGCCGGCCGCACTTTGCCGGCCAAGGCGCGCGGTGCAATAGTTCACCAGAGTGGCGCCGTTGCGCTCAGCATCCAGCGCCATGTCCACACAGAACCGCTCCGGCCAGTCGAACTTGAACTCGTTGTAGCAAGCAATTGCTTCGAGGCTGTGCCCGTCACGAAAGTCTTCAAAGAACGGAATCTTCGCAGAATAGTCACGGTCGACCATTTCAAAGTCGAACGGCACGGTGCCATCGCCCAAAAGCTCAAGCAGCTTGATCCCAGCACTCACATGCCAGCTCTTGAACACATCGCCTTTGTAGATGGGAAAGCACATCCTGTAGGGCCAGACACGGTCTCCGGCATCTTTCAAATGTTCGCTGACGCTTTGCATGGCCTGGCGGGCACCGCGCAGCGCATCAATGAACCGGCCAGGATGCGCACCAAAATGAAACAGCGGATTTCGGGCCTCGAAATATCGCAAGCCAGGATGAAGCATGCGCGCCGAGCGGCCGCTGGCGCCGGAGCCAAAATCGCCCTTGTCCACCACTAGGCAATTGTATCCACCCGCCGCCAGGTTCTGCGCGGCGCTGGACCCATTGATGCCGCCGCCAATGACGATCACATCAAAGCGACGGTCGTGGAGCTCTGAGAAGGCACGCTTCATCTTCAGATGATAATCTTACGCGCCGGAAATTACGACGCCTAGTGCGGCAGAGTCTGTGGCGTGGCCTTAAATGGCCAAATAGTCGTGCCGGAGTTGCTCGTTATCGAGCACTTCCTTGGCAGACCCATCAAAAACGATTTCGCCAGTGTCGAGGATCGCAGCACGGTCTGCCAGCTTGAGGGCAGCCACCGCATTTTGCTCCACAATGATGGTTGTGATGCCAGCGTTGCGGACTTCGATGAGGGCCTTTTCGATGTCGTGCCGGACAACAGGCGCCAGACCTTCGTAGGGCTCATCGAGCAAAAGTAATTTCAGGTCGCGGGCAAGGGCCCGGCCGATTGCGAGCATCTGCTGTTCGCCGCCAGAAAGCGTCGTGCCTTCTTGCTTGCGGCGTTCCTTCAAGCGCGGGAACAGATCAAAGATCCGTTCAAACTCCCACCCCGGATCCCCCGCAATGCGCACCAAATCCAAATTTTCCTGAACTGTGAGCCCCTGGATGATGCGACGGTCTTCAGGAACCAGTTGAATGCCGGCCAGCGCGGCTTCATGGGTTGCAGCACCGTGCAACGGCACACCTTGCAACCAAACTTCACCGTGTCTCAGCACAGGAGCTTCTGCGCGGGCTATGGCCCGCAAAGTTGACGTTTTGCCGGCGCCATTGCGGCCAAGCAGCGCCAAGATCTCGCCCTCATTAATCTGGAATGAGACATCCTGCACGATATAGCTGTCGCCATAAAAGGCCTGCAGGCCCTTAACAGCAAAATAAGCGTCAGCCGGGTTTGCGTCGAAACTTTCAGCTCCTGGGGAGTTATCCGGCGACACGTCTGCTGTTTCTCCGTCGAGCGTCATACCTGCTCCTCTCCGAGATAGGCTTCTTTCACTTTGGGGTCGTTTTTCACTTCATCAGGCGTGCCCTGTGCAATGATTCTGCCGCCGGCCAGAACACTGATCCGGTCCGCCAAGGAAAACACCACATGCATGTCATGCTCAATGATCACCTTCGTCATGCCGCCTTCCTTGATCTTTTTCAAAAGATCAATAGTGGCGTTGGTGTCATGCCGGGCCATGCCGGCCGTTGGCTCGTCAAGCAGAAGCAGGCGCGGATGCTGGATGAGGCCCATGGCCAGCTCCAGGCGGCGCTTGTCTCCGCGGGACATGCTTGAGGCTTGAGCCGTGAGCTGCGCTTGCAGGCCCACGCTCTCGGCCGTGGCAACAGCTTCATCACGAAGCGAGGCCTCGCGCTCGAAATCCTTAAACGGGTTTACCCGGAAATGACCATCCCGCTTTGAGAGTGCGGGCACCATAATGTTTTCCAAAACGGTCAGATCGGGGAACACCTCAGGCGTCTGAAACACTCGGGCCACACCGAGCTGATTGATCTCGTGCGGTTGCTTGCCGGTGAGAACCTCACCATCAAACACAACGGCACCACGGTCTGGCTTCAGGCGACCGACGCAAACATTGAGAAGTGTGGATTTTCCGGCACCGTTCGGGCCGATAATGGCATGGGTTTCGCCCTCAAGCACCTCAAGGTCCACGTCGCTCAGGGCATGCAGTCCGGAAAAGCTTTTGTGGACGTCATCGATGTGCAAGACCGAATTTGGCGTGCCACGTTGGAATTCGCGGCTTTCGTCGTCTGCGGTTTTTTCGGCAGTTGCTAACATGATCCGCGCGCCCTATTCGGCTGCTTGCTGGGCGCCATCAGGCGCGACGGTTTCATCTGGCTTCTTCTGGAACCTGGCCATTATTCGTCTGAAGCCTTCCATCAATCCACCCGGCAAGAAGATCACAATGACCATGAACATCAGACCCAAAGTCAGATGCCAACCTTCACCCACAAACAAGGAGACCACATCGACAACGAAATGTTGGAGCGATTCCGGCAGAAACGAGAAGAAGGAATTGAGAATGCCTTCGTTCCATGAAGAAACTTTCTGTTCGGCAAATTTGATGAGGCCCGCGCCAAGAACCGGTCCAACCAGAGTTCCCACACCGCCAAGGATTGTCATCAGGACAACCTCACCGCTTGCGGTCCACTGCATGCGCTCAGCACCGGCGATTGGGTCCGTGACGGCCATCAGGGACCCGGCAAGGCCGGCATACATGCCGGAGATCACAAACGCTGCAATCAGATAGGGCCGGGTGTGAATGCCTGTGTAATTCAGCCGGTTCTGATTTGACTTAATCGCTTTTAACATCACCCCGAAGTTGGACCGCGTCAGGCGCTGCGCCAGGTAGAAGCAGATGATCAACAGCACAGCACAGAAATAGAAGCCTGGGTAACCGCTCATCTTCATCCCGAACAAGTTCGTAATCGGCACGCCCACTTCCTGAATGCCCAGCGCCTGATCAATGACGCGAACGTCTCCGTCGCGCAGGCTCAGTTCCGCGTTGGTGCGGATGGCGCGGACCTGAAGTCCGGTTTCACCATTTGTGATCGGCGTGAGAACGGAATAGGCCAGATTGTAGGACATCTGGGCGAAAGCCAGCGTTAGGATCGAGAAATAGATCCCCGATCTGCGCAGAGATACATACCCGATGGCCGCCGCGAACAAACCCGCCATAAGCACCGACAGCGCTACAGCCGGGATGATATTCATCGTCAACAGCTTGAAACACCAGACGCTGACATAGGAGCCAACGCCAATAAACACGGCGTGACCAAACGAGAGATAACCGGTGAGCCCAAACAGAATGTTGAAGCCAATCGCAAAGATGCCGAAGATGCAGAACTTCTGCAAAAGATCCGGGTAGGCTGCGCCAATCGGTGCAAGCAGCCAGGGTGCCAGCAGAGTGAAACCGGCGATACCGGCAAGAAGCAGAAGGTCGTTTCGTGATTGTGTGTTGCCCATTGCTCTACTCCTCCATCACGCCTTTGCGGCCGAGGAGACCTCGGGGCAGGGTTAGCAGAACAATCACAGCAATAAGATAGACGATGATCTGGTCGATGCCGGGAAGGATGGACTTAACTTCATTCATGGACGCAAAGCTCTGGAGCACACCCAAAAGGAATCCGGCAAGAACGGCGCCGCCGAGAGAGCCCATGCCCCCAACCACGACGACCACGAAGGACAACACCAGGAAGTCCATTCCGATATGGTAGTCGGGAGGCAATGTCGGCGTGTACATCGCGCCGGCAACCCCAGCCACCACGGCGGCCAGGCCGAACACAATAGTGAACCGCCGTTGGATGTTGATACCCAACATGCTCACCATCTCGCGGTCTTGCATCCCCGCCCGCACCACCATGCCGAAGTTGGTAAACTGCAGGAAGGCGAACACCCCAAAAATTACTGCCGCAGAAAAACCAAAATAAACCAGCCGCCACCAAGGATAGACGACGTTTTCGCCAAGCCCAACCCAGGCTCCAACATTCGCAGCTCCTGCAACGATATCGGGTGCAGGCTGCGGAATTGGGTTTGCGCCGAAATAATGTTTGATGATCTCCTGCACGACGATCGCCAGGCCGAACGTTACGAGGATCTGGTCAGCATGCGGCCGGTTATAGAAGTGTTTGATCAGGCCGCGCTCCATGATGACGCCGATGAGAGCCATAACGGGTACGGCCAACAGGATCGACATGGGCACCGACCAATCCATGAGGAATGCAGCCACATCCGGACCGAACCAGTCTTGGATGTAGGGCACATCCTCTTTTAATGGATTGCCGAGAAAGTCTTTTTTGGTTTCGCTCACCGCTTGGTAAGACGTGGCAAAAATGCGTTGCAAGGCAACGGCACAGAAGGCGCCAAGCATAAACAAGGCGCCATGGGCGAAATTGACCACACCCAACGTGCCGAACACCAGTGTCAGCCCGAGGGCGATCAGCGCATACGCTCCGCCCTTGTCGAGACCGTTCAAAATCTGAAGAAACAAGCCATCCATACTAATTAGCCCACCAGCTAAGCCACATCATTCCGCATTACATCCAATTCATACCCGAAGCAGATGCGCGGAGCCAGATGCTAGAAAGCGCATCTAATAATTTTTGCCGAGGTTGCCTGCCCTCAAGAGGGCTGAAGTGACCAGCCGCGAAACCTGTTTGCCGCGCGGCTGGTCTGATCATTTCCAGATTGGGTTAGCCGTTGTTGTACGGACCCAATTCGCCGCCCAACAGGCTGGCAGGATACTCAACCTTCGCACGAGGCGTAACTTCCACGACTTCCAGAACGTCGAACTTGGAGGATGGGTTCTCTTTACCCTTCACAACAAGCACATCCTTGAAGCACTGGTGGTCATCTGCGCGATATTCGGTCGGGCCGTTGCCAAGACCGTCGAACTTGAAGCCTTCCAGGGACTTGCCCACTTCGCTCGGCTTGAAGGTGCCGGCACGCTGGCAGGCATCCGCATAAAGGATGGCCTGACAGTATGTTGTGTGGGCAGCCTGTGATGGCGGGAAGCCATACTTTTCACCAAAGGATTTCACAAAGGCCTTGGAGCCTTCATCAGCCAGTGACCAGTGCCAGTTGGTTGAACCAAAGATGCCTTTAACGTTCTCACCGGCACCTTGCGCCATCAGACGCGAGTAGAGCGGCACAACAATGGCGAAGTCTTTGCCGTTCACCTGCTTGTCGCGGAGACCGAACTGAACAGCGTTGGTCAGAGAGTTGACCATGTCTTTGCCGTAGTGGTTCAGCACCAGAACGTCAGCGCCGGAGTTCAGAACCGGTGTGATGTACTGGGAGAAGTCACCAGCGCCGAGAGGCGTGCGTACAGCTGCTGCTGTCTGCCAACCAAGCTGTTCGGTGTACTTTTTGATCGAGCCTTCCTGCGACCAGCCCCAGGTGTAGTCGGCTGTCAGGTGGTAAGCGCGGCGATCAGAGCCAAATGCGTTTTTCAGCACCGGACCCAGAGCAGCACCGGTCATTTCCGTGTTGAAGAAGTGACGGAAACCGTTGGCGCGTTTGTCCTTGCCTGTGGTATCGTTGGAGTGCGTCAGGCCGGCCATGAAGATAACGCCGGCTTCCTGGCAGAGACCCTGCACAGCGATAGCCACACCAGAAGACGAGCCGCCGGTGATCATGATAGCGCCGTCGTTTTCGATCATGCGCTTGGCAGATGCACGGGCTGCATCAGACTTGGTCTGCGTGTCGCCAGTAACGAATTTTACTTTTTTGCCGTTCACGCCGCCTTTGAGGGCTTTGGAGGAAAAGGTGTCCAGCATACCGCCGCCGCCAGCATTGATATGCTCAACAGCGAGTTCGTATGCGCGCAGTTCGTCCTTGCCTTCTTCTGAATAAGCACCCGTCTGCGGGACGTTGAAGCCGAACGTCACCGAGTCACCTGTTGGGGCATTCCGATACGCATGGCTATCAGCCAGGGCACCGCGGGTGAAGAAATACGGTGCTGCTGTAGCTGCCGTTGCGGCTGCAGCACTGGTTTTTAACAGTCGACGCCGTGTTAATTGTTTTTGATCGCTCATGCGATACCTCCCAAATCGAATTGATACTGAGCATCAGTCCCGGGTTCTCCCGGTTCTGCTCATGAGTTTGCTAGCCGGGTTCGGGCCAACTGGCAATGCGTCAAACTACTATAAGACTTTAGGCTAATAGGCCCGGAGTGCTAGCCCAGCCACCCGCCCTTGCGCTGAAACGCGCCGGCCTCGGCGACCGGGTCAACGGCGAGCTCCCGCACCACGTCCATGACCGTTTCGGAGAGTTGCGGAAACAATTCCAACGTCCGCTTGTTTTGCTTGGAAGGCAGAGCCAGCCCCTCGTCCGGCAGATTAAACCCGAGCGCCGTCATAAGGGTCTCTGCCCCCGGCACACTTGAAAGCTCTGACAGCTCAACCACGTGGAAATGTAAATTCGGCACCCCAGCCAGCCGCTGCCGGTAGAATTCACCGCGGGCAAACATCTCAACCACATACCAATAGGCCCGGCCAACCATGCCATACTGCTGAAACGGGCCCGGATCCACCACCCGCCGGGGATAGTTCCAGTCGAGTAAGAATGCCCAGGCGAGACCTGTGTTGATAAAATCACCCCGCGCAATGAAGCTCTGAACCGTTTGAGCGATGTCGCGCCGCAAAAGCACAATGTCCACGCGGGCAGTCTGGCAAATCAGGCCAACGTTTTCCATCAGACCGGCTTTCGCCAACAGATGGGAGATCTCCGCATACACTGGCCCGCCGCCTGAGGCGATCAGAGCAGCCTTGCGGCGCCAGAACTCATGGATGTGGTGCACATTCCCCTCGGTGTTAAACCGCATCATGTGGGAAATGTCCGGCGAATGAAGCCCGAACTGACCCAAGCCCATTCGCTCATGATGCACCTCGGCCCGCGGCACGTTGCTGCGCAGCAACTCGGCCAGAAATGCTGTGCCCGTCCGTCCCGGCGCAATCGTGAAGATACACTGTTTGCGCGCCTCCAAGGGTTTGCCTGCCAGCTTGCCGGACATGCCCCGCGCCGGCGCAGATTTGAGCACATGCGCGTTGCTGCCGATGTGGCTGAGATGATGCTCATCGCGCGACACCATGCCGGACTGCGGGTAGGGTTTGGCACCGAGCACAACAAACTTGCTGTCATGGATCACCACGCTTGTCCGCGCGATGGGCCACACCTGTTCGCGCAGAAATTTCTGATCTGCGTTGGCAGTCTTTGCCGGGTCGTCAAAGTAGCGCTGCATCCGGCCGTTTAGGGCCGCCGGCACGCTGCCCCGCACCCCACCCCAAAGCCCGGCCAGCATGGGATCGGTGTGGGTATAAAAATCGCGCAAAACATGGAAATGCTGCGGAGAGGAAATCCAGTCCTCAACCGCCAAGCGTTCGCGCACGGAGATGAGCGAATCTGCGTCCCGCACAATGTACCGGTCCAGGCTATCATCAAAGGCCACCGCAAAGCGCCAAAACAATCCCTCATAGAGCCGGGATTGCGGCGGCATCAAGTTTACTTCAGCACCTGCGGCCGCAAATGCCGCCAGGGCCCGCTGGGGCACGGTCTCATCGCAATAAAAGCGGCAGACCCATCCAGGATAGATATGGGCCGCCAGCTCGGCATTTTTGATGGCCCCTTGCACATATCGCTCATTGTCACCCCAGAGCGAAAAGGCAATCACGTTGCGCTCAGGCCGCGTGGCATCGAAGGACGGCACGGGCACAGCAGCAAGTTCATGGGCAGAAACATCGACCTTCGCTGCCTCTTCATCCTTCAGCACCAGCGACTTCGAACCGTGCTCAATAGATCGATCAAGCTGGCCCAAATCAAAAAACAAGCGGGCCGCAGCGTCGTGCAACAAAGGGGAAGTGGGATCTTTTTCTAGCGCGCGCTCCAGATAAGGTTCTGCACGTTTCGGCTGACCGCCGCGCAGGAAGCCCACCACCGCATTGTTCAGAAAATCGCTGGAATCGGGGAAGCGCTCCAAGGCCTCTTCCATAATCTCAGCACAGCGCAACTCAGCACCAGCAGCAAAGTAATAGAGCCCCAGAAACGCCCAATCGTTTTTGGCGGCTTGATCTCCGGCCAGTTCAACCAACCTTTGCTGCGCCTTGATGGCCGACTTTGTGCGGCCCGCCTTATAAAGCGCGGCTGCTTGCTCGCGAAGCTTCGCCAGCTTGTCGCCATCTGCTTGTATTTGAGCGCTGTTCTGTGCAGTCTGTCCCATAGCGGCGCACGCTATTCACAATTTCTTAAGACGGAATGAAGCTTGCCCGCTGGGAGCGCATTAATTACCGGGGATTTCTGCGCCCTGCCCCGCTGGCAATCCCGGCCCGGAACTTGCTGTTTGGAGCTTATGCAAATGAACCGCATGGGACATGATATGGGCTATCGCCGAAGCAGAACCGTTGGTTGGACAGACATCGCGGCACTGTGTGCCGGTTTGGCCATCGTGGCACTGTCGTTTATCCCTTGGCTCATCCCGCATTCCTTGCTCAGCTTCATAGGCGGAGACAAGGCGGGGCATTTTGCCGGGTATGCCGTGGTTGGCGTGCTGGCTCTCTATCGCCGCCGCCGTTTGGCGTCCGCCCTTCTCACTGCGGGGATCATCCTCTATCTGGGTGGGGTCATTGAGTTGCTTCAAGGCCATTTCAACCGCAACACAGATATCGCAGACTTCGCCGCAAATGGGCTTGGTCTGGCGCTCGCTGGTGTCATCGTCAGCGGGTTGCGCAGTATGCGGCGCTCACGGCGCAGAACCTCTGCACATCTGCAGTCTTCGGCCGTGCGTTGAACTGCCTATAAAACAGCCGGCCAATTTCATTTGCCCATAGTTTAGGCGAATCTCGCTTTCATTGCCGCCTCAAAGATTCGTAGAAATCACGACAATTCAATAGCTTATCTATTCTCCAGAAATTGGCACAGCCCTTGAAACGGTTAACACCGAACGTAAGGGGCCTCACTTCTGCGCTCGCCTGCTGACGAGCAATTGAGGCCATCTCGGAGGCTGCGCAAACCGGGCAATTCGGTGACGGCATGGTGGGCACCAAGAACGTGGCCGGGGCAGTCCTGCTGCAAGCTCCAGATCAACCCCATCACGTGATCCGCCGGTTTGCTGCAAGATCCTGGGCCCAGAAGCCCGGCGTGCCCGCGCCGGGCTTCGTTCGTTTGGGTTAGCCCGATGAATAGCGAAGGGTTTGGGACGGCTTGCAACCAAACTTTTCCGCATAGAGTTTGGAAAAACGCCCCGGATTGCTGAAGCCCCATTTGAAGACGATGTCGGTGATCGTGTTATCTCCCGACCTCAGGTCGTCATGCGCACTCTCAAGACGGATACCGCGCAAAACAGTCATGGGCGTCTTTTGCCGAAACGCCTTGAAAGCATGGTGCAAAGCGCGTTCGCTGCACCCTGCATGAGAGGCAAGCACCTTAACGGTCACAGGCTGGTCGGCAAAAGCCCGCATATACTCCTCAGCGCGGCGCACAGATTTCGGCACCGCACAATCAATGACACAGCTCTGAGCTTCTTTGTAATTATGCGGCAACATTTCAAAGACGGCTGAAATGATGTGCTCTTTCAAATTGGTCGTCACAAGCGGGTTTTTCATCGATGCCGCATCATAGACTGCAAGCGTTTTTATGTGCTCGATGAGATTGACGATCAGCAGGCCAGCCGGGCTGTTGAGATCCAACACAGGAGAAAACTGCAGCCGCCCTTGCAGTTCGTTCTGATGGAAACTGCGCGCCCGGTCCTCAAGGGTCTTGAGGGGCAAGACCAGGTCCATCACCTTCCGCGGGCCCAAACCAACCAGGCTCACCCCATCGCCGGCACTAAATAATCGGGCCTCAGAGGGCTTGGTCCTGATTCTGCCAAATTTAGGGTCAATCAGCTCAGTTACACCTGATATTGGCAGACCAATGGAAAGTGTCCCCCTATCCGCCAGCGCGGTTCCTATCATCGGCGCCCCCCAATGTGAGCACACCAGCTCCACATCGCCGATAGGGAAATAGGACATGGACGTCCCTGAATTGTGCACACTCTTTCCCGTCGGCGTCACCTCATAGGGCGCGACATACTTCCCGAAGGTCTCTTCGACCTCCTCGATGGACAGGTTATCAATCTGCTTGTACCGCTCCATAAAGGCCGCGGTTGTAGTGGATGAAAAATGGCGCATAAACAATCTTCACTCTCTAAGCGTGTATTATGCATCTAATACGACAGGATTATCTGTAGAACACGTAAAAATAGAGCTAAAAAGAAAAATGTGAACAACCAAAGCCAGCAACTGCTCTGCAATCACAGCAGGTGACCGCATTTTACTCAACACTGGAACACCGTTTCACAAACGACTATTGGAGACAGCACCGCAAAACTCCTGTTACGGAATTGGACAGTTGGAATGATGCGATGCGCGTCGGCAGGATTGGCGAACACTCAACCAGCCAGAAGAATGGCTCCGGTGTTTGTGTGTGTTTTGCTCCTTGCCAGTGTTGCAGTTCGTGCAGAGCCCGGCGATGAGGAAACCACATCTGAGGGGCAAACAGCCAAACCAACTAAGGAAACCTTCATCGCCGATGTTTGCCAGCGCATAGAGCGCGCAGCCGAGACGTCGGCGTTGCCGCCAGCCTTTTTTGCCCGGTTACTATGGAAAGAAAGCCGTTTCAACCCAAACGTCGTGAGCCCGAAAGGCGCCATGGGCATCGCCCAATTTATGCCCGGCACTGCCAAACTGAGAGGATTGGAAGATCCCTTCGACCTGACAACCGCAATCCCTGCTTCAGCGCAGTATCTTGCCAAGCTGCGTGATGAGTTCGGCAACCTGGGTTTGGCCGCCGCCGCCTATAATGCCGGTGAGAACCGGGTGGCGCGCTGGCGTGCCGGCTGCTCAGGCTTGCCGGGCGAAACGCAGGACTTTGTGGTCTCCATCACCGGCTATCCTGCTGCAGACTGGTCTGCTGCCAAGCCGCCTAAAGCCAAGTTCGCTCTTGACCCCAAACGGCCGTTTCAAGCCGCCTGCCGCCGCTTGCCGGTGAAGCGCCACAAACTGCAGCAAAGGTACGCTAGTGCCCCCTGGCAGCCGTGGGGTGTCCACCTGGCCGCCAACTGGTCCTTGAGCCGGGCGCTCGGCCAATACCGGCAAATTCAGCGCAAATTCCCGAAGGTTCTGGGCAACCTGAAACCAATGGTGCTGCGCCAGGTCAACTACAGTTTCGGCGCTGCCAGACGGTATGAAATCCGCATCGGCCAATCTGACCGTGCCAAAGCCAACAAATTCTGCGGTCGTTTGCGACAGGCTGGTGGGGTTTGCATCGTCTACAAGACCAAGAAGCGGTAATCCGTGCACGAAGTTGGCTGCCTTTACTTCGCCTTGACCCTCGCGCACAATTGGGCAAAACAGGCTGGCCCAAACAGGAAAACCCCATGGACGACATCGCTCAAGCCCATAGTCATGGCGCAATTGACGCTGAAACCATGGGCCAGCTCGTCGAAACGGTGCGCCGTTTTGTGCGCGAAGAGCTGGTGCCCTTGGAAGCCAAGGTGGACGAAGACGACCTGGTTCCCGACGAAATCGTTGAAAAGATGCGCGATTTGGGCCTTTTCGGGCTCTCCATACCGCAAGCCTACGGCGGTCTGGGCCTCTCGGCCGCACAGGAAATGGCCCTTGCCAGGGAGCTGGGATGGACCTCGCCAGCCTTTCGCTCGGTGGTGGGCACCAATGTCGGCATCGGCTCTCAAGGCATCCTGATGGATGGCACCGAGGCACAAAAGCAGAGCTATTTGCCGCGCCTGGCCTCTGGCGAGCTCATCGGCTCGTTCTGCCTCACCGAACCTGAGGCAGGGTCTGATGCAGCATCGGTTCGCACCAAGGCCACCAAAGATGGCGACCATTACATTCTGAACGGCACCAAGCGCTACATCACCAACGCCCGGCGTGCCGGCATTTTCACCGTCATGGCGCGCAGCGAGCCGGACATTCCAGGCGCCCGGGGCATTTCCTCGTTCATTGTGGAAGCCGGCACCCCCGGCGTGAGCGTGGGCGCGGCGGAGAAGAAAATGGGCCAGCGTGGCGCCCACATTTCCGACGTTGTGTTCGACAATGCCAGGGTGCCTGCCTCAGCAATCATCGGCGGCGAGCCTGGCCAGGGCTTCATCACTGCCATGAAGGTTTTGGACCGCGGGCGCCTGCACATTTCATCTGTGTGCATCGGCGCTGCCCAGCGCCTGATCCACGATGCCTTGGCCTATTCCGCCGAGCGCAAGCAGTTCGGCAAGCCGATCGGAGAGTTCCAGCTGATCCAGGCCATGCTGGCGGACAGCCACACCGAATGCTACGCCGCTGAAACCATGGTGGCCGACAGTGCCGCCAAGTTCGACCGGGGCGACAGCCTGACCCTGGAAGCGGCCTGCTGTAAGATGTATGCCTCTGAAATGGTTGGCCGGGTAGCCGACCGGGTGGTTCAGATTTATGGCGGCTCAGGATACATTGCCGACTATGGCATTGAACGCTTTTACCGGGATGTGCGCCTCTTCAGGCTCTATGAAGGCACCACCCAAATCCAACAACTGATCATTGCCCGCGAACTGCGCAAAGCCCATGCGCAAGGTCGATAAGAAGGATTGAATATGGCTGTTTCAACTAAACCTCTGTCCCTCCTGCTTGCCGTTGCTGCAGCAACCTTTGTTGCGGCCCCGGCGGCCCAAGCCCAGTCCACGAAGTTTCCGGTTGAAGCCGGCTCGTGGGGCGGCAAGGTGCGCACCGGACCTGGCTCCAGCTTCAAGCAAGTGGCAGGTTTGAAGGAAGGCGACACCGTCACCATTCTCGAAGACACCGGGGTCAAGATGAACGGCTTTCCCTGGTTTAAGATCGAGTTCGGCGACGGCAAAACCGGTTACAAATGGGGCGGGGTCTTATGTTCGCGCCAAACCGCGGTGAAGGGGACCTTCCGGCAGTGCGAGGGCTTTGTGGCCGTCGAGCAGGCGGAACCCGCTGAGGCAGAGCCTGCAAAAAAAGCCGAGCCTGCAGAAGAACCCAAAGTCGCTGCAGACGATACGGCAGCTGCGGAAGCTAAGGATGAAGATCAGCCCAGAGTGATCACTGTGGTGCCTGATGCGACGGAAGAAGCCAAACCGGACGACCAGACCCAGGTTGCCGCGGACAACACACCTCCGGCCAAACCTGAAGCCGAACCCGAGCAAAAGGCAAACGATGACCAGGGAATGAAATGGGCCTACGCCAAATTCAAAGACGACAACAACAAAGGCCGGACCGCGTCCACCCTCACATTCGGCGTGCCGGAAACCGACAATGTGCTGCTGCAGGGCTACTGTGCGGAAGGCTTTAAGGGGAACGTCTCGGTTCTGCGGCTTGGGTCTGAAACCGGAGATCTGGCAGATTCCACCGAGGTCAAGGTGGTGTTCTCAGCCGACAATAAATCACACCCGTTTGACGGCACGGTGATCAGCCCGTCGTCAGAAGAATCCATCACCGGTGCACGCATCACCGTGAAGAACGATGACAGTCTTTGGGAAACTCTCCAGGAAGTCTCCGACGTCGACTACCAGGTGAACCAGTTCAAGTCCGTCTCCGTCTCGCTCGCCGACGCCAACGAAGCGGTCGGCAGTTTTCTCGCAGATTGCGCCAGCTACGCCGGCAAGTTCGATGAGGAGCCCAGCGCGGCGACCGTTGCTGAAGATCCACCGGCCACGCCCAAGCCACTGAACGACAAGGAAGCCTTTGACAGCGCCAAAGAACTCGACACCCTGGAAGCCTGGCAGGCGTACCTGCGGAACTTCCCGGAAGGCTTCAGATCAGATCTCGCCCGCGCCTATGTAAAGCGCCTTAAAGGCGGAGACACCGCTGAGGCAGAGCCAACAGAGGAAACCGTCAACCTGGGCCCAGGCAGGGCAAGCTGGCGCCCCTTCAAGTATAAGCAGGACGAAGGTAATGCATCGTCGCCTGCAGCAGCCGTCGAAGCAAACGGCCTTGAGTTCCTGGCCTATTGCGGCGCCAACAAGCGCGTCTCCACAATTTTGCGGGAGAAGAAACAGGGCGTCTACCCAGACTTCAGCGGGCGCGTAGAACGCGGCCTCAAGGCAATTGAGGCAAACGGATCTTCCGTGCCCCTTAGCTTCGACACCGGCAGCAACCATTCGGTTCCTGCAACCGTCTTTGGCCTTACCGGCGAAGTGGCGATTGGCGACACTGCCAAGGGCTTTTCGGGCAAAGGCCGTTTCGTCCGAGACCTTATGAGTGCCAACCAGTTCACCGTTTCTGCGCCACCGTTCGCAGCTTCATTCCAGCTGAAGGGGTCACGCCGCGCATTGTGCAGCATGCTCAAGAGCTGCGACGTGAAGTCGGCCGACTGCGCGCGTTATGAGGCGCCCAAAACGGTCAACATCAAGCCGCGGGTAAGAGAGCAACCGCCACGCCGGGAACGGCGCCGGTCGCGGTGTCCACGCCGCTATGTGTGGTTGGAAGGCGAATGCGTCCACCGCCGTTTCGTTGCCGAGTATTGCGGGCCAGGATACCACCGCCGAGGCAGCCGTTGCGTACGGCGGCGCTACAGAGCGCCCAGCTACGATGCGTGCCCACCAGGGTTCTTCCTGGAATTCGGGCGATGCGTGCCGTTCTAACGGGCGACCGGTTGGAGCTAAACCTCTCTCAAAGCCCTCATGCCGGGTACCGAACAAAGATAAAGCCCCACAGCGGTACCCGGCAGTTGTCCCGCTTCAGCGCGCCAATAATCCAACGCTTACGTTCCGGAAGCGTAACGTTATAAGTTCAGCAAAATCAAAACTTTGCAACGAGTTGGGTTCGTTTGGCAGTTTTTTGCACGAAACACAAATACAACCTGATGCACGAAACACGTGCATTACCCGCCAAGCGCTTCCTTCACCTTGCCGGTGACCTCTCGCAGGCCGGCATTTCCGCCCATTTCATGCGGGATCAAATCGCCCCCGGAAAAGGCCGTGCGTACCGCCTTGTCGAGCACTTGCCCAGCCTCGACCAGCTTTTCAGAGCTGTGCCGCTCACCCAGCCAGTCCAGCATCATGGCGGCAGACAGGATCATCGCCGTGGGATTGGCCTTGCCGGTTCCCATGATGTCCGGCGCGGTGCCGTGACAGGGCTGGAACACCGCGTGCTTGTCGCCAATGTCGGCCGACGGAGCCAGGCCCATGCCGCCCATCAGGGCTGCACCGGCATCCGACAGAATGTCGCCGAACATGTTCTCGGTCACCAGCACATCATTGTCCCAAGGGTTGCGGATAAGCTTCAGCGCCATGGCGTCCACATAGCAATAGTCCGCCGTGATATCGCTGTAGCCCTCGGCACAACCGTCGAACACTTCACGGAAAAACGCCATGCTGCCCAGAACATTTGCCTTGTCGACGCACGTGACGCGCCCTTCATGGCCTTGCGCCTTGCGGCGCTTGGCAAGATCGAAGGCAAACTTGCAGACCCGCTCGGTGCCCATCCGGGTGATCACCATCTTGTCGTGGGCTTCATCTTTGTCGATGAAAGACTTTCCTCGGCCCCAGAACAGGCCTTCGGTGGATTCGCGGATCAACACCAGATCAAGATTGTGGGCCCGCTCATCCGCCAACGGCAGGGGCATGCCTGGGAAGGTTTTGACCGGCCTGACGCCGGCATAAAGATCAAGGATCTCACGGATATCGATTTGCGGAACGATTTCCCGGCCGTCGGGATAGCGCACATCCGGCAGGCCCATGGCCGCCAGCAATATCGCATCGGCATCAGTGGCCCGCTTTATGGCCGCGTCCGGAAGAGCCTCCCCGGTCCTGGCATAGAGCCCCGCCCCTGCTTCAACCCAATCATACCCAAGCGCAAATCCGCCCACCTTGGAGCGCACCATCTCCAACAGCTCAAGGCACGGAGCCATGATTTCCTCGCCAATGCCGTCTCCAGGCATAACGGCGATACGCAGTTCATTCGAAATGGCCATACAAAACCTCAGGAAGGATAAGAACGGTGATAGCAGGCAACCTGTTTAGCCGTCACAAGATCGATCACGTCCGCATCGAACTGCTTGAAATGATCCGACGCCAGGTGCCCCTTGAAGGCCGCCTCGTCGCTGTAAAGCTCATAGAGGAAGACGATGGCCGCGTCCTCCGGGTCCTGACACACGTCGAACTGATGGCAACCTGGCTCCAGCGCAACGGAGTTCTTTGCTTGGGCCTGCATCAGCGGCATAAAGGCCTCGGCTGCACCCGCTGCCAGGGTGAATTTCACGGTCACGACAAACATTTATCGACGATATCTCATTCAGGTGGGAAAGGCTTGGTGCAGGTCTGCGATTTGCTCATGATTGAGTGGCCGAAACTCTCGTCCATCCAACAGAAGATAGAGCTTGGCGGTTTCCTCAAGCTCTTCGGCTGAATAGACCGCAGCGTCAAGGGCCTTTGCGGAAACTATAGGCCCATGGTTAGCCAAAAGCATCGCATGGTGCTCCCGGGCATACTTACGCACCGCATCGGCTAGCGCTTTATCCCCGGGACGGAAATACGGCACCAGCGGCAGCTTGCCGATTCGCATCACGTAATAGGCTGTGATCGGCGGCAGAACGTTCTCCCGATCAATCCCCTCAAGGCAGGAAACGGCAACCGAATGGGTTGAGTGCAGATGAACGATGGAGCGGTCGTCTCTCCGCTCTTCGTACATGGCAAGGTGAAAGAACGTTTCCTTGGACGGCGCATCCCCAGACAGGTGCGTGCCATCAAACGCTACTTTGGAGATGCGTTCCGGGTCCAAGAACCCCATGCACGAGTTGGTGGGCGTCACCAGAATGCCGTCATCCACCTTAACGGAAATGTTGCCGGACGCCCCGCAACCATAGCCCCGCATGAACAAGGAGCGGCCAAACTGGGCGATCTGATCTCGCAGCTTCGTCTCGCTCATGCCGCGTCCGCCGTTTGGGTCAACACATCAAAGGCCTTGGCAAAAAAATTTGGGCCGCCAAAATTGCCCGATTTCAGTGCCAGCGCCAGGTTGGGCTCCCCCAGCGCAAGCGTCCACGGAACGCCAGGGTCAATTTCCGGGCCAATGGCCAGCGTGTCCAGGCCCAGCGCAGTCACAACAGCGCCGGAGGTTTCGCCGCCGGCCACCACCAACCGGTTCACACCGCCCGCCACAAGCTGGCGGGCAATTTCACCCATGGCGCCTTCGATCACCTGGCTTGCCTTGTCCTGGCCAAGCCGGGCCTGAACTGCCGCCAGTTCATCCGGCGGTGCGGTTGAGTAAATCAAAGCAGGGCCGTTTGAGCGGTGCGACACCACGAACGCAACGGCCTTCTCAATTTCCTTTTCTGCATTCTCGGCCAATGCGGCCGGGCTCAATGCATGAACAGGGTTGGATTTTGCCATCTCGGCCACCTGCCCGTTCGTGGCTTGCGAACAGCTTCCGGAGATCACCACGCCATAGCCGGCTTGCGGCCAGGCCAGCGGCGCACGCGAGGCAACCAACTGTCCGTTCCGCCGGAAAAGGTCCGGCAAACCCACGGCGAGACCTGAACCGCCGGTTATCAGTGGCAGGCGCGCTGAGCCTTGGGCCAGAGTGTGCAGATCAGCCTCTGCAATCGCATCGGCAATGGCAAGATGAAGCCCCTCTGCACGCAGTTCGTCGATGCGCTGGGCAACGGCTTGTCCGCCAGCATGCACATGAGCTGCACTGATCAGCCCCACGTCAGCAACGGTTTGCCGGCCGAGCACTTGCACCAGATTGGCATCCGTCATCGGTGTGATCGGATGGTTGCGCATGCCCGTTTCAGACAGCAGCACGCCGTTCATAAACAAATGGCCCTGATACACCGTGCGGCCATTCTCCGGCGCCGCTGGACAGGCAATCGTGAAATCTGCCCCCAAGGCCGCCATCATCGCTTCTGCCACAGGGCCGATGTTGCCCGCGTCGGTGGAATCGAAGGTGGAGCAATATTTGAAAAAGAACTTTCGGCAGTCCTGAGCCTGCAGCCAGGCGAGCGCCTGCAAGGATTGCGCAACCGCATCGGCGACCGGAATCGATCTGCTTTTCAAGGCCACGACAACCGCATCTGCGCCCGCAACATGCTCTACTGCCTCATTGGTGAGCGCGCCAAGACCATTGAGCTGCACACACGACATACCGCCGCGCGTCAGCACGTTGGCGAGATCGGTCGCCCCGGTGAAATCGTCGGCAACACAGCCCAAAAGCAAAGTTTTCCCCTCCACACTTGAGCGGCGCATGCTAAGTCGTGCACATGATTGGCGCAAGCGTGGCTCTGGCCTTTCCGCGGGTATTTCACACAACGGGCCGGCAACAACCAAAACGAACAAAAACAGGATGTGCTGATGATCCCTCTTGATGCTCTGTCTTTCGTGGGCGAGGGGCTGCAGCGGCCCGAATGCGTGCTGACCCTGCCGGACGGAAGCCTGCATGTTGCCGACTGGCGCGGCGGCGTGACCATCATCCAGCCCGACGGAACCCAGCGCTCGATCTTGGCCAAAGGCGACTTCACGCCTAAGCCCAATGGCATCGCGCTTCATCCAGACGGCGGCTGGCTGCTCGCCCACCTTGGGGCTGTCGATGGCGGGGTCTACCACATGGCGGCAGACGGCACGATCAAGCCTTATCTGCTGGAGGTGGACGGCACGCCTCTGCCCCCGACGAACTATGTGCACGTGGATGCAAGCCACCGGGTGTGGATCACGGTCTCAACGCGCATACAGCCGCGCGGGGACGATTACCGGCCAACCGCCTCCACAGGCTTCATCGTGTTGGTGGACGCCGCGGGCGCCCGCACCGTTGCCGATGGCCTGGGCTACACCAACGAGTGCCTGATCCATCCTGAGACCGGGCACCTCTACGTCAACGAAACCTTCACCCGGCGCTCGGTCCGGTTTGATGTGGCCGCCGACGGTGCGCTCTCAAACAAACAGGCCATCACCAAGTATGGCGCAGGCACATTTCCCGACGGTCTGACGTTCGATGCTGACGGCGGGTTCTGGATCACCTCCATCGTCTCCAACCGGGTGATACGTGTCGACCGCGACGGCAACCAGGAACTGATGATGCAGGATTGCGACTTCGCCTTTCTCGATTGGGTGGAGGAGGCCTTCCAGGCCTGCACCATGGGGCGGCCCCATCTGGACGACAACAAGGGCAAGGTGCTGCGCAACATCTCCAGCCTGGCCTTTGGCGGCTCTGATCTGCGCACGGCTTATCTGGGGTGTCTTCTGGGCGACCAGATCGCCAAGTTCGACGCCCCGTGTGCCGGCCTTACCCCCAGCCATTGGAGCTTCTCATGAGCCAGCTCAAAGTTGCCTGCGCTGGAACAGGCTATTTCGCTCAGTTTCATTACGATGGCTGGTCGCGTCTGCCGGTGGATCTTGTGGGCTGCTGCTCCCTGGACGATGCGGCGCGCGCCGAGGTGGCGGGCACATATCAGATCCCAGGATCGTACAGCGACTTTGAGATCATGCTGGACGAGACCAAGCCTGATCTGGTTGACATCATAACCCCGCCGCCCACCCACAAGGCCTTCGTCACCGCTGCCATGGCACGGGGCATCCCGGTGATTTGCCAGAAGCCCCTCTGCACTTCCCTGGCAGAAGCTGAAGCGCTGGCCGCTGACATCGCCAAGGCCGGTGCCACCGTCATTGTTCACGAGAATTTCCGCTTCCAACCTTGGCATTTGGAACTGAAGCGCCTGATCGACCAAGGCCTCGTTGGCGAAATTTACCAGGTCTCCTTCCGTCTGCGCCCAGGTGACGGGCAAGGCCCGGATGCCTACCTCAGCCGCCAGCCCTATTTCCAGAAGATGCCGCGCTTTCTGGTGCACGAAACCGCCATCCACCTGATTGACGTGTTCCGCTACTTCCTGGGCGAGGTGACCCAGGTGACCGCCGAATTGCGCCAGCTAAATCCGGTCATATCCGGTGAGGATGCCGGCATCATCATCTTCGATTTTGAAGACGGCCGCCGCGGTCTGTTCGACGGCAACCGGTTGTCGGACCATGTGGCTGAGAACCGGCGGCTAACCATTGGCGAAATGCTGATCGAGGGCGCGCAAGGCACGCTGAACCTGAACGGTGATGGGGAAATCCAATTCCGCAAGCACGGAGAGAATGTTTGGCAACCCCATGCCTATTCGTGGGAAAACGCTGGCTTTGCCGGCGACAGCGTCTACCGATTGCAAGCCCATGTGTTGGACCACCTGATCGCGGGGACACAGGTTCACAATACGGCTGCCGATTATCTGATAAACCTGCAAATCGAAGATGCAGTTTACCGGTCGTCGGACCAGGGCCGGCGCATCTTGTTGTAGCCGGCGATGCCGATATCCAGATGAGCGATTGAACGTGACCAAGACATCATCACATGGACCCAAGCGGGTCGGTTTCATCGAAATGATGGGCGTGCCAGGCAGTTATGATGCCACGGTCTATGATCACTTGGAGGACAAAGATAAAGAAGGCGTCTGGTTCCAGAAGCGGTTTGGACACGTTGATGGGATCGCCATCAATACGCACAACGTGTGTATTGGCGAGCGGCTGCCGGAGGTGGAAGACGTTGATGGTTTGGTGCTGGCTGGCAGTTACAACTCGGTACACGACCACACGCCCTGGCAGCACCAGGTGCGCGCCTGGCTGCCGGTCATGCGCACTTCCAAAGTTCCTATCCTGGCAATTTGCGGATCCCATCAATTGCTTGCGAACATGCTGGGAACTGATGTGGAGGTTTTGGCTGACGGTCCCTACGCCGGAACGTTCCCGGTCCGCCTCACCGAAGCCGGCAAGGTCTCCCCGCTCACCGCGTCAATCGCCGACGGGGCGTGCTTCCAATTTGCCAACACTGAGCACGTGGTCACGGTGCCGCAAGGTTCAGTGCTGCTGGCTGACAGCGGCAGGGTTCCGGTCGCGGCGCTCGATTTTGGAGATCACTGCTATTCTGTGCAGTTTCACCCCGAAGGGACCTACGAAACTCTAGGCACCGTATGGAAAAACAAGGCGCCGGACCTGATGAACAACTATCACGACCGTGAAGCTGGCGATCAGCTGGTTGAAAACTTCCTGCACCTGGTGGCAAAACGCTGAACCGGAGATTGCTCTAGTGAACCGCCTCTATCGCCAGGGCGATGCCCTGACCGCCGCCGATGCACATGGTCACAAGACCATAGCGACCGCCCGAGCGATGCAGCTCTGAAATGGCCTTGACCGCCAAGATCGCGCCGGTCGCGCCCACCGGGTGACCCAGTGCAATGGCACCGCCGTTGGGGTTCACCTTCTCTCCGTCAAGGCCCAGCTCCTTGGATACGGCACAAGCCTGAGCGGCGAAAGCTTCGTTGGATTCAATCACGTCGAAATCTTCCCGTTTCAGTCCGGTGCGCTCCATCAGGTTCTTCACGGCTGGGATCGGGCCTACGCCCATTTCAGACGGCTCAACACCGGCGTGGGCATAGCCAACCAACTTGGCCACGGGCTTGCGCCCGGCTTTGTCGGCAGCCTCGGCCTCCATCAGCACCAGCGCCGCGGCGCCATCATTAATGCCAGACGCGTTGCCGGCCGTCACCGAACCTTCCTTGTCGAACACAGCACGCAAGCTGCTGAGCGAGGCCAAGTCTGCATCGTGGCGCACGTGCTCATCTGTGTCGAAGGGCACCATCTCACGTTTAACCTTCACCTCAATAGGCAGGATCTGGTCCTTGAACCGACCCTCGGTGATGGCACGCACGGCCCGTTGTTGGCTTTGCAAAGCGAAATTGTCCTGGTCTTCCCGGCTGATCTGCCATTTGCGGGCAACGTTCTCAGCGGTGTTGCCCATGTGGCCATGGCCGAACGGGTCATGCAAAGCGGCCAACATCATGTCGACCACCTTGGCATCGCCCATCTTCACACCAAAGCGCGAATTGAGCGAGGCGTATGGCGCCCGCGACATGGATTCTGCACCGCCGGCAACAGCCACATCCGCATCGCCCAGCATGACGGTCTGAGCGGCCGAGACGATGGCCTGGGCGCCCGAACCGCACAGACGGTTGCACGTGAGCGCCGGCGTTTCAACCGGCAGTCCGGCATCGATCATCGCCACCCGTGACAGATACATATCGCGCGGTTCGGTGTGGATCACATTGCCCAAAACCACATGTCCCACCTCTTCAGGGGCCGTCTCTGCACGGTTCAGCGCTTCTGTAATCACCGCAGCACCCATGGCGGTTGGTGCCGTGTCCTTCAGGGCCCCACCAAATGTTCCAATGGCAGTGCGGACACCAGAGAGAAAGACGACTTCGCGCGGCATGACAGAGCTCCTTGATCTTGCAAAAGAAGGACACGCCGCTGATCGCGGGCGTGTCCGAAAACCGATGGTTCACAATGGTGTACCAGCCCGGGCCCCAAACTCAAGTGGTCTTATGGTTCAACCGGCAAGCGCAGCGCCGTATAGGCCAGGCGCTTCTTGCGTTTCTTGGAGCTCTTGCTGATCCACGATTCCAGCAGCTCGCGCACATTCTTGATCTTGGTGAAGGCTTCCTTTTGGAAATTGTGGCGGATGCCGGTGCGGCGGTTGGAGCCGTCGCACAGAGCCACAACGGTTTCCTCGCCCGCATTCTCCAAGGTCAGCTGATACGGCGCTGAACCGCTTGGCACTAGCACCTCTTTGTCCCCATTGATGGTGGGGTGGGCGCGGAACTTGTTCGGGAATACCACGGTGCCCGAGCCATCGCGGTTGGTCAGGATAAGGGTGAGCGTGCACTCGTTGAACGTCTGGATGGCAAACGAGGCTTGGTCGCCGCGCTTGTAGCGCGATTTGTCGGAGACCAACGACAGGTTGAACGCGCCAGTTTTAGGTGCGGGCTTGGAGGGCAACCTGGGCACGCCGCTGCGGAAGCCGATGAGCCGGCCAACAGATTTGGCCCGAAGCGGACTATAGTCGGTCGCAATTTTCACAATGGCGGCATACTTGGCCTCAAAGGCAATGCGAGGCAGGCCTCTTTGGGCAATCAAGCGGCCGGTGTTGAACGACTTGGTGCCCTTGTCGGCGAGGGTCTGGTTAAACACCTCTGGGGTGACCCCCACATCGGCAGCAGCGGTTTGCAGGTCCACCCCTCGGGCCTGATAGAAATCGGCAAGTGCCTTGATAGGTTCAGGCCCTTTGCCCGCCCCGCCAGCGCTGATCAATCCGGCACGCTCATAGGCTTCAGCATAGCCCTCCTCGTCGCGCCCGCGCAGGAAGTCCATATAGTCACGGCGCGGATAAAGTTTGCGCACCAGATCTTGAAGTTCCGGGGAGAACGCAGCGTTGCCGTCAACATGCACCCTGATCCGGTCGGGCACAAACTGCAGCGGCGCAAAGTTGCAGGCGGCACAATAAAACCCGTTTGAAAGGCGCCAATCATCTGCGCTCGTGTATTTCTTCAAAGGCACACCATTGATCCGGCCGCCGCTGCGATTGTAGATGAACCAGGCCCGCAAACCGTTTGGCAAGCTGAACTGGATGGTGCCGCCGTTGGACCCAAAGCGATTCTTACCGCCCGGTCCAAGAGGAAAGTCGAACAGGTTGCTCCGCTTCTCCAAACCGGTGAATTCATAAGACTGCCAATAGGCCCCATTTTCGCGGGCATGGCGCTCCAAGAGCCGGCTGGCGCTGTAAACACCATAGAGTTGAAACCCGGAACGGCTGACTTTCGCGTCCTTTTGCGCACCCATGCCAAGTTTCTTGCGCAATCCGGCAACAGATTTCGGCAAACCCAAAATGTTATAGTAAAGAGGCGGGCGAGAGGCTGCAAAGGCGAACCAATCGGCCCGCACATACGGCATTATGCTGCGCGAGGTGTTCCAGATGACCTTGTGCCGTGGCACATCCGTTTGCACTGCGTAAGGGTAAGACAGCAGGATCTTGCCCCAGGTCTTGTCGGTCCACCCCAGATCGTTCTGATGGAACCGCATGATCAGATTCTGCGGCCCGATGAGCGCCGGCGATACGGTGTTGGTGGACCAGGTCAGGCTGTTCAAAAGTTTTACCGCCGCATTCTTGTGAGCAGCAAGGTCTGCCTCGCCAACGCAGGCATTGTAAAGGTTTGCAAACGTGAGGTAACGGGTGCCATCGGCCTGTTTGCGCGGCATGGCGCTCAAGTCGGCCTTGATGGCTTCGGCAACTGCCCCAAGGTCTATGAGCTCGCGCCCACAGGTTTTGGGCGCGGCCAGGAGTTTCTGAAGAGGGATCAGCCCCTTAATCGGATCTGGCGCCGCGGCGGTTTCCACCTCGGCCTCAACAGCCGGCACCTTGGCCGCAACATCCTTCAGGGACGGTGTTTCGATCTCCTCCTGCTTGGCCGCATCTTCCGTGGGCAGGGTCGTTACCACCTTTGCAGGCGCCGTGCTCGCAGCGGCCTTTTCCCTGAGGGCTTCGGTATTGTCGCCGGCAATTGCGCCAAACTTCACGGTGATTCTCGAGATCTCGTCTTGAGCGGCCAACAAGGTGGCCCCACTGGCACAGAAATACCCAAGCAGCACAGCCCAACGGCCTGCATTGCCCACCCGCGATCTAAAAAACTTCATTCTGCACCGGCTCCGGCATTTGTGGTCGTCGTTTCAGGCGGAAATCTCACCACAATGATCACTTGGTTTTCTTCTTCTTCCACGTGCTGGCATGCGCCGGGATTGTTTTCAGATACCCGGCAATGGCTTCACGATCCTCTTTGGTCAGCTTTGCGGTGTTCTCCTGAACGGCCACCATCGAGCCACCAAAACTGTCATAGTCAGGCATAAAGCCTGATTCCAAGGAGTAAGCAATATCCGCATCACTCCAGCTCTTCAAACCGTCAGCGTGCGGTGTCAAGTTCGGAATGACACCATCGCCTTCCGGTGCTGGACCACCAGCAAGAAGCAGGCCGGAATTGGGTCCGCCGATGAAATTTCTCGGCGTATGGCACTCGCCGCAATGGGCCGGTCCGTTAACCAGATAGGCCCCCCGGTTGAGCTGTTCGCTCGCGTTCGGATCGGCTTTGAACGGCTGGTAGTCCATAAACAGGAATTTCCACAATCCAAGACCACGCCGCAGCCGGAAAGGCAGCGGCAGGTCATGGTCCGGAGCGTCGCCGGTAACCTTGGGAACGGTGTTCATGAAGGCCTTCAGATCGACCACATCGCTCACCTTCATGCGCTGGTAGGACATGAACGGAAACGAGGGATAATAGTGGCTGCCGTCAGGCGAGACACCGCGCATTACCGCATTCACGAACTGTAGGTCGGTCCATCCGCCGATACCATGTTTTGGATCCGGCGAAATGTTGGGGGCGTAGAACGTCCCAAAGGGTGTTTTGAACTTATGCCCCCCGGCAAGTTTGAGCTTTTCGTCTCCTTTGGCGCCTGGGGCCGCATGGCACGACGCGCAGCCGGAGGCATAGAACATGTATTTGCCGCGCTCCACGTCTCCGCTCATGCCGGAAAGCGCGGCCTCGGCAATGGTTTTCGGCTGTGTCAGGAAGAGGAATACGGCCAATCCGGCGACCCACAAGATTCCGCAAGCAATTATGAGACGGCGCAACATGTTCTGTCCTTTTTGGCCCCACCAGAAGTGTCACTAATAGCAAAGCACGCAGTTCCATCAAGTCAGAAGCTGCGGAGCTTGGGAAAGCTGACCACTTCGTACGCCAACGATGAGAATTTCTCCCATTTACAGATCACAAAGATTGCCTCAAGAAGCGCGCCTGAATAGTCATCAAGAGGCCTGGGAGGGGTTCAGACAATGAAAGCTGCTGTTTGCCACGCGTTTGGCACGCCACTGAAGATCGAAGACGTCACATTGTCGAACCCGGGCGAAGGTGCGGTCCGTGTCAAAATCGCCGCCTGCGCCATCTGCCATTCCGACATCATCTATATGGACGGCGCCTGGGGCGGCACCTTGCCGGCAGTCTATGGCCATGAAGCGGCCGGCGTCGTGGAAGAGGTCGGCCCCGGGGTCAACCATGTTGAGGTTGGCGATCATGTGGTGGTCACCCTCATCCGCTCATGCGGCGAGTGTCACTACTGCGCCCAAGGCCATCACGTGATTTGCGAAGGATCAGTGCCCATCGATGCAACGCCGCCGCTCACTGCCGATGACGGTTCGGCCTTGGTCCAGGGGCTAAGATGCGGCGCGTTTGCTGAGTATGTGGTGGTGGACGGCTCGCAAATTTGCGCCATTCCCAAGGATATTCCACTGGATTCAGCCTCCCTCCTCGCCTGCGGTGTCATGACCGGCCTCGGCGCCGTGTGGAACACCGCTCAGGTGCCGTCGGGCAGCAATGTTGTGGTGATAGGCACTGGCGGTGTCGGCCTCAACTCCGTCCAAGGTGCGGCCCTGTGCGGTGCCAAGACCGTCATCGCGATGGACCTGGCCGAGGACAAGATGAAAGCGGCCAAAACCTTCGGCGCCACCCACACCGTCAATGCCGGGGCAAATGATGCCGCCGAGCAAGTGCGCAAGATAACCGACGGGCGCGGGGCAGACTATGTTTTCGTCACCGTGGGCGCCCTGCCCGCCATTGAACAGAGCGTTGGCCTGTTGGCCAAGGCCGGCACCGCTGTGCTTGTGGGCATGCCAGGGGATGGCGCCATTGCCAAGATCGAGCCGGACGCCATTGCCAATGCGGCCCAGCGCATCATTGGCTCAAAGATGGGCTCGTCCAAGGTGCGCGTCGACATTCCCCGGCTTGTGGACATGTATCAGCAAGGCCGCTTGAAGCTCGACGAGCTGATCACCGGCCGCTACCCGCTCAGCGAAATCAACGAAGCCATCGACAGCGTGCGCCGGGGCGAAGCCTTGCGCAATGTCATCGTCTTCTAGACAGGATCCAATCCCATGAAGATTGCAGACGTCAAAACCTGGGTTGTCGGCAATCCGCCGCCGCATTTCGGTGGGCGCTACTTCATCTTCGTCAAGCTCACCGCCGACAACGGCATTGTAGGCTACGGCGAGGTGTATGCCGCCACCTTCAGCCCCCATGTGATCACCCAGATGGTGCACGATGTGTGCGAGCGTCATGTGATCGGCCAAGATCCGTTTCACATTGAAAAGATGTGGCGCCGGGTCTACGGCAGCGGCTATACCCTGCGCCCAGATGTTTCGCTCATGGGCGTGCTGTCAGGCATCGAGACGGCCTGCTGGGACATTGTGGGCAAGGCGGTGGACAAGCCGGTTTACGAGCTGCTCGGCGGCAAGGTTCACGAGCGCCTGAGGTCCTACACCTACCTCTATCCCAAGCATGGTACCGATGGAGCCATTGGCACCAAGGAGGTCTACTCCAACCCAGATTTGGCCGCAGAGCGGGCCATAGAGTATGTGAACCAGGGCTTCACAGCGGTGAAGTTTGATCCGGCAGGCCCCTACACGGTCTACGACGGCGGAATGCCGACCCTTGAAGAGCTGGACCGCTCGGAACGCTTCGTGCGGCAGATCCGCGAGGCGGTTGGCAACAAGGCCGACATGCTGTTCGGCACCCATGGCCAGTTCACCGCCGCCGGCGCCATCCGCCTGGCCAAGCGGCTTGAGCCCTATGACCCGCTCTGGTTCGAAGAGCCCACCCCGCCGGAGAACCCGAAGGAAATGGCAAGGGTGGCCAGCCAGACCTCCATTCCTGTGGCCACCGGCGAGCGCCTGTGCACCAAATGGGAGTTTGCCCGGGTGCTCGAACACCAGGCCGCCTCTATCCTGCAAATGGCCTTGGGCCGGGTGGGCGGCCTGCTGGAGGGCAAGAAGATCGCGGGCATGGCTGAAACCTACTACGCCCAGCTTGCACCTCATCTCTATTGCGGCCCGATAGAAGGCGCCGCCAATGCTCAACTGGCAACCTGCACCCCCAATTTCCTCATTCTGGAAAGCATCGAACAATGGGGCGGCTTCCACGCTGAGATCCTGAAAAACCCAATGAAGTGGGAGGACGGATACGTGATCCCCTCCACCGAGCCCGGTATTGGCGTGGAACTGAACGAAGACGTGGCGGACGCGCATCCCTACGAGGGCACCGCGCTGCATCTTGAAATGGGGCCAGATCCCGTTCGCTAGGAGAGATACCAAAATGAAAGTTGGATTTATCGGCCTCGGCAATGTGGGCGGCAAACTGGCCGGCAGCCTGTTGCGCAATGGCTTCGACCTCACCGTACGCGACCTCGACAAGGATGCCGCGCAAAGCTTCCTGGACGGCGGCGCCCACTGGGCGGACAGTCCCAAGGAGATGGCGGAAACTTGTGATCTCATTATCACGTGCCTGCCCTCACCAGCTGCCAGCGCCGCGGTGATGGAGGCCGTCGATGGCATTCTGGCGGGCCTCAGCGCAGGCAAGATCTGGGCGGAGATGAGCACAACCGATGAGGCGGAGGTCAAACGGCTGGGTGAGAAGGTGAAGGCCAGGGGCGCAGAACCGGTCGATTGCCCTGTCTCCGGCGGCTGCCACCGGGCGGCCACGGGTAACATCGCCATTTTTGCAGGCTGCGAGCGTGAAACCTTTGACCGCATGTTGCCAGCCCTCACGGCCATGGGCCGCCGCGTGCTGCACACCGGCGAACTTGGGTCGGCTTCAGTCTTGAAGGTTGTGACCAACTTCCTGGCCACCGCAAACCTTGTGACCTGCTGTGAAGCGCTCATGGTCTCAAAGCAGGCCGGCATGGACCTGAACGTTGCGTTCGAGGCCATCCGCATCTCATCGGGCAACTCGTTCGTGCATGAAACCGAAAGCCAGGTGATCCTCAACGGCAGCCGCGACATCAATTTCACCATGGACCTGGTGTGCAAGGATATCGGGCTCTTCCAGGCCGTTGCCGATCGCGCCAACGTTCCCTTGGATGTATCGCCCGTGCTCGTCGACGTCTTCAAAGACGGAATGGAGCGCTATGGTGCCCGTGAATGGTCGCCCAACATCATCAAACGACTTGAAGAAGCCTGCGGCGCGAAAATTCTGGCGCCAGGATTCCCGGCCGAAATCACCGACGATGAGCCGGAAGAAGCAGGCTACGAGATTCAGATCAAGCGCGCCTGACGCCTCGCCACAGCTTGTTGATATCTGGTGCAAAACAACAAATGTTCACGTTTTGATCTTTACCTGACGGCGAATCGGTCTATGCTGGGCGGTTATGGATATGTCCCAGCCCTTCTTGACCATCGGTCATATGATCATCACCGTCAGCGAAGCCTTGCTGCTGGGCGCCTCTGTGTTTGCGCTATTGCTCATCACCATCGTCATCATGCTTATGCGGGCGGGCGGAACGCGCCGGGTGGGCGAAGCTGAAACCCAGCGCCGCGAGGCAGAGCTGCAGAACCAGCTCGCCGAAATGACGGGCCGTCTCCACACCTTCATGCAAGCCACCGCAAACCGTGATGCGCACATGACCCAGAATTTGAACGAGCGCCTTGATGGGGTGACCTTCAAACTGGGCCAGAACCTGCATGAAAACAATGAACGCACAGGCCAGCATTTGCAGGTCCTGCACGAGCGCCTGGCGGTGATTGACACCGCGCAGAAGAACCTCACAGAGCTTTCAACCCAAATGGTTGGGCTGCAGGATATTCTGGCGAACAAACAAACCCGCGGAGCCTTTGGTCAGGCTCAGATGGAGGCCGTGATCGCCGACCGGCTGCCTGCAAGCGCCTATGCCTTCCAGCCCACCTTGTCGAACGGCACCCGGCCGGACTGCATCGTCAAAATGCCTGACGGCGGCCTGGACATCGTGATCGACGCCAAGTTTCCCTTAGAAGCGTTCACGGCCTTCCGTGAGGCCTCCGAAACGCCCGAGATAAAGGCCGCCAGCCAGCAACTGCGCGGCGATATGGGCAAGCACATCAAGGATATCTCGGAGAAATATCTGATCCCTGGCGAAACCCAGGAGACGGCGCTGATGTTTGTGCCGTCTGAATCCATTTACGCTGACTTGCATGAAAAGTTCGACGATGTGGTTCAGAAGGCCTACCGGGCACGCGTGATGATCGTCTCCCCCACCATGCTGATGCTGGCCGTGCAAACCCTGCAGACCTTGTTCCGCGACAGCCAGATGCGTGAGCAAGCCGGTTTGATCCAACAGGAAGTGGGCCGCATGATGGGTGACGTGCACCGGCTCCGCGATCGCGTATTGGCCCTGCAGAAGCATTTCGGCATGGCTAACAAAGATATCGATCTGATCCTCACCTCGTCCGACAAGGTGACCAAACGCGCCTTGAAAATTGGGCAGGTAGAGCTTGAGGACGGCGATGAGCCGGCAGTTGAAGACGACCAGGGCCCCAAACTCGTCTCTGGCGGCTTGAGCTAAAAGCCGAACTGATCCTCGGCGCCGCCCACTTCACGAAGCACCCGTTCGATCTTGTTCAATACAAGATAGAGCTCCCGTTTGGACGACAGACTGCCTGGTACAATCAGCCTCTCATAAGACAACCAGATTTTGTCTGCCCCGACGGTGACCGGCCGTGACTTCACCTGTTCGATAACCGGCTGGCGCGATTGCTTCACCTGCAAGTAGCCCAGGCTGTCGTGAACGGAATTCGCCGTGCCGGCCATATCGTTAACGAACTCGCTGCCAAACAGGCGCGCAAAATCGCTGTCCGGCCCCACGCACAAAACCGGCGGCGGCCAGTCGTGACCATTGTCTGCACAGATTTGCAACGACGGGAACAGCTCATTCAGCCGTTCGTCATGCCGGCAGATACGCCCGGCGCTGCGCTTCCACCACGTGAGCCCCGCGATCAAAAGGTCAGATCTGATCTGGTGCGGTTCGATGGGATGGATTTGTGTTGGGGAGTGCTTATGCATTGGCATAAACCCCAGCTTTTGAACACATTTGAGGCGATTGACATACGGTGCCGACGAGGTTCAGTTGACGTGATAATCTGCCTCCGGCAACCGGCAAGGTTGCCTCCTTACGGTACTTACTACGCCACATACTCATTGCCTCACACGCTCCCGGCCGCGAAGAATTAGGTTCTATTGTGGGCAGTATGGCGCAAGCATCTGGCGAAAATCACTCACCAAGACACCATGCGTTGTGTTCCATGGAGCAAGCCGCATACGAGATGCGTGCAATTTGAGAAAATCAATTAACCATAAGCGCTTAAAGCGGGCCGGTTAGACTTTTTTGACCTGGCACCCTTGACATAAATGGGCTTTATCCCTACATCCCCGGCTGCTGTTAGCACTCACAACGAGAGAGTGCTAACACTGTAATTGATGCGGACGGGGCGCTTGGGGCGCAACGCCCGCAACAGACCAAAACCAAAGAGAAAACAACCTAGCACTTCGAGGAGTAATCGAGAGATGAAATTTCGTCCTCTCCATGATCGTGTGTTGGTTCGCCGTGTTGCAGAAGACACAAAAACGGCGGGCGGCATCATCATCCCAGACACAGCGCAAGAAAAGCCTATGGAAGGTGAAATCATTTCCGCAGGCAGCGGCGCCAAGAGCGAAGACGGCACGGTAACCCCGCTTGACGTCAAAAAAGGCGACCGTGTCCTGTTCGGCAAATGGTCCGGCACGGAAGTCAAGGTCGACGGCAAAGATCTGTTGATCATGAAAGAATCCGACATCATGGGCATCATCGAAAAGTAAATCCATTCCCGGCCTCAGCGCTGGGTTTTTTTGTATGAGCCCCCTGAAATCAAACCAAGTGGACAGAGAAAAATGGCTGCTAAAGAAGTAAAATTTTCCTCAGACGCGCGCGAGAAAATGCTCCGCGGCGTCGACATCCTGGCCAATGCGGTCAAGGTGACCCTCGGCCCGAAAGGCCGTAACGTCGTTCTCGACAAATCCTTCGGCGCACCGCGCACCACCAAAGACGGTGTTACGGTTGCCAAGGAAATCGAACTGGAAGACAAGTTCGAAAACATGGGCGCACAAATGGTGCGCGAAGTTGCCTCCAAGTCCAACGACATCGCTGGCGACGGCACCACCACCGCAACCGTTCTGGCGGCGGCAATTATTCGTGAAGGTTCAAAGTCTGTTGCTGCCGGCATGAACCCGATGGACCTGAAGCGCGGCGTTGAAATGGCTGTTGACGCTGCTGTCAAAGACCTGGTGAAGCGCTCCAAGAAGATCAAATCTTCTGACGAAGTTGCTCAGGTTGGCACCATCTCTTCAAACGGCGATGCCTCCATCGGCGCCATGATTGCTGAAGCAATGCAGAAGGTTGGCAACGAAGGCGTTATCACGGTTGAAGAAGCTAAAAGCCTCGACACCGAGCTGGACGTTGTTGAAGGCATGCAGTTCGACCGCGGTTACCTGTCGCCTTACTTCATCACCAACGCTGACAAAATGATCTGCGAGCTGGAAGACCCATACATCCTGCTCCACGAGAAAAAGCTTGGCAACCTGCAGGCCATCCTGCCGATCCTGGAAAGCGTTGTTCAGTCTGGCCGTCCGCTGCTCATCATTGCAGAAGACATTGAAGGCGAAGCGCTGGCAACCCTCGTGGTCAACAAGCTGCGCGGCGGCCTCAAGGTCTCCGCGGTTAAGGCTCCTGGCTTCGGCGACCGCCGCAAGGCCATGTTGGAAGATCTCGCGATCCTCACCAACGGTCAGGTCATCTCTGAAGATCTCGGCATCAAACTGGAAAACGTCACGATCGACATGCTGGGCTCAGCCAAGCGCGTCAGCATTGGCAAAGACGACACCACCATCGTTGATGGCACGGGCGCCAAGAAAGACATCCAGGGCCGCGTCTCTCAGATCCGTGCCCAGATTGAAGAAACCACTTCTGACTACGATAGAGAAAAGCTGCAAGAGCGTCTGGCCAAACTGGCTGGCGGTGTTGCCGTGATCAAGGTCGGCGGTGCTACTGAAATCGAAGTGAAAGAACGCAAAGACCGCGTTGACGATGCTCTGAACGCCACCCGCGCTGCGGTGGAAGAAGGCATCGTTCCCGGTGGTGGCACAGCGCTCCTGCGCGCCAAGACCGCTGCTGGCAAGATGTCCTCCGACAACGCCGACATTCAGGCCGGCATCAAGATCGTACTGAAAGCTCTGGAATCGCCGATCCGTCAGATCTCGGAAAACTCCGGGGTTGAAGGTTCCATCGTTGTGAGCAAGGTTGAAGAAAAGAGCGGCAACTTCGGTTTTGACGCTCAGGACGAAGTCTATGGCGACCTGGTTGCCAAGGGCATCATCGACCCGACTAAGGTTGTCCGTACTGCTCTTCAGGACGCAGCATCCGTTGCTGGCCTGCTGATCACCACGGAAGCCATGGTTGCCGAAGCGCCAAGCAAAGATGGCGGCGGCGGCCCAGCAATGCCTGACATGGGCGGCATGGGCGGCATGGGCGGCATGATGTAAGCCACCCGGCCAAACCGGTTAAACTAAGAGCCGCCCGCAGGAAACTGTGGGCGGCTTTTTCGTGACTACCAGTGGTTAGGCCCGTTTTCTTTCAGCCAGAATTCGCTCGACCCTTGGTCCATAGATGCGGACATTGATCTCATCACAGGCGACGCGCCCGGGTTCTTCATCGTAGGTGAAGATGGCCGTGACTCTGGGCAGGCTGCCCTCAATCTCCGTCACCCCATGCAGAGAATACTCCCCGCGGAACAGGGTCAGCGCACCTGCGCTACGGCTGAATGTTTTTGCATTGCTCATGTCGCCGGAAAGAAATTGATCGACAACTTCGCGGTTCTCATCGTCCTTGGTGCGAACGTTGGGAAGGAAGGTGAACTCGCCTCCTTTTTCTGCTGCCTGCAGCAGAAGGGTCACCGTGCATTCATTGTAGTCATAATGCCAGCCATGCCAGCCGCCCGGTGGAAGCGCCACGATGTTTAGGGCTTGGAATTCATCGGCGTAGCGATAGAGCTCAGACTTGCCCTGCACACGCCTTACAAACTCCGTGAGCACCTCTGACCGGTAGAGCCGTTGGATCAAGGTACCTTCAGGCAGTTGGTCATCTGCCAGTTGCATTGCACGATGGGTGTACTCGCGCCGCCGCGGATCGCCTTCGGGAACAGAGCTGTCGACTTTTCCGCCATAGATGGTTCGTTTTATGGTCAGAAATTCCGCCGTCGGCATGAGTTCGTTTGCCTCGCCGCCAAGCGCTTCCAACCCTTCAGCCCGCACGAAACCATCCAGGTTACACCACCCATGCGCCGCCATATGTTCGCAACATTGCTGGAGAAATTCCGAACCCTTTCCCTGGTCGAGATCAACGATCGGGTATCGATCCAGATCAAGAAGATCGAGGATGTCGTCGCTTCGTTTCAACGGTTCGCGGCTTTCCATTGGCGTCCTCCTCTAGAAAAACCCGGTTACTGAACACAAATGGGAGTTCAACGGACCGCGGGTGTCAACATTAGAAAAAGTGATGGTGTCCGCCCCGAGAACCCGGTTAGCCCGCCCGGAACTCTTCGCTGCTCTTAAGCAACCAATCGCGAAAGGCCCGCACGGCACGCTGCCGCAAGGTGCTCTTCAGATACACCAGATAATAGCCGCCAAAGTCCATCCCGGTTTCATGGAACCGCACCAGGCGCCCCTCTGCCAGGTCACGCGCCGCGAGGTCGTCAGAGATCAACGCAACCCCCTGCCCGGCCGCTGCCGCCTCAATGGCCAAAACAGTGCTGAGGGCCCCAGGGAACGGCGGCAAATGCACATCTGGCACGCCTGCAGCCGCAAACCAATGGCGCCACAGCCAGCCATCATCATCCTCGTGCAACAGCTTGAGCTTGCACAGATCCAACGGGCTGTTGATGTCTCCTGCCTTCTGCAGGAGCTTCGGCGAACCAACCGGGTAAACCCGCGCCTTGCTCACCAAGTCGGCCTCCAGCCCATCCCAACTGCCCTTGCCGAAGCGGATCGCCAGGTCAAATTCATGCCGTTTCAAATCGGCAAGGCCAGACGAGGAATTGATGCTGACCTCGATCGCCTCGTTCTGCTCTTGAAACTCACCAAGGCGCGGCATCAACCACTTCACCGCGAACGTGGGCTCGCAGGTGGTGTACACCACGCCTTCGGGCCAATCGGCCAAAGCCTCTGTCGCCTCCGCAATGGTATCCAACGCCGGAGAAACGGCCTTCAGATATTCGTGGCCGTCCTCGGTCAACTCCACCCCGCGCTTGGCGGTGCGGAAAAACAACACGCCCAGCCGCTCTTCAAGCCCGCGCACATGCCGGCTGATGGCTGCATGGCTCACGTTCAGTTCCTCTGCCGCATTGGAGAAGCTCTGATGGCGGGCAGCGGCTTCAAAAGCACGAACAGCATTGAGGGGTGGCAATCGTCTGACCATCCGGACATGTGACTTTTTCTTACATGACGTGTCAAGCAAAGGCGTTTGTGGATTGTCCTGCCCAAGCCCATCTAGAGCTCAACGCAACTGCGAACACGCCGAAAGGAAAATAAAATGGCATATGTAGACCAACTGTCTGGCGCCCAAATCGCGGCGCATGCGGCCTATTCACAAGCAACCGCAGGCAACCTGATTGCCGGCGCACTTTTGGATGGCTTCGCTCTTTTGCGCGGCTGGCTGAGTACCCGCAAGGCAACACGCGAATTGCGCTTGCTCGATGCCCACCTGTTGAACGATATTGGCCTCGACAAGTCAGATATTCCTGCGCAGGCTCCTGCAAGTTTCATCGGGCTGAACCCACGCATCTAACATGAAGCAAAAAGCCGCCGGGAGAGAAGGTGATGATCGACAGCGACGAACGACCCCTCACCGGCGGCTGCCAATGCGGTTCCGTGCGCTACGAAATCGGCGCCGAGCCGCTTAATCTTTACGCCTGCCACTGCAAGCAGTGCCGCAAGCAATCCGGCTCATCTTTCGGGATGTCCCTGGTCGTCCCCAGCGACAGCTTCAAGCTCACCTCAGGCACCCCCAAAAGCTGGCAACGGCTGACGGACCAAGGGTCTGAAATGACCTGCTGGTTTTGCCCCGGCTGCGGCAGCCGGATCTATCATCAATCCTCAAGCTGGCCAGATCAGTTGAGCGTCAAAGGCGGCACGGTCGATCAGCCCGTGGAAGCCGGCGCAGCCATCCACATCTGGACCTCACACGGCCTGCCCTCAACGCCGATCCCCGTGGGCGCAACAACCTTCCCCTTTGAGCCTGACGACTAGGGCAAGTTTTGCTCAATCTGAGCAAAACTTGCCCCAGATTATCGTTATGGGTGAGCAACTTATCCCCGCTCAGCCGTTTCCGTCTGATCGGGGGTTGCTCTAACGGGCGCAAGAGTTTGCGATCTTGCCGGCAAGGAACGAAGGAATGGACCCTGCCCCCCGATAGCCGCTGCACAGTTTCCCGACGCGGCCGGGATCCTTGGACGATCCTTTGAAGCAGTATAGTCCGGTGCCGTTCTTCTGGATTTGGAAGCGCATGCCCTCAGCGCCAGAGGGCAGCTTGCCGGCGAGATAGTTGAGCGCGTGGATCCTGTCAGCCGAGGCCCGGGCCGGCAGCCGTTCTGGGCGAATGTGCATCTTCGTAACGGGGATCACCTCAACCGCCCGGGTGAACAGCTTGCCGTTCTTGCCCTTGCGCAAGTGCACCCGCCCAACCACACCGAAATCGCGGCAAACGCCTTTCTTTCCCATGTTGGCTGTGCCGTGGTGGAGAAAATTGCCCAGCCCGTAGAAGATTACCGAATTTCCCACCCGCTCCACGGCACGCGGAACGTGAGCGTGATGGCCGATCACCAGATCGACTTTCTTCTTCTGAGCCGCCAAACCGCGCCACTGCTTGATTTGCCGCGCATCAGCGCGCACCCGGCCTTCAACGCCATAGTGAATGGAAAGGATCTGATAATCGCTTTTGGTTTCGGCAAGCCGGTCAACCGACAAGCGGTAATCATCGTCGAACCGGTAGGCAATCTGGCCTGGTTTGCTTTTGCCGGCCCGGTGACGGGCCAGGTTGTTGGTGACAATGCCAATGGCGGAGAACCCCACGGTGCTGCCCTTGACCTTGACCAGATGGGGCCGGCTCGCCTCTTCCCGGTTGGCACCGATGCCCGCGTAGGCTTTCAATCCATCGTTCTTCAAGGGTCTGATATGGCGCAGAGTTTCATTCAGGCCGGCCACCTTGTAGTCCATGGAATGGTTGTTGGCCAAAGACATCAGATTAAACCCGCGCTTCACAAGCTGGCGAATGCCATTGGGGTGGCTGCGGAAGTTGAAGGGCCCCTTTTGGCCTTTCAGGTCGCGCGAGAGCTTGTTGTGGTTCGTGACAACGGTCTCGATATTGGTGAAATTGAGATCGCCGTTGATCTCCTTGGCAATGCCGCTCATGGCCTCGTTCCACGGCTGTCGGCGGCCAAATTTGAGCACGCCCTTCGGGTGCACCGGCGAGTTATTTCGGCTGAAACCAGTATCACCGGTGACCACAATGGTGACCGTGTCTGGAGATAAGTCGGCAGCGGCTGGGGCTTCAACAGCCGTTGGTTTGGGAACCGGAATCGGTTTCGCCGCCGGTTCAGCGCCCAGTTTGTCTTGCTTGTTGATGCTTTTCGCCGGAGGACGTTTCAGAAAATCCCCAATGGGGTCATTGTTTTCCGCAAACCCGGGGGTGGCCGCAATCGCGCCGATCACGATCACAGAAACACCGGTCAAAAAGCGGCTACGCACTGCATCAAGCATTACAGGTTCTTTCATGTTCAACAGGACAGACCTTCCGGTTACCTGATTCGGACCACAATATCACTTGTCCGCAGTTCCCGGGGGCATTCTCGCAAAGGCCTGTCTTCCTCAGTCAAACGCGCAATCCTTGCCCCAGGCCTTGGCGCAGGCGGCGTTGGCGAAGAACACCTCAAGCTGCCCCTTGGCAAACGCCAGCCAATATTTATCGCGCTGGAAGGATGCCTCCATGCGCAAGACGTCGCCCTGGTTCTGGTAGCGCCAATAGCCGGCCAACATCTGCAACTCCATCGGCTTCAGCTCAGGCAACGTGTTGTAGTCGGCCCCAGGGGGGCCGTTACGGCCCGGCAACGCGCGCAAGGCGCCAAGAAATCCCTTGAACGTATAGAACGCATCGGATGGCGCGAGAAAGGCGAGCTGATACTCAGGCTCCACCTCCGGGTCGGTGATGTCGTCCGCTGTAAAAAACGGACGGCGGCCGGTGCCCAGCATGTAGCGGAAGTTGGCTGGTGTCAGAAAAGGTACCGCGCGGTGGCTCGTTCGGCCCTCTGCGTAAGGATAGAGCTCGTTGGAGCCTTCAGCCACGGCGATCTGCGGGCGTCCATCTTGGGGCAGGTCAATCTGTTCGCCCACCAAATAGGTTCTGAGATAGTTGTGCTGCTGCAGCATGATTGCAAACGCACGGCCGGCTTGATCCAATATCACCGTCACGCTGGTGTAGTGATCAAGCTGATGCCAGTCATCGAGATCCCCCAGAAGACCCAGCCCGATCTTCTGCCAGCCCAGCAGCCCACTTGTCAGGCCGGAATGGGCGAACACCGCATTGTAGGTGAGAAAGGTGAGCGCCTGGGGCGTGCCCAGCCAAACCAGGTTGGCGCGGGAAACACGTCCATAAATCTTCGGGGTTTGAGGGGCCGCGTGTGCCCGGGCCGCGGCCGGCTCATGGCTGAAAATAACACCTGGATCATTCTTGTGCACATTCAGCAGTTCTGCCGAAACGGTCTTGGAAATCACCGCTCCAGATTCAGACACCAAGGCGCCGCGGGCAATGTAGGACCGGTAAAAGTCAATGAAACCAGTTTGCCCGGCGCGGAGAAAAAACCTCGGCCTATGCTTGGCCAACAACGCCTGGTCACCAACAGAGGGCGGCTCATCGGATGGCGGATTTGCGGCATACCATGCAGCAAAGCCGGGATACTGAGAGAAGTTTTGTGACGCGGCCTGCGCAGTGCCCGCGGCAAAGATCAGCAACAAACACAGCAAAACCAAGCTGGTTCGCCGTGTCATAGCAGCCTAACTCAGCTTGGCAAGCACATCCCTTAACGGGCCAGCTTGCTGGTCTTCACCCTTCACCACGCTCAAACAGGCCTCCGACTTCAGAATGAGGCCGTCGTCCAGAATTTTCAGATTGTTGGCCTTCAATGTCGAGCCGGTGGAGGTGATGTCCACAATCAGTTCGGCAACACCGGCCGCCGGCGCACCTTCCGTGGCGCCCAGGCTGTCCACCGTGCGGTAGCCGGTCACCCCTTTGCGGTTGAAGAACCGCCGGGTCACGTTCAGATATTTCGTTGCCACGCGCATGCGCCGCTTATGGCGTTGGTAAAAGCGCTCCGACACCTCATCCAGGTCGGCCATGGTGTCCACATCAAACCAACATTCAGGCACCGCCACAACAACGTCCGCGTGCCCAAATTCCAGACGCCTCACCAGGTCAATCTGATCGTCCGTATCCGTGATGTGTTCACGCAGCAAATCGATCCCGGTCACGCCCATATGCACCGAACCGTCGCCAAGCTTATGGGCGATCTCGCCGGCTGAAAGGAATGCCACCTCAACACCTTCAACGCCGCTCAGACGACCGCGATATCCACGTGCGTCGCCGTTGCGCTCGATGGTGAGGCCGGCGCTGGCGAACATCTCCTCAGCCTTCTCCATAAGGCGGCCCTTGGACGGAATGGCGATAATGACAGGCTCAGTCATCGCTGATCCCTCCTGTAATCGCCGCCAGGCGCTCGGTGTGAACAGCAAACCCTACCGCAGGAATGGTTTCAGCAGCCCCCAAATCCGACATCAGCCGGTCATAACGGCCACCGCCCACCACCTGCACCGGCCCGTTCTGACCTTGGGTGTCGATCTGGAAAACATGTCCGGTGTAGTATTCCAGATTGTAGCCAAACTCTGCGGAAAAGACGAACTGGCTGGTATCAACGCCAAGCTCTGAAAGCAGAACAAAACGCTTGGCGAACAGGTCGAGCGCGCGGTCGAGGGCTGCACCCGGCAGCTCCAACTTCGAAATATCTTCAAACACATCAGAGGGCGCCCCGCGAATTGCCAGATAGGCCTCGATTTTCTCCGCCATTTCCGGTTTGAGCGGTTCGGCCACCCGGTCAGCTGCCTTTTCATGCAAACGTTCGGCAATTTCCTCAACCGTCCGCCCGCCCACCAGCGGAATGTTATCGGCTGTCAGAAGCTCGTCCACACGTGCTTGCGCCTCGGTCACATCGCGCCCACTGAGCTCATCAGCCAGGCCATGCGTCGGGCCGCCGCCGGTGGTGAGCTGCTTCAACAGATCGCGGAATGCTTCTGGCCGCCAAAATTGGTGGTGCAGCCGCGCACGCCAGCGGTTCGGCATCTCAAAACCGGCAAGCACAGCGTCAAACAGGCCGAGATCACCTACCTGAACCGAGTAATCCTCAAGCCCCGCCGTCTCCACTGCGTCAATCGCCAGAGAGAGCGTTTCAGCCTCTGCACGTTCCCGGTCGCGCGCACCGAAGTTTTCAATGCCAACCTGCTCAAACTCCCGGGGCCGCAGCCTGCTCGCCCCGCCGCGCTGGAACCGGAAGGCCGGGCCCACATAGCAATATTTGGCCGGGTCGGTCGCCACATCCGCATGCTCCAAATGATAGCGGCAAGACGGCACCGTGAGATCCGGGCGCAGGCAAAGCTCATTGCCTGCAGGGTCGGTGAACACATAGGTGCGTTGCCGGATATCTTCGCCGGACCGGTCAAGAAACACATCGGCGGGCTGCAGAATGTCCGGCTCGATATAGCTGTAGCCAGACCCTTCAAACAGGCCGGACATGATGGCCGATTGGCTATCCAGCGCCAAGCGCTCGTCTGGAGACTTTCCTGTCATGGGTCATCAGCTCTCGTGGCGGGCCAGAACCGAGCGAACGGCTTCGACCAGGTCGGCCTCGGGCACGGAAAACTGTGCCGGCCGGCCTTCGCGCCAGGCCTTGTTGTCATCGATCTCTTCGGACAGTTTTGCCCCTTCAATCAGGTCTTTGATCTGCAGCTCGCCGGCGGCCAGCTCATCTTCACCCTGAATGACAACGCAAGGGGCGCCGCGCTTGTCGGCATATTTCATCTGCGCCCGCATGCCAGATCCACCCAAATACATCTCCGCCCGCACACCTTCGTTCCGCAAGCTCTGCACCATGCGCTGATAGTCTGCTTTGCGTGACGGATCCATGACGAGAACAATCACCGGTGCGGACACAGCGTCGCTGTCCAGCTTGCCGAGATGATCCAGCGCCGTCATCAGGCGCGACACACCGATGGAAAAGCCGGTGGCCGGCACTTCGATGCCCTTGAAGCGCGCGACAAGATCATCATAGCGGCCCCCGCCGCCCACTGAACCAAAGCGCGCGATTTCGCCGTCCTCGGTCTCCGCCTCGAAGGTCAGCTCACATTCAAACACTGGCCCGGTGTAGTAGCCAAGACCGCGCACAACGGCCGGGTCCAACATGATGCGATCGGCGCCATATCCCGCCGCATCGAACAGGCCCGCCATTTCTTCAAGCTCCGCCACGCCTTGCAAGCCCGTTTCGCTTTGCCCGACCACGGCACGCAGGTTGTTCAAGACCCCTGCAGCCTCCGGCGCCCCGGCCTCCACAAAGGCTATCACTTGGGAAATCTGCGCGTCCTGCAGACCTGCGCCCTTGGTGTAGTCGCCACTCTCGTCCTTGCGGCCCTCTCCCAGCAACAATCTCACCGCATCCGGACCCAGCCGGTCCAGCTTGTCGATGGCTCTCAGCACCGTGAGGCGCTGCAGTTCGAAATCTGAGCCGTCCTGGGCAATTCCGATACTTTCCAGCACCCCGTCCAGAACCTTGCGGTTGTTGACCTTCATAAGATAGGAGCCACGTGGGATGCCGAGGGCCTCCATCGTGTCTGCGGCGAGCATGCAGATCTCCGCATCCGCCGCCGGAGTGGGTGTGCCCACAGTATCGGCATCAAACTGCATGAACTGGCGATAACGGCCAGGCCCCGGCTTTTCGTTGCGGTAAACGTAGCCCACCCGGTAGCTGCGATAGGGCTTGGCAAGACCATCGTAGTTTTCGGCCACATAGCGCGCCAGCGGCGCCGTCAGGTCGTAGCGCAGCGAAAGCCACTGCTCGTCTTCATCCTGAAATGAGAACACACCCTCGTTGGGGCGGTCTTCGTCCGGCAGGAATTTACCCAGCGCGTCGGTATACTCCATGGCCGGGGTTTCCACCGGCTCAAAGCCATAAAGCTCATAGACCTCTTCAATCGTGGCCAGCATGCGCTTCAGCGCACGCAGTTCGCGCGCATCCACATCGCGCAAGCCCTTGGGCAGCCGCGCTTTAGGCTTAACCGGTTTGTTTTTCTTTGCCATGGAACTGGTCTTTAATGAGCGGAGAAAAGGGTCTGCGCGGGTTCTATCTGATCGCCCGGACGGCGGCAAGGTGAACAGCGCAAATACCCTGCCTCCTATTTAAGCTTTCAGCCAGCGCTCAATGTCGCGGCGTTCTTTCTTTGTGGGCCGCCCGGCACCACTTTCACGGTGGCCGGGATCGTTGGATCGGGCTTCGTCGCTGGATTTCTCTTCCGGCGGGCTGAGATCCTCATAGAGCGCCTGGGCTTCAGGTGCGGGGCCGCGGCGGGCACCGATTGCGACGATCTGGATGACCCTGAGCCGCTGAAAGTGGGTGAAGGTCAAGACATCTCCAGCTTGCACCACGTGGCTGGGCTTTGAGACCTTAAGCTTGTTGACGCGCAGTTTGCCAGTTGAGACGAGTTCGCTGGCCCGGGTTCTGGTTTTCACAATCCGTGAGAACCAAAGCCATTTGTCCACCCGTTGCCGTTCAGACTGCCCTGCTTCGCTCACCCGTTGCCTTTCTTCTCCAACTCAGCCTTAAGCGCACCAAGGGCGGCAAAGGGCGAATCCTTGTCGATCGGTTTCTCTGGAGCTTTCTTGGCGGGCCTGGTGTTGTTGTTCGCTGCCCGGCCCGGCTTGCCGCCCTGCTTTTTGTTGTGCTTCTGATGGGGTTTGCCAGACTTTTGCCGGCGTTGATCAGGTTTCTGACGACCGCCTTGCCGGTTGCCCTGGCGCTTGCCACCCGGCCACCAAATTTCAAGCATAACAGGCGGCTCATCAGCCTCTGGCGCCTTTTCAGCCGGTGGGTCGCTAGCGGCAACTTCGTCCGCGGCAGGGGCTTCACTCTCAACAGCCGCAGCGTCCTCGGATGCAGGGGCTTCGGCAGAGGCTTCTGCCGGCGCCTCTTCAGCCGGTTTTGGCTCCACCTTCACCGGGCGCCGCTCGAGACGATAGCCGAGACCCTTCAAGATGGAGGAAAAGTCTTCCCCCGAACACCCCACCAACGACATCATATCCGGTGTCACTGTGAAGCCGCCGCCCTGGATTGAGCCAACCGGACGCTCGTCGCCCTCTTTTTCCGGCTTCCAATAGATGCACGGCCGGATCAAATCAGCCAGGCGCTCCAACATATCGATGCGCACAGCCCGCGAGCCGCAAATGCGGTAGCCGACGGAACGATAAAAACCGTTAGGGGTCGACCGGTCAAAAGCCACCGACGTGAGGCCCTGCCCGGGTGGTTCCGGCAACTTGTCGAGCGCGATCCGGGCGCTCGTATCCGGTTGGGCGGTTTGCCACAACGCCCACAGCAGAAGCTTCAACTCTGCAGCCGCCGGTTTAAGCAGCATGGGCATGAACACATGATAGGCGCCAAAGCGCACCCCGTAGGGGCGCAAGGTGCCGCGTGCGGCCTGATCAAGCGCCTTAACCTCGTCAGCCACCTCGTCGCGCACCAGAACGCCCAGGTTTTCGGTCAACTGAAAAGCCAGCCCGCGCGCCAGGCCCGCCACATCGTCTGCTGCGGCCAGCTTAACCAAAGGCTCCAGCACCGTTGCAATCCGGTCGGTCACGAAGGTCTCGACCCGGCCTTGAACCGCAAGTCTGTCCGGACCCTCCAACTGATCGATGGCCAAAAGCTGAGTTCTGGGCTTCAGAATGTCCGCGCCGGGTTCAAGCTGAGCGATCTTTGCGCCCAACCACTCTACGGCCCCGTCACGCTTCAGCAAAAACTCAGCGTCCGGCGCGCCGATGCAAGACTTCGCTCGGCTCGAAATCTCCGCAGCGATTGCCTTCAGCGAGGCCGCTTTCAGGGCCTTTGCCTGACTGTCTGTGGCGCTGTCATCGGGCACAAAACGGAATCCCGTCATTTGCCCGATAAATTCACCTTCAACATGAATGTCGCCGTCTGACGAAACCGACGCCATCAGCTGTTCCTTCTCACGCATCCGTTTCATCAGCACACTTGTGCGCCGGTCAATAAACCTCTGTGTCAACCGCTCGTGCAAAGCATCCGAAAGTCTGTCTTCGATTGCTTTGGTATGCTGTTGCCACCGGTATGGATCACCAAGCCAATCTGGTCTGTTCGCAATGAACGTCCAGGTTCTGACATGGGCAATCCGTCCCGCGAGCGTGTCTATATCACCATCGGTGCTGTCCGCATATGACAATTGGCGTTGATACCAATCATCTGGCACTCGTCCGGCGGAGGACATTAACGAGCGAAAAACCTGTCCTACGATGCGGGCATGTTCGCCGCTGGTGATGTTCCGGTAGTCGGGGATCTGGCACACATCCCACAGCATCTGCACATCAGCTTCCGACGTGACCATGTTGCGAATGTCAGGCTCGCGCATCATCATCTCAAGCGCCTGCACATCATCGCCGCCCATGGCGCGGGTCAGCCCCTTGGTCTTGGGCAAAATGAGCAACGAGCGCATCAAATCGTCCAGGGAAGAATGGTCCAGGATGCGGTTGCGCCACTGGATCACGCGCACAGGCTCAAACTTGTGGTCTTCAATCCGGCTCACAACCTCGCCTTCAGGCGGCTGGGCTTCACCGGTGATGCCGAAGGTGCCGTCTTCCATATAACGTCCGGCCCGCCCGGCGATCTGCGCCAATTCTGCCGGATTGAGGTCGCGGAACATGCGTCCGTCAAACTTCCTGGTGGCCGCAAAGGCCACATGGCTGACATCCATGTTAAGGCCCATGCCGATAGCATCGGTGGCGACGATGAAATCCACATCACCGGATTCAAACAAGGCAACTTGCGCGTTGCGCGTGCGCGGGCTCAACGCCCCCAGCACCACCGCAGCCCCGCCCCGCTGGCGGCGGATCAACTCGGCAATCGCGTAGACAGTCTCTGCGGAGAACGCCACAACGGCAGAGCGCGGCGGCAGGCGGGTGATTTTCTTGGTGCCCGCATAGGCAAGCTTGGAAAAGCGTGGCCTCGTGACGATGTTGAGCCCAGGCAGCAGATCGCTCAGAAGCCCCCGGACCGTGTCGGACCCCAGCAGCATGGTCTCTTGGGTACCGCGAGCGTGCAGAATCCGGTCTGTGAAGATGTGACCCCGGTCGAGATCTGCAGCGAGCTGCACCTCGTCAACGGCAAGAAAATCGACCTTCAGGTCCCGCGGCATCGCCTCAACAGTGCAAACATAGAAGCGCGGCTCAACCGGGACGATTTTTTCTTCCCCGGTGATCAGCGCCACGCTTTCAACGCCTGTGCGCTCACAGACCTTGTCATAAACCTCCCGGGCGAGCAGGCGCAAAGGCAGGCCGATCATCCCCGATTCATAGTCGAGCATGCGGGCCACCGCGAGGTGGGTCTTGCCGGTGTTGGTAGGTCCCAAAACGGCTGAAACATTTCGCGCGCTGTGCATTTCCCAAACCCTTTGTGGCGGATGATGTGTCAAAGCCGTTTCAGAGCACGATGAGTTAGGCGGTTCCAGGCGTCACTGCAAGGCCGCAGGCCTAATTTGCCCCCAATTTGAGCGTTCGCGGATGCAAATATGTGATTCACTCGTAGATTGTGTTTTAACAACCGGAACGAGTCTAGAACAAACCAAGCCCGAATCGCTGACTCTCACAGAATCATCATTTGTTCACGCCACATCTTGGCCCTTTGCAAAAATTTATCTCAACTTATCCACCGATTGAGTGGCACCCGCGATAATCTGAAGATCATCTTGTTAATTCAAATGAACAACCGATTAACGCCCTGCGTCAGCAGAACAGCGATTTTCCCTTATTTTATTAACACTTAGAACGAATGTGAACAAAGCTAGTCCGAATCACTTACGTCCGGGTTTTCTTGGTTTGTTCGTATGATATTTTGTGCCGCACATATGCGCGGGCACCATATATGGACCGGCAATTTGGAGGGGGCGTCGGAGCCACCTGAAAAAGGTTAACCGCACGCTCCAAACTGAATCAAAAGTTCGGTTTTGCTCAGTTTGTGGCAAGCACGCGCTTCGAAATGGGCTTGCCTGAAACTGAGCCTTGGCTCAGGCGCATGGTGAAAGCCTTGCCTGACACCTCACCGTTTGCAGCAATGGGGACGAAAAGATTGCGCCCCTGCCCTGCAATGGGCGCAAACCACACAGTGAACGAGGAGGGTGGTTTCTGATCCTGCACCTTCTGCTTTTTGGCAGACAAGCCGGCGATCGTGCGATATTTGAGCGAGCACTTAAACGCCTTGCCGCGATAAACTCCGCCGGTGCTGCGGTTGAAGGTCGAAACTCCTTGAAGTGAGTAGCGGTATTCAGCCACCTGCCGGCCATTGTAAACCCGCTCTGTGCCGCCGCAGGGTTGCTTTGCCGACCGGGCAACCATCTTCATCAGATAGCTCAGCGGATCGAGCATGCCAGGACGCACAACCTTGGCCAAGCTCTTGGCCTTGTAGGGGTTCAGCTTGAAATTCCGCTTCACCTGGTGCTTGCCCTTGCCGGTCCAGTTCATACGAACTGAACGCTTCTTTCCTTTTGATTTGGACTTGGTGGAAAAATTCAAGGGCACAATGGTTTTACTGTTGCGCCCGGCGGCACTCATATTGATCTTGGTTTTCGCAAACAGGCTGGCCACACCCTTGCTCTTAATATTGGTGTGAATGGCATAATCGGCGTCCCCAATTTCCATGCCCATGGAAATTTTGAAGATGCGCAGGCTACCTGCATAGACATCGAAAGAGAGCGCAACGTTATCCCTTGCGCCAGCGGCAAAGGCCGCACCAGCAGGTAGGCTCATGAGCGCCGCCAACGGCAGAACCCGGACAATAGAACCTAGACCTTTGGCCCTAACGTTGGTGTTTTTCGATGATATGGACATAGCAGTCATTCTTCCCAGCATTTGCGGCAATCTCATGCCTGCAGATATGGTGTGCCTCTCGAAAGGTCAATGGACTATAGTGTGAACGCAGATTGGGGCGAAAGTCCGGCTGCGTTCCTGACTGCAAATGCGCGAAATTCAGGAAAATCGCGCTGTTCAGGCTTGACGTTCGCGCTGTGAACCCATATAGGAACCCGACTCTGGCAGAGCTTTGCGGCTCTGCCGTTATTTATTGGCGCGGGCCTTTCTGTTATTGGGTGTACCGCCGCCAGATGCAAACACACTGAGCACACTGGAGCTTCAGATATGGCCCGTCGTTGCGAGCTAACCGGAAAGGCCGTGCAGGCCGGAAACAACGTGAGCCACGCTCACAACAAAACACGGCGCAGGTTCCTTCCGAACCTTTGCGACGTTCACCTGTTGAGCGACACGCTCGGCCACTCTGTTGCCCTTAAGGTGAGCGCAGCTGCCCTTCGTTCGGTTGAACACCGCGGCGGGCTGGATGCGTTCTTGAAAAAGGCGCGCGACACTGAGCTCTCTTTGAAAGCAAGACGCATCAAGCGCCAGATTGCCAAGAAGCAGGCTGCAGAAGCTGCATAGTTTCAGCGCTTAAATCCGCGCTTCAAGAAAGCCCGCACCTCATGCGGGCTTTTTTTATTGTGCAGCGGCTGGCCAGGCGAACTGGAACAAGACGGTTCTCTGTAGGTCCCGGTTGTAATTGTCGTCTGAGATAAGGCTGAACACCAGATCGCCATTGCTCAAGCGGTGGGCGTTCAAGCCTTCCATGTTGTCCACAAGCTGGGCCGGCGCGGCTGCTTCCATCAATACACGGCCATCAACCGTCGCGCCCTTTTTCAAGGTAGACGCCTTGATCAATCGAATGGCCGTGCCTGGAAGCTTCAGGAAACCCAAACGGCGCTCCAGAATAGCCACATCCCCGCCCCGCAAAATCGCAAGGTCGGTCACCGAATAGTCCCGCCTGCGAAGGATGGAGAAACGTTCAGCCTTGCGGCCAGGCCGCCACATCCAGCCCTTAACATTACCGTTCTTATCGAGATTGGCTTCCGACAGCGCGATGTATTTGCCGGCGTTCGGCCCGGCGCCAAACCGGCCGATAGATTCAAGTTCCTTATTGTTGCGCCCCTTTTTCATAGGCTTTGGAACCGCAATTGCCCTGGGCCGACCGGCAAGGCCTTGCGCATCAACCTTGTAAAGCTGCATGCGCGGCCGGCGCTCATAGCCCACCAGCACGCCAGCGCTCTCATCAGCGCCGAAGGTTGCAATGGCTTCTGCGTCTTGAAACTTCTTGCGGCGCCAGCGCTTGCCCTGCTTGTTGATCAGCGGACCGAAGCGCGCCTTGCTCAAATTGTTCAGCCTGCCACCGGCATAACTGAGCTCGGCGCTCATCCACCAGCCTTGGTCGCTGACGGTCAGGAGCCTCCGACCTTGCCGGGTCAAGACCAGGCCGGAAAATCCTCCAAATCGCTTGTCGCGACTTTCAAGAATCAATCCGCCGAGATAGCGCAGCTCGCCGAAGGTTCTCCGTTCAGGGTCAAGAATGGAGAATTCCACTGGTTTGGCCGTAACGCTGATCGGATCTCCGCCAGCTTGTGCCTCGCTTGCGCAACACCAAACCAATGCCAACAGGCCAGCACTCAGGCACCGCCCTACAGTAAATTTTTCTGGCGAGCGGTTAAGCAACGCGGCGGCGAGCTCCGCGGGTGGGCGTTCCGGCATCATCTTCGAACAGTTCAGCCAGCTTATCGGTCATCGCGCCGCCGAGTTCCTCGGCATCCACAATGGTCACTGCGCGTTTGTAGTAGCGTGTGACGTCGTGGCCGATGCCGATGGCCAGAAGCTCAACCGGTGAGCGCGTCTCAATCTCTTCGATAACCTGGCGAAGGTGCTTCTCAAGATAGTTGCCGGAGTTCACCGAGAGAGTTGAGTCGTCAACCGGCGCCCCATCTGAAATCACCATGAGGATGCGGCGCTGCTCGGGCCGTGCCAAAAGCCGAGCATGGGCCCAAATCAGCGCTTCGCCGTCGATATTCTCTTTCAGAAGGCCTTCGCGCATCATCAGACCGAGATTGCGCCTGGCGCGGCGCCAAGGCGTGTCGGCAGCCTTGTAGACAATGTGCCGCAAATCATTGAGACGGCCAGGCGTTGCCGGTTTGCCAGACGCCAGCCAGTTCTCGCGTGACTGACCGCCCTTCCAGGCCCGTGTCGTAAAGCCGAGGATTTCAACCTTAACGCCGCAGCGCTCAAGCGTTCTGGCCAGAATGTCCGCACAGGTGGCCGCCACCGTGATGGGCCGGCCGCGCATTGAACCTGAATTATCGAGCAGCAGCGTGACGACCGTGTCGCGGAAGCTGGTGTCATGTTCCATCTTGAAAGACAAAGGATGCATGGGATCGGTAACCACCCGCGATAGGCGGCCGGCGTCCAGCATGCCCTCTTCAAGGTCGAACTCCCAGGAGCGGTTCTGCTTGGCCAGAAGCCGCCTTTGCAGCCGGTTGGCAAGCCGCGCCACCACGCCCTGCAGGCTCGACAACTGCTTGTCGAGATAGTTCCTCAGGCGCGTCAACTCATCTGCATCGCACAAGTCTTCGGCGCCGATAATCTCATCAAACTTGTTGGTGAACACCTTGTAGGCATCACGTTCCAGCGAATTGGAGAACGGGGTTTGCGGCCGGAAAGGCTCCTGCCCGTCGGGTGCGTCGTCTGCATCCAGATCATCGGGAACATCGTCCACGTCGATCTCAACGGAATCCTGATCGGTGGCTTCGCTCTCGCCCTCTGCCCGCTCTGCATCTTCCGACGACTGGGCTTCAGCCTCTGCGGGATCGCCCTCTTCCTGATCCTCCGCCTGATCGCCATCGGGATCGGCGTCTTCTTCAGAATCGCTGTCAGAATCGTCCGGGTCTTCTCCCAACTCATCGCCCATATCGAGCGCTGAAATCAGATCGCGAGTAAGACGGGCAAAAGCTGTCTGATCGCCAATTTTATCCGTTAGCGCATCAAGCTCGTCGCTGGCTTTGTCTTCAATCCACGGCCGCCAGAGATCCACCAGAAGCTGGGCGTTTTGGGGCGGTGCCTGACCGGTCAGCCGTTCGCGCACAATTAGCGACACAGCCTCTTCCAACGGAGCCTCGTTGCGGTTTCGCGCCTGGTTTACCGACGATTTTTGATAGCGGTCATTCAGCATCGCATTGAGGTTTGAGGCCATCCCGGGCATCTGACGCGCGCCTATGGATTCAACGCGGGCCTGTTCCACCGATTCAAAAACGGCGCGGGCATTGTCCCCTTGCGGCTGCATTCGCGAATGCACAGCATCGTCATGTTTCGCCAGGCGAAGAGCGAAGGAATCCGACAATCCGCGCGCCACGGCAACCGCCTTGGCAGGCAGTTCATGGTCGATTTGGGGCAAACGGCAGCGGTTTCCGGCCAACGAAGGTTGATCGGCACCGAAGGTCACCGTCATCTCCGGGTCCTCGGCAATGGTCCGCATGGCCATGCTCAAGGAGCGTTTGAAGGCGCCTGAAGGTCCGTCCGGTTCAGTGGCCATGGCGTGTCATCAGCGCGGCCGGGCTCAGGAAGCCGCAGCTGCTGCTGTCGATTCGGGCAGATCCTCGCCGAAGCAGCGTTGATAGAACTCAGACACCAGCCCGCGCTCCAGCTCATCACATTTGTTGATGAAGGTGAGCCGGAAGGCAAAGCCGATATCGTCGAAAATCTCGGCATTTTCCGCCCAGGTGAGAACCGTACGCGGGCTCATGACGGTGGAAAGATCGCCGTTCATGAACGCCTGGCGCGTCAACTCGGCCACGCGCACCATATTGTCGATGGCCTGGCGGCCCTCGTCGGTGTTGTAGCTTTTGCACTTGGCTTCAATAATCGCCGTTTCATTGTCATGGGGCAGATAGTTCAGCGTCGAGACAATTGACCAACGGTCCATCTGGCCCTGGTTGATTTGCTGGGTGCCGTGATAGAGGCCCGAAGTATCGCCGAGACCCACCGTGTTGGCGGTGGAGAACAGGCGGAAATAAGGATGTGGATGGATCACCTTGCTCTGGTCCAACAGGGTCAGCTTGCCCTGAACTTCCAGAACGCGCTGGATCACGAACATCACGTCAGGCCGGCCTGCATCATATTCGTCGAACACGATGGCAGTGTTTGTCTGCAAGGCCCAAGGCAGAATGCCTTCGCGGAATTCGGTGACCTGCTTGCCGTCACGCACCACGATGGCGTCTTTGCCCACCAGATCGATCCGTGAGATATGGCTGTCCAGGTTGACCCGCACACACGGCCAGTTCAGACGGGCAGCCGCCTGTTCAATGTGGGTCGACTTACCCGTACCGTGGTAGCCGGTGATCATGACGCGGCGGTTGTGGGCAAAGCCGGCCAGGATGGCCAGCGTGGTTTCCTTGTCGAACAGATAGTCCTCGTCAATCAGAGGAACATGCTCTGTGGGTTCGGAATAGGCTGGAACTTCCAGGTTGCTGTCGAAGCCGAAAACCTGGGAAACAGAAACTTTTGTATCGGGTATGCCGGAGGCAGCACCGTTGGCGTGAGCATCCATTGAATTGATCTCTCCTGGCCTTGCACATCAGCAGTGCAATGGCAAACATAGCGGGCCTTTTTGGCATGCCAAAAGCCCCTTGCCAAGGGGGATAGAATAACGCGCTTGCAGGCTCAACAAAAATCCGCAGATTTCAGATAATCGTAAGCTTGAACAATCTCGCGGAAACGGTCTTCTGAGTCCCGGCTTCCACCATTTGCGTCCGGGTGATGTTTCTTCACCAAGGCCTTGTATTTGGCCTTCACCTCATTGGCAGTGGCAGTTTCATCAAGTCCCAGGGCAGACAGGGCCTTGCGCTCTGCGTTTCGCACTGGCCGCTTCCGGCGGCCACCCTCGGCCTCCGGGCCCATTTCCCCGAACAAACCAAACGGATCAACCCGGCCCATGAGAGGATCGAAACTGCGCGATGAAGCCTTTTTGGCCTGGGCTTCAGCGTGCGCCTTTGCTTTGCCCTTGGCAGATGCATTTTCGCCCATCTTCCAGGTTGGCCGGTGGCCGCTTCTGGCCTCTGTTTGAAATGCGGACACTTCATCGTCTTTCATGCCGCTGAAATAGTTGTACGACTTGTTGTACTGGCGCACGTGATCCACACAGAAGGTGTAGTACTCGCCTTCGCGTTCGCGGCCACAGGGCGCACGATGCTGGCCCTGCTTATCGCAGCCTGGCCACTCGCAAGCGTCCACCTTGGATTTGGCGAGCCGGTCTTCTTCCGGCTTCACCCGAATCTTGTCGAAATATTTTGAAGTAAGTTTCATGAGCCGAAGATCATACCCTGTTCACAAGCGCGCCGCAAAGCGGCTATGAGTAGCAATCACAAGTTTTCGCATTAATTACGACAATTGGTGGAGATTGAGGCCGTGACCGGCGAAGTAGCGAACACGATTCACGACAAATTGAGCCAGGCATTTGCCCCTAACGCGTTGGAAGTCATTGACGAATCACATCTCCACGAAGGTCATGCAGGCGCAAGGCCCGGCGGTCAAAGCCATTTTCGGGTGAAAATTGTCGCAGACGCCTTCAAAGGCAAATCTCTGGTTCAGCGTCACCGCATGGTCAACGAGACTTTGGCCGAGGAACTGGCCGGTCCGATCCACGCCCTGGCCATCAGCGCGGCACCCCCGGAGGCCTGAGTTAGCGGCGTGCAGGCCTCTTGATCGGCGTGATCCGCAGTTTCACCACCTGATTGCGCTCGCGTTCCATCACCTCGAACGTAAAGCCGTAGAACGTGAACACCTGGCCCTTGTCCGGGATCATCTGCGCCTCGTGGATCACCAGACCGGCCACCGTGGTCACCTCTTCATCTGGCAGCTGCCAGTCAAAACTTCTGTTCAAATCCCGGATTGGTGCTGTTCCATCCACAAGGAACGCACCGCTGGCCTCGCGGCGCACCCCGAGCGTGTCCTCCACGTCGTGTTCATCGGTGATGTCGCCGACGATCTCCTCCAGAATGTCTTCCATGGTGACGAGGCCCTGAACCTCGCCATATTCGTCGACCACCAACGCGAAATGGCTCTTGCGGCGGCGAAACGCCTTCAGTTGCTCAGCCACACTGTTGGTGTCGGGCACGAACCAGGGCGGGGTGCACAAGGTTGCGATCTTGATCTTGCTGGCGTCACCACGGCGTTTGGAGACCGCCCCAAGAATGTCGCGAGCATGAAGAATGCCGACAATATTGTCCTGGTCGTCGCGCCACACAGGGATCCTGGTGTATCCGCTCTCCAGCACAGCCTTGATGATCTGCTCTGGCGGGTCGTCCGCATTGATGGTGAACATGTTCGTTCGGTGCACCATCACGTCGGAGACTTCCAGCTCCCGCAAATCGAGAATGCCGCCGATCATGTCCCGGTCATCTTTGATGAAGGCGCCGTCCTGATGGTGCAAATCAATCGTGCCCCGCACTTCGTCGTGGGCGGACAGCGCATCGCCTTTGTCAATATTCACACCCACAAGCATCAATGTGTGGCGAACGATGATCTCCACCCCTTTGACCACCGGACTGAACACTGAAACGATGATCCGCACAGTGGGCGCCACCGCCAGCGCCATCCGGTCATGGTTGAGGATGGCGTAGGTCTTGGGCAGCACTTCAGCAAAGATCAGGACGAGTGCCGTCATCACAATGGTGGCGACGATAACGCCCGCATTGCCGAACAATTCGACAAACAGCATTGTCGCCAAGGCCGACGCCAGGATGTTGACCAGATTATTGCCCAAAAGAATGGCGCCAATCAGCCGCTCGCGGTTCTCGATCAGGGTTTTGACGGAACGTGCACCGGGCACCCCCTTGCGCTCCAGCTCGTGCATCCGCGCCCGCGAGGTTGCGGTCAAGGCGGTTTCAGAACCAGAAAAGAAGGCAGACAGAATGATAAGGGCCAGCACGGCGCCGGCAATAATCGCAATTGTGAGGGTCATAGTCGTCAGGCCGCAGCCAGTTCATCCTCTAAAAAGGCCAGAACATCATCTGGCGACACGTCATGTGCAACGTAGGTATCCCCAATGTCACGTGCAAGGATGAATACCAGTTTACCGCCGGTTGCCTTCTTGTCTTGATACATTGCAGTTAACAGGGACTGTGCCTCCAACGGCTCGCCTGGAACGTCGCGAACATGGGTCGGCAGCCCCACAGACCGCAGATGCTGCGCCGCACGGTCCGCGCAGCCAGCCTTGCAAACGCCCATCCGTTCAGAAAACCGGTAGGCCATGGCCATGCCGATGGCCACGCCCTCCCCGTGCAGCAGCTGGTCCGAATAACCGGTCACCGCCTCCAGGGCATGACCAAAGGTGTGACCGAGGTTCAAAAGCGCCCGCACCGAGCCCTCGCGCTCATCTTCCGCCACAATGGCGGCCTTGGCGCGGCAGCTCGTCTCCACGGCCCGCATCCGGGCCTGCATGTCGCCGGCAAACAACGATGTACTGTTGTCCTCAAGCCAGCTGAAGAAGCCGGCATCGCCCAAAAGCCCATATTTGGCCACTTCGGCATATCCGGCCTTGAGCTGGCGTTCCGGCAGGCTGTCCAGCACCGCGGTGTCGGCCAGAACAAGCAGGGGCTGGTGAAAGGCGCCAATCAGGTTTTTGCCTGCTGAGGCATTGATCCCGGTTTTCCCGCCCACGGACGAATCCACCTGCGCCAGCAAACTGGTCGGCACCTGAATGAAATTGACCCCGCGCCGCAAAATCGCCGCGGCAAAGCCCGCCAGATCGCCGATGACGCCGCCGCCAAAGGCGACGATCACGTCGTTGCGCTCAATGCCCGCCTCCAGCAAGAAATCGGTCACCTCGAACAGATGAGCCTGGCTTTTTGTGCTCTCGCCTGCCGGCAGTTGCAGAACGGCAGCTTCAATCTGTTCTGCCTCCAGGCTCGCCAAAAGATCCGCCAAATGCGCTTCAGCCACATTGTGATCGGTCACGATGGCGGTCTTCTTGCGCGGCAGATGGGCACCGATCAATTTGCCCGCATCCCGCAACAACCCTGGGCCAATGGCGATCTCATAAGATCTATCGCCAAGGTCCACAGGGACAATCAGTTGATCTGCACGGTCAGGGGAAGATGGGGTCACGTTCGGCGATCCAGTTCAAACACAGTGTTTTTCAAGGCCTTGACGATCGCACTGACAATGCGTTGGTGCGGCACATCCCGGCTTTCCACTTCAATATCAGCCAGGGCGTAGACCGGATAGCGCACGTCAATCAAGTCTGACAGGGTCTGGCGCACATCGCCTTGCCTCAGAAGCGGCCGGTTTGACCTGCGTTTGACCCGCTTTATCAACAACTCCAGATCGCCGCTCAACCAGATCGAAATCCCCGAAGCGGCGATATTGTCCCGGGTTTCAGGGTCCATGTAGGCGCCGCCCCCGGTGGCCAGCACCTGGGGACCGGCATCCAATAGTCTTGCGATGACGCGTTTTTCACCGCTGCGAAACTCTTCTTCACCGTGATCAGAAAAAATATCGGGGATGGTTTTGCCCGCGGCCCGCTCAATCTCAGTGTCAGTGTCAACGAACGGCAAATCGAGCCGCTGCGCCAAGCGGCGCCCGACCGACGTTTTACCGGCGCCCATAAGCCCGACGAGAACAATCGATCGGCCTTCCAGCGCATCTGCAAGCTCCGTGAGAGCCATTTCAACATCCCTACCTGCCAAAACCCGCCCGCCGGGAAGCGCGCCGTTTTAGACCATACATAAAGATCAAGCAAAGGTTACAAACCTTTAGAGCCCACAGTATTTGCGCTTCACTGGTTTGCCGTGCAATTATGGGGCAGAATGATTTGACACAGAGCACGTGGTAAGCCCGCTCTAGAGGATTGAAATGGTGAACCTTTATGCCTGACAGCATTCGCTTTCTGTTAATCTTGGCGTGCTTGGGTGGCGCAGCATACGGCGGGATGTATTTTTTATCAGAATTCCCGCCTGAACCGTCCGAAGTGGTCAAACAGGTTCCTAATGCCCGTTTCAGCAGTCAATAGGATTGATCTGGCAGAGTCCGGCCTGAAACCTGACTATCAAATTGAGAGTTTTCTGGAAATGCTGAGTGTTGAACGCGGTGCAGCGCGCAACACCCTGGAAGCGTATGCCCGCGACCTTGGCGACTACGCCAGCTTTTTGAAACAGCACAGTCTGACGGTTTCCGGTGCAACCTCGGACAATATCCGCGCCTATCTCACCAGCCTTTCTGATCTCGGCCTGGCGGCCTCAACCGCCGCCCGCCGACTGAGTGCAATCAAGCAGTTCCACAAATTTCTCTACTCAGAGGGCCTGTCTCAGCAAAATCCTGCAGCTGTTATTGAAACACCGCGCCGGGCCCAGGCCCTGCCCAAGGTGCTGTCGGAAGCCGAAGTGACCGCACTGCTTGAACGCGCTCAAACCGAAACTGAAGACGCCAAAGGCCATCGGCGTCTGAAAGCGGTGCGCATGCTGTGCTTGCTTGAGCTTTTGTATGCGACGGGCATGCGGGTGTCCGAGTTGGTCTCTCTAACCCGTCAAACGGTACAATCTGATGACCAGGTCCTCACCATCCGGGGCAAGGGTGGCCGCGAGCGCCTGGTGCCCCTGAGCGGTGCAGCGCGCCAGGCCATCAAGGCCTATCTCCCAGAACTTGAGGGCAAATCGCCTTGGCTCTTTCCCAGCCGCGGCAAACAGGGCCACTTGACCAGACAAATGTTCGCCATCGAACTCAAAGAACTGGCCGCGAAAGCAGGAGTTGGCGCCGACCGTGTGTCCCCCCACATCCTGCGCCACGCCTTTGCCAGCCATTTGCTGGCCAACGGCGCCGATTTGCGGGCGGTGCAGCAAATGCTCGGTCATGCAGACATCTCAACCACGCAAATTTACACACATGTTCTGTCTGAACGCCTGAAAAAAGTCGTAAACGAGCACCATCCTCTTGCAAGCGCGCCGCCCGCCGCCTAGATCTTGGCCGACTGAACAGAACAGCAACTGAATACTGACCAATCATGCGCACCTATCTCGACTTTGAAAAACCCATAGCGGAAATTGAAGGCAAAATTGCCGATCTGCAGGACGTTGCAGACGACGGCGAAACCGATGGTGTGCGCCAGGAAATTGAAGTTCTTGAGGGCAAAGCCAAGTCCAGCCTGGAAGACATCTACAAAAAGCTCACGCCCTGGCAGAAAACCCAAGTGGCGCGCCATGGCGAACGGCCTCATTGTTCAGACTACATCGCCCAATTGATCACCGAGTTCTCGCCCTTGTCGGGCGACCGCGCCTATGCGGACGACGCGGCGATTGTTGGCGGTCCGGGCCGTTTTCGCGGCGAAGCGGTGATGATCATTGGCCATGAGAAGGGCTCAGACACCGAAAGCCGCCTGAAGCACAATTTCGGCATGGCACGGCCTGAAGGGTACAGGAAGGCCATTCGCCTCATGGAGATGGCGGACAAGTTCGGGCTTCCAATTCTGACATTCGTCGATACCCCCGGCGCCTATCCCGGCGTGGGCGCTGAAGAACGCGGACAAGCAGAGGCAATCGCCCGTTCCACTGATTGTTGCTTGAGCTTGCGGGTTCCCGTTATTGCCACCATCACAGGTGAAGGCGGCTCTGGCGGCGCAATCGCAATTGCCACGGCCAACACCGCCATCATGATGGAACACTCCATCTACAGCGTGATCTCCCCGGAAGGGGCCGCATCAATTTTATGGCGCGATTCAGCACGGGCAGAAGATGCTGCAACCGCAATGAAAATCACCGCCCAAGACCTGAAGAAGCTTGGCGTGATCGATGCCATTGTGGCTGAACCGGTCGGCGGCGCACATCGCAATCCCGAAGCGGCGATCGAAGCGGTTGGCGATGTGATCGCCGGTGCGTTGGACGAGCTCTCAGAACTCAAACCCAATGAAGTTCGCCAGGCCCGGCGTGATAAGTTTATAAAACTGGGCAGCGCCCTTTAAAGCAGCGCTTCACTGAGAAGTGTCTGTACGATTTTAGAGCACAGAATTAACTTGGTTAATCATTTCGAAACGCCAGGAGTTGATTGTTTCGGCAATGAATGAACGAACCCAGATCACCGGCTTTGCCGCCTCGCTGCCGAGCATGTTCAAGATGCTGGCCGTGTTCGTGCTTGCTTTGGCGCTCAGCGCCTGCTTGCCCAAGGCCAAAGATCAAAAGCCGCTCTCACCAGAAGCGATGGCCAGTCTGAAGGCGAAGGGCATTCGTTTGGGCGCCCCCATGTATGTGCGTATTTTCAAACAAGACTCTCAAATGGAAGTCTGGCTGGAAAACACCCGAGGCACCTACACGAAGTTCAAAACCTATCACGTGTGCAGATGGTCTGGTGAGCTAGGGCCGAAGACCGCTGAGGGCGACAAGCAAGCGCCAGAAGGTTTTTATGTTGTGACACCGCAACAAATGAACCCACGCAGCAAGTATCACCTGTCGTTCAATATCGGCTACCCCAATGTCTATGACAAATCATACGGCTACACCGGCCAACATCTGATGGTGCATGGCGGCTGCGAGTCGGCGGGATGCTACGCGATCACCAATGAGGCGGTACAAGAGCTATATGCCCTTGCGCGCGAAGCTTTTGTTGGCGGCCAGCGGAAGTTCCCGGTTCATGCGTTTCCGTTCAAGATGACCGAACCAGCCATGCTGACCCACATCAGTCACAAGTGGTTCAATTTCTGGCTTAACCTGAAACAGGGATACGACATGTTCAACGCCACGGGCCGTCCGCCGGTGGCTGGGGTGCAGGATGGCCGCTACGTGTTTTTCCCGTCTCCAGGCCAGGTGCCCGAAGCGTTCAAGGTGTCCGCTGCATCGGCCGACCCGAACGCTCCGAAACTGGTCACCGGTTGGAGATAGCCGGCCATTCCAAGCTCACAGCTTGATCGTGGCTAGTGAAGCGCTTTGCTCTGCACTCCCTGACCTTCTTCCGCCGCAACGAGCATCGCTAGAGAGCGTCTTTCATCAAGTTCGATGATGACCTCTGCGACATCCCCCGCCAGATCCTCAAGACAGGGGTCATTGGCCATGGCGAGATAAAGCTCGTAGAACTTGTCCATGAGCTCGCAAACGTTGGGCGTTTCAATTGTGAGATCGTCTTCCTGTAATTCGTGCGCTAATCGTGGCATTTCCCTCTGCTCCTTTTCTGATCAAGAGCTTCGCTCTGATTTAAGCATTCCTCCTTGCCGTCCTCAAGATGGCATGGTTTGTCCATCTCGAGTGTGAAATTAGTCACACAGCGTGTGATTTTAGCGTGAAAATTGCAGTGGGTTTTATGATTCCGCGAACGCAATGCCAAAAAGTTCGCATTCTACGCTCGCCGACCTGGACCGATGCGCGATTGCCGAAAGGCAGATACCTCAGAGCGCATTCACTCCAGCGCGGCCTCATGGGCAAATTTTATTGGAATTGAAACCGGCATCGTCAGGATACGAAACGAAAGAGACTTGCCGTGGCCATCCAGGCCAAGAGAGAGGTTGACCCCGCCCTCTAACGCATCCTCTATCACAAAGTTAAGAGCCGGCAGCCCGGGCACCTCATATCGGTTCACCGCCCCAATGGCGCGGTGCCCCAACAGCGTTCTCACGCGATCTACCGTGACCTCGGTCAAAAGGTGTTCGTAGGCCCCCGCATGATAGGGAATCACGCTGATGTTGACCGAGTTGCCTTTGTCACCGGCCCGGGCGTGAGCGAACCAATGCAACGGGCCTTCGTCTTCGCGCTGTTCCATAGGGCTCTAAACCAATCTCACAGAAACGTCCGGCAAGGCGGGGTCAACCAGAACCGAGGCCGTTTTAACTTTCGAGGAGAGCTGCTTGCGGAACCCCGCCCCCCCTGCCGGCCCCGTGACCCATAAGCTGTAAACCTCCAGTGCGACGCGCTCCAATTCGTCTTTGTCATCGGATCGGGCAGCCACGCGCACGCGGAAATCTCCATCGCCGGCCCCAGCCTCTCCGGCGCGCAGGGTGCCACGATCATCGTCAAAGATGCTGCTCACGCCCAAAATATCAAACCTGACCGGACAGGTGATCGCCAGCCGTTGAAAGCGCCGGCGCAGTATCTCGATCGCGAGTTCCGCGCGGGCCCGTGCATTCGGCCCGGCATACGACATCTCAGCTTCCCCCAGAAAGCCGGCGTCCATGGAAACAGTTGCCTTCAGTGTGGCCGGGGGCGGTTTCCCGGCTGCGCCGCGCAGGCGCACGCGGTCAGGCCCGGTTTGCGCCACGTTCACCTGGCTCACATCAAGGGTCACGTCCGGTGTGAGATAATTGGCCGGGTCATGCATCTCATAGAGAATCTGCTCTTTCACGGTGCCCTCAGACACCAGCCCCCCGGTCCCGCAGGGCTTGGTGATGACCACATCACCGTCTCGGCCGATCTCGCCAACCGGGTAGCCCACATTGGCCAGATCGGGCACGTTCTTGTATGGCGGATCTGCATAGTAGGCGCCGGTGACCTGCGGCCCACACTCCAGCAGATGGCCGGCCAAAGTGCCAGCCGCCAACATGTGCATGTCCTCATCGCTCACCTCAAATTCGTGAACAACAGGTCCCAGTGTGAGCGCCGCGTCGGTGCAGCGGCCGGTGATCACGAGATCCGCCCCCAACCGCAGAGCTTCGGCGATGGGCCGGGCCCCGAGATAGACATTGGCCCCCACCAGAGGGCGTTCAATCAGGTTGCCTTCCATGGTGGCCATTTCAGAAATGGCCTCCTCGGAGGTAACGCTGAGCAAATCATCGCCTTCGACAAGAGCGATCTTGAAGTCCCTCAAGCCAAGCTCATCCGCCAACTGCCGCGCCCGGGTGCCGGCACCAGCGACATTGGCTGCGCCCAGGTTAGTGACAATCTTGATGCCGGCCTTTTGGCAATCGGCAAGCACAGGCTCCAGATAGCGCTCAAGGAATTCAGAATATCCGGGCCCATCGCCGCGCAACATCTGGTTTTGAGCAATCGCCAGGGTGCGCTCCGCCAAGGTTTCAAAGATCAGATAGCGTGGGCCACTACAGGTGCTGAGATGGTCAATCAGGGGCCCTGAGGCATCGAACCGGTCGCCACCGAACCCGGCCGCACAGGCAACAAAAATCGTATCTGCTTCCATAACTTATGGAGTATACGGCAAAAGCTTTATGCCTGTGAACTCCAACACGCTGCGGTCCAGGCGCTGGGTCGTAACCGGCCAGGTTGAGGCATCGGCCACATTAAATTTGCCGCCCCGCCAATACTGATAGATCTTCACAAACGTGTTCTTGTGCTTGCCCATCCATAAGATCACCACCTCGCCAACCCCTTCGCCATAGCCATATTGCTTCGGGCCATTGGGGCTGTTGGCGCAAAACACCACAACAAGACCTGAATCGGGTTGGCGGACGATCTTGCGGACACTGACATTCTCAGCACCGCAGGGTTTGCTGAATGTATGGATCGAGGAACTTATGAACTTGCTCAAAGTGAGGTTTTCGTTCCAGTGGCCGACCAAGCTGTATTGCTTGGTCCATTTTTGAAAAGTTTCACTCTTCGGCACCATCGCAAGAACAAATGTATCGGCCTGCTGCTGGCGGGACAGCCGTGATTCTTTAAGAGCGTTCTCTGTCTTGTGCCAGCTTGGATAGGGAAACTGTGCCCAGGCGTCGAAGAGCCTGATTTGCGACCCACCGGAGATCTTGGGCGCTTTTTGTGCAGAGGCTGGATGTAACAAGATAAGCGACACAGCGGCCATCGCCAGACCTTTTACAATCTTGCTACGCATTCAAGAACTCTCCCTAACCGTATTTGGATCTAAAGACATGCGATGATGCAACATCCGCCCCGATGGAGGCCAGTCACGATGGTGTTAAAATCCCTACAATTGCCCCCGTTAGCAAGGTCGCAAGGGTTCCGGCAACTATCGATTTTGGACCAAGCGCCAAAATGTCGGCCCGCCGCTCCGGCGCCATGGCAATAAGTCCGCCGGTCATGATGCCAAGGCTGCCCAGATTTGCAAATCCGCACAAGCCATAGGTCAAGATCAACCGGCTGCGCGCGCTCAACTCGTCGGCAGGCACCTTTGCAAGTTCCAGATAGGCCAGAAACTCGTTCAAAATTGTCTTTATGCCAATTAACTCGCCCGCTTTGCCAGCCTCTTGCCAGGGGATGCCAATCAACCAGGCCACCGGCTTCAGCAGCCATCCGACGATGCCTTGAACCGTCAAATCGTTTCCAGTCAGCGGGGTCAGCAAACCGAGTACGCCGTTGACCAGGGCCACCAGCGCGACCATGACGACCAGCATGGCCACCACATAGGCCAGAAGCCGCAATCCCTCCACCGTGCCTTGTGTAATAGCATCCATGCTTGAGCTAGTTTCGGTTTCAACCGTCAGGCTAGCCTCGACCGGGCCGCCTGCGAAACCGTCCGGTACCATCAACCGGGCGATCATCAATGCGGCCGGCGCGCTCATCACCGAAGCAGCAAGAATGTGCCCCGCGGCATCTGGCAGGGAGGCGCTGAGAATAAAGGCATAAAAAGCCATCACCGTTCCGGCCACAGTGGCAAGGCCCGCCGTCATGGTGGCAAACAGAGCGCCACGCCCCATTTGGGCAATGTAGGGCCGGATGAGCAGCGGGGCCTCCACCATCCCCACGAAAATATTTGCCGCAGTCGCCATGCCCAGAGGCCCCTCCACGCCCATGGCCCGGCGCAAAACCCAAGCGAAAGTGGCCACAACCTTCTGCAACACACCCCAATGATAAAGCAGCTTGGACAGAACGCTCATCACCAGGATCAGTGGCAGGGCCTGAAACCCCAATATGAGCCCGTTCTCCGGGCGCGTAACCTCAAACGGCGCCGGGGCGCCGCCAAGATATCCAAACACGAGCCTGACACCTGCCATTGTCGCGTCCTGAAGCGCAGCCACCGCACGGGCAAAAAACTCAAAGAACAAGCTCATTTTGGGGACCAACAGGAACAACACCGCCACAGCGATCTGAAGCCCCAATCCTCCGGCTACGACGCGCAGGACCTGGCGAGCCCCCAGTTCGCGCCGGCTTTCACTCAACGCCCAGGCAAGGGCTGGAATGCAGAATACTCCAAGCAACCCCTGGAGCTTGGCAAGCGACAAAAAATCCATATTGTTTAGTCCCTTGGCATCAAGTGCCTATGGAGCGGCGGCACAATCATGAGCGAATGAAAATATATGGCCCATGCTCCTTCGGCCTGACAACCGAATTTGTTACACTGAAAGTGGCATGAACTGTTGGACATACGCTTGCGTAAGACTACATGTTAAGACGAAAACAGGTTCGGGGCGGGGAACCATAATAAGGTGAGGCAATATGGCGAGGCTAACCATCAACGGAAAAGGCCATGATTTGGATGTGGAAGGCGAAATGCCTTTGCTCTGGGTCCTCCGCGATGAACTCAATCTGACAGGCACAAAATTTGGCTGCGGCGCTGGCCTGTGCGGTGCATGCACTGTGACAGTTGATGGTGAAGCCACACGGTCTTGCATCACGACGGTTGAAAGTGTTGAAGGCACCAATATCCGCACCATCGAAACACTGGCCGATGCCGGCACGCTGAGCGCCGTGCAACAGGCTTGGGTTGAGCACCAGGTTCCCCAGTGCGGCTATTGCCAGCCTGGCTTTATCATGGCTACCTCCGCCCTGCTCGATCAAACTCCCGACCCGAGCGACGATGAGATCGATGAGGCGCTGACCAATATTTGCCGTTGCGGAACCTATGAACGCATTCGCGCGGCCGTTCGCCGGGCCGCCCAATTGAAAAAGAGCGGGGGTCAGTCATGAGCAAGAAACGCTCCTTGACCCGCCGGATTTTCATGATCGGCTCAGCGTCCATTGCGGGCGTCGCAATTGCCGGCGTCGGCATTGGCACAGGTTACTTGGCGTCCGTTGACGTTGATGGTCTTGGTGCCAGCAAAAACGATACCGGATCGGTGGACGTCACCGCCTGGATAAACATCGCACCAGACAACAAAGTCACGATCTATGTCCCCTTCCTTGAAATGGGACAGGGCACCCACACCGGCATGGGGCAGTTGGTGGCTGAAGAGCTCGGCATCGACATTGAGGCGGAAAACGTCTCGGTGACCCATCCCAGCCGGGAATTGAGTGCCTACGCCAACTGGACCATGTTCCTGAACCGGCGCCCGGAAGAAGAAGCCGGTCCGGTCACCTGGTTTTCGCAGCGCGCCATTGCCGCCATGCGCATGGTCGCCACGGGCGGGTCAACCGCCATTGTCGGCAACTGGAGCGGAGTGCGCCAGGCAGGCGCCACGGCCCGTGAACTGCTCAAAGCTGCCGCGGCCCAAAAGCTTGGCGTGCCGGCAGACAAATTGAGCCAACATCACACTGAGTTCTCCACCCCTGACGGCGCCCAGATTGTCAAATTCGGTGATCTGGCAGAGCTCGCCCTGCAGCAGACACCGCCGACCAACATCAAACTGCGCGGCCATGAAGACTTCACGGTCATCGGTAAAAGCGTGCCCCGCCTGGACATTCCGGAAAAAGTGCGCGGCGCAGCGCGCTACGGCATTGATGTGCGCCTTCCGGACATGGTCTTCGCTGCTTTGCATCAGGCCCCGGTGTTCGGCGCAAAGATCAAGAAGATCGACGAAGGCCAGGCGCGCAAACGGCATGGCATCATCGACATTGTAAACCTTGAAACCGCTGTCGCTGTGGTCGCCGACAACACCTGGCGGGCGAAACAAGCCGTCGAGGCGCTCGACATCACCTATGAGTGGCCCGCAGAATTTGCAGACAGCAGCAAAATCAAAGCGGACCTGAAGAGCCGCATCGAAGCAGAAGACTACACCCGCACAGACAGCCGCAGAGACATCCCGTTGCATTTTGAGCAGGCCGCCAAGACGATCGAAGCAGTTTATGAAACGCCTTACCTCGCTCACGCCACCATGGAGCCGATGAACACCACAGTGTGGTGGAAGGAAGACGACACGGTTGAGGTTTGGTCGCCCACACAATCCCAAACCGCCACCAGATGGGCAGCAGAAGCTGCCGGAAGCGCCAAGGATGTGACCGTTCACGTGACCTATGCGGGCGGCGGGTTCGGACGCCGGGCGGAAACCGACTTTGCGATTTACGCCGCCAAAGTCGCGCACGCTCTGAAAGGCCGCCCGGTGCAGGTGATCTGGTCCCGCGAAGAAGACATGCGCCACGATGATTACCGCCCCGGTGCCATCGCGAAAATGAGCGCCGGCCTCGATGCGGCCGGCAAAATCTCGGTGCTGAAGGCCGAGGTTGGCTCACAATCGGTGTTCGCCTCCTACCTGCCGCGCAACCTCGGCATGCCGGCTCCTGCGAGCCAGGATGAGGCCACGCTGGAGGGCATACTGAAATCACCCTACCTTCCACCCGCCTGGCAGGTTTCTGCTGTGGATGTAGACACGTCCATCCCGGTGGGGTTCTGGCGCTCGGTGGGACACTCCAACAACAGTTTCTTCATGGAATGCTTTGCAGACGAGTGCGCCACCGGCGCAGGATTGGATCCTGCCCAGTTCAAGCTTGCCAACCTCCCCGCAAACAGCCGCGAAGCGCGGGTCTTGAAACTCTTGATGGAAAAGGCCGGATGGACCGGCCCGCTTGGCAACGGGAAAGGGCGCGGCCTAGCCGTGCACAAGTCGTTCCGCTCGGTCGTTGGCGCGGTGCTGGATGTTTCGGTGGATGACGAGAAGACCGTCACCCTGGAAAAAGCCGTCATGGTTTGCGATTGCGGCACGGTGATCAATCCCAGGCTGGTGGAAGCGCAGATGCAAGGGGGATTGATCTTCGGATTGACGGCCGCCGCGTTCGGCGAAATCACCGTTGAACAAGGCAAGGTCACCCAAGGCAATTTCGACGAGTATGAGATGTTGAAGCTTGCGTCGGCCCCCTCAATTGAGGTTCACCTCATGCCCGGCACGGATCTGCCGGGCGGCGTGGGAGAGCCCGGCACCCCGCCGGCGGCCCCGGCGTTGGCCAACGCAATTTTCGCAGCCACCGGCGAGCGCATCCGCACTCTGCCGATCAGCAAAGCGGGCTATTCCATCGCCGAAGCTTAATCTCGGTTCACGTGTTCGAATGTTCGCAACGCCTGCGCGGTGAAGTTTGGCCTATGCTCCTTTGAAAACAGAGGGCCGGTGATTTCGCGCACCAGTTTCTTGCGGATGGCGGACCTGAAATCATCGAAATCTCTCGCCGCCATGAGGAACGCCCCGGGGCCTCCCACAACATGTGCTTTGTAGTGATCAAACAGATTGATCTTGGCCAGCTCGCCCAGGTCATACTCTTCGTTGTGAATGACCAGACCGTTCACCGTAACGCCGCTGGCAATTGCGGCGTCTCTGGCCGCGGCCGCTGACGGACCGTTGCTGGTGCCGTCGCCAGATACGTCTATGACCTTGCGCCGGCCCTCAAGGCCGTTGTTCTGCAAGGCCCGAATACTGAAGCCAAGCGCACCGGCGATATCGGTAAACCCGTCCAGCAACCGCCCCGAGCGTTCGATCTTGGAAGCCAGTTCCTCAGCTCCTTTTGCACCACGAACAATCGTCCACCCCACAGAGGTGCGCTGTTTGCCCCGGCCAGACCAATGCACCAGGCTCACCGCAACTCCGCCGCCACCTGTCCGTTCGATTGCCCTGATCACATCGGGGTGCCGGAACGCTTCGGCAAATCCGCGTTGCTGAAGCGCAAATTCATGCCGATCTACGCTGGTCGAAGTATCAACCGCCAATACCAGTTCGAGCGCCACTGATGCCTGCGCCCTGGCTGGCAACACCTCGATCCACAGGCAAAGCCCGCACACCAGCGCTGCAGTGGCGGCCACTCGTCCAAATGTCGCATTGACGAAGCAGCAATAATTGGCGATTTGGGCCCTGCACGATCGGACACTCCCACATCGGCAACACTTTCTTTTCCTCGCCCTCTGTCTGCCCTTTGAGGCAGCCGATTGTGGCATCCTACTCATTTGGCACCTGTTGACGCTGCAATGCAGATTTATCTACCCATAGCTGAGCAGTCTATGAACGTCTTTCTCGTTCTGGGCATGGGCGGAGTTGTCGGCTTTCTCTCCGGCATGTTCGGTGTGGGCGGCGGATTTCTGATGACCCCGCTGCTGATTTTCACAGGAATACCGCCAGCTGTTGCTGTGGCCACAGAAGCTAACCAGATCGTTGCATCGTTGGTTTCCGGCTCCATTGCCCAGTGGCGACGAAACAATGTTGATGTGAAGATGGGCCTCGTGCTGCTTGCCGGCGGCGTGGTGGGCTCGTTCATTGGCGTTGCGCTTGTAAAAGTCCTGCGTGAGCTCGGCCATGTAGATCTGGTCATTTCGCTCAGCTATGTGTTCTTCCTCGGCTTCATCGGCACCTTGATGCTGCTGGAGGCCATCCGCACCTACTTCAAAACCAAGGCCGGTAACGCGCCCCCAGCACGGCGCCCGGGCCAGCACAACTGGATCCACAAGCTGCCGTTCAAAATGCGCTTCAAGCGCTCCAAGCTCTATATCAGCGCCATTCCGCCCGTTCTAGTTGGGATGTTGGTGGGTTTGCTTGCCGCAATCATGGGCGTTGGCGGCGGGTTTATCATGGTTCCGGCGATGATTTATCTGCTGCGCATGCCAACCAACGTTGTGGTGGGCACCTCGCTGTTTCAAATTATGTTCGTTACCGGCCTCGTCACAATTTTGCATTCCGTGCAGAACCAGACGGTGGATGTGGTGCTGGCGCTCATGCTGATGGCAGGCGGGGTAATTGGCGCTCAGATCGGGGCGATTGCTGGCCAAAAACTGAAAGGCGAGCAGCTTCGCGCCCTGCTGGCCCTCATGGTACTGGGCATGTGCTTCAAGCTTGGCTTCGATCTGGTGGTTCAGCCCGATGAACTCTATTCGCTGGCAACAGCTGTGGGGGCACACTGATGATCCGCCTCGCTTCTTTCATTACCGCCGCATTCCTGGTTGCCACCCTCCTGTTCGCACCTGCTCGTGAGGCAAAAGCGGAAGGCGTGGAGGCCGACCTAGCAACCCACCATGTAGCGGTTAAAACCGATTTTGCCGGTGTCAACGTTTTGTTGTTCGGCGCCATCATCAATCAGGGCAACGTGGACAATCTTGCCCTGTTGGACATGATCATCGTGGTGCGCGGCCCCGATCGGAAGATGCGCATTCGCAAGAAGGAACGGGTTGCCGGGCTTTGGATCAACCAGCACAGCGCAACTTTCGATGATGTGCCCGGATATTACGCGACCCTCTCCACTCGCCCCGTTGAAGAAATAGCGCCGTCTTACACGCTCCTGCAAAACGGCATTGGCTTTACGAGCTTGCAAGGCAAGCTCATCTTGTCATCGACCGGTTTCACCCAAGGCAATGTGAAGGACTATGCGGCGGCGGTTGTGCGGGTGCATCAGTCTCAGAACCTTTATCAGCAGATTAAAGGCGCCATCGGGTTCACCGGCGAACACCTGTTCCGGGCTGAGTTCGAACTGCCTGCCAATGTGCCACTGGGCGGCTACACCGCCGAAGTGTTCACCTTCCGCGGCGGTGAGATGATCGGCAACTACACAACTAACCTCAAGATCGAAAAGAGCGGTGTTGAACGTTTCATTTATGAACTCGCCCATCAACAGCCATTGATCTATGGCATCATATCGGTGATCCTGGCTCTGCTGGCGGGCATGGGGGCTGCGGCACTATTCCGCAAAGCTTAAGGGTCAGATCATGGCACAACGCAAACTCCGCAAGGCAAATGTTGAAGGTCACCGGCGTAAGTTCATGGTGATCGTCGATGGGACGCCTGAATGCGAGTCGGCCGTCTATTTCTCAGCCTGCCGCGCCCGCAACACCGGCAGCGATCTGCACATGCTGTTCGTTGTGGAGGCAGAGGACTTCCAGCACTGGCTTTCGGTCGAGGCCATTCACCAGCAAGAAGGTGAGCAGAAAGCAGCTGCCGTTTTCCGACTTTATCAGCGGAAGCTGAATGGATGGGGCTTCGATGGGATTACGCTTCACGAGACGGTGCGACACGGTGCCAAGCCTGAACAGATCATCGAAGCCATCGAGGATGATGAAGACATCAGCTTCCTGGTGTTGGGAGCATCGACATCTGCCGAAGGACCTGGAACTTTGGTCTCTCAGCTTGCCGGTACGCAGGCTGGATCGTTTCCAGTGCCAATCGTTGTCATCCCGGGCGCCCTTGAGCTGCACGAGATTGAAGCGCTTGCTTAACTGCGCGTTTAGCCTGTCTGAGGATTTCCGTTTGAACGGCGCCGTTGAAGCGCTTCCAGCATGTGCAGAACTTCATCCAGTTCCGGGCTGACCTTCAGCCCTTCTGGTTTGCTCGGCACTGGTTCGTCGTCCCCAGCCTCAGTCGTTTTGGCCAATGCATACCCGATACGCGACATGGGTAGGCCCTCCTTATTACTGCTTAACATCATACCTCCAGGAGAATAATAAACCGCTAATGCGCCACTCCAGCGCCTGGCGAGGCGCGGATTCACCATTGCAATGTGGGCAATTAAGGGCGAGGGTTTGGCATGATTGCGGTCTTATGGCCGGCCAATCAGGATGGCTCCATCCGCCTCATGAGAACCAGACTGGGTCCCCCATGCTTCTGCCGGACAGCACAGATTACGCAACGCTGAGAGCTGAGTTTCGCTGGGCGATTCCAGAGAGGTTCAACATCGCGGCCGTTGTCTGCGATAGCTGGGCCAGCCGCGCGCCTGACCAGGTGGCACTTGTGCACGTGCAAGCCGATGAAAGCGGCGTTCCGGTCACCTATGTGCAGCTGCAGCGGGCTGCAAACAAGCTGGCCAACCTGCTCGTTGCCAGCGGCATTGAGGCCGGTGACCGGGTGGCCATCCTGCTTCCCCAAACACCGGAAACCGCCATCGCCCACATTGCCATCTACAAGATCGGAGCTGTGGCCTTGCCGCTGGCAGATCTGTTCGGCGTGGAGGCGCTGGAGTACCGCTTCAACAATTCAGGCGCCAAGGCGCTGATCACCGCTCATGCTTCATTAAGCAAGATCTCCGAAATCCGCGGCGCGGTTCCAGGCCTCAAGCACATCTGGTCAATCGACGGGCCAGGCGAAGGGGTCGCCGGGCTTCATGAGGCCATGGAGAGCGCCAGGGATACGTTTGAAACGGCCGGCACAGCCCCAGACGACCCTGCCCTGATGATCTACACCTCCGGCACCACAGGCCCGCCCAAGGGCGCTCTTCACGGGCACCGGGTGCTGGCGGGCCATTTGCCCGGGATCCAGTTCGGCCACGACTTCTTCCCCCAACCCGGCGACCGCATCTGGACACCGGCGGACTGGGCCTGGGCGGGCGGGCTGCTCAATGTGCTGTTGCCCGGCCTGTTCTTCGGCGTGCCGGTGATCGGCCACAGGTTTGAGAAGTTCGACCCTGACCGCGCCTTTTCGCTGATGGCCGAACATGAGGTGCGCAACACGTTCGTTCCGCCCACAGCGCTTAAGATGATGCGGGCCGTGCCCAACCCGGCCAGCAAGTATGACCTCAAGATCAGAACCCTGTTCTCCGGCGGCGAAGCTGTGGGGCGCGAGCTGCAGGACTGGGCCGTCGAGGAATTTGGCCAGTCGATCAACGAGATCTATGGGCAGACCGAGTGCAACCTCGTGCTGGAAACCTGCGTGGCGGCCGGAATTTACCGCAAGGGAGCGATTGGCAAGGCGGTGCCGGGCCATGAGGTGGCCATTGTGGATGGCAACGGCACCCCCCTGCCCCCAGGCGAAGCCGGTGCCATCGCCGTGCGCCGGCCAGACCCGGTGATGTTCCTGGAATATTGGGGCCAACCGGAAGCCACGCGCGACAAATACATCGGCGACTGGCTCATAACCGGCGACCAGGGCACCTGCGATGAAGACGGCTACTTCTATTTCGTGGGCCGCGATGATGACGTCATCACATCGGCTGGATATCGCATTGGCCCAGGAGAGATTGAGGACTGCCTGATCGGCCACCCGGCCGTGAAGCTGGCCGCAGCGGTGGGCAAACCCGATGAACTCAGAACCGAGATCGTCAAAGCCTTCATTGTTTTGAACGATGGCTTTGAAGGCTCAGAGGCGCTGGAAACAGAGATTAAGACCTACGTTCGCGAACGCCTGGCCGCGCATGAATATCCCAGAGAAATCGCCTTCGAGGATGACCTGCCATTGACGACCACGGGCAAAGTCATTCGCAGATTACTGCGCGACAAAGCGTGAAGCAGCTAAAGCAAGATGAGTCTAGATTGAACCAATCAGCAAAAATTGTTCTTCAATGCCGTCCTCGGGCTTGACCCGAGGACCCACCGCCGCAAGCGCCAATTCCCACCGCATGGGCCCTCGGGTCAGGCCCGAGGGCGACATCCGCTATGGCCGTTCAAATGATTCAATTTGACCTCATATCGCTCTAGCTCCGAACGCTTTCAGGCCATAGGGCAAGGACCGGAAAACCAAACCGTTTTCGTGCAATCCAGGCCAACGCTGCGCTTTCCAATAACATGGAGACCATGGTGGCAATCGCCGTGCCGGTCAGCCCGTAGAGCGGGATCAGGATCATGTTGAGGCCCACGTTGAAGGCCAGCACCACCAGCAGAACGATGGCACATTGCTTCTGGCACCCGCACATGGACAGCATGACCTGCATGGGCCCAATGGCGGCGCGCACGAGCAGGCCAAACGCAATGAAGAACATCAGCTCATAGCCCGCAACGAACTCTGCGCCGAACAGCCAGAGAAGCGGTTTACCGAGGGCCAACACACCGCCGGCCGTCAGCAGCGAGGGCCAGAAGGTCAACACGCATGCTTTCTTGTAAAGCGCCAGCAACCCGGCGCGGTCATCGGTTGCAAACAAAGCCGAGAAGCGCATGCCGAACGCCGAGGCAATCGCGAAATACACAAACGACGTCAGGCTGATGGTGCGCACAGCGGCATAGTAGAGCGAGATCTGATCTGCGGTCACGAGCAGCTTCAGCACCAGCACATCTGAATGCAGCAGCAGCATCGAAAAGCCTTCAAGCAGCAGCAGCGCAAGCGAAACGGTCAGCCAGGTGCGCGGCTCATAGGCCCGCGGGCCTGCCGGAATTTTCGTCTTGAACGACCTCACCTGAAGGAAATATTGGCCCGCCGTGATCACAAACAGCGAGACCAGCAAAGCATAGGCGCCGGTTACCGCGTTGGTCTCATAGCCCGCCAGTTTGGCCAGGCCCAACAACCCGATCATGATCAGGGGCCGGAAGACAAAGGCCGGCACCAGCGCCAGGCCAATCCAGCCTTGAGATTTCCCTACACCCTCCTGCAGCTCGTTTAGCGATTGCAACGGCAAGCAGCCCAGCACCAGGATCAACGGCAGGGCAAGCTCGTCGGAAATCTGCCCGCCCAGAAGCTGCACCACCCCAACGGCGGCCACGCAACACAAGGTCCCAGCCCAGATGGCGCCAATGCGGGCACTGGTGAGAAACCCTCTAAACTTGCCCCACTCGCCGCGCGCGCCATATTCGGAGAGGAACCTGACCGAGGCCCAGGGAAGGCCGAACGAGGTCAGAGCCGAAAGCACGCTCATCAACACGATGCAGTAGGTGAATATCCCGAACTCAAAGATCCCCATCCAGCGCGCCAAAAGGATTTGCGTGCCAAAGGCCAGACCTGCGCTGACAACCCGGATGGAAAAGGCAAAAAGGGCGCTGCGGCGGGCTTGAGCGTCATCGCTCTCCCGGTCCAGCAAACCGGCAAGCACACCCCCCAGCAAACTTGTGCCAGATGCAACCTGCATGAACCCAATGTCCCAATGGCGAAACGGGTCTGGTCGCAGACCGGGTTCCGCTGATCAGAAAGCCTAGGTTGCAAGCAATAATATTTTCTTATCCCGCAAAGCCGCCCTCATCGAGAAACTGCTGTTCCTCTGCGGTTGTGGCCCGGCCCAGAATGATGTTGCGGTGGGGAAAGCGGCCAAAGCGCTTGACGATGTCCCGGTGGTCAACAGCGTAGGCCACGTTGTCCTTGAGGGTCGGATCGCCCTTGAAGAGCCTCACACAGAGCTCTTGATCTTCAAGGTCCTCGGAGTGCATCAGCGGCATGTAGACAAACGCGCGGGCCGCCTGGGGCACCTCCCCATCAACCTTTTTCTCCAAGGCCAGCCGCGCCATTTCAGCTGCCTTGGGGTCAGCCGCAAACATATCCGGCGAGCCGCGATACATGTTGCGCGGAAACTGATCGAGCAGGATGATCAGCGCGAGCATTCCCTCGGCACTGTCAGCCCAGGCATCGTGGGCGCCGCCGCGCGCAGCTTCGTGGGCCTGCTTGAAACGAGCGGTGATCTCAGCATCAAAGTCGTCACTCTTGGCAAACCACTTCTCTTTGCCGGCGGCAAACCAGAAATCCAAAACATCACGAGGATCGATTGGCTGGGTCATTTTCGGCCTCCATTATTATACAAATCCAAACTCAGAAAAGGGGATGAACGAAACCATCTGCCCCTCATCCACCGAGGTCACCTCTTCAGGCACCTCGATCAATCCTGTCGCCGCGGTCAGCCCTGAGATCAGACCTGAGCCGTCGCGGGCAAACTTGTGCGCCTTGCCATCCTCAATCCAGGCGCGCCAGAATTCGCGCCGGTCCGGCTTTTTCTTGCCGATCGCAAATGCCGCGGGAACAGAAAACCGCCTCGGCGCCTGCCAAACCGCGCCCTGGAGATAGGCAAACATCGGCTGGGCATAGAACAGGAAACACACAAACGCCGCCACCGGATTGCCCGGCAGGCCCAGGAACACCGTGTCGCCAATTTGCCCGAACGCCAGCGGCCGGCCCGGCTTCACCGCAAGCTGCCAGGCGTGTAGATTGCCTTCGGAAGCCATTACGCTGACAATGTGATCTTCCTCGCCGCGGCTCGCCCCGCCCGTGGTCAAGATCACATCATGGTTGGCGGACGCCTCCAGAATTGTCCGGCGCACGGTGGCCTCATCATCGCCCACAATGCCCAGATCGGTGATGGTGACGTTGACCGTCTCAAGCAGGGCGCGCAGCAAGAAGCGGTTGGAATCGTAAACCTGTCCCGTTTGAAATTCTGCGCCAGGCTGCAACACTTCATCACCGGTCGACATGAGCGCAACCGACAGAGGGGCGTAACACGCCACCTGGTCCTGGCCGGTTGCAGCGATGGCGGCGAGTTCCTGAGGCCGAAGCCGGGTGCCCGCGCCTGCCACGAGGCTTCCAGCGGCAAAATCCTCGCCAGCGGCCCGCACGTTTGCCCCGGGCTTGATGCCGCTCGGCACCTCGACCGCCTGCCCGTCGCTCTCACAATCTTCCTGCATGAACACAGTGTCTGCCGCGCCGGGCATGCGCGCGCCGGTGAATATGCGCGCTGCAGCGCCTGCCTCCAGCGCCAACTCCCGCGTATCGCCCGCCGCAACCCGCTCAGTGACTTTCAGCCTGGTCATGCCATCAGCGTTCAGATCGGCTGCCCGAACCGCATAGCCGTCCACCGCCGCATTGGTGTGGGCTGGAATGTTACGGGGCGCTGCCACATCTTCGGCCAGAACCAACCTGTGGGCCTGTTCAAGCGGGAGGTTTCGAACCGAGGCAATCGGTGACAAGCGCTCCTTGAGCAGAGCCAACACCTCGTCATGGCGCAGGCGGTCTTTGTCATGAAGAAAACAGTCATCCAGCAGCCGGCGCGCGCTGGTCATGAGCCCAGACCGGCAAACTCGACGATAAAGTCTGCGATCGCCGGAATGTCGTCCCGGTCAAACGCCGGCACGGTTTCTGCGGCCGGATCGCCGTTGGTGGACACCGCCACCACATTCTTGTCCTCGCCCGCCAGGCGTGGATGCTCCATCTCAACATTCACCGCTTCGATCTTCGGCATCATGCCGTGGCGGTAGCCTTCAATGATCACCAGATCACACGGCGCCAATTTGGCCAGCATGTCTTCCATGGGAGGCTCATCTTCCGCCTTCAGCTCATGAATGAGCGCCCAGCGGTTGCGCGAGACAATGGCCACCTCCTGGGCGCCGGCCTCGCGGTGACGATAGCTGTCACGGCCCGGATGGTCCAAATCGAAATGATGGTGGGCATGCTTGACGGTGGAGATCTTGTGGCCCCGCCCGGTGAGCTCAGCCACCAGATTGGCGGTCAACGTGGTTTTGCCGGCGTTCTTATAGCCGGCAATGCCCAAAACCCTCTGTGTCACAGGGCGCTCTCCTTCAACATGCGTTCCGCCTCGGCCAGATCGTCCGGCCGGTTGGCGTTGAAGAACGGGTCATACGGCGCTGTAGCAAATTCGGCAACGGCCAGCTTGTGGCGCCCGGTCCAGATGTCGACCTTGCGCACCCCCTCATCCACCAATGCGGCGCGCAGGTCCGCCCGCAAACACACCGGCCACAAGCCGAAAACTGGGTGATGGCGCCCGGCAGAAGCGGCGCAGGCAAGTTCAGCGCCTTCGTCCTCCACCGCGCCTTTCAACCGGTTCACCAGCTCTGTTGGAAAGAACGGCGTATCGCAGGCAATGCTCACCACCCACGCAGCATCGGTGGCATGGGCTGCCGCCCAATCGAGCCCGGCCAGAACGCCGGCCAGGGGTCCGGCAAAACCTTCCACGCTGTCTGGCGTAACCGGAAGCCCAAACTCGGCAAACCGCTCCGGGTCGCCATTGGCGTTGATCACCATGGGCCCCACTTGGGGGCGAAGACGTTCAATGACGTGGGCGAGGATCGGGCGGCCATCGAGCGCCAGCAACGCCTTGTCGTTCTTGCCGAGCTCGCCCATGCGGCGGGCCAACCCGCCCGCCAGAATAACGCCCACAGTGTTTGAAGTGTCACTCATACCGAAATTCCTGCACGCCCTGGGTCACACATCAGCAGCGGCTTTGCGCCGGTGCTTGGGGGCCTCGTCGTCCACCTGCGCCGCGTCGGCATCGAACACGATCCGCTCTTGGCCCGACAACGCCATGAAGCGCTTGCCGCGCGCCCGGCCGATGAGCGTCAGCCCGGCTTGCCGCGCCAGGTCCACGCCCCATGCGGTAAAGCCTGACCGCGACACAAGAATGGGGATGCCCATCGCCACGCACTTGATCACCATCTCTGAGGTGAGACGGCCGGTTGTGTAGAACATCTTGTCATCGGCCGGCACGCCGTTCAGGTGCATGTAGCCGGCAATCTTGTCGACCGCGTTATGGCGCCCCACGTCTTCCATATAGACCAACGGCTTGTCTTCCTTGCACAAAACACATCCGTGGATCGCCCCTGTGTGGAGATAGAGCGAGGGCGCCGTATTGATCTTCTTTGAGAGGGCATAAAGCCAGGAGGTGCGCAAAATGGCCTTCGGGTTCAGGTCCACCGCGTCAAAATTCTCCATAAGATCGCCGAACACCGTGCCTTGGGCACAGCCTGAGGTGCGGACCTTCTTTTTCAGCTTTTCCTCAAAATTGGTCTGCCGCTTGGTGCGCACCACCACAACTTCAATGTCGTCATCATAATCGATGCCGGTAATCTCATCGTCCGGGCGCAGCATGTTCTGGTTGAGCAGATAACCCACCGCCAGCGTCTCAGGATGATCCCCAATGGTCATCATGGTGACGATTTCCTGCCCGTTCAAAAACAACGTCAGGGCCCGCTCGTGAACCACTGGGGTCTCTATCGGCTTGCCGTCCTGGTCGATGCCATCCACCACGCGCGACAGGTGCGCGTCTGCCGGATCGGGCGCAACCGCAAACTCAGGCAACTCTGATGCGCTCATGGGATGCTCCTGGTTGATAGACCTGCAACGGCGGCACATGCAGGCGGACCGCGTCGCCGACGGCAATGGTGCCTTCGCGCTCCACCCACCCGGTGACCCCGCGCCGGTTACGGGCATTGCCCACAAAATGGCGGCCAAAGCCCGGGTGATGTTTCTCGATTTGTTTGCCCGGCCACGCGCAGGGCTCGTTTTCCATGTCCACAACCAGGCCCGTGCCGTCTGGAAAGATCAGCCGGGAGGATGGTGGCACAAGCGTGAAGTCGGGGATGCCGGACACACACATTGTTGCGCCAAGCCATTCCGGATTGATCTCCGGCAAGCCCATATCCTGGGCAATGGCGGCCAGATCTTCCACCGAAACAATGGTCACCTGGCGCACGTTGCGCACGTTGGTGCCGATTGGATACTGCGCCTTGGTGCGCGCACAGCCCTCGCGTGTCAGGCTGCTGTGGCAGTCGCCTTCAAAGCCGGTAGACCCGGCGGCAACCTGGTCAACGGCCTCACTGGCAATGGATTTGCCGCTGTCGGCAACCAGGTAGAGCCCTTCCACCTTCCCGACAATTCCTGTTGGCTGAAGTATCGCCATCTCAACCGCTCCACTTTCCTGACAGAGTGCTGTCAACAGGGGCTCCTTATAGTCCGGGGCACCATGACAACTCTAGCACAATCGACCTCTTCTGGAACACGCACCGGCGTCCTTCTCGTGGCCGGCTCAGCCCTCGCGTGGAGCCTGGCGGCCTGGTTCACCCGCACCATCGAAGCCGACATTTGGGCCGTGCAGTTTTGGCGCGCCGTGTGGGCGGGTCTGTTCATCCTGCTGTACGTGCACGTGCGCAAAGTGGACGGCGGCCTTCTTGGCATCAGGCGCATGGGCGCGCCGGGATGGGCGGCGGCAGGCGTTGGCGCTGCAGCGACATTGTGCTTCCTGGCCGCCTTCCGGCACACGGTGGCTGCCAATGTGGTGCTGATGTATGCCACCGCGCCGTTTGTGGCCGCCGGTTTGGCCTGGCTGATGATGCGTGAGAGCCCTGGACGGGTGACTTTGGTGGCCTCCATCGTCGCCCTGGCGGGAGCGGCCGTCATGGTTGGCGGCTCTCTGGGCGGGGTCAACCTGACCGGCGATCTTCTGGCCATTTCCATGACCTTCGGCATGGCGCTGATGACCGTGATCATCCGCAAATACCGCGACATGCCCATGGTGATCGCCGGGGCCTTCTCCTCGTTGCTGATTGTTCCTGTGGCCTGGCCGTTGACCGATCCTCTTGCCGTTTCCTCCAGCGACTTTTGGCTCTTGGTGACCTTCGGCGGCGTGCAGGCTGTTGCCATCACCCTGATGACCGAGGGGGCACGGCTGATCCCGTCAGCTCAGGTGCCTCTGATTGGGGCGCTGGAAATTCCGTTTGCAATCTTCTGGATCTGGCTGGCTTTTGGGGAAGTGCCACCGATGGCGACCTTTGCGGGCGGCACGGTGATCATCGCTGCCGTGCTGTGGTATTTGCGGGCCGGGGCGCGGTGATATTTGCCACTTTTTAGTTTATTTTATTGCGGCGCGTTTCAGGAGTTCGTTCATGTTGGCTGGCGGATTTCTGCCAAAAACAGCGATTCTGCGAAACGAACCCAAATTCGCGTAAGCAACTGTAATCACATCGCGATTCGGGCTATTTGGCCTTTTTGATTGAGTATTTTTGTTCATAATCCTACGAACGCATAAACACGCCCGCGAGTTCGGGCTGATCATCAACCGCCCACAGGGTCTCCAACAGCCTCTTTGCCCAGGCTTCTTGCGCATCGGCAAAGGCGCAGCAGGCCAGAAACTTGGCACCAAGCTGCTCATCGCTCAGGGGGTTTCCAGGCATGCCAGTCGGCGCCTCCAGCACCCCAGAGACGCTCCGTCCGTCTGTGGTTTCAATCACCACTCGGGCCCCCTCGGGCGCCGCCGGATTGGCCGCAAGCGCATCATCGCGGCGCATGCTCACCTTGGCCATCTCAGCTTGCACGGCCGGATCCTCCAGGGTTTCGCGCGAGATATGGCCCGGTGCAATGGTGCCGTTGATCAGCACGCAAGCCACGGCAAAGGGCATGGAGAACTGCGCCTGCTGCGGGGTCTGCGGGGTGTCGTAAACCAGGCTGACCTCAACCACCTCGGGCACATGGCACACCACCGAAGCGATCTCGGAGGGCTGCAGCCCGTTCTCCGCAGCGAGCTGGCCCGCCATCTCGGCCCCGGCATGGCCGGCCGAGCAGATCGGAAACGGTTTGAACAAAATGCCCGGGTCCTTCAGCCGCCAAGTGGTGCCGAGCCGCTCCAGTTCGTTGAGATCAGCCTCGCCGTGATTGATCAGGTTCAGATATCCACGGTGCTCCTCAAACCCGACCTCGGGCCCGGTGAGCCCATGCTGCACGGCGGCCGCGCTCTCAACGCTCAGGGCCGCGGCACGGCCAGCCAGAAGCGGCTTGGTGTCGGTGCCGAACATGGCCTTCATGCCCGAGGCCTGAACAGTGGCAATCCCGATGGCCTGGCTGATCTGGTCTACGTTCAGGCCATAGGCCAGGCCAGCACCAGCCGCCGCGCCGGGCACACCAAATGTGCCGGAGGTCCACCAGCCGTCGTAATACTGCCGGGTGGAGCACATCATGGCGATGGCGTAAGTGGCTTCCACAGCGGCGATGAAATCGGTGAGAAAGTCCTCCCCGCTGCGCCCGCATTTCTGGGCAACACCCAGCACCGCCGGCAGAGAGACCGCCGAGCCATGCATGATGCCGGTGTAGCTGGTGTCGTCGAAGTCAAGCGCATGCGCCGCTGTGCCGCCCGCAAGCGCCGCACCGGCAGGAGACAGGTTCGCCGCTGTTCCGGGCACCTCACAGATCCCAACTGCATATTGATCCTGGGCCAAGGCAAGAGCCTTGCGCCCAAGCCCTGTGGTCCCGCCGGCGATGATCACCCCGACGGTGTCGATGACACAGCGCTTGGCAATATGGCGAACATCTTCAGGAACATCTGCCAGCCGGAGCCCTGAGGCCCAGGCGGCGATCTTGCCTGATATGGTCAAGAGCCGACCTCTTCCACCACATAGCCATACTGGGCGGCGGTTTCCTCCAGCCACTCGTAGATCACCACGGCGAAGTTACGCGGCACAATCAGGTCGAACTGATCAGGCCCAGAGCGCGTGCACAAAACCGAAATCCCATGAATGCCGGTTTGGGCGAAGGCGCTGCGGGCGAACTCGTCCGGGTGCAAATCCACCGGCACGCCGCGGGCCAGCACATCACGCGCCGCATCGCCGGCAACACGCAAGATGGTGCGGCTATGGCCAAGTTCGGTGACCACGGCCTGGTCGGCCTCGAAGGTTTCACGCAAGCCATCGCCCATGCTGGCTTTGAGCTCAGAGACAATCAGGAATTTCTCCGGCGCCGTCTTGAAGACAGAGGTCTTGCCCTTGGCCGATGCGGTTTTGGTGTCACTGGGCATGGCGACGCCGACCGGCTTTGCCGCCTTGCTGGAAACCGCACCCACCGTGTCCGGCCAAGCGGCCAGCTGCACAATATCGCGGCCGGTGATCTCGGTGATCGTCACCGGTGCATCGCCGCTGCCGGCCCCTTTGCGGCCGGGTTCGTACACACCTGCCAGAGCGGATCTAATCTCAGCCATTTTGCTTCTCCCCTGCGGGATCATAGAAATGCGATGACACCACCTTGCAGGTCACCACCCAGCCTTTCAGCGGATAACAGACATCCACCAACTGGCCCTCATAGCGCTCCAACCCGCCTTCCACGAAACCCAGGCCGATGAAGCGGCCCAGCGCCGGGCTGTAGGTGGTGGAGCTCACATGGCCAAGGCCGTGACCCGAATGGGGACCGTTGTGGGTGTGGACCAGGGCCCCGCCGCGCAGACTCTCTTGCGGGTTCACCGGCTCCAGGCCCACATAGCGCGGCCGGTTTTCGTCCTGAACACCCTCGCGCTGACGCATCACCGAGCCTACGAACTGCTTCTTGGTGCTCGGCATTCTGCCCAGACCCAGATCTTCAACAGACGTGCGCCCATCGATCTCAGCACCGGCAAAATGGCCCTTCTCGACACGCAAGGCGCCAAGCGCCTCAGTGCCGTAAAGGCCAAGCCCGTGGTTTGGCCCTGCATCATAGATGGCCTGCCAGATCGCCTCGCCAAAGCCGGACGGTGTTGCCACCTCATAAGCCAGCTCGCCGGAGAACGAGATGCGGAACACCCGAACCGGCATGCCTTGGTATTCGGTCTCGCGAACCCCCATGAATGGGAATTCTTCACTGGAGAAATCGATATCGGCAAACACCTCCTGCAGCAGCGCCCGCGAATTCGGCCCTGCCACGGCAAGGCCTGAATACTGGTCGGTGATCGAGGTCACATGCACCTTCAGATCGGTCCAGCAGCATTGCAGCAGCCACTCAAGATGGGCCATCACAGGGCCCGCCTCGGCAGTGGTGGTGGTCATGAAGTAGTGGGTGTCTGAGAGACGCGACGTGGTGCCGTCGTCAAACACCAGGCCGTCGTCGCGCAGCATGACGCCATAGCGGGCCCGGCCTGGTTTCAGCAGTTTCCAGCCGTTCACATAGACCCGGTTGAGGAACTCGGCCGCATCTGGCCCCTGCACCTCGATCTTGCCCAGGGTGGTGACATCCACCATACCGCAGGTTTCGCGCACCTCTTCGGTTTCGCGGATATAGGCGGCATTCACGTCCTCGCCGGCCTTGGGGTAATACCAGGCGCGTTGCCAGGCCCCCACATTGATCATCTCCGCACCGTTCTTCAGGTTCCAGTCATGCACAGGGGTGCGCCGCAAGGGCCGGAAATGCTGACCCGTCTGCTGGCCCGAGATCGCACCGAAGGACACAGAGTTGTAAGGCGGGCGGAACGTGGTCGTGCCCGTCTCCGGGATGGTTTTGCCGGTAAGCTCAGCCATCAGCGCAAGGCCGGTGATGTTGGAGGTTTTGCCCTGATCGGCCGCCATGCCCAGCGTGGTGTAGCGCTTCAGGTGTTCCACCGACACATAGCCCTCGGTGTGGGCCAGCTCCACATCGGAGACCCCCACATCGTGCTGGAAGTCCACGAAGCGTTTGCGCTTCTTGACCTGCTCGCCTGGTTTCACATCCCATACCGGCACCAAGGGCAGTTCCCAGTCTGCATCGCCCAGACCATCGGTCGCCAAGGTGCTGGACGATTTGTTTGCACCGGCCTGTTGGGCGGCATCTGCTCCGGCTTCAAAACCGCTTGTTGCCGCCGCCGCATCGCTGAACGCGCCGACCATGGCGCCTGCATGATGCTGGTTGTCCGGCGGGTCACCCGGCACGAAGGAGGCCAACCTGCTATCGAACTCAGGCCTGCGCCCACGTTGAGAGGAAAGATGCACCACAGGGTTCCAGCCTCCGGAGACGCAGATCAGATCGCACGGAATTTGCCGCACAACATCGCCCGACGAGCCGCTGGCCGTGTCGAAGCGCGCCACATCGGCAGAGGTCACACGCATCCGGCCATTGGCACCCACAACAGCATGCCCGCTCATCACTTCAATCAAGGCCGACGCACATGCCGCGGCCAGTTGCTCAGGCGCCTTGGCGCGGGCATCCACAATGGTCACGTCAACGCCAGCCGCCTTGAGATCGAGAGCTGCTTCATAGGCGCTGTCATTGTTGGTGAACACTACGGCGCGCTTGCCAGGCAGAACCCCATAGCGGTTCACATAGGTGCGCGCCGCGCCAGCCAGCATGATGCCCGGACGGTCGTTGTTGCCAAACGGAATGGGCCGCTCCAGCGCCCCGGCGGCGACCACCACGCGGCCCGTCTGCAACACAATGGAGCGCTGGCGCACCTCGTGCTCATCCGGCTGCGGCTTATGGTCGGCGACCTTTTCCAGCAATGTGTAGTTGCCGTGATCATAGGCGCCCCAAACAAAGGTGCGCGGCATGATCTCAACGTTTTGAAGTTTCTCCAACTCTCCAAGTGCCGCCGTCAGCCAAGCATCCGACGCTGAGCCCTTTGGCGCAGAAAGCAAGGAGCCACCGAGTTCAGCCTCTTGTTCGGCCAGCAACACCCGGGCGCCCGCGCGCCCTGCGGCCAGGGCCGCGGCAAGACCCGCTGGGCCACTGCCCACAACCAGCACATCGCAGAATTTGTAGACCTTCTCATAATGGTCCGGGTCGGGCTCGGTGCTCGCCTCGCCCATGCCGGCGGCCCTGCGGATGATGTGCTCGTACCACATCCAGGACTTCTCAAACGGGCCGATGAAGGTCTTGTAATAGAAACCGGCGCTCAAGAAACGCTGGAACAGGCTGTTCACCTCGCTCACATCGAACTGCAACGAGGGCCAATTGTTCTGGCTCTTGGCGATCAGGCCATCGTAAAGCTCGACAGTGGTGGCCAGCGCGTTCGGCTCCGCCCGGGCGCCTTCGCGCAGGCCGACCAGCGCGTTGGGTTCTTCAGCCCCCGCAGCATAGATGCCGCGCGGGCGGTGATATTTGAATGAGCGGCTAACCAGGTGGACCCCGTTGGCCAGCAGCGCTGACGCCAAGGTGTCGCCTTGCAGACCCTGATAGCTTTTGCCGTCGAAGGTGAAGGTGGCCGGAGCGTCATGACGAACGCGCCCGCCCTGAGGGATACGGCAGGACTGGGCCATTACTTCGCCTCCTCAGGTGTGGCGGCTGGCGCGTCTGGCAACGTCACCACATCACGCGCCAGGGCAACACCGTAAACCTCGTGGGTCACCGTATCGCGGTCCACCACCAGCCATTGCCTGCAGCCTTGAATATGATGCCAGAATTCCTGGTGCCGACCCTTCGGATTGGGCCGGATGTAGACATAGTCGTACCAGGCCTCAAAATCGGTATCGTCGATGTGCGGGCGCTGGCGCGAGGCGTCTCCGTAGATGGAGAATTCGCCGTAATCGCGTTCACCGCAGCAGGGGCAGGTTACTCTCATGGTCTTCTGCCCTCCTCAAGGGGCTCCAAAACTGCGGACCTCGGGCTCGCCCGGAGGACCCATCTGCGAACTCTGTCGCCGCGGCCCTGGGCCCTCGGGTCAAGCCCGAGGGCAGCAGAGATCGATATCAAAATTCTCTTCATCACCTCACCCCCTAGTGCCAACCGGGCATGGGCCCGGCGCCCTTCTCGTCCAGGGCATAGCCACGGCGGAAGCGGTCCAGCGTCAGCTTGGAGTTGAATTCGTGTGGCCGGTCGTTGGCGATGGTGTGGGCAAAGCACCAGCCCGAGCCGGGCGTTGCCTTGAAGCCGCCGTAGCACCAACCACCGTTGATGTAGAGCCCGTCGACAGGCGATTTGCAGATGATGGGCGAACCATCCATGGTCATGTCCATGATGCCGCCCCAGGTGCGCTGGAAGCGCAGGCGCGACAGGCACGGGACCATCGCCTTGCCTTCCGGCAACAGGTGGTCGATCAGGTGGAAGTTGCCGCGCTGGGCGAACGAGTTGTAGCCGTCCAGGTCGCCGCCAAACACCAGGCCGCCCTTGTCCGACTGCGAGATGTAGAAGTGGCCCGCGCCGAAGGTGATCACTGTGTCGATGAGCGGCTTGTAGGGCTCAGAGACAAAGGCCTGAAGCAAATGGCTTTCAATGGGCAGGTTCAGCCCGGCCATCTCGGCCAGCTGGCTAGTGTGGCCCGCAACCGCAATGCCCACCTTTTTGGCCTTGATGTCGCCGCGGGTGGTCTGCACCCCAACCACGGCGCCTGAGGCATCGCGTTGGTAACCAGTCACTTCACAATTCTGGATCAGATCGACGCCGCGCATATCGGCGCCGCGGGCGTAGCCCCAGGCCACCGCATCATGGCGCGCCGTGCCGGCCCGCGGCTGCGAGGCGGCCCCATAGACCGGGAAGCGCGCGTTGGGCGAATAGTCCAGATAGGGGAGAACCTTCATCACCTCTTCGCGGTTCAGGATCTCCCCATCGATGCCGCATGAGCGCATGATGTTGTAGCGTTTGGCAAAACCCTCCATTTGCGACGGCGAATGGAACAGGTTGTAGATCTTCCGGTGGGAGACCATCGCATTGTAGTTCAGGTCCTTCGACAGGCCTTCCCAGAGCTTCAGAGATTTCTCATAGAAATGCGTGTTGCCGTCGATCATGTAGTTGGAACGGATAATGGTGGTGTTGCGGCCCGTGTTTCCGCCGCCCAACCAGCCCTTTTCCAGCACTGCCACATTGGTGATGCCGTGTTCCTTGGCCAGATAGTAGGCCGTGGCCAGCCCATGCCCGCCGCCGCCCACGATGATCACGTCATAGGCCGCCTTGGGCTCCGGATCGCGCCAGGCGCGGTCCCAACCCTTGTTGCCGCCGAGCGCCTTGGCGAAGACGCTGAACCAGGAATAGTGTGTCATAGGAAGATGAGGTCCTCGTCGTGTCTCAATTGCTGTGCAGTTGGGTGAAATAGGTCAGGAACTGCTCTTTCAGCTCCTCTTCGGTGGTACCCACGTCATAGGCCGGGCTGGAAAGAGGCGCAGCCTTTTCCACCTTGATGACCACGATACCCCCTAGGATATCGCAAAGCTCACCCCATACCTCGCGGAACTGGGGCTCCAGTTCGACAAATTCTTCTGAACCCGAAGGCGCAAAGTGTGCATCGCCCTTGACGCGAATGCCCTTGCGAATGATCGGATCCACAAAATTGACTTCCACTTTTGGCCGCTCGGCGATGTTGCGCACAGTGTTGGGGGACCGGAGTTCCCCAAACATGAAGTGTTCATCGTCCAGCACCAGGAACGTGCCCTTTGGCGAAACATTAGGGCCGCCGTCCGCATCAACACTGGCTACGAAGCCAAGCTTCTGCTCGCCAATCACTTGCTTCATCTGAGGACTCAGACTGGCCATCGGATCCACCTTCATAGGGTCGTGAAGGAAATTCACTAGCACATACGGTTCAATTGTTCTATAGCGATTATCAAATGAACCAAATGTTTCACAACCATATGTGCGACTGATGCAAGACCTTATCGACACATTGTCGGAGAATTACCCCCAGCTCAGCCCGCAGCTTCGCCTGGCCGCCAAACACGTGATGGACCAGCCGGAGGATGTGGCGCTGAAGTCCATGCGCTCGGTGGCGGCAGATGCGGGCGTGGCCCCCTCCACGATGGTGCGCCTAGCCCAAGCGTCCGGGTTCAAGAGTTACGAAGCGTTCCGCGAGCCGTTTCAAGATAGCGTGCGGTCTGGTGGAACCAGCTTTGCGTCCCGAACCGAATGGCTGGTGCAATTGGCCAGCGAAGGCGATACGGGAAAGCTCACCGGCTCTATGGCTGAAGCGGTGATTTCCAATGTGGAAAATGCCTTCCGCGGCGTGGAAACCGAAACCTTGGAAGACGCCGCCATGATGTTACGGGGCGCCCAGCGCGTGTATGTGTCCGGGTTTGGCGGCATGAGCGCAATCGCCAACTATTTCTACTTCGTGGCCCACATGGTGTTGCCGCACCTGGTTCCGGTGGGCGCGTCCGGCGGCACGTCAATCGATGATCTCGCCCACATTGGCGAGAACGATGTGCTTGCGACATTTTCGGTAGAGCCCTACAGCCGCGAAACCAGCCGAGCGGTGGCCTTTGCCAAACGGCGCGGGGCCAAGATTTTCGCGATCACCGACAGCCGGGCCTCACCCGCCGGAGCGGCGGCGGATGTGTGTCTGTTCGCCTCCACCACAAGCCCGCAATTCTTTCCCTCACAAGCTGCTGTCATTGCGCTGATTGAGACCCTGGTGGCCCTGATCGTGGCCCATGGGGATGAGAAGATCGTTCAATGGATGGACGAACTGGAACGCGTGCGGGCCGAAGAAGGCCTGATTCTCAAGCGCGGAGAGGGTTAGCTGGGTGAGCGCTCTCCAGGAAATCTCCCATGCGCTCGATGGCTTCGGTGATGGCTTCGCGCGACGCCGCATAGGAGACGCGCAAATAGCCTTGGCCATTGTCGCCGAAGCTGCCACCATGCAGCAACGCGACTCCGGCCTCTTCGAGCAAACGCACCGCAAGTTCGGTGGAGTGCCAACCGGTGTTTTTCACATTGGGGAAGGCATAGAACGCCCCGCCCGGCATGCGGCAGGTAACGCCCGGCAAGCCGTTGAGGCCATCGACCACCACTTCACGCCGTGCCATGAAGGTCTTCCGGAAACCATCGATGGCGTCGTAGGGGCCGGTGATCGCGGCCAAGGCAGCCATTTGCGCCGGACCGTTGACGCAGGAATGGTTGATGGTGATGAGCTTGCGCACATGGTCGATGAGACCCGCCGGCCAGACCCCGTACCCGAGACGCCAGCCGGTCATCGCAAAGGTTTTCGACCAACCGTCGAGCAGCACCACGCGGTCGCGCAGCTCGGGCACCTGAAGCAGGCTGGCCGGGCCGCCGTCGTAAATCTGGTGGGAGTAGATCTCGTCGGACAAGATCGCCACGTTGGGATGGGCAAGCAACCCCTCGGCAAGCCGGTCAAGCTGGGCCTTGGGCACCACGCCCCCGGTGGGATTTGCCGGAGAATTGACAATGATCAGCCGGGTCTTCGGCGTGATGAGGGACAAGACCTCTTCGGCATCGAAGGCAAAATCGTTTTCTTCGCGGATCGGATACCCCACTGCCGTCGCGCCGGTGAAGCGCACAGCTTCGCGGTATGGCGGGAAACCGGGATCAGGATAGAGAATTTCGGTGCCCGCCCCGCCAAACATGGCGCAGGCAAAGAAGATGGTCACCTTGCCACCGGGCACAATGATCACCTGGCCGGGATCCACTTCAACGCCTATGCGTCCATGCACATGCCCCGCCACAGCTTCGCGCAGTTCAGGCATGCCCACTGGCGAGGTGTAGCCGTGAGGCCCGTCGCGCGCGGCCTTTTCGGCTGCATCCAGAATGTGGGCCGGTGGTTGGAAGTCTGGTTGACCGATACCCAGATTAACAATCGAGCGCCCATCGCGCGCCAGTTCGGCCGCCCGGTCAGAGACGGCAAACGCACCCTCTTCTTCGAGCACCGTGGCATTGGGGTTCAACGCAACCATACCTTTTTCGCTCCCTCGTATTCCCCACAAGCCTATTTGTATCACGGCAGCACACCGCGGCGAGAGAACAATAATCACAACAAACACACCTGGAGGAAATGGCATTGAGGCTCAAAGATAAGATCGCAATCGTAACCGGCGGAGCCTCAGGCTTTGGTCTCGGCATCACGCAATGTTATATCGACGAAGGTGCCAAGGTGCTGATTGCAGACATCGATGGCGCGAAGGCTGAAAGCGAGGCGGCTCGGCTGGGCCCCACCGCCGCAGCCCATGAAGTTGATGTAACCGACAGCGCGGCCGTTAGGGCCATGATTGAGGCTGCCAAGAACATCTTCGGCGGGCTCGATATCATGGTGGCCAACGCTGGCCTCGGCCAACGCCCCTGCCCGCTCGATGAAACCCCCGATGAGGAATATGACCGCCAGTTCAATGTGAACGTGAAAGGCATGCATTTTTGCTGCAAGCACGCCGTTGAACTGTTTAAAGCGCAAGGCCATGGCAACATCATCGTCACGGCGTCCGGCATTGCACTGATGCCGCGGCCCAATTTGGTGGTCTACGGTGCCACCAAGGGCGCGGTTCTGGTTTACGCCAAGGGCCTCGCGATGGAATTGGCGCCATTGGGCATCAGGGTCAACGCGCTGTGCCCTGCGGCCGGCGACACGCCGATGCTGCAGGAATTCATGGGCGGGGACGAGACAGTCGACAAGAAAGAATCTTTCCGCACCTCCATGCCCATGGGCCGTTTCATCACAGCGGAAGACATGGGCCATGCGGCGGTGTATCTGGCATCAGAACGCGAGGCCGGTGCGATTACGGGCACCGCGCTTGCAGTGGACGGTGGGCGCACGATTTGAAGACCGTTAGCGTCACTTGCCGCCAACTTAGTGACGCCCTCGGGCTTGAACCGAGGACGACAGAATTAGCGCTCGGATGAAGCAGAAAGCCAATGAAATCCATGACCGAACCAGCCAGAAAATCCCGCCGCGCCGGAGGCCGCTCCGCCCGCCATGTGGCCCGCGCCTCCGCCTTGCCGGACGACATCAAACCGGTGAAGCCTGGCTTTGAGGGTGGGCAATACAAGCCCCTGTCAGAGGCAGACGTACAGAAAGTCCACAAAGGCGCGATGGACGTTCTGGCCAATATCGGCATGGGCGAGGTGCCCCAGGTTCTGAAAGAAAAAGCCACCGAACTTGGCTGTGAATATGACGACCGTGGCCGTCTCCTGTTCTCCAACGCCTTCGTGGAGGACATTCTGGCCGGCGCGGCGCGCGACATCACTTTCCATGGCCGCGACCCCAAGCACGATATCGAGATCACCGGCAAACGGGTCTATTTCGGCACTGGCGGGGCCGCCGTACGTACCTTGGATTTTGAAAACAACACCTACCGGCCCTCAACCCTGGCCGACCTCTATGATTTTGCCCGTCTGGCCGACAATCTGGAAAACATCTCCTGGTTTACCCGCAATGTGGTGGCGACCGACGTTCCAGACATTATGGAGCTCGACATCAACACCGCCTATGCCATTGCGGCGGGCACCACCAAGCCGGTGGGCACCAGTTTCTTTACTGGCGAATATGTCTACCCGGTGGTGGAAATGTTCGACGCCATCTTGGGTGGAGAGGGCAAATTTCGCGAACGGCCTTTCTGCAAGGCCCACATCTCGCCGGTCGTCTCGCCGCTGCGCTACGGCGAGGATGCGGTCAGTGTTGCGCTGGCGGCCATCGATGTGGGCATGCCCATCAACGAAATCATCGCTGCCCAGTCCGGCGCCACCGGCCCGGCGCCCCCAGCGGCCATGCTCGTGCAATCTCTGGCTGAAACCCTGGCCGGACTGATCATGGTCAACATTTTCGCCCCGGGCCATCCCACGATCTTCTCCAACTGGCCCTTTGTCATCGACCTGCGCACGGGCGCGTTTGCAGGTTCGGGCGGGGAAATCTCGGTCCTCAATGCGGCAGCGGCTCAAATGTCCGGCTTTTACGGCCTTCCCGGCGGGGTCTCCGCCTCCATGGCCGACGCCAAGCGTCCGGGCGCGCAAGCCGGCATGGAAAAAGCCATCTCGTCACTCGCCACCGGTCTTGCGGGCGGCAACATGGTCTACGAATCCGCCGGCATGTTCGCCAGCCTTCTGGGTGCCTCGTTTGAGGGCATGGTGATTGACAATGAAATGCTGGGAATGGTGCACCGGGTGATCCGCGGCATCGAGGTGAGCGAGGAAACCATGGGCCTCAGTGTGATTGAAGATGTTGTATTTGGCGCTGGCCATTTCCTCGGCCACGACCAAACCATCGCCTCCATGCAGCGCGACTATCTCTACCCCGACCTTGCCGGCCGCGAAAACACCGACGCCTGGGAGGAAATCGGCGGCGAAGGCATGAGTGATCGGGCGCACCGGAGGGTGCGCGAAATTCTGGACGCACCCACCCCGGAGTACATTGATGGGGCCACAGACGCCAAGCTCCGCGAGCGCTTCAACATCCTTTTGCCCCGCGAGCGCATGGGCCGGTGAGCCTTCAAGCTTTGCAGGATGCCCTCACCGCAGCCGGCCTGGCTGGAGAATGGGTGGCCCGTAGCGAGCCGGCCTCGATTGATGTCGGCAAAGGGGCTTATGTCCTGGCCTTAGAACTCGTGCGCAGGCTCAACCTGGACTTTTCCAAGTTCACTGGCTCAACACTTGAGCCCGGTTGGTATGTCTACTTGGGGAGTGCCCGGGGGCCTGGCGGCCTGGCCGCGCGCTTGCAGCGGCATTTTCGGGCAGATAAGAAACTGCACTGGCATATCGACCGGTTAACCACAGAGGCCGCTCAGCTTGGAGGCCTTGTGGTTCCGGGCGGCCATGAATGCGCATTGCGTGAAACCCTGCAGCAGCGCCCGGAATTTGAGCTTGCCCTGCCCGGCTTCGGCAGCACGGACTGCCGGCGCTGCCCCAGCCATCTTCTGCGTTTGCGCCCCTGCTAACAAAAACGGCCCCCAAAAGAGGGGGCCGTTCAATGAGTTTTTTCAGCTCAGGCTAGAAGTCCAGAATGATGGCAGGACCTCCGCCGCCGCCGTAATAGGGGTCTGGCGCGTAGGCGCCATAACCGCCATATCCATACCTCCGGCTCCGCCATCTGCGGTGACGTCTTCTCCTCCGTCTCCGCCGCCGGCGTCTCCAGCGTCGGCTGCGCCAACGACCGTGATGGGCTTCGGCTTCGTCCGAACCCAAGGTTAAACTCAACCCAGCCGCCGCTACGCCGAGAGCCGCGAGGCCTCCACCTAACAACATCCGTCTGCGAAGATCCGGCCCATCCGTTGCTGATTCATCAGAACCGGCAACTTTTGAACTGATCCCCAACCACAACTGGCTAGGCAGAAGGCTCAATTTCTTGAACATAGTTTGGTGCCTTTCTCAATTATTCCCAGGGCACCCCCTTCACGACTTAGATTCGCTGAATTTCTCAAATATATCAACACTTTTTATCACATAGTTGTTCATTCTAATGTGATCAACACACAAAAAACCACGGAATTTGGGCACCCCGGTGCAACTCAGGTTGCTCGATGAGACCCAAAACAGGCCAACGTCATTACTTCAGGTTGTTCAGAATCGCGCCAATTCTGATTCGCGTTTCTAGCGCCCGCCTGACACATCCACAATTGTGCCGGTGCAATAGGACGCGCTGTCCGACAACAGCCACATCACCACTTCGGCAACTTCCTCAGGCGCGCCGGACCGCTTAAGAGGCACCAAAGGGCCAAGTTGCTCTACCCGCCCTGGAACCCCCATGTCGTCATGGATGTCCGTTTCAATGATCCCCGGACGCACCGCATTGACACGTATGCCTTCGCCGCCCACTTCCTCAGCAAGCCCTTTTGTAAACGTATCGATCGCACCTTTAGAGGCACCGTAATGGAGCAGGCCGTTGGCCCCGCCAAGTCGCGCCGCTGCAGACGACATATTGACGATGGCACCACCCGGGCCGCCGTGCTTGGTCGACATGCGCAAGACAGCCTCGCGAGCACACAAGAAAGAACCGATGATGTTGATCCGCATCATGCGTTCCACGCTGGCTTCACTCATCTCCTCAAGCCTGGTGGCCACATCCACCACACCGGCATTGTTGTAAAACGCCGTGAGTTGGCCAAGCTCGGCATCAGCTCTCTTGAACAGGCGCAGCACATCGGCCTCATTGCCCACGTCGGCCTGAACCGTGATGGCGCGTTGGCCTTTGGAGCGCACGTACTCAGCCACCGATTCGGCCTCATCGGCCTTGCTGGCAAAATTTACGCACACATCATAACCTTTGTCTGCTGCCAGCCTGGCCGTTGCCGCACCTATGCCGCGGCTCGCACCTGTTACGAGAAGAATTTTGCTCAACGGTTTGTCTCCGAGTAATCTTGGGTTTAGCCCAGACCATACAAGCATCACCCAGGGGGTTCACGCACTTTCATGACCATTCAGCCCAATGAACACCCCATACTCATCGCAGGCGGCGGCATTGGCGGCTTTGCCGCAGCGTTGGCGCTGGCCCAAACAGGGCGCGCCGTTCAGGTAATCGAGCAGTCAGATGAGTTGGGCGAAGTGGGTGCGGGCATTCAGCTGGGCCCCAATGTGTTTCGCATGTTCAAGGTGTTGGGCATAACCGAAGCCATCAATGATGTGGCAGTGTTTCCCGATGCCCTGGTGATGATGGACGCCTTGAGCGGAGAGCAAATCACGCGCATCCCGCTCAATACAGAGCTTTTCCAAAAGCATTTCAGCTATCCATACGGTGTCATCTACCGACCAGATCTGCACCAGGTCTTGATCGACGCTTGCGAGGAACAGCCCCTGGTAACGCACTCGCTTGGCCAGAAAATAGTGCGTTACGCGGAACATGATTCAGGTGTCGAGGTTCACCTGGAAAGCGGAGAAAGCCTGAACGGCGCGGCGCTTATCGGAGCCGATGGACTGTGGTCAACGATCCGCGGGCAAATGCGCGAAGATGGTCCGCCAACCGTTTCTGGGCACATTGCCTATCGCGCCGTGTTGCCCGCTGGAGAGGTGCCGGCGACCTCGCTGAACAATTCGGTTGTGCTTTGGGCTGGCCCTAAGACCCATCTGGTCCATTACCCTCTTCATCGTGGTGACATCTATAACCTCGTTTCAGTGTTCCATTCCGACAGATATGAAGAAGGTTGGAATGTTTTCGGCGACACCGGGGAGCTAAACCGCAAGTTCCAAGATCAGAACTCGGCGGTTCATGCCATGCTCGACAAGATCGAAGACTGGCGCATGTGGGTCTTGTGCGACCGCGAACCAGCGAAAAACTGGAGCTGCGGGCGGGTCACCTTATTGGGCGACGCGGCCCATCCAATGCTGCAATATCTGGCACAAGGCGCTTGCATGGCGACGGAAGATGCAGTCTGCCTGTCTTCGAAAGTCGACCAGTACGGCGATGATCTCGATATGGCATTCCGAGCGTACCAGGCCGACCGGTATTTGCGCACCGGCCGCGTGCAACTCACCGCCAGATTCTACGGTGACATTTATCACGCTGGCGGGGTGACGGCCGAACTGCGCGCCATGATGCTGGGCGGGCGTTCTGCCGAACAGGCCTACCAGGGCATGAAATGGCTGTATGACGGTGTGGACGAAGCTGGCTGTCAAATTCTCTAAGTAATCCACGTTAGAGGTGATGGACGTGAGGCGTCTTTTCTGGTTTTGTGCGCGGCTGTTGAAGATCGTTTTTTAGGAGCATGCAAATGGGCCGAACTGTATATTTGAACGGCGACTATCTTCCTGAAGGAGAGGCCAAAGTCTCGATTTTTGACAGAGGTTATCTGTTCGGTGATGGTATCTACGAGGTTGTCCCGGTCATTGAAGGGATGATTCTGGACAAGGCTCCCTTCATTGAACGATTTGACAGTTCTCTGGCCAAACTCGCGATCGCCTGGCCCTGCACTAAGGCCGAGTTGTGCGAGATGCTGGACACCTTGGCTGAGAAGAACGGCCTGAGCGAAGGCGTGATCTATATGCAGGTGACGCGCGGGGTGGCAGATCGCGATTTTCATTACCCTGCCGACACACCAACCACTCTGATGGCCTTCACGCAGGCAAAAAACCTGCTGGCAAATCCTGCGGCCGAAAAAGGCGTGAAAGTGGTTTCGGTTGAGGACATTCGCTGGAAGCGCCGCGATGTCAAATCCATCGCCCTTCTGGCCCAGTGTGTAGCCAAACAGGCCGCCGTTGAACAAGGCGCCGCCGAGGGCTGGATGACCGAGGATGGCTATGTAACAGAAGGCACCTCATCATCTGCCTATATCGTCAAGGACGGGGTCATCATTACCCGGCCGCTCAGCACGGAGATTCTGCCCGGCATCCGGCGCAAAGTTCTCCTCAAACTCGCTCAGCACCATCAAGTCCGCGTGGAAGAGCGCAAATTCACCATTGAAGAAGCTCTGAACGCAGATGAGGCCTTCCTCACGTCAGCTTCAACATTCGTTTCGCCCATAGTGGATCTTGATGGCCAACAGATTGGTGACGGCGCGCCGGGTCCGGTTGCCCGCCGGATGCGGGAGATCTATCTCGATGAGGCGTTGTCAATCGCACGTCAGGAGGCGGCGTAGCCTGGATGGTGGCCTTCGAATTAAAGCCAAAATGCGGCGGTTTAGGCGGAAAAATCGGACAATAAAACCGAAATTGTTGGGCTGATCTTAACTTCCTTTGTGTAATCATTTGCGGGCGCTGCTGGGGTGGCGGATGGCGCAGATTTGCGGCCACGCGCCTTTTGAGCGCGCATTTGGGCCGGAATGACCGGACATAAACAAGGTAAGTTATGGTAATGCAGGTGGATCAATTGGCCTCAACCGATAGAAAGTACGACGTCGGCACCCCAGCAGAGTTGTTGTTGCCACGCAACGGCCAGGCGCCGCTCGCTCTGTCAGTCACCGTTCACGACGACTTTTCAGGCCTCAAGAGCGACTGGGAAACTTTTGAGAAAACTGCTGTTTCAACGCCGTTTCAGAGCTATTCATGGCTCCACAACTGGTATGAAAACATCGGCAAGCCGGCGGGTGAAGAGCCGGCAATCGTGGCCTTGCGCGACGATCAGCAACAATTGATGATGCTGCTTGCATTGTCACGTGTGCAGACACCGGTGGGCAACATGTTGGTGGATATGGGCCAACCGGTCTGCGACTACCATGCGCCGCTTTATGCCCCGCGATTTATTGAACACATCCACGCCGAAGCGATGCACGAGGTTTGGGCCTTCATCCTCAACGCTCTGCCAGACACCGATCTTGTGTCTTTGGTCAAACAGCCTGAGACGCTCGGAAAAACTCACAACCCCATGGCATGGATCTGCACAAAGGCTTACTTCACGCCGAATTCCTATCAAATGAGCATGGCGGGCTACGAGGATTGGCACGACCTGCTTGCCACCAAACGTAGCGGCAAGGCAAGAAGCCGGATGAACGGCAAGCGCAACAAGCTGGCCAAACTTGGCGAGATCGATTTCCGTGCCGTGACCGATCCGGCTGAGCGGGTGGCATTCGCTGAAAAACTTCTTTCCATGAAAACTGCTGACCTGGCTCGAACGGGCAAGAACAGCATCTTCAAGGATCCCAAGGTGCGGGCCTTTCTCAAGGCGGTTTGCAAGCAGGAACCGGAAAATGATGCTGTGGTATTGCATGTTCTAACGTGCGCCGGCACCGAGGTGGCCATCACCTTCTCGCTCAACTGGCAGCACACGATCTATTATTTCATCGCCTCCTATGAGCGCGGGCCCTATGAAAGAAGCTCCCCCGGCGCTCTGGCCCTGTGCCGTGTGTTTGAATGGTGCCTGTCTGAGAACGTCAACACCTTCGACTTCACAATCGGCGACGAAGGCTACAAGCTGGAATGGAGTGACAAGACCACCCGTTTGTTCTGCGGAACATTTGCGGTCACCATAAAAGGTCATGTAGGTGAGCGCCTGGAGGCAGCAAAATTGTCGCTCAAGCACACCATCAAGAGCTCGCCGATCATGTACAAAGTTGCCTCGCGCCTGCTCTACCACATCCGCAGCTAGACCTCCTCTGACCAGACCTGCTTAACCGAGCCGCCAACAGGGCTGTTGCAGGTTCTGATAAGACCGACTACAACCCAGCCGAATGATCGCCTGCCAAATGGGCGATCGGCCATGCGTGCCGTTTGCACGTGCGGCGCATACTCTGACTTTTGAGTATGTTACGCTCAAAAGGTATGAGTAATGGAACCGGCAACCAGGGAGGTAAGACCATATGTTCCAATTCCGTAAATCGTTGACAGTTGCTGCTGTAGCTACCACCGCGATGATTGGCTTTTCAGGCCAGGCATCAGCAATGGATTGCGGCGAGATCAATCTCGGCTCGGCCATTTCGCTGACCGGCAAGTATGCAACCAACGGCATCCACGCCAAGAATGGCTATGAATTTGCCATCAAAAAGATCAAGGAAGCCGGCGGCGTTAAGGTCGGCGACAAGTGCTACAACTTCAAAGTCACCTACTATGACGATGAGTCAAAGGGTGACCGTGGCGCAACCCTGGCAGAGCGTCTGATCAACCAGGACAAGATCCAATATATGCTTGGTCCATACTCCTCAGGCCTGACCAAGGCGATTGCGCCGGTCACCGAGAAGTACAAGATCCCGATGGTGGAAGCAGAAGGCGCCTCGCGCTCGCTGTTCAACAAGGGCTACAAGTACCTCTTCGCCGTGCTCTCAACCTCTGAGCAGTATCTTGCGTCAGCCGTTGCTCTGGCTGCCGAAATGGCAGAAAAGAACGGCCAGAAGTCTTCCGATGTGAAAGTGGCCGTGGCCGTTGAAAACGACCCGTTCTCTCTCGACATCCGGGCAGGTGTTCTGGACGATGCCAAGAAGTTCGGCATGAAAGTGGTGATCGACGAGAAGCTGCCGCGCGATCTGTCTGACATGAGCGCTATTCTGACCAAGGTCAAGCTTCTGAAGCCGGACGTGCTGATCGTATCTGGTCACTCCAAAGGGGCAGCAACCGCGGTTCGTCAGATTGGCGAAATGAAGATCAACGCACCGATGGTTGCGGTCACGCACTGTGAAGCTGCGGACGTAACAGGCAAGTTCGGCAAAACCGCCAACGACATCCTGTGCTCCACACAGTGGGCTGAAACCCTTTCCTACAAAGACCCGATCTTCGGAACGGCTGCTGAGTATGAAAAAGAGTTCAAGGCAACCTACAGCGAATATGCTGAAAAGAAAGTTCCCTACCAGACCGCACAGGCCTCTGCTGCAGTGTACGTCTACAAGGACGCTTTTGAACGCGCTGGCTCCATGGACAAGGAAAAGGTTCGTGATGCGATTTCCGCCACCGAGCTAGACACTTTCTATGGCAAGATCAAGTTCTCTGAAGCTGGCAACAATCTCGCCAAGCCGATGGTTCTGCGCCAGATCCAGGACGGCAAGTACAACGTGGTGGCACCGTCCGCCTTTGCGTCTCACAAGCTGAACTGGCCCCGCAAGGCTGAGTAGTTCTCCAAGTGACGATCTAAGTTAAGGGAGCCGGGCATCACGGAGGGTGATGTCCGGTTTCTTTCCAATAGAGCCGGAAAATCCAATGAATTCGATCCGGCATCGGGTGGGGCCAAAAAATGGATCAAGTACTCGGAAACATCGACCTTCTGTTTCAGTTCCCGGTTGTGAACGTCAAAATTCTCATGGATGGCTTGATGATCGGCGCGCTATTTGCCGTCGCCGCATATGGCCTCGCGCTTGTCTGGGGCGTCATGAATGTCAAGAACCTGGCCCAGGGTGACTTCGTCATCGCCGGCGGGTACGTCTCCTGGTGGCTGGCGCAGAAAGGTCTGCCGCCGCTTCTGGGCGTTCCCATCGCCTTCATCGTCCTTTGGGGCGTCGGTTGGGTGCTCTACAAGCTGGTCATCAGCCGGGTTATCGGTCGAGATCTTTTCACATCGCTGCTTGCTACATTCGGCATCGCGATCATGATTGCCCAGATTCTCAATCTCATTTTCGGTTCCGACACCCAATCCATCAAACTGCCCTACGACACGCTTTATTTCTTTGATGGCTTTGTGGACGTGCCCATCGCCAAACTCATCGGCGTCATCATGGCGGCCACCCTGGCAACCGGCGTGGTCGTTTTCATGAAGAAAAGCCGTATGGGCCAAGCCATCCGCGCCACCGCCCAGGACCCTCGCGCGGCCAGGGTTATGGGGATCGACACAGAAAAGGTCTATGCCTTCACCTTCTCGCTCAATTCTGCGATTTGCGGAGCTGCCGGCGCCATCATCGTGATGGTGTGGCTTATCCAGCCCTTCTACGGCATCACCTATTCCATCCGCTCCTTCGTGATCGTCACCGCCGCCGGCCTTGGCAATCTGCCCGGCGTAATTGCAGCAGGCCTCGGCATCGGGGCCCTTGAGCAATATGGTGCCCACATCTTCGGCATCGGTTACCAGCAAGCCGTCGCCGTACTGCTGCTCTTGCTGGTGCTGCTGGTTCGATTGGCCCAGCAACGCCGCAACCGCCAAGTTCTGCAGTAGGGGGCAAAGGACATGAACAAGACCTTGCTCTACGGCATCCTGATCGCGGGCACCATTATTGCGCCCTTCATCTTGCCTGACTATCGGACGCAGCTCGCCACCATGTGGTTGATGATCATCGTGGCCCTCACATGGGACATGACCGGTGGCCAGATGGGTTACAACTCACTTGGCAACATATTCTTCTACGGTACGGGCATGTATGTGGCTGCCGTGGTGGGCATTAGTTTGGCCTACAACGTGGCCGACTACACCAACGCGGCTGGCGGCGGCATCTACAAGTTCACCGACGGCCAATATTTCGGCGGCATCTTCCTCGGCTCCATCGCGGCAGGCCTGTTCTGTGCCGCCTGCGCCGTCATCATCGGTTGGATCACCTTCGGGCTGCGCGGCCCCTACTTTGCCATCGGTACCCTAGGGGTGGCGATTGCAGCTGGCGAACTGGTATCCAACTGGGACTGGGTCGGGGGCGGCCAAGGCATTGCCCTTCCGGTTTATCCCGGTGATTTCAACATCGGCAAGATCTTCTTCTACTTCCTCTTTGCCGGTCTAGGCTGCGCTGTCTTCATTTTCGTCAAATGGCTCTATTCCACCCGTTTCGGAGCAGCAATGAACGCCATCCGCGACGATGAGGAAAAAGCCGAAGCCATGGGCATCCACACCTTGCGCTACAAGCTGATTGCCTGGGCCATGGCGGCGTTCTTCGTCGGCATCGCTGGCGCCATTTCCGCCTTCCAGCTCATACACTTTGAGCCACTTGAGACCGCCTACCAGACCATCAACCTCGGGATCTTCATGGTTGTTTGCGTTCTGCTTGGCGGCAAAGGAACCCTTTGGGGCCCGGTCATCGGCGCGATCATGTTTCATGTCTTCAAGGAAGTTACCTGGAATTACCTCTTAGGCTGGCAATGGGTGGCACTCGGTGCACTTATCGTCGTGACCGTAGTGTACTTCCAGGACGGCGTCATGGGTTGGCTGATGCTTAAACGGCCGGAATGGTTCGGTATGAAAGTCGAACAGAAGACCGCCAGCGCGGAGGCCGTCAAATGAACAAAATCATTGAAGTCAAAGACGTCTCCAAATCCTATGGCGGTGTGGTGGCCAACAAGGACATCTCCATCGAAGTGCAAGAAGGTGGGATCACCGGCCTGATTGGCCCGAACGGATCGGGCAAGACCACGTTGTTCAACTCCATTGTGGGCTATCACCCCATCGATGGCGGCTCGATCAAGTTCCAGAACCAGGAAATCTCCAAGCTCCAGGTTCAGGATATCGCCCGGCTTGGCCTTCTGCGTACCTTCCAGCAGACACGCATCTACGGTGCCATGGATTGTGTACAGAACATGCTAATCTCCCTGCCTCACCGCAAGATGAGCCTGAACGACATGTTCAGTCGCAACACCAAAGCTGATTACGAGAAGGCTGACCGATTGCTGGAGTTCGTCGGGCTCTATGAAAAGCGCTTCCTGCGCTCTGGCTCGCTTTCCTTCGGGCAGCAGAAGCTTTTGGAATTCGCAATGGCCTTGATGAACGAACCTACCGTGCTTTTGCTCGACGAGCCGACAGCCGGCATCAACCCCACACTCATCAATGGGCTGATCGACCGGTTGCGCCGCGCCAATACAGAGTTCGGCATTACGCTCTTCATTATTGAGCACAATATGCGGGTGATCATGAACATGGCCGACAAGATGTATTGCCTGGCGCATGGGGAGCTTCTAGCGGAAGGTACGCCAGATGAAATTCAAAACGACCAACGCGTGATCGACGCCTATCTGGGGGCACATTGATGGCACGGACACCTAAAAAGACGGCACCAAAACCTGCTGCGGCCAAGAAGCCAGCCGCCTCGCCCAAGTCCGTCAGCGGCTACGGATCCGGCGGCGTAGAGACCGTTATCTCTGTTGAGGAGGTTACTCGCCAGGCAGCGGCCATGGCCGACCACATCACGGTGGAAAGCCTGGATGCAATGGCTAATAACGATCCTTATCTCACTATTGAGGACCTCAAAGCAGGCTACGGCCGCATGGAGATCCTGCATGATCTCAATCTGCGTGTTGGGCGTAAACAGTCCTTGTGCCTGATCGGTCCGAACGGTGCGGGCAAGTCCACCATTCTGCATGCCATTTTCGGCTTCAACGACATCTTCTCCGGCTCTATCAAGGTCGGCGATGGGCCAAACAAAAAAGACATCACCAAGCTTTCGTCGAACCAAAAACTGGCTGAAGCCGGCATTGCCTACATTCTGCAGGACAAATCGGTGTTCCCGAACATGACGGTGGAGGAAAACCTTTGGATGGGCGGCTTCTTGATGGACACACCCGCCAAGGCCAAAGAGGCTGCCGAGAAGGTTTTCGAGAAATATCCCCGATTGGCGGCTCGCCGCAAGCACCAGGCCAAGGTGCTGTCAGGTGGTGAAAGGCGGTTGCTGGAGATTTCCCGCGCCCTGGTTATGGATCCTGAAGTGTTACTGGTGGATGAGCCGTCCATTGGCCTGGAGCCACGCTTCATTGATATGGTCTTCGAAATTCTTCACGACCTGCAGCACGGCGAAGGCAAAACCATCATCATGGTGGAACAGAACGCCAAGAAGGGCCTGGAGTTTGCCGATATCGGTTATGTGCTCGTGTCCGGTGAACTGGCTAAGGCTGGTCCCGGTGACGAACTTCTAAAAGATCCAGATGTGGGCCGCTTGTTCCTGGGCGGTTAATGGGCTGTTTGCTTAGTCTGATGTAGCAGTTCGACGAAAGCGCTGGACCAGTTGCGTTCTTTCGTTCACATTGCTTGGTAAAATTCTATATTTAGGAGCCAAGTAAATGTCAGCAACACAGGTCATGGAAGATTGGTTCGAACAAGTTTGGAACAAGGGGAATACAGAACATATTGACCGTCATCTCTCGGATAATTGCAACATATCTGGATTAGGCGACAGCAAAATTAATTCAGTATCCGAATTTCGTGCATTTCACGCCAATTTATTTCAGGGGCTATCGAGTTTTGACTGCAAGGTACTTCGGACAGTTGAAAATGGGGACGACGTAGCCGGATACGTGAGCGTATCTGCCACTCACCGCAAAACTGGAAAGGTCGTTGAGTTTCACACCAGTTTCATTGCCACTGTTCGGGAGGGGAAAATTTACAATGTACAAAATACGGTCAACTTTTTTGGACGTGCTCATCCAGATTGAAGCGATTCCCGCTGACGTGTTGGAAAGAAGCTTAAGCTGAGCATTTCCGGTTGGCAGCCAATAAGATACCCAGCTTTCTCTTGCACTAATTGTTTGTGACCCGGCTCGCTTGGTTCCCATTGAGTTGAGATGTGCCTTGCCTCAACGTAGACGACGAGTTGTTGGCTGGAGTTGCAGGCATGCGGTCCTGCTCATCTTTTCGCTTCATTGCGAATTCACGTGACTCGCGCGCCAGCGTGTAACCAGGGTCCAACAAGATCGCCCGATCGAAATCAAGAATTGCCCGGTCAAATTTGACCAGTTTGTAATAGGCAATGCCCCGATTGATGAAGGCAACCGGGTAGTTTGGCCGCAAACGAATGGCCTGCGTGTAGTCGTTTATCGCCTGGTAGTAATCACCTTTCCGGGCGTAAGCATTGGCCCGACCCAAATAGGCCGCGGCAACCGTTGGGCCAAGTCGAATTGCAGTGCTGAAACTTGAAGCAGCGCTTTCATAGAGTCCTTTGTTGAACGCCATCTCTCCCTGGCGTAGGGCCGCACTCACGGTTTGCGTTCCGCCGGGAGGTGCAGCCTCCTGGGGGATCTGCCGTTTGACCTTTTGTTTGCGTTGCTGCTCAATCTCTTTCTTGGCGACCCGGGCCTTCTGCGCTGCCACTGCAAGCTTGCGGTTGGTCATTGCGTGAGCAAAGTTCGGGCGCAAGCGAATCGCCTCGTCATAATCTGTCAGCGCTTGTTCAAGTTGCCCCTTTTTAAAGTAAGCATCTGCGCGCCCATTGAAGCTGTCGGCAACTTTGGGATCAAGCCGGATAGCCTCGTCATAATCCTTGATGGCATCGTCGAACTGGCCGTTGATGAAGTGGGCTTTGCCCAGATTGATATGAGCAATCGGATCCGTGGGCCTCAGCGCCACCACGGAGACAAAATCACTGATCGCTTGATCAATTTTGCCGGCTCGAGCCAGGGCCGCACCCCGATTCAGGAATGCTGTGTGAAATTTTGGGCTAAGCTCAATGGCCTTGTTGAGGTCTTCAATGGCCTGCTCGTAACGGCCAAGCTGAAGCAAGGAAAAACCGCGATTGTTATGAGCAGCGGCAAGCAGTCTGGTTTCAAGACTCCCCGACCCAATCAGGCGCGTGCATCCTTGGATGCCGCGCTCGGTCGGGCTGCCATCACAATCGACCAGTGTGTTTGCCTGAACTGGAGCCATCATTGAGCCCAGCAGCAAGCACCCAGTTGCCAACAGGAGCGTTGTCCTCATCGTTGCCTCGAACTCAATCCGTACCACCACAGCTCACAGATTCCATCTTGGTCATGTCGCTGTCACGTCGCCCCACCAATAGTCCTAGCAAAATACTCATCAAGTATTCAAGCTAACAGTAATCGCGTGCGACTACAGCGGGGAACAACTTTGGCTGCCGTCACGGCAAGCAAACAGCTTAACTGTACAACTTCTAGGCCGTACACCGCAGAGAGACAGCATCTTCCTTGACTTCAAGCTCCGCGCAAACCTGCTTGATAACGCCCCCCCAGTCACCTTGAGCTGCTTGGCGAAACAGGCGCAACGACGGATACCACTCGCTGGCGTCGCCCCGAAGGCCCCAACGCCAATCTGGAAGCTGATGAAGCAGAACCCAGCCTGGAACACCCAGAGCGCCCGCAAGCTGGGCTGTGCTATTGTCTACTGTTATGATGAGGTCAAGGGCAGCCATTTGAGCGGCCAAACCATCCAAATCATCTCTGCTGTCCACCTCATCGTCCCGGAATAAGTGACCAGCGGCAGGTTCGTAGTGCTCCATGGTCTGAGTTGGATCACGGTATTGCAAGTCAATAAACTGGCACTGCGCATGGGCAAACAATGGCTCAAGATCAGCCGGCAGCATTGAGCGGGCCCGGCCTTGTGCGGCACTGGTCGTGTACCAGGACAGACCGATGAGCAATTGACCGGGAAACCGCTCCTGATATCTCTTGCGCAGATTTGCGGCCCGCGCCCGATCGTGCTGCAGCAGGCCGGTATCCAACTCGACCGGATGCAGATCGGGCGATAAATGCCGAATTACACCACGGTCCGTCGACTGCAGATCGCCAAGTGACGGTAATGTCTTATCACTGACCTGCGACCTCAACGGAACCAGCTCAGCCGAAGCCAATGAACGCTGCAACAAGGGAATGAGGCGCTCATCGCACTCAACAATGAGACGATCAGTCCGGTTTTCAAGCTCGGGCAAAAGCCTGGCCATCATCAGGAAATCGCCCACCCCCTCAAGCGCCCATATGTGAAGGCTTTCCTCGTCCAACCGTTCACCCTTCCAAGGATCAACAGACCCAAGACGAAACTTGGTCAGCGCCTGGTTGACCTTGTCGAATAATCGCCAGCCTTCGGGCCAGTCACCGGTCAAAAGCTTTTGAAAAGCCAATGCGCTGTAAAAATCTGCATTCTTGGGCGCAAGTTCGATGCCTTTTTTGAAAGCCGTTTCCGCCTCGTCAAATGCCAGCTGAGCTTGCGAAACAAGGCCGCTCGCCATATGAGCGGCATGGTCCTTCGGCGCGATTTTCGCTGCCTCGTCAGCCCAATGTCTGGCCCGTTTCAGGTCGTCTTGCCGGAAATGACACAGTGCTGTCCAAAGGGCTGCCAACGGGTGGCCAGGGCAATCAGCCTCCAACGACCGAAGCTTATGAATGACCGCGTCATAGTCGCGTTGAGCAAACAATCTATAGGCGGTAGCCAGTTGCTCCTCCTGAGTGCGGAGCGTGGCATCGATGCTGGGCGCTTTGGCAACTGACGCATCGTCCTGCTCGTCGGCAGACTTGCGCAGGACGCCGCGATAGGGTGCGGCAACAGTCTTGTGCTCAGGCTCAATGGGATCAGACTCGATAGGATCAGCCTCAGCCGGTTTAGCCAGGGCTTGTTTGCGATGCACTTGCATAAGCTCAAGCGCTTCGATCGCAGCTTCGTGCCGGCAATCGAGAGCAAGGGCTGCATAAACCTCAGCTTCCGCATCATCAATGCGGTCGGAGCCAAACAAGTGCTTGGCAAGGTTTACCCGGAAAATCGGACTGGTCCCGTCCAAAGCAATTGCCTTACGGGCCAAATCTTCAGCTTCAGCCAACGCCCCCTGGCATGCCCGCACAATTCCCAGATCGTTGAACACTTCAGCTTGGGTCGGATCTTTTGCAACAATGTGGCGATAGAGCACCTCAGCCTGCGGCCACATCCCGCGCTTTAAAAGATCTTTGGCTGTGGGGAGCAAATCCAAGGCTGTCTGCGCTTTATCCGACATGAACACGCCCATCTTGCTCTGCCTCAGGTGAACAGGATTTGTTGTTGGCAGGTGTTTCGGCGAGTTGCGCTTCCAGTTCCGCCTCAACCTCTTCCAACACCGGCGTCCACTCATCCTTCGCAATCTGTCTGAAGAGCCGCATCGTCGGATACCAAGCCGAGCGATCACCCTTAAGGCCCCAAAGCCAATGAGGGTATTTCATCAAAAGCGTCCAGACCGGCTGGCCGAGGGCGGCAGCCAGATGCACCGTGGTGTTGTCTATTGAGATTACATGGTCCAGTGCCGCAATCTGTGCAGCCAAACCGTCCAGATCGTCCTTGGCATCTATGGTTTCATCCACAGCAATGGAAACGCCCATGTTGCGGGCATATTCGGCAAGCACCGGAGCTGACGTGCTGTATTGCAACGAGATGAACTGGCAATCTTCACGTGCCAGAAGCGCTTTCCATTGGTCGACAGGTATCGTTCGAGCCGATTGCTTAAAACTGCTCGAAGTGCCCCAGGAAAAACCAATGAGCTTGCGCTCGCCGTAAAGGTCCCGGTATTTCCTGCGCAAGCCCGCAACCTGTTCACCATCAGCTCTTAAATAGTCGCGCGGCTCAGTTTCCGGTTTTGCATCGGGAGCCAATTGGGCAATCAAATTGGTTAGGAACGTCACATAATCTGCTTTGCGAACCGCCGCTTCGATAGCTTCAGTGTCATCGTGTGCAAGCACATTGAGTGCTGGAAATGATCGGACCATAAGCTCTGCGATGCGGGGGTCACAGGTGAGAGTAATGTCGTCGCACTCGCCGCAAAGTTGGGTATAGAGACGGGCAACCTGGAATTCTTCTCCAAGACCCTGCTCATTCAGGACAACCAGCGCCTTGCCGCGCAAAGATTCCCCCTTCCACCCTCTGAGTTCCTCGTCCAAAAACGCATAGCGTTTGGGCCTCTTGCGCGCCCGATAGAAGGGCCAGGCCTCGTCGAACCGGCCTGTTCTTAACAGGAGAATACCCAGAGAAGCGCTGGCGTGGGGATCCTGTGGATCAAGCTCCAGGACTTTGCGATATTCAGCCTCTGCTTCATCAAACCGTCCCAAATCCAGCAACGTGGTGGCAAGATTTGAACGGTAAGACGAATTGGCCGGCTCGAGCTCAATAGCGCGGCGTGACAGCTGTTCTGCCTCGGCCATCTCGTTCTGACAGCCACGTACAACGCTCAAATTGTTGAGGGCGCGCGCATATTTGGGGTCTTCGGCAATAACGTACCGGAAAATCGCCTCGGCCTGAGGCCACAGCCTGCTCTGATGGAGTTGCCAGGCTACGTGCGCAAGCTGGCGCAAACCAGCACCAGTAGACGTCCGGGAGGTCACGCTGATCTGAGAGGGTTTCTTGGTTGGCGTGTCCATAAGCTTTCGGGAAACCGCACTTTGAGGCACGATTGAAGAACCGTTCAAAGGGCGCGGTTTGGACTCAACTGGCCCGTCCGATCTTTTCCGGATCAAGGGGATGGCCAACCAGGATCTCGCCGAGCGTACCGATGGAACCGTGTTTTTGGCCGTCAAGCTCATAGGTCAGCGCCCCGCCGTCACGGGCAATTAGTACCAGGCCCTTGCGGTTTGGTACTTTGAAAGCATCACCTGAAAGCAGTGTCTGGTTGAGAACAACGTTTCCATTCTTATCTTCAATACGCACCCAAACTCTTGATTTTGCGGCAATTTTTAAGCGGGAATTCTTGTTCTTTGAGCCATAGAGCCGACCGCCGGTTGTGTCCACCTTGGCAATTTTGCGGTCAACCCTTTCGATCTTCTCCGCTTTCTCCGTCTTAACCGTCTTAACCGTTTTCACGGTCTTCTGGATTTTCTCCACCTTGGCCGCAGGAGCTTCGGTCACCGGTTGCGTCGCCGTTTGAGCGATCAGCGCAGTCAAGTCGCCAAGTGGCTGTTCATTCGTTGCAACTTTTACAGGCTTGGAACTCAGTTCGATTTTCTTTTCGGCCTTGGCAGAATGTGCCTCTTTGGATTTCGGGATTGAACCGGTGATCAGATCATCAATCGGCACTTCCCCAGCATAAAGATCGCTCTTTGGCGCCTCAGACGCCCCTGGAAACACTGCATAGGAGAAGCCACCAAAGGCCACCACACAGGCAAAGACGGCGCCAATCATCTGGCCGGTTGCAATTTTTGGAAGCGGGAAACGCGAGAGCATGCCGGTTCCGCCAAAGACGGAACTCTGCGCTTCTGGCAATTGAGGTGCGGCACTGGGCGGCAACAGTTTGCCGAAATGGGCGCACAAAGGGCCCGGCTCAAGTTTGAGATAGTCTGCATAGGCCCACACAATATCCAAGGCCTGGCCCCGCTCCGGCAATTTGTTGAGCCAACCGCATTCCAGCGCAGTGAGGTAGTCCGGTTCGATCCGAGTCGCGAGTGCAACCTCTGTGAGGCTGATACCGCGCTCGTGGCGCTCGTTGTGCAGCCACCAGCCAGCGATGACCGCCGGCCCGGCATTTTCAGATGGTTTTGCAAGGCGCGGGCCTTCCATAGAAATATCAATCTTGGGCATTTGGTTGCCGGATTCCACCACAACTGAACTCATGATCTCACTCGCGCTGATATTGGACGCCTGCAGCCTCACACTTGAGAAGTCCCGCCAGCGCACAAACATGGTTTTCGATGAGTTAAACAATCGGGTAAAATGGTAAGTATTGAATGAACGCCACGAGAAATGGGTTAAACAGCGCCCAAAATGGTATGTTTCTGATATGCCTGCCTAGGGCCCGCCACCCTGGAATTCTTGTCAGCCGTGCAACTGGACGCCGCTCTTGCTGGCAAAGCGCAGGATTTCATCACGCAGCGAATGATCCGGATGGTCAAGTAACGGCAAGATTACCTCTCGCGCAGCCGCTAAATCCACCGAGCGTAGCATGGTCTTGACTGGGCCGATGGCGGCCGGAACCATGGAAACCGACCGCACACCCAGGGCCATCAGAGCCAAAGCTTCCAGCGGCATGCCGGCAATCTCACCGCACACAGTCAACGGCACCTTGTGCTTTTCTGATTGCTCCACAATTTGCTTCATAAGACTCAGGAAGGCCGGCGATAACGCATCGTACTGTGCTGCCAACTGAGGATTCCCTCGGTCGTAGGCGAACAAGAACTGCAAAAGATCGTTGGTTCCCACCGAGACAAAGTCGGTCAGCGGCAATAAGGCCGGCAACTGCCACACAAGCGCGGGAACTTCGATCATCGCACCAACACGAAGCTCCGTTGGCGCCTCATGCCCATGGCGGGTCAGGAAGGCAAACTCCTCATCCACCAACGCGCGGGCTTTGCGGAACTCATCGGCCTCGGCCACCATGGGGAACATAACCGAAAGCTTGCGCCCACCGGCTGCCTTCAGGAACGCCCTCAGCTGCAGCTTCAGCAGCGCGGGCCGATCAAGCGACATTCGGATGGCGCGCCAGCCCAGTGCCGGGTTCTCCTCTTGGCCATGATGCAGATAAGGCAAGGTTTTATCAGCGCCGATATCCAGCGTGCGAAACACCACAGGCTTGTCGCCTGCTGAATCCAAAACAGCTCGGTAATAGGATACCTGCTCGTCCATACGCGGAAACGAAGAGGCAATCATGAACTGCAGCTCCGTACGGAACAAGCCGATGCCCTCAGCCCCTGCCCGCTCCAGATGAGGCAGATCCATCAAAAGGCCTGCATTAATATTCAGATTGATCGGCGTTCCGTCTCGGGTTTGAGCCGCCTCTCCCCGCAGACGGGTATATTGGGCTTGGCGCTTGGCGTAGAGCGAAACTTTCTCACCGTAAGCCTCCCTGATTGATTGCAGAGGACGCAGAAAGATTTCGCCGCTGTCACCATCGACAATGATAGAATCGCCCGTATCGGACAAATTCAAGATCCCCTGCACCTGGCCCACAAGCGGAATGCCTAGCGCCCGGGCCACAATGGTCGCGTGGCTGTTGCCGCCGCCTTCTTGCAACACCACGCCGCGCACCCGGTCTCGGTCATAGTCCAGCAGTTCCGCCGCCCCCATGGAGCGGGCGACAACAATCGCATCTTTCGGCAATTCACCGCCCGCGGCCGTTCCGGTCGTGCCGGTCAGAATGCGCAAGAGCCGATTGGCGAGATCATCAAGATCGTGCAGCCGCTCCTGCAAATAAGGATCGCGTGAACGCATCATCCGCGCCCGCGTGTTGGATTGCTCGCGTTCCACCGCCGCTTCAGCCGTCAACCCGGTGTCTACCGCCTCTTGCAACCGCCTCACCCAGCCGCGGTCGTGCGCAAACATGCGGTATGCTTCAAGAACCTCCCGGTGCTCACCACTGCGCGCCAGATCTGGCGCTGTGATCATGGTGTCCACGCTTTCGCGCAAACGTTCCACCCCTGCCGACAGGCGCTCCTTTTCCGCCCTGACATCTTCTGCAATCAGATTTGTGATGTGGATACGCGGCCGATGAAGCACCACGTGGCCAAGCGCAACGCCGCCGGAAAACGAGGCCCCGCTAAGCTGATGCGATCGGGTATGACCAAGATCAACCTCTTCGGCTTCACCCACTTCATCCAGTTCGCCCGAAGCAACCACTTCCGCCAGCACCATGGCGGTGGTCTGCATGGCCTCCACTTCTTCTTCGGAATAATGACGCTGAGTCCGGTTCTGAACCGTGAGCACCCCAAGGATCAGACCGCTGCGCAACACCGGAACACCCAGGAAGGAGTGATAAACCTCCTCGCCTGTCTCCGGCAGATATTTAAACGCCGGATGGGCTTGTGCTTCGGGCAGATTGAGGGGCGAGGCATTTGCCGCAATCACCCCCACTAGGCCCTCGCCTACCCGCAGCTTGGTTTCGTGCAGCGCATCGGCGTTCAATCCTTCGGTGGCATAAAGTTCAAGGAACCCGCCCGGCCGCATGACATAAATCGAGCAGACCTCGGCAACCATGTTGGAGGCGATCAGCGTCGTGATCTTGTTCAGCCGCGTTTGAGCTGCTTCGGGCCCCGCCATCACCTCACGGAGGCGCCTGAGCAGTACGCGCGGGCCGACGTGAGCGGGTTGCATTGAGGCTTGATCCCTTTTCTTGCCGCGCCGTTATTGGTGCACTGGCAATTTACGACGATTCCGCCGACTTGTCCTACGACTTTCCGGCCAACTTATGTCTCTGCATCCAATCCATAGGCAGTGTGGAGTGAGCGCAACGCGAGTTCGGTATAGGCAGAATCGATCAATACGGAGATCTTGATTTCCGACGTGGTGATCGCCTGAATGTTGATATTCCGATCAGCCAATGTTCGAAACATCTTGGCAGCAACGCCCGCATGAGAACGCATGCCAATTCCGATCACAGAAACCTTCACCACCTCAGTTGAACCGGTGAGGTCTTCATACTCGATCTCATCTTTGGCCTCTTCGATCACCTTAAGCGCCCGCTCCAGGTCATTTTCAGAGACTGTGAACGTTAGATCGGTGTATTTACCGTCTCCTGAAACGTTCTGTACGATCATGTCCACATTGATTTCGCTCTCGGACAGCGGCCCGAATATGCGTGCGGAAACCCCCGGCTTGTCCCGCACCCTGGCGAGCGTCACCTTGGCTTCGTTGCGGGAATAAGCAATTCCGCTAACCACTTCCTGTTCCACAATCTCATCCTCATCGCATACGAGTGTGCCTGGAATATTGTTACCTGAAACGTCAACGGTCTCAGGGTCATCAAAACTGGAGCGTACCCGCAAGGGCACCCTGTGTATCATCGCCGCTTCAACCGAGCGGGTTTGCAGAACCTTAGCTCCGAGCGATGCCATCTCCAGCATCTCTTCATAGGAAATCCGCTCAAGCTTGCGGGCCTTGGAGACAATGCGCGGATCGGTGGTGTAGACCCCGTCCACGTCAGTATAAATATGGCAGCGCGCATCAAGGGCCGCCGCAAGGGCCACGGCGCTGGTGTCTGATCCGCCCCGCCCCAATGTGGCAACCCGGTTGTCGGGTCCCAGACCCTGAAATCCGGCAATCACCGCCACCTGACCATCATCCATGCGGCCGCCGATCTCCTCGGCCTCAATATCAACGATCCGTGCTGCACCATGCACTGCATCTGTGCGGATCGGGATCTGCCAACCGAGCCAGGAGCGCGCCGATATGTCCATGCCCTGAAGCACCAGAGCCAACAGCCCGGAAGTCACCTGCTCGCCGGTCGCCACAACGGCGTCATATTCGCGCGCATCGTGAATGGCCGAAGCCTCCTTGGCCCAAGCCACAAGCTGGTCGGTTTGCCCGGCCATAGCCGAAACCACCACCGCAACCTTGTTGCCGGCATCCACCTCGCGCTTCACATGGCGGGCCACATTGCGGATCCGCTCCAGGTCTGCGACGGAGGTTCCGCCAAATTTCATCACCAGTCGGTTCATCTAAGGCCGGGCTCTTAACGTTAAACCTTGTGAATGGATAACCAGTGCGTATAGGGACAATCGACCGCACGTGCGCGATACTCATACTCGCCGCTTGCGCAGTATGCAATATTGCCGATCAACCCTTGTTAGATGAGGACGCCGCCAAATGAACACGAATGCCGCTGGAGCTTCCACGGTTGATGCCAGCGAAGTGGAAAAATTCTCTGCCATCGCGGCTGAATGGTGGAACCCAAAAGGCAAGTTTGGTGTCCTTCACAAGCTCAACCCGGTGCGCCTTGACTATATTCGCGGCCACATCGTTCGCCATTTTTCCTTGAGCGATCGGGAACGCCGCCCTTTTGAAGGGCTCACCGTGCTTGATATCGGCTGCGGCGGAGGGTTGTTGTGCGAACCAATGGTGCGATTGGGCGCTGAGGTTACAGGTATTGATCCAGCAGAGAAAAACATCAAAACCGCCTCCGTCCATGCGTCCGAGCAGGCGTTGAACATTGATTACAGAGCCATAACCGCCGAAGAACTGGCTCAAGATGGCAAGAAATTCGACATCGTGCTCAATATGGAGGTGGTGGAGCATGTGGCAGATGTGGACCTGTTCATGGCCACGTCCGCCAGCTTGGTGAAACCAGGCGGCCTCATGTTCGCTGCAACATTGAACCGGACACTGAAGTCGTTCGGGCTGGCCATTATCGGAGCGGAATACGTGCTCGGCTGGCTACCGCGCGGAACACACCAATGGGAGAAATTCGTCACGCCCCAAGAGCTTGAAGCTGCACTGAAGAGCGGCGGCCTCAGGGTTCGTGACACAAGCGGCGTCACATATAATCCCCTGAACACCGCGTGGCGAAAGTCGCCAGATACAGACGTCAACTACATGATGATTGCCGAGCGGCCGGCTGCATAAACACTGCAAATCACAAAATTAGCGCTGTCCATAGGAAATTTGCCCTGTAAAATGAGCAAATAGCGGCCAAGGTGTGTGAAAGCTCACTTCACAGTCCGGGGACGGACGCTACATACGAGTTGAGGGGACTATTTAAGGGCCGCCGCTATGGCAATCTCTATCGGACACAAGGTGCCGGACATTCAGGTTGAATTCTGGCAGCGCGGAACATCTAGCGTTCAGCAATTATCCTTGCGTGATTACAAGGGCAGATGGGTGGTGCTGTTCTTCTATGTGCGCGACTTCTCTTACATTTGCCCGACTGAGCTTTCTGCGTTTGCGGGCCTGCGAGAAGAGTTCGAGCGTGAAGACACAGCCATCCTTGCTGCAAGTACAGACAGCTACTTCAGTCATGAAGCCTGGTTCAGCCAGGACGAACAACTTGAAGAGGTCGCGTTTCCGGTGATTGCCGACACCTCGCACCGGCTGACCGAAGAATTCGGCATTCTGGTGAACAACGGCTCTGCCTTGCGCGGCACATTTATCATCGACCCCGATGGCATGGTGCGTCACATTTCCATCAACGATCTGGACATTGGCCGCAATGTGGATGAGACCCTGAGGGTCTTGCGTGCGCTGCAGAGCGGCGAGCTCTGCCCCGTCGGCTGGCATCCAGGACAAGGAAGCCGGCGCTACAATGATTGGCTGGCCAAGGTGTTCCCCCGGGTCAAGACAGCGGCACTCATTGAAGCCTCTAATCAGTTGAACACGCGGCTCTACGAAGCTGGTGATGTGATCATTCACCAGGGCGGCAAATCAGACCAGTTCTATATCCTGGTGAGCGGCGAAGTCAGCGTCATTCACCGTCGTAGCTCGGGCGAAGAGGTGGAACTGGCTCAGCTTGGTGAAGGCGACGTTTTTGGCGAGGTTGGCATTCTGGCGGAAACCCGTCGAACAGCGGATGTACGCGCCAATACGCCTGTTTCCGTGCTCGCGTTAGGGTTTGAGGATTTCCGCGCTTTGGTGGATCAATCCGACCCTACGGCCCGGGACTTTATGCGCATTGTCGAACAACGGCGTTCATCGGTTTCCAATTAAGCTGAAATTTTCCGCACCGACCCCATTGCAACCGCGCCCGGTGAGAGTATTGTGCGCCCCCGGCTAGCAGGCGGATACCTTGAAAGCGTTGAGCACGTGCAACCTCTGAACCCCCAATTGATGCATCTTCTGCAGAAGAAGGTCACCTACATCTCACCAGCCACCGGCCAAACCGTGACCGGACCCGCAGATGAGGACCGCTTCGCCCTATTGGGACCGGTCCCCCTGCCCGTTCAGTTGAAGAACGAAAGTCACCAATTCTCCTGGTACGTGTTCGGCACCGTCAAGCCGGGCGAGATTATCCCGGATGGGGCGATTGCCAATTCGGCCCTGGTTTATGGCGACCCCAAAAGCGAAGACGTCACCACAGTTCGCCTTCATTCAGGTTGCCAGACTGGCGACATTTTCTCCTCGATGCGCTGTGACTGCGGGCAGCAGCTGAAAAAGTCTCTGCGGGAGATCACCAAGTCCGGCAGCGGTGTTGCGGTGTATCTTGCAGATCACGAGGGCCGCGGCATCGGCTTGTGGGCCAAAGCCATGGCCTATCTGCTGCAGGATGATGGTCTGAACACCTATGAAGCAAATGCCAAGTTGGGTCTGCCGCCGGATGCCCGCGATTACTTCCAGGCAATTGCCCTGCTGAAGCATTTGATCGGCTCGGCTGACGTGAGACTGCTCTCAAACAATCCGAGCAAGCGCGAAGCCCTTGAGGCGGCGGGGATCATTGTTCGCGAAATGATAAGCCTTGTGGCCGGCCATAATGAATTCAACCGGCGCTACATCGACGCCAAGCTTCAGCACGGCCACCTGATGGCGTCCGAGAACCACTGACTGTCCGGCGTCAGGTTTTCTTTTTCTCGAGCTTGGAAAGCTTTTTCCATGGGTCGGGCTGCGCCAGCATTTGCCTGAGATAGGCAATGTTCTGTTCCACCTGCTGCGGCGGAAGATCGGCCTTCACGATGGTTTTGGCTTCTTCAAAGCGGCCCTGCAGGCCAACAACAAGCGCCAAATTCTGCCTGAGCCGTGAGTGTTTCCGGCCAGCCGACGTGGCATAGGCCTGCCGCAAGGTGCCCTCAGCATCCTTCAACTGTCCGTTTTGTGCCTGCGAAAGACCCAAATTGTTCATGGCGGTAATTTGGCCTGGAGATTTCTTCAGTGCTGCTCGGTAGGCATTTTGCGCATCAGCGTGGCGTCCTAGTCGATCCAACACAACGCCTTTGGTGGAATGGACCTGCCAGCTTGCATCTGGGGCAGCAGCGGCACGTTGCAGCACGACGGAAGCCTGATCGGTCTTACCGGCTGCGGCCAATTGCTTGCCATACTCGCCTTGGATAATTGTGCTCCGTGGATTGGCTTTCAGGGAATCTTGCAAGACTGTAAGCGCACGATCGTTCGAGCCCAAAGCCCGCAGACGTTGCACATATCCCACCGTAAGGGCCGGATCTCCTTGGTTTTTCTCCCAACGCGCACCCCATTGCGCAGCCTGGCGCATATTCGGGGTTTGAGCCTGCTGGCTGTTTTGGGCCGACGAATTGCCCCCCAACAGCGATGAAGACCCCGTGGTCTTGCAGCCCGCCAGCGCAAGCGCTGCCATCGGCAAAACCAGCGCCAATTTGAACAGAGGTCTATCCCCTAAACTCTGCACGACGGTCATCTAGAAACCCTAACCCTCACCACGAACGCCTTCGTTCGATCAATTCGATTCTCAAACATCGATAATTGCAGCAAGGCGTCAACAAACGCTTAACCGGAAGTTCAATTTCGGCACAGTTTCGAACACCGAACACAAAGGACATGATCCATCATCCAACCCATTGCTGGTCCGCGCGTGCGCCAGTAAAGTCTGCCGCGATAGCCAACAAAGTCAGCCCCAAAAAGGTGTTTCCTGTGACAGACCTCTTGCTCAATCGAACGCGCCGCAAGGCAACCCCGATCCATATGGTGACCACTCAGGGGCTCTCCGCCTTGTTGCGCGGTTTGGATAAATCGCAATCAGCGTGGATCAAAGCGCAGGGATTTTCCGGCAAAACCGGCACGCACGTGACTATTCCGGGAAAAACAGGCGCAATTGGCCTGGTGCTGTACGGAACGGGAGAGGAAAGCCAACAAAGCGAACCATTCTTACCTGCAAAGCTCGTAAGCAGCCTTCCTGCTGGCACCTACGCGTTTGATGAGCCCGTCAAAAACGGTGAACTCATTGCGCTGGGATGGCTCATGGAGAGCTACCGGTTTGGCGCCTACCGGTCATCATCAGCACCCGAAGCACAACTCGTTGCCCCCAAGAGGGTTGATGCGGACGCAGTGCGCGCCAAGGCCGAGGCTGTGAACCTAACCCGAAACCTCATCAACACACCGGCCAACGATATGGGTCCAGATGCACTGGAGGCGGCCATTCGCACAATGGCCAAACAACACGGCGCGAAGGTGTCTTCCATCGTTGGCAACCAGTTGCTGAAACGCAACTTCCCCATGATCCACGCGGTGGGCCGAGCTTCGGACATTGCACCCCGGCTGGTGGACATGACCTGGGGACGGAACACTCACCCAAAGTTAACTCTTGTCGGCAAAGGCGTTTGCTTTGACACTGGCGGGCTCAACCTCAAGCCGGGCAATTCCATGGCGCTGATGAAGAAGGATATGGGCGGGGCTGCCAACGTTCTGGGCCTGGCAAGCATGATCATGCAGGCCAAGCTTCCCGTGCGCTTGCGCGTGCTCATTCCGGCGGTGGAAAACAGTGTGTCTGCCGGGGCTTTCCGGCCTGGGGACATCCTGCCAAGCCGCAAGGGCCTAAGCGTTGAAATCGGCAACACCGATGCAGAAGGCCGGCTAGTGCTTGCAGACGCTCTCCATCTGGCAGATGAGGAAAAACCGGATCTTTTGGTCGATATGGCAACCTTGACCGGGGCCGCCCGTGTCGCCGTTGGACCAGACCTGGCGCCCTTTTATACCGACGACGATGATCTGGCCGCCGCGATCAGCAATGCCGGGGCAAGCACCAATGATCCGGTCTGGCGCATGCCCTTCTGGTCGCCTTACGATGAGTGGTTGGCCAGCTCTGTAGCGGACCTGAACCACATCACGTCCGGAGGCTTTGCCGGCTCCATCACCGCGGGCCTTTTTCTCCGTCGATTTGTCGAGAAGACCCAGTCTTACGTGCATTTCGACATATTCGGCTGGACCCCCAAAGCCAAGCCCGGACGCCCCATGGGCGGCGAAGCCTGTGCCATTAGGGCCCTGTTCCAAGTGGTTGAGCAACGCTATAAGCAGAAGGCATCGCGCCGCCGTTAGCCGCCTCCCTCTTGCCAGATGCCGCGGAGCCGTTAGAATGATACGGCTCCGTAACGACTGACCGATCCTCTACGGTCCTTGCAGGGAGAACCTGACGATGGCGGTTGAACTGAACACCGCAGAGGCACTGAAACTCTGGCATGACACTCATCTTGAGTTGGTCAGAGACACAGAACCCGATCTTTCCGCACGGCAGGTGACCATCCTGTTGACGGTCTATCTCGAACCACCGCCCCATACCGTGCGCGGTTTGGCCACCAAACTCGGGGTTACAAAACCTGTGATAACCCGTGCCCTCGACAGCATGGGCCGTCTTAATCTGGTGAACAGAAAGCGCGACCCGTCCGACCGGCGGAACGTGCTGGTGCAGCGCACTGTCAAAGGATCATTGTTTGTGGAACGCCTTGCAGACACTGTATGTCAGCGTGCAGCCAATTTGAGAGCTGTGATCGCATAATTTAGGTTTTGCGGAACTTAATTGGTTTATGATGGGGCCACATCATCCTCCGTTGGAACACGACACAAACGAATGGATCCGCGATTAACACCACACCGAACCGATCTTGCTGCTGACTGGTTGCAAGGCCAAGTGGAGGCTGAACGATACGTGGCGGGGACCAAAATGCAGGTCGTCGAACCAGTGGCCGATGTGCGAAGGGATCCAAGGCTAGACGCCGCTCTGGATACCCAGGCAGTCTGCGGGGACACCGTCACAATATACGAAGAAACCGCCGAAGGCTGGGCCTGGGGTCAGTTGGCGAGTGATGGATACGTGGGATACCTGCCCTCATCAACCTTATCGAAAAACCTCAGGCACCCAACACACCGCGTAAATGTACCCACAACACTGACCTACACCGCCGCCAACATCAAACAACAACCTGTAGAGCATCTGCCCATGGGAGCAGGCGTTGCAGTTGTTGAGCAAGCGGGAGATTTTTGCCGCCTGTCCACCGGGCGATACGCGTGGGCTTTACATCTCTCAGCCATTGAGACCTTTGCCGAAGACTTCGTGGCCGTGTGCGAGCAACTCATCAGTATACCTTACCTCTGGGGCGGAACGTCCGCTTGGGGTCTTGATTGCTCCGGGCTCGTATGTACCGGCTTGAGGATGGCAGGAATTGAGTGCCCGCGGGACTCAGACATGCTGGAAAACAGCTTTGGCATCCCACTTGGAGCCTTTGGTGAGCAAAGCCTGCAGCGAGGCGACTTGGTGTTCTGGAAAGGCCATATCGGCATTATGCGGGATGAGGCAACGTTGCTTCATGCCAACGGATACCACATGCAGGTTGCTTCTGAACCTCTTGTTGGCGCGGTAGACCGCATTGCTCATCTCTATGCACAGCCCACCACATGCCGCCGACCTCCCGCCCTCAGCGCGGCTGCAGCACCACAGGATCGGACCGGTTCATAGCGCAAATTCGCTGAACCACAGCAGAACGCGGATGATGAAGAACGCCGTGTTCATAAGCCACCACAGTCAATTTGCCGGCAACAACGTCCATCAACTCACCGGGTTCCAGCAGGAAATTGGGGTTGGAGGGTTTGCCAAACTGCTCATTGCCCGCCGCAAACGTCTCATAGATCAACACCCCGCCGGGCTCCAATGCGGAGATCAGGTGCGGAATCAGCGGGCGATGCAGATAGTTGGCAACTACAATTGCGCCGAAGCTTCTGTTGGAAAAAGGCCAGTTCGTCTCTCCTTCCAAATCCACTTGATGAACCTCAATATTCTTCCTCTCTGCAAGAACCCCAAGCTGAGAGATATCCCGATCAACAGCGGTTACCTTGAAACCCGAGGCAGAAAACAGGGCCGTGTGGCGGCCTGTTCCACACGCAAGATCCAGCACATCGGCCCCGGCTGGCACCAGGTGCATAAACCGTCCGATCCAGTTTGACGGCCTCTGAGACCTCATTTGCCCCACGCTTCACCTCACGATTTTCCGGCCGCAACCTATACTCCGATGTGGAGAAAACGCCGAAGAGCTTCGCTGAAGCCCGATAATCTGTACATAGTGGCGCAATGATAGCATTTGCGGCGGCCCTCTTCTTCCTAATCATCACCCCTGGCCCTGGCGTTCTCACCACCGCCGGCGTTGGCTCGGGATTTGGCTATCGGGCCGGGCTGCGGTTCCTAGCAGGGCTGTTCATAAGCACAAACCTTGTTGCCTTGGCTGTGGTTACCGGCGTCGCGGCAGCCTTGTTTTCGGTTCCATATCTACGCTCGATCCTGCTCTATGCCTCGGCAGCGTATCTGTTCTATCTCGCTCTCAAAATTGCCTTTTCCGGCAGTAAGATCGCCTTCATCGGATCGGACGTCGCACCAGGCTTTCTCATTGGGCTTGCATTCCAGGCGATTAACCCGAAAGCTTATGCGGTGAACACCACGCTGTTCTCCGGTTTTCCGTTCTGGCCCGACAGTATTTTGGTCGAAACCGCCTTAAAGTTTCTGATTATGAATGTGGTTTGGGTTCCAGTGCATCTGGCTTGGCTTTTCGCTGGTGTCTATCTGCACAGACTGGACCTGCCGGACCGCACGCTTTTCATCATCAACTTGCTGATGGCCACCTCCATGCTCATCGTCGTGGGTTTGGCTGCGTGGAGCCAGTTTTGAAGCAGCTACAGATAGTGTGAGTTTTGCCTTTGCGGTTACACCTGTCGTTTGATAATGTGCGCCACACGTGGGAGGGGCCCGCTGCAGTAGAAATAATTGCTTAGGACCACCTCATGATGCGTATTTCCTTTATTCTTGCTCTTGGCCTAGTTGTCTCGATTCAATTGACAAATACGCCCGATGTCTTGGCAGCCGAAGACATTGGTGGGGCCACCAAGATTATTAGGACGGTTACGGGCCGGATGAGCGGGGCAGCCACCCGGCTTAATAAAGGTGACCGGGTCTTTCGCAATCAGCGGCTGAAAGCAGGTTCGGCGAGCTTGGGACAGTTCCAGTTTCGCGACGACACACGTCTGGCGCTCAACGCTAATTCATCCGTCAAACTCGACAAGTTTGTGTACACTCGCAGTGGCGCCAACACTCAGCTGCTTATTAAGGCGGCCCGCGGCGCATTCCGTTTTGCAACCGGCAACATGCCCTCCAAGGCCTACAAAGTCATCACGCCGAGTTCGACAATCGGTGTAAGAGGCACTTGGTTTGACGTGTTCGTTGGACGACGAGGACAAACTATCGTCACGGTGCTCTATGGCGAGGTCGAAGCCTGCAGCAATAGAGGACGATGCCGGACCCTCAGCAACCAATGTGAATCAGTCAGAATCGAGCCAAATGGCCAGATTGTCGACGCAACACGACCTGACGCTACCATTCTGGCAGACGAAACACCGCAACGGGCAATTCCCTTTTTGATCTCACAGAGCAAGCTGTTGCGCAGTATGCGCATCCCAAACCGGGCAGCTTCTCGATGTTCAGGACTCTCCGAGCCCGAAACGGAAAACAATATCGATGGAGCCAGCGGTGATTCTGATGGTGGCGGAGACTCAGATGGTGGTGGCGGAGGCGGTTTCGGCTCCGATATCCGTTTGAAACGTGACGTTCGCATGGTTGGTAAAACGCCCGACGGCCTCCCGCTTTATCGCTTCAAGTACACCTGGAGCGACAAGGAGTGGATCGGCGTTATGGCGCAAGACGTATTGAAGGTGATGCCACAAGCAGTTAACACTGACTCTGAGGGATATTACCGTGTAAATTATCAAATGCTTGGCTTGAAAATGATCCTTTACGATCGGTGGCTCAAGTCATTCAACAAACAAAAAACAGGAACCAACCTGCATTGAACTTGGTTGAATTTAACAAGCACAAAATTGGACATGGATCTTGCATGGTCTGCAGGACAAATTATGAATTCGGGGGCTAAGATGGATAAAAGATATGAGAAAAACAGTAACTTCCATTCTAGTGGCGACGGTATTTGTGTTCCACTTTGGAACTACAGTCGGCCACGCGGCACCCGAAAACATTGGTCGCGCCGATCGTGTCAAGAACAGTGTGACCGGTCAAATTGGAGGGCGGCGCAGCAAGATTTCAGCAGGCGATTCAGTATTTCAGAACCAACGCATACGCACGCGTTCGAACAGCACTGCTCAATTTCGCTTCAAAGACAATACGCGGCTCGCGGTGGGCGCAAACTCATCAATCGTGCTGGATAAAGCAGTATTCTCAGGCGGCTCCAGTGAGAAACTGGTTCTTAAAGCAGCGCGCGGCGCCTTCAGATTCGCGTCCGGGAAACTGAGAAAAAAGGCCTACAAAATCGTAACGCCTTCGTCCACAGTAGGGATCCGGGGCACCTTATTTGATGTTTTTATCGGGCGCTCCGGCGAAACCATCCTAACGTTGCTGCAAGGCTCTTTGACAGCCTGCAACAGTTCTGGCGCTTGCCGTACCATCAAAGACCCGTGCGGATGCCTGCGCATTGATCGGAATGGAACCTTTACATCCTCCACAGGCCTCACCCAGGCCGTGCTCAAAGGAAACAGCGCTTCGCGCGTTGCGCCGTTCCTGCATTTCCAATCCGGCCTTCTGCGGAGCATCCAGGCGCCTCGTTGGCTGATCAGAAAATGCACTAGTGGCAGCGCCACCGACGGGCAGGATACCGATGGTTCCGGCGGCGACGGTGCAGGCCCAGGAAATGGCGGCGGCGGCAATGGCGGCGGCTCGGACACCAACGGGGGCGGCTCCATCGGCTGAACAGGGCACAATTGCGGTGTCCTTCCATTCTCAAACGTCAGAGTGAGGAGCCTTACTTGTGCCCAATCTGTGAGTGATGAATGGAGAGGACGACGGATCTGCTACCGAGCAACCGTCTGAATAGCCGAGAGGGTGGCCTTGTTCGAGGAGCGGGAATGCGTAAATTCATTGTGCGCCCGGCCACCACTCTGTTGGCCGGCTTATTGGTGGTGTTTGCACCACACGGACTCTGGGCTCAGCAAAACGGCGACCTGAGTGTTGTGCCCGCGGCTCTGCCGAATGGATCCACAGCAAAAGTTGGCAATGCTTCCGAAATCACCAACGTGGTGACCGGCACAGTTGCTTCGCTTCAGCGTGTGCTGGCGCCTGGAGACAATGTTCATTCAAACGAAGTGATCGCAACAGCCGAAAATTCAGACGGCAAGTTTCAGTTGCTCGATGACACCACAATCGCAATCGGCCCCAACGCAACAGTGACGCTCGACAGGTTCGTCTTCAATTCCGGCAAAAACAGCGCTGATGTAGCGATTACAGCCCTAAAGGGCAGTTTCCGTTTTCTCAGCGGCACCACACCGGACACGGGCTACCGCATTACCACGCCAACCTCCACGGTTGGCATCCGGGGAACCGAGTTTGAGGTGTTTGTTGACGATAACAGAGAAACAGCCATCGCGCTAATATCCGGCGAAGTGGAGATGTGCTCTCGGCAACGCAACTGCGAGCGGCTTGCTCAGCCAGGACACTACCTGCGCATTTTGCGAAGCGGGCGGTTTGTCAGAGCCCGCGCTGCAGCACGGTCAATTCTGGGGGCCCGCGCCAACGCGGCCCGTGCCTTTCCGTTTCTGCATGGTAATCGGCAATTGGGGCGATTGTTTCAGCAACGCCGTCAGCGCATTCGCCAGAACCGGGCTGGACAGCGGCAAAACAGGCTGCAGCGTTCAAGAAACTTGCACCAGAGAAGAGCACAACGCCGGCAGGGTGTTCGGTCGCGAACCCAGTTCAGCCGGCAAAGGTTACGAAATCAACGCCGATTTCAGCGCGCCCGCAACCGCCGAAACTGACAGCTGAAAGCTAGGCAGCTTAGCGTTTGCGCGGTGCTTGGCTATCGACAAGGTGGTACCAGAACAGTCCCACCAAGCCGGCGGTGACAAAAAACAAGACCACGAGCAAAACCAATGCGATCACATGGCTGGGGCCCACGGCCGCGGCACTGCTGACGGCGGGCACGCCCACCGCATCTGCATTGTTCATCCCGAAAAGACCCGAAACCATGATCGCGCTGACGAGCGCAAAGATGGCTGAAATCTTGCGCCAGAATTTCGCTTTGACAGGTTCCCGGTCAGCCCTGTGTGTACGGCGATTGTCCATGCCGATTTGCCTCTATTTGGTTGCCTAATGACACTCCTTAAACCACTGAAAAGCGACGTGAATTTTACCGAATTGAGAATTTTTAGTGACGCCCATCACCTCGCCGTGAAGCGTCTGTTTTCTTGCGCGTGGGCAAAGAAAATGACAGCATGGTTAACCAATTGGAAACGGCGAAAGGATTAAGGCCCGATGATGGAAATCTGCCGCGAGCATGTCGATCACCCAAGTGCCTGGAAGGCAAGTGATTCTACCTCACCGGACGACTATGCATTTGATATTGGGCCCAAACATTATGCTGCCTTCGATGCGGCACTTGAGACCATTCGCCGCCAGGAACTGTCGCTGGACGATATCGAGAAAGAGCATTTCGCCGTTCCTCAAATCGCGGACGATCTCGCTCAACTTTTTGATGAAATCCAAAATGGCCGTGGTTTTGTGCTTATTAGAGGTTTCCCCCTGGACCGCTACAGTGAGGAAGATCTCGGCCTCATCTACTGGGGCATCGGCACCCACATGGGCATCGGTGTTTCTCAGTCTGTCATGGGGGACCGCCTGGGTCATGTTATGGATCACTCTCATAATGACCCCAACGCCCGAGCCTATCGCAACAAGCAGGATCTGAGTTTGCACACGGATCTGTCTGAAATCGTCTCACTGTTCAGTTTGGCAACGGCCAAGAGCGGAGGCTTAAGCCAGTTTTCCTCTGTTGTTTCGATCCACAATGAAATCCTGAAGAACCACCCTGAATACCTGGAGCCGCTCTATACCGGGTTCCGTTACTACAGGGCGGGAGAAGAAGAGCCCGGCGAAAATCCGGTAACCCCGTGGAACGTCCCGGTTCTGGCCTATCAGGAGGGCTTGATAAGCGCGCGCTATGTGCGCAGCTACCTGGAAAACGGCGCCGAAGTCTTGGGTCAAAGCCTGAGTGAGCTGGAGCGCAGAGCCCTTGATTACTTCGATGAGGTCGCTAAACGCGAGGACATCGTGTTGGAGTTCCTCATTGAACCTGGCCAGGTCGTTTTTCAGAACAATTATGTGGTCCTCCACGCCAGAAGCGCGTTTGAGGATGATGTCGAGGCCGGTTATCGTCGGCACTTGCTGCGCCTGTGGCTTGATGTGCCAAATGGCAGGCCGGCGCCCAAAGAGATGCACCTGCACGCCGGACCTGGAATTATGCGCCAAGCCGACAAGCGCCCCTCCGGCGAAGGCACAGCATATAAGGCGCATCTTGAATCGTAGCGGCCGAGGCAGTTGAACCGAAAGCGCGCTCTACAGGCGCTCTGAGCCGCCGAACGCCGCTTCCATTTCACGGCGGACTTGTACTGCTTGATCGGCTTCGTCAATCTCCACATCAGACCATGTTAGCCGTGCGCCCTCGGTGATATCACGCGTCACCTTAACGCCCTGCGCCAACCCCAGCGGCAAGCCCCCTAATTGGAGAGAGGTGGCCGCCGGCAATTGTTTTCCCCAAACCATATAACCGCCCTCGCCGTCCAGCATTTCACCCGCCTTCAATGGGCGCTTGGCTGTGGCAACCACGTCTGAGTTAAAGCAGATTGGCGATCCCGTCGGCTCACCGCGCAGGGCTGCGGAGGCAACAGAGATCCCAAGCTCCAGGCCGATCATGTGCGTGGGACGGTAGAGGGAAGCAAACTGGCCGCTTTTGTCCTGCAGCATGTGGTATTGCCGGAAACACTCCTGGGCATAGTCCGTTTCCCCTTCAATGACCACAAATGTGCCCATCACCAGATTGTGGGGAACGTCGCTGCCATCGCGATACATTGAAGAGACGCATTCCGTCGTGCCGTCAGCACTCAGTTTACCTCCTGATGCCTCTGGCTTGCAGATATCGGCCAGTTCAAACCGGCTCGCCGGCGGAAACATCAAGCCGGCGGCCTGGGGCTTGAGCCCGGTAGCATTGCACACAGCCGACATCTCAATGCCCGACTTGGTGCCATCGAGAAACGAGTTGAACATTTTCGGATTGATATCGCTATTCTCGTCAACCTGCAGATATTGCTTGAGAATACCCCAGACCGTCTCTGGCGTCAGGCCATGATAGTGGGGCAGGTACCGCGTGCCTTTGCCTGCGCAAACAACCTTGAAGCCGCAAGACCGCGCCCAGTCCACATGTTCGCTGATCAGCGCCGGCTGGTCGCCCCAGGCCAGCGAATAAACCACTCCGGCCGCTTCTGCTTTCCGGGCCAGCAGAGGGCCAGCCACCACATCCGCCTCAACGTTGACCATCACAACGTGCTTGCCTTGGTCGATCGCTTTCAGACAGTGGGTAATCCCTGCAGACGGATGGCCGGTGGCATCAATAATCACTTCCACCGCTGGATTGGCAATGAGCGCGCCTGCATCATCTCCGATGACAGTTGGCCCGCGATTATCAGCACTGCCAACATCGCCAAGTGTGAACTGATCTTCCGGCCAGCCAGCCAGGGCGCAAGAAGCCTGCGCCCGGTCAACATCAAGATCTGCAATGCCCGTGATGTGCAAGCCTGTGGTCAGCCGCGCTTGGGTCAAAAACATGGTGCCGAACTTGCCGGCACCAATCAGGCCAACGCCAACAGGGTTGCCCTCTTCGGCCCTTCGGCCAAGCTTGCGATGAAGATTCAAGACTGCCTCCCTTTTTGGTTTTGAGGCAGACTATACGTCAGGAAATTTTCAAGTGGGCCGAAAAGACCGTGCCCCGAAGGCATAAAAACGTGCGCCTAGAAAATTGACCACCAGCGCACAGATCGACGAGATCACCAAGGCGAAAAACGGGCTCCTACCGTCTTGGCTTGCCAGGAGAATGCTGTAGATCCCGAAGTTAGTCGCCGCCCCGAACGCGCTGGTCAGTTGGTACCGCATCCATTCCGGGAACCGCTTGTTGCCGACAGTCCTAAACGTCCACAAACGATGTGCCGCCCAGGTTACCGAGACCGCAAAAGCAATTGAAAGACCCCGCGCCGCATAGGCGTTCAGATCAAAATACTCAATGAGAGCCAAAAGCGCGCCGGCATCCACGATGAGCCCGAACAGGCCAACCAGGCAAAACACCAGGAAGCCCGATCCTTCGCGAACAAGCCGGTTTTTGCCGTCGCTCATCAAGCCACTCAGGTGTCGCTTTGGCCGCCAACGGACGCGATATCAAGAAACCGCATGCGCCGTGCTTCGCGCCTCGCCTTTGAGATTGAGTTCAAAACAATCCCCAAGAATCCGCTTAGGACTGCAATCTGCATCAAACCCATACACAAAATCGCGGTGGGAAGACGAGGGACAAGCCCCGTTTCCAGCCAGGTGGCCAGCAAAGGCAGGCCCAGCAATGTGGAGCAGATTGCCAAGAAAAGCCCCACGCTCCCATAGAAACGAAGCGGATTGAGCGAACGATAAAGCTTCATAATCAGCCATAGAATCCGCGCGCCATCGCGGTAGGTTCGCAACTTGGATGTGGAGCCTTCCGGTCGGGGCGCATAAGGCAAGGGCACTTCCGCGGCCGGGATGCGCAGATCCAGCGCATGAACCGACAGTTCAGTTTCGATCTCAAATCCACTGGAAAGCACAGGAAACGATTTGGCAAAGCGGCGGGAAAACACCCGGTAGCCCGAGAGAATATCGGTGAAACCAGACCCAAACAGCTTTTCAACCAGCTTGTTGAACGCCCGATTTCCCGTCTGATGGCCCCGGCGGTACGCCTCCGTGCCGCCGCCCTGGCGGGTGCCGACCACCATGTCGAGGTTTTCGCGCACCAGCTTTTCGATCAGCGTGCCCGCTTGGGTGGGATCATAGGTCAAATCTCCATCGGCCAGCACATAGATGTCCGCATCCACGTCGCCCAGCATCCGGCGCACAACGTTGCCTTTGCCCTGGTAGGTCTCCTGGCGCACAATGGCGCCAGCTTGTTCAGCGACTTCGCAGGTCCGATCTGTCGAATTGTTGTCGTAGACATAGACCCGGGCGCTTGGGAGAGCAGTTTGGAAACCCTTGACCGTATCGCCGATCGTGAGCTCTTCATTGTAACAAGGCAGCAGGACCGCAATTGTCCGATGTTTCGCCCAAGCCGCACCGGAGACGCGCTCCTTCAGCTCTTCTTCTAAGCGGACCACTTTATGTTTCTGCGTCATGGCTTTGCAACAATGCCCCTACTCTTAAATCTCGACTGCCCCCGCACTCTATGCGGTGCGGCTTAAGCACAACTTAAGCAAACACCCGGTGGTCACTTAATTCTATCCCCACAGTTTCGCCAGATTGGATCTCTGGTCATCCTGCTGGGAATTTGACACGATCACCGGGTTGAATACTAGGTCCACCACAACCCGCCAGGCGAGGTTGGAGAGAGCCAAAAGCATGGGCGGGAGCGTCTTGCACGAGCCGTTTGAAGTTTCAGAAACCGGAAAATCGCCGCGATGCAGGACCCGTAAGGCGCCCAAATGGGTTGAAGCACGCTTGCGGATCAATTCAGTCGATTAAATGAAGCTACTAAAAATACAAATATATGGGGTTCTTATTTATGTTGTTCCAATATATTTTAATATATAGATTTCAATATCTTAAAACTGATTATCTGATGACGTCTTTGTTGGACGCCAGTCGTAGATCCATGCAACTCGATTGCGCGAGGCATTATCGCCCATGTGGCGGAGTATCAGGTTTCGCACCGACCTGAACACACCACCCGCGTGATAGGCCAAGCCTGCTTTGCGGCACATATCGTACATTTGAGACAGCCGGGGCTGGCGCGCCGCCTCATAGGCCCGCAATGCGGTGGGAATTATGTCTGTCTTGGCCAGTTCATCGGCCAACACCACCGCATCTTCCAAAGCCATAACTGCGCCTTGCGCCAGATAAGGCAGCACCGGATGAGCCGCATCCCCCAGCAACGTCGCATTTCCTGCCCCCCAAGTGCTAACCGGAGAACGATGAGCTGCTGCCCACTTTCGCCAATTAGGTGCCGCTGCCAGAATTTCACGCAGTTGCGGATGGGCCTTTGCGGCCAAAGCCTCTACCTCAGCTTCCTCCGCAGCCATGCCCCAGGTCGCCTCCGCCCAATCACCATCCCACGCAGCCACTAGGTTGAACACCCGCCCACCGCGCAACGGATAGTGCACCACATGTCCACCAGGAACGAGCCAAAGGGTGACCGCGTTGTCAGAAATCGGCATCTGCGCCGACGACACCAAAGACCGGGCAATGATATGGCCTGCGTTGGTGGGCGCACCATCGCCGACAACCGTTGCGCGGACGACCGAACGAATGCCATCGGCCCCAATCAGCAAACCGCCCTTACGCCGCCCATTGGCTGTTTCAACCTCTATGCCCTTATCGCCCAGATCGTCGAAGCTCTGCACACGTGCCGAAGTCTCCAGTTTGATCGATTTTCGTTCCTGCGCCGCCTTGAAGAGCACGCTCAAAAGATCACCCCGGTGGATGACCCGATAAGGCGCGCCAAACCGTTCCACGAAATCGGCCCCGAGACGCACTGTATTGAGTGTTTTCCCGGTTATCCCGTCGCGAATTCGCACCTCATCGGGAAATCCCGCGAATGCGGACACGGCCTCGTCCACGCCAAGAGCCTGGAGCACACTTGCCGCGTTCGGCCCTAATTGAAGGCCCGCACCAATTTCTTCAACAAGCGGTGCCTGTTCCAGCACGCAGACTCGCTGCTTGCCCTTTGCCAGTGCGAGTGCAGACGCCAATCCGCCAATGCCGGCACCGGCTATGAGAATTTGTTTTGCCATAGTGACTAGCTAGTGCTGCGGCTTAATGATCACAAGCACAATTTTCTGTTCGCCCCGGCTTGCCCTTCCCTTCAGACAGTCCTATTTTGCGGCGCCTCTAGACACCCTTTATTCTCAAGGATCTAAACCCATGGGTTTTCTCTCCGATGCAATCGGGCGGATCAAGCCGTCTCCCACAATTGCCGTAAGCTCTCTGGCGCGCGAACTCAAAGCCGCCGGCAACGATGTCATCGGCCTCGGCGCCGGTGAGCCGGACTTTGAGACCCCGGACAACATTAAAAAAGCGGCAATCGACGCCATCAATCGTGGCGAGACGCGGTATACGGCTGTCGACGGCATCCCTGAGCTGAAACAGGCCATCTGCGCCAAATTCAAGCGCGATAACGATCTGGACTACACCCCGGCGCAGATCACTGTGGGCACCGGCGGCAAGCAGGTCTTGTTCAACGCCCTGATGGCCACGCTGAACCCTGGCGATGAAGTTGTTATCCCGGCACCATATTGGGTGAGCTACCCAGATATCGTTTTGCTGGCCGGCGGCGCACCGGTCTTTGCTGATGCGGGCCAAGAGAGCGGTTTCAAGCTGCAACCTGAGGCGCTGGAAGCGGCGATCACCGATAAAACCAAGTGGTTGATCTTCAACTCGCCCTCAAACCCCTCTGGTGCCGCCTATAGCCACGACGAACTGAAGGCCTTGACCGATGTCCTCATGAAGCACCCGCATGTCTGGGTGCTCACGGACGATATGTATGAGCATCTGGTCTATGACGACTTTACGTTTGCGACACCCGCTCAGGTTGAGCCCGGGCTCTACGACCGCACACTCACCATGAACGGCGTCTCAAAGGCTTATTGCATGACCGGGTGGCGCATTGGCTATGCCGGCGGTCCTGAAAGTCTGATCAAAGCCATGTCGAAGCTTCAGTCCCAATCAACCTCAAACCCGAGCTCTGTCAGCCAGTGGGCAGCTGTTGAGGGTTTGAACGGGCCGCAGGACTTCATTCCAGAGCACAATGAGGTCTTCAAGGAGCGCCGCGATTTGGTCGTGTCCATGCTGAACCAGGCCAGCGGCATCAGCTGCATCACGCCGGAAGGCGCGTTCTATGTGTATCCATCTTGTGCGGGCACCCTGGGCAAAACCACGGCTGGCGGCAAAAAGCTGGAGACCGATGAGGATTTCGTGACCGCGCTTTTAGAAGAAGAAGGCGTAGCTGCAGTCCAGGGCTCAGCTTTTGGTTTGTCACCGCACTTCCGCATATCCTACGCCACATCGACAGAGGCGCTGGAGGAAGCCTGCCAGAGGATCCAGCGGTTCTGCGGTAGCTTGAGATAGGTCAATAACGCGGATGGACACACCGGCCCTTCGCCTGTTCTACCACCCGGCCAGCAGCGCCTCCATGCGGGTGACGCTGTACTTGCGGTGCCGGGGAATTTCTGCGTCTCAAGTTGAACTTGTCAGCACGGGCCTCAAAACCGACCACCGCGGCATTGTGGTGTTCACAATGCCCGAAGGTCATCCGGAGACCGAGAAACTGGGCACCACAGACCTTACGGCATTCAATCCGGAAGGCCGGGTGCCCATCCTCCTGATGCCCGATGGGCGCAAGATGACGCAAACCGGGCCAATTATCGATTATCTGGAGGACACAACGGCGGGCGAAGGCGAACCGCTGCTGCCGGATGACCCTTGGCTCAAAGCAGAAGCGAGACGCATCATGTGGATTATTGCAGCTGATGTGCAACCCTATCAGAACATCCCCTTCATCATTCAGGCCATGGGCGAATGGGGTATGATCAAGGCGGCCCCTACGGTGCACCCCTTGCGGTTGCACTTCATCCGGCGCGAGTTTGGTGCGCTGGAGACAATCATGGACCGATGCGCTGGCAGATTTGCCGTGGGAGACGAAATCTCTCTGGCTGATTGCTTCTTGGTGCCGCAAATCCGTAACGCGTTGCTGGCCGAGATCGACCTCCCTGCCGAGTTTCCGATTTTGAACCGGGTGTGGAACAACATGCTCGCCGTACCGCAGGTACAAGCGGTTTTGGAGGAGGCCGGCGGCGTAGTTCAACCGCTTGTGTTTGATGCAGAAAAGTTCGAGGTTTACGCAAACCAATCCATCAAGAGCTAGCCGCGCGGTGCTCCACATGCCGGTATTGAGCCGATATTATTTTAATTTTTCCGTGTTTAAGCAACGGCTTACAGATTTTTTGCGTGACTTTCAGCAGAAGGTGTCATTAAGGGTCACCGCCGAACATGCCGCCTTCGTCTTGCCTGAGCAGCCTTACACAACCCGTGAAGGCGGCCCGCCGTTGCTGTTTTGGTCGCCGCGATGCGCAATGAAGACTTCTGGCGCACAGACGCCGGTGCCTTCACACTTGTAACTGAGTTTGAATAGCAATTTTGGCTTCCGGCGCTGGTTGAGCGCATCCTGAACTCAGCTCTTGGGTGCCAGCTTCTGGGCCAGGAAAATCCCACCGATCACCAGCGCCAGCGCCAATGCATGATAAAGATGGAATGCCTCCCCCAGAATCAAGACAGCCAGCAGAGCACCGAAGATCGGCACAAGATTGAGGTATAGCGCTGCCCGATTGGGCCCAAAGATGCCGACGGCTTTGATGAATAGGCCCTGGGCCAACATCGCCGGGAAGAGAGCTGTGAACCAAACCACCCCCCAACCCCTGAGGCCTGATGGAAAGATCAATGATCCAATTGCAGCTTCATAGGCCACGGCCGGAATTGAGATGGCGGCTGCACTAATCGCCATGATGCCGAGCATACTCACCCAATGAATATCCGGCTTGGCGTGGAGCGCCGCGGAGTAGGCGCCATAGATGAATGCGGCAATCAGCATGAGGAAATCGCCGTAGTTGATTTCCAACGCCAACAACTGACGTGGATCACCTTGAGCCGCCGCAATCACAACCCCGATCAGAGTCACAGAATACCCCATTGCCTGGGCCCAGTGGGTCGACACCCGGAACACCACGAAACTCAGAATGAAGATGAACATCGGCATGCCGGCCTGAATGATCGTCACGTTGATTGCCGTGGTGTAGACCAGCGCTGAATACATAAAAAAATTAAAGATCGCAAAACCACTGGCACCCATGGCAATGAGTTTCGGCAGGTTCTGGCGAATAACAGGCCAGTCGGCGCGCAAATGATGGCGCCCGAAAACCAACAGAATGGCCCCAGTGATAACCCAGCGAAACTCCGTCAGCAAGAGCGGAGAAACATGCCCCACCGCCAAGCGGCCGGCAACGGCATTTCCGCCCCACGACAGGGTAACCACCACAAGCAGAAAGGCCGCATTGTTCTGCAATGCCGCAAAGAGGCGTGACATCAGGTTCTCGCAGGATAGGCCAAAAGAAGAAGTCTCGTGTTAGCACAAGGCGCCACACTTGGGCATTGCTAATTGCCGCGAATGCCTCGGACCCACTATGGTTGGAACACAACCCGCAATTCGAAAAGGCTTACATATGGAAACAGCGCACATGACACTCGATGAAGTACACGCAATCATCATGAAGGTGCTGCTGAAAAACGGCTGCGATGAAGCCAACGCAACGGCAATTGCTGACAACATGACCAGCGCAGAGCGCGATCATGCCGTCTCGCACGGACTGTTCCGTTTACCCACATCTGTGACCAGCCTCCAAAACGGGAAAATCAATGGTCGGGCCGAGCCAACTCTTTCGCGGCCCAGCGCCGGTGCTGTCAGGGTGGATGGCGACCGCGGCTTCACCCCGCTCGCCTTTAAGCTCGGAAAACCCGCTTTGGTTGAGGCGGCGCGGACAAACGGCATAGCGGCGCTCGCCATCACACGCACTTTCCACTTTGCTGCCCTTTGGCCGGAAACATCCGCGCTGGCCGAGGAGGGTCTGGTCGCGCTCGCCGTCACCTCATCACCGCCCTATGTGGCCGCTGCAGGGGGCAAACGAGCGTTTTTTGGAACCAACCCCATGTCGTTTGCTTTTCCCCGGAAAGATGGGCCTCCCATGGCGTTCGACCAAGCTTCTTCAGCCATGGCGCGTGGCGAAGTCATGATCCATGCTCGCGACGGGCACATGGTGCCCGACGGCGTAGGTATTGATTCTGAGGGCCAGCCCACAAACGATCCCAACGAAATCCTTAAGGGCGCCCAACTGACGTTCGGCGGTTACAAAGGCTCGGCCATTGCGCTCATGATTGATCTGCTTGCCGGACCATTGATCGGAGAGGCATTCAGCGCGGAAACCGGACGTGCCGACAACGGAGACGGCGGGCCTGCCCTTGGCGGAGAGCTCATTCTAGCAATTGATCCAGTCGGCATGGGCACAGGTTCCCAGGTCCTAGATCACGCAGAAGAACTGTTCGCAGAAATGACCGGGCAAGAGGGTGTTCGTTTGCCCGGCGACCGAAGACTGAAGGCCCGCAATGAAACACCTACAGAGGGCATTCAAGTGCCTCTGTCTTTGCACCAGAAGATTTTGGAACTGGCAGAAGCCTGAGGCAGAGTAGGCTAGCTTGCCCGCAAAGCTATCACTTCAATTGCTGCTGGGCCGAGGATGACCACGAAGATCACAGGAAGGAAGAACGTGATCATCGGAACCGTCAAGCGTGGCGGCAACGCGGCAGCCTTACGCTCTGCCTCTGCCATGCGCATATCGCGGTTTTCCTGGGCCAGGACGCGCAACGCTGTGCCCAGCGGTGTACCGTAGCGTTCAGCCTGAATAAGAGAGGTGACCACGGCCTTCACACCAACCAAACCTGTACGTTTGGCAAGGTTTTCATACGCCTGCTTTCTCTCTTGGAGATAGGAAAGTTCGGCGGTGGTCAGCGACATTTCCTCAGCCAGAGGAATTGAGGCAGATGCAATTTCCCCGGCAACCCGTTTAAACGCCGCTTCAATGGACATGCCCGATTCAACACAAATCAGCATCAGATCGAGCGCGTCAGGCCAAGCCCGCATAATCGTTTCTTGCCGCCTGGTTGCCATGTTCTTGACGACAATGTTCGGGAAGTAGAAACCCAAGTACGCAGCACCAAGAGCCACCAGAATTTTAATCATCATGGTTTGATCGGGAACAAACACATACAAATATGCAAATGCACCGATACCAAAGATGAACGGCCCGACGGCGCGGCAAAAGATGAAGGTAATTAGGTGTCCTGGTTGACGCAGGCCAGCCATCTTGAGCTTTTCGCGCGTGGCGGTTGGATCGATCAACTTCCGCAAGTTGAAGCGGTCAACCATCTGCGTCATCATGCCTTGCGGTTTCTCGCGAAGGCGGGCGGGATTTTTGGCCTGAGCCAGGGCTTCCCGGTTTTGAACCTTCAAGCGCTCGCGCTCGCTGGCAACCGACTTCATACGAGAGCGAAGCTTGTCACCTTCCAGAAATGGCATGATGATCGTGACCAGCGCCGCGAACGTCGCGAGGGCCGCCAAAAGCATGACCATGTTGGTCGGTGTCAGGATGGTGGCAAAAAATTGACCGATCATTGCACGAGCGCCTTGGCTTAGATGTTAAAGTTGATCATCTTCTTCATGACCAGGATGCCCAGGGCCATCCAAACTGCGCACCCGGTAAGCATCATTTGGCCCATCGGATCAGTGAAGAGAATTGAGATGTACTCTGGGCGCAGAACATATAGTGCGAGCATGATACAGAACGGAAGCGCGCCAATGATGGCTGCTGAAGACTTAGCTTCCTGAGAAACTGAGACGATCTTGGCCTTCATTTTTTTGCGGTCGCGCAACACGTTGGAAAGGTTTCCCAAGGCCTCGCTCAAGTTACCGCCGGTTTTCGACTGAATAGCAAGCACAATGCCGAGGAAGTTAACCTCCTGCAGGGGAACTCGCTCGTACATCCGTTCGATACCCTGGTCGATGGTGATCCCAATACGCTGACCTTCCACGACCTCCGCAAACTCGGGAGCCACCGGATCTGCTGCTTCTGTTGCAATAATGTGCAGTGTGTCGTTGACCGGCAAGCCAGCCTTGATACCGCGGACCATGACGTCAATAGCGTTGGCAAACTCATTCAGAAACTTGTCTTGGCGTTTTTTTCTCAAGAACATAACGAGCCAACGTGGCACACCCAACGCACCAGAAAAGCCGGCCGCCCCAGCCATGAGAGGCGATTGATTTGCGCCCCAAAATACGCCGGCAAAAACCACCAGGCCAAAGATCAGGCTGAACACCCAAAACATCTTCACTGTTAGGCTCAATCCGGCCTGCATCAAAAGAGTTCTCAAAGTCAGGCGTTTTTTCTTGGATTTCGCCTCTTTTTCGATCTGGCTTAGGGTATCTTGCACCTGTTTGCGGCGGTTGTCCTTCGACTCACCACCTACCTCAGTGCCCAGCAGCTTGCGCGCCAGCGATTCTGAAGATTTCCCAGCAACAGCGTTGACCCGCTTTTTCTGCTCCACCTCGCCATTCACATAGGGCAGCAGCAGCACGAGCAGGACAATTCCGACTGCAAGTCCAATAACGCCAATTACGGCTATCTGAATAACTTCTTGACTGAACTCAGGCACTGGAGCGCGCTTCCTTAATTAATGTGTCGGATCGTTGCGTGATTCTGCAGCTTCCAGTGCTGCGGCAAGTTCGGATTCCTCGTTGTAATAACGCGCCCGGTCCCAGAAGTGAGGCCGTGCGATGCCGGTTGATCGATGGACACCCATGATCTTACCCGCCGCGTCTTCGCCTTGAATGTCGTAGATGAAGAGGTCTTGGGTGATGATCACGTCGCCTTCCATACCCACAACTTCAGTAATGTGAGTGATCTTACGAGAGCCGTCGCGCAAGCGTGCGGCCTGCACGATGACGTCAATCGAACCAACGATCATCTCTTTGATTGTTTTTGATGGAAGCGAAAACCCACCCATGGTGATCATTGATTCCAACCTGGACAAAGCTTCGCGCGGCGTGTTCGCGTGGAGCGTGCCCATCGAACCATCGTGGCCGGTGTTCATGGCCTGCAGAAGGTCAAATGCTTCCGAGCCACGAACCTCACCAACGATGATGCGCTCAGGGCGCATACGCAGACAGTTTTTCACCAAATCGCGCATGCTGATGGCGCCCTCACCCTCCAAGTTCGGCGGACGCGTTTCCAATCTCACCACATGTGGCTGCTGCAACTGCAGTTCGGCGGCGTCTTCGCAGGTGATAACGCGTTCATCCTCATCGATGAAGCCGGTCAATGCGTTCAACAAGGTCGTTTTTCCCGAACCCGTACCGCCGGATATCAGCGTATTGCAGCGGACGTGGCCGATGATTTCCAAGATCTTTGCGCCCTCTGGTGTGATCGATTTGAAATCAACCAGATTGTTGAGGCGCAGCCGGTCTTTCTTAAATTTACGAATGGTCAGGCAAGGACCATCAATCGCCAACGGAGGCGCAATCACGTTCACACGTGAGCCGTCAGGCAGACGCGCGTCACAAATCGGGCTGGCTTCATCGACCCGGCGGCCTACCTGGCTCACGATACGTTGGCAGATGTTCATCAACTGCTGATTATCGCGGAACCGGATCCCCGTGGTCTCCATCTTGCCGTCGACTTCGATATAGGTCGTGTCGGCACCGTTGACCATGATGTCGGCAATGTCATCGCGCGCCAGAAGCGGCTCAAGCGGACCATAACCCAGAACGTCGTTGCAGATGTCTTCGAGCAACTCTTCTTGCTCGGCGATCGACATGACCACATCTTTAAGGGCGATGATCTCGTTGACGATGTCGCGGATTTCGTCTCTGGCCGCATCCCGGTCCAATTGCGAAAGCTGCGTCAGATCAATAGCGTCAATTAACGCATTAAAGATCGTCGTCTTAATGTCGTAGTAGTCTTCGGACCGTGCTTTGGAAGACTGCCTTTTCTGATCTGGCTGTTGAGCCGGCATCATCTGCGGCTGTTGCTGCGACGCAGCTGCAGGCTGCGGTGCCACGGCCGCTTGCGGTGCGGCTGCAGGTTGTTGTGCAACCTGTCCAGCGGCTGGTTGCATGGGCGGCAGGTTTGGCACCTGCTGCTGTGCTCCGGCAGCAGGATGACCCGCCATCGGTTGCCCTGCCGGAGGCGCCCCAGTGGGCCCGGCCGGGGCTTCGTCGCCTCGCTTGCCAAACATCCCAGTTATTTCCTTTTACCCGCCAACTTCTCAAACAACGGGGCAAGCCCCTTTTTCTTTTTCTGAGGCGGCTCGGCCCGTCCGCTCAGCATTTTTGCAAGATCCAGCACGCCATCAGAACATTTCGACTTTTGTTCCAGCTCAAACAGCATCTGACCGTTGTTAGCCGCAGTAGCGAACGCTACAGGCTCATAGGGCAACACAATCATAGGATCCAAACTCACCGTGCGGGCGAAGTCGCCAGCGGAAATCTCAGGCCGTTTGGGCACACCAACTTGGTTCAAAACCAGGTGCGGCGGCTGATCATTCGGCCTCGAGGCCTTGAGCATGTCGATCACATTCTTGGTGTTGCGAAGGGATGCCAGATCAGGGGTTGCCGTAACCACGACCTCGTCCGCCTTAATCAGAGTTTCCCGCGTCCACGGTGACCAAGAATTGGGTAGGTCCACAACAACTGTCGGGACACTATGGCGAATGAGATCCAAGATCAGATCCAGAGCATCGTTCTCAACGATGTAATCGCGGTCAACGGCACCAGGAGCAGCCAACAGGCTAAGCCGTTCGCTGCATTTGGTCAGCAGCCGGTCGATCAAGACATCATCAACCCGGTCCGGCGCGCCAAGCGCCTCTGCAATGCCCTGACTTGTGTCCTGATTGAAATTCAACCCAGCTGTACCGAAGGCCAAATCAAGATCTGTGATCACCACATCCTCGACAAGCAACTCAGAGATCGCCCAAGCGACATTATGCGCCAGGGTCGAAGAGCCAACCCCGCCCTTACTGCCAATGAAGGCACACACTCGGCCCACCGGTGCCGCATCAGGGGCACTGTACAAGCTGGACACAGAGGAGATCAGCTGCAATTCACTGATGGGAGCCACAAGGTAGTCGCTCACACCCTGATCCATTATGGTCCGGTAGAGATGTACGTCATTGACATGCCCAATCACGATGACCTTGGTTGAGCCGTCACAAACCCCGGCAAGTTGACCGAGTTCAGACAAAAGCATGTCCGCGGATGCGCGCGTTTCAACGATCAGCACATTGGGTGTCGCCGCCTCCGTGAACCATTGCGTAGCTGCTGCAGCGCCGCCCAGTTGAATGTCTACATGCGCTTTGGAAAAGCGCCTGTCGCCCATCGCGCTTTGCATGGCGTTCGCAGTCGGCTGTGTCTCACAGAATGCCTGAATTGAGACCCTTGGAATGTCGGCGACCACATTGTTCGCCGGCATGGCCGGAATCATTTCAGGCTGCATTGCTTCTGCTTGGTTTTCCATGGTTCAAACTCGCCAGTTATCGTTCTTATTGAACTTGTGAAACGCTTGCGGATTCACCCTCGCTGCGTTGGCTGGCAGTCGACTCGCCGGACCGCCATTTTTCAAAGACGGTGCCCATACGTGTCTGATCCGACTCGCCAAGGCTCCGAGGTGTGACTAAGTCACGAGGATTCGCCGCCATCGCTGCCCGGTTGTGCTGCTGAGAACAACCAAAGTTGTGGTAAGGCTTGTTGTCATGCGTATTGGTGAATGATTTTGGCCAGTTGCCGCATTTCTTCGTGAAGGCAAAGTGGCGGCGGTAGGAAACAACCACCGGGGCACGGCGTGAGCCTTTATGGTGCCGGTAGCGAATTTGTCTGGGATCTACCCCATATTTGGAAGCAAGCTTTGCCAAATGACCAGCTACAGAGTTTGCTCTCTTACCGCCTCTTGAGGGTATGGAAATCACAAAGTGACCTGCAGCGGTGTTTGGATAGTCCGCAACGAATTTCCGGATCTCGTGTTCCCGACCGTCTGAAAATGTCGCGCCGTGTCCGGTTGGTATCTTGAGCCGAACCACGCCCTTTTTGACCTTAATCGGGTAGCGATCACTGACCAGGAAAGAGCTTTCTCTACTCAGTTCACCGGCCAATTCATCGTTGGTCTGGACCGCACACCCTGCCAGCACGGCTCCAGTAAGCATTACCAGCGCAATGTGCGATGCAGATGCAAAGCGAACTTTTTTGAACTTCAACATACTACCTAACCTTTACGCTGCAATTTTACTCGATGATGTAGCCAACTTGGCCGTGATACGTCCCTGGAAGTTCGTCGGAAGAAACGCCGTAAACCTGGTGCAAGCGGCCAAAGAAGATGGAGTCGAGATCGTGCGAATCTTTCAGGCCATCCAGCGGGGATGCGATCTGCTTTTCCGAGACCGGCTTGACGATCAATGGGGTAACGGTGATGACAAGCTCGGTTTCGTTGCGATTGAAATCACGGCTCTTGAACAAAGTCCCAAGAATGGGGACCTCTTTGAGGCCGGGGATTCCATTGATATCCTGCTGAAGCTTCTCTTGAATGAGCCCAGCCAGCACCATCGAGCCACCTGACGGCAACTCAACGGTTGTCTCTGCGCGGCGAACCTGCAGAGCCGGAATGGTCAGGGTTGAAATCGTGACCGCCCCATTGTTGGAGAGTTCGGAAACTTCGGTTGAGATTTTCAGGCTGATGCGATCTTCGCCGAGAACGATCGGGGTGAAGCCCAGCCCCACACCGAAGGGCTTGAACTCAACGGAGATTGAGTTGTTGTCGCCCTCCACAGGCACAGGAAACTCGCCGCCTGCGAGAAACTTGGCTGCTTCGCCAGAAATCGTGGTGAGCGTAGGTTCCGCCAATGTCCGAACCAGCCCGTTGCGCTCTGCCAACCTAATTGTGTCACTGAAAGTGACGCTGCCGCTTGATCCACTGAGTCCAGCAGCAACACCAGGCAGCACGCTGTTCAACGTAAACGGATTCGACGTGACCAGAGAAACCGTCGCACTGCCGAGCCGCAGCATATTGTTGGTATCAACACCAACCTGCTTCAAGATGTTGCGCTGAACCTCCATTACGCGGACCCGCAGCATGACCTGCTGTTTGTCGATAACGGAAATTGAGTTTACGACTTTCTCCTTGTCGTCCACATACTGTTGGGCGAGACGAAGGGCTTCGTTTGATTGGCCAGCAGATCTGACGCTCCCGGAGAGGACAATGCTCTGGCCCAGCGAGTCTACCTTGATCTTGTTGCCGGGGATCACCTTGTCGATCACATTTTTAAGGGCACCGGAGTCGCGGCCGACCGCAATGTCCAGGCTCAAGACCTGACGACCTTGCTCGTCGAAAAAGAAGATGTTGGTTTCGCCAAGCTTCTTGGCAAACAAGTATACCGTGTAGGGCGTGCGGGCCACCGCATCCACCACTGCCGGATTACCAACCAGAACATCCCGAGCAGCCACCGGGAGACGAAGGACAACTGATTTGTCCAGCGAGATCGAGAGCTGCCTTGATGTTTCACCCCGCGCAATTCTGATGGGGCCAGCTTCGGCAGTCGCCGACAAACCGGTTAGCCCAGAGGAGAAACCCAGCATGGTCCAGGCCAGAAGTGCCAACGCAGTTGCATAGATCAGCTGCCGGAAACTCTGTTGGATAATGCGTCCTGATGCAAGAGAACCTATCATGATACCTTACCCTTACTGACCGCCACGAATGATTGTGCTTGACCCGTAACGGATCACAGCCACACCGCGGGAACTCCCGCCTTTTGAGAAATTTTTGGCCGCTTTTGGACCATCATCTCCCAGCTTGCCGCTGTTTTCGGCAATTGATCTCAATGTTAGCGACAGTGCGCCCATCGAGTCTGCGAGTTCGAGGACTTCAGCCTGTTCAGGGCGAAGTTCCACTGTCGCAGTTTTGCCAATTACGACCTGTTCACCTTTCTCGTTTTCACGGAAGGTTTGGTCGATAGCTAGGATACGGACATTTGTCAGAACCGTTTCTGTCACGTGCAGCGTTTCGCTGTTGCCGTTCGTTGGCGTCAACTTGCGCGTAAGCAAAACATCAACCCGGTCGTTTGGGAGAATGAATCCACCGGCGCCTGTGTCCGTCGAAATTTTAAACGAGACGGCGCGCATGCCCTTAGGCAAGATCGCGGCCATGAATCCGCCCTGCTCGGGCAGAATCAGTTTTTTCCTCAGAACCGGCTCACCAGATATAAGGCCAGACCGCGCCATCGCTTTGGCATACTTGGTCATGGCTTCCGGATCGCGGGACTTGATGATGTACTTTGCCGAGGAGGCTTTCTTGGGCCAGATCTGCCACTTCATGCCCTTCTCGGTAACCTGATTGCCCATTGGAATATCGCGGGAAGCCACGAGAACCTGAACGGTTTTCTCAGCCGCCTTCATGACGGTTTTTACTTCCTTTTTCGCGACGAGGTTCTTGGCCAAAAATGCCGCCAGGATCGCTGCCCCAGCTGCTAACCCAAGAACCACAATGCGTTTGCCATTCATTGCTCTAAACCTTACTCACGAGTCCAACAGACCTAATGTTCCCTGACTTTGCGCCGGGAATGGTCAAATTATGGTTAACAACGACCTACCCATTTTCCAGACATCAGGTTTCATTCACGCCCCCAACGTCTTCATCAGCGGTGTTTCTGCATAAACGATTAGACCGGCACCGCAGATGGCCACACCGTAGGGCACACCCGTCTTGGGTTGATGCAACCTATAGAGCCACTTGAAATCGTAGGCCCAAACCGGCAGCGGAAAGGAGCGGTACATCATCAGCAGAACGCAGAGCGGCCCGCCAAGAAGCGCAGTCATAAATAACAGGGAGAACAGGTCGTTCCAGCCAACCCAAAGCGCAGCCGCCGACAAGAGTTTTGCATCACCGCCGCCCAGTACGTTAAATGCAAATAGTGCAAAGCAGATCACCAGAACCAAACCGCCTGCCGCAAAATGCCAACCGATTTGTACCAAGGGCAGCCCTGCCGTCACGGCCAATCCACAGAAACATACAATTAGGACGAGAGATATCCAGTTGGATATGGTCATCGTTGCGATATCATTCACAGCGGCCAGGATTAGCCCTGCCGGAAAGATCACAAGAATCAAAAACTGAAGCACAATTCTCTCCCCATCTAAACCGGCACGCTTGAAGCGCAAACACCCGCCGGTTCAATTCAGCCTGGGGACAGTTTCCACCATTGGTATGAATCTGCGGTAAATGTGGGGACTAAGCTTTGAATAATGTTTGCATGATCCAAACCTTATGGTGGCGTTGCTGGATCTGCTGGGGGTAAATTAAGCGCATAAATGAGAACAGCCGGCGGTTGAACCGCCGGCTGTCGCCTCCCGATAAACTCGGATATTTGGGTGCGGCAAGAGTGCCGCACCCTATATTATTAGCTGCCTGTGAGACCGTCTTCTACGTTCTCGAAGGTGCTAACCAATTCACTACCAACCGTACCAACGATAGTAGCGATAGCAACGGAAATACCAGCCGCAATCAGACCATACTCAATAGCAGTTGCGCCAGACTCATCTTTCAAAAAACGTGCAAACATGTTTGTTACTCCTTACATACACACTTTAATTTCAGCACCAGTTCGTGCCCCGGTTCTTTGCCTTGGGGAGTGGAACTGTGGCGAACATAACCGGCAGGATTTAACATGAAGTTAAGTTGAGATGACAAAATCATTCGGTGAAATCATGGTTTATAAATATTTAATGTCCTTTATTCATAATATTAACTCAATAAAAAATAGAAATTTCTATTTTCAATTTGAGAAATTTTACAAGTAATCGGATTTTTTCTGGTTAATTCCTGATTTATATCATCAAATAGGCCATGGATAATTTCTTTTATATTTTTATTATTCAACGCATAACCCTAAAATTCGCGTATGGAGTTCGATGTAGTTTTCATTCTAAACGCGTGATCTCACTTCCATCGGAACCACACCGAGCCCAGGTTTCGTGTTGATTTGAATCAGGTTTTAATCTCATCGGCCCCTGAGAGGTTTTGTGCCGCCCAAACAGCACAAAAGTGCCCCTGACACCTATTGTCAGCACCACAATCCAATTCGTCAGCCCCCTCTTCCCCCATTCCTCTCCACAACCTATATTCCCGCCATGGCTACAAACTCCGACCAAGACGGCTTTGCAGAAGCCCCTCTTCAACCCATTTCCGGTGCGCCGGGCATTCCCGTTGCCGCTAACGTGCCAGACGCCGCACCGCGCGGCGCAAGACCGGATCCACGCGAGGCGATGCCTGCTGGCGGCCTTGGAGAATTACGCCCGGAGCTGATTGAGTTTGCCGACACCTTTGTGCCCCACCGACCTGAGCGGCCAGCAAAATCCGAAGGCGGGCTTTCGGTCAAGCTGGTTTCTGAGTTCTCTCCCGCCGGTGACCAACCGGAGGCCATCAGGGATCTTGTGAGCGGAATCAATGAACAAGACGAGCGAGACCAGGTACTTCTGGGCGTTACCGGTTCGGGCAAGACCTACACAATGGCCAAGGTCATTGAGGCAACGCAGCGCCCGGCCTTGATCCTCGCGCCCAACAAAACCCTTGCTGCGCAGCTCTACGGCGAGTTCAAACAGTTCTTTCCCGACAATGCGGTGGAGTATTTCGTCTCCTATTATGACTACTACCAGCCGGAAGCCTATGTGCCACGCTCCGACACCTATATAGAAAAAGAGTCGTCCATCAACGAGCAGATCGACCGCATGCGCCACGCCGCAACCCGATCACTGTTGGAGCGAGACGACGTTGTGATCGTTGCCTCGGTGTCTTGTATTTACGGTATTGGTTCGGTGGAAACCTATTCCGCCATGACCTTTCAGATAGAGATCGGCGACAGTCTGGACCGCAACCAGTTGCTCGCCGACCTAGTGGCCCTGCAATACAAACGCAACGATACAGCATTCCAGCGAGGCACCTTCCGCGCCAGAGGCGATACGGTTGAGGTGTTTCCCGCCCACTTGGAAGATCGGGCCTGGCGGATATCGCTGTTTGGCGACGAAGTGGAGGGCATCACCGAGTTCGACCCCCTCACCGGCCAAAAGACGGACCAACTGCAATCTGTGAAGTTCTACGCCAATTCTCACTATGTGACCCCGAAGCCGACCCTTCAGCAGGCCGTGAAACAGATCAAGCACGAATTGGGCATCCGTCTGGAAGAGTATAATGCTGCCGGCCGCCTGCTCGAGGCACAAAGGTTGGAACAGCGCTGCACTTTCGATATCGAGATGATCATGGCGACAGGTTCGTGTGCGGGCATCGAGAACTATTCGCGCTATCTAACCGGCCGCCAGCCCGGCGAGCCGCCGCCCACCCTGTTTGAGTATTTGCCAGACAACGCCCTGGTGTTCCTCGACGAGAGCCACGTAACGGTTCCGCAACTTGGCGCCATGTTCAAAGGCGACTTCAGCCGCAAGGCAACCTTGGCCGAATATGGGTTCCGCCTGCCGTCGTGCATCGATAACAGGCCTTTGCGGTTTGAAGAATGGGACGCCATGCGCCCATCGACCGTCTATGTCTCCGCCACGCCAGGCAATTGGGAGATGGAGCGCACAGGCGGGGTTTTCGCCGAACAGGTGATCCGGCCTACAGGCCTTATCGATCCGCCGGTCGAAATCCGGCCGGTGTCCACCCAGGTGGACGACCTGATTGCCGAGTGCCACGAAGTCGCCAAGCGGGGCTACCGCGTGCTCGTCACCACGCTCACCAAGCGCATGGCGGAGGATTTGACCGAATATATGCATGAGCAGGGCATCCGCGTGCGCTACATGCATTCCGACATCGACACGCTGGAGCGCATTGAGATCATCCGCGATCTGCGCCTAGGGGCATTTGATGTGTTGGTTGGGATCAACCTGCTGCGCGAGGGCCTGGATATCCCCGAATGCGCCCTTGTGGCCATTCTCGATGCAGACAAAGAGGGATTCCTGCGCAGTGAAACCTCGCTGATCCAAACAATTGGCCGCGCCGCCCGTAATCTGGACGGCCGCGTGATCCTTTATGCAGATAAAATAACCGGCTCCATGGACCGCGCCCTGAGCGAGACCGATCGACGCCGCGAAAAACAAGTTGCCTACAACGAAGCCAACGGCATCACACCTGAAAGCGTGCGCGCCAACATCTCTGATATTCTCGACAGTGTCTACGAGGGCGACCACGTGCGCGTGGACAGCGGCCTAACCAAGGATGGCGACGGCCCGCTCATTGGGCACAATCTGGAAGCGGTTCTGGCCGACTTCGAAAAACGCATGCGTGATGCGGCGGCTGACCTCGAGTTTGAAGAAGCAGCCCGTCTGCGCGACGAGATCAAACGCTTGCGCGAGACCGAACTGGCCGTGATGGACGACCCATTGGCCCGCCAATCCGCCATTGAACAGCGTGCTGGCAAGCACGGAGGCGGCGGCAAATCCGGCGCGCCCAAACGCTCCCGCCCCCACAAGCCAGATCTTGATGAGATGACTGTTGGCCGAACCGAAAAGCCAGCACCGCGCAGCAGCGGCGGCAAACCAGGCTCGCGGACGTATAAGACCAACCGCACTTAATGGTGCAAGCAAGGCACCGACATGCATCAGCAAATCGATGACACTGAGATCAACATCACTCTGTTGACCACAGCCATCGGCGCGGAAGTTGATGGGGTTGATCTGACCCAGCCGCTTAGCAATGCCATAGCGGGCACCCTTCGCGATCTATTGGCCCGCCATAATGTGTTGTTCTTCCGGGCCCAGCATCTGAACCTTGATCAAAAAAAGCGGTTCACAGCCAGTTTCGGCTCTCTCCTGACTTTGCCTTATGTCTCTCCGCTTGACGGCGACCCTGAGGTGATCCGCGTCTATAAGGGAGCCAATGAGGGCGGCGGGGTGTTCGGCGGGGACTGGCATACAGATTTCAGCTTCCTGGAGCGCCCTCCGGCCGGCTCTGTGCTCAGCGCTGTGACAGTCCCTCCTCAAGGTGGTGACACTTTATGGGCGAGCCAGGCTGCGGCCTGGGACGCCCTGCCCGCGCCGTTGCAGGAGTTGTTGATCACTTGCGACGCTGTCCATGTGGGCAAACCGTACGGGGTAAAATGGTCCCCACCCATTGAAACCCAGACAGGGGCCGGAATGACAATGTCCCGCGGCGACCCCAGCGCCGATGAGGACCGGCTTCATCCTGCCGTTCTCACTCACCCCGTAACTGGCCGCAAAATGCTGTTCCTCAACCCGACCTACACGGTTCGCATGGATGGCATGAGTGAAGAGGAGAGTCGGCCGATTTTGGACGCCGTCCAGCGCCATTGCATCCGTCCGGAGTTCACCTGCCGCTTCCGCTGGTCGCCTGGAACAGTTGCAATTTGGGATAACCTGGCCACACAGCATTATGCTGTGAACGACTATCAGGGCCACGAGCGCGAGATGTTCAGAACCACCTTCGGTGGTGCGACACCTCGCGAACTCACAACACCCTATCCCCGCTCAGCCGTAACCGTCTGATCGAGGGTTGCTCTAGCTGAATTTGACCTTCAGAATCTCGTAGGATTTACCGCCACCAGGCGTGTTCACTTCTACGCTGTCGCCGACGGTTTTACCAATCAGCGCGCGGGCAATTGGTGATGTGATGGAAATCCGGCCTTCTTTGACATCAGCTTCTTGCTCGCCAACGATCTGATAGTGCGACTCTTCATCAGTATCTTCGTCCACCAGCGTCACATGCGCTCCGAACTTCACACTGGAGCCCGACAGTTGGCTGACATCAATCACATCGGCGCGCGACAGCATATCCTCCATCTCGGCAATGCGGGCTTCGTTCAGGCCCTGCTGTTCCTTGGCGGCATGATATTCGGCGTTTTCCGACAGATCGCCATGCTCACGCGCTTCTGAGATCGCCTTAATGATCCTCTGACGCTCTGTGGTCTTCAGGATTTTTACTTCGTCCTGAATGGCGGCGTGTCCGCCTGATGTCATTGGCACTTTATCCATCGTATCTATCGTCCAGTTCTGTCAGTCCCTCTCTGTCCGCAGTGGCGCATCGCCACCCGGCAGAAGGATTGAAAAATGGGTGAAACCTCTGTCCAGCCCGCAACTATGCGCAAAAATTCGCCGGTCTGCAAGCCATCACGGCACCTATCGTAAACCCCCTAAAACAAGCGCAACGCCGCCGTGTCGTACGCGCCTCCGGCGCCTACATAATCTTGCAAGGGCGCAACTTCAAGGGTTCCCGACTTGTAGGCCGCAATTGCGTCTGCTGCGGCCACAGCCCCGGCCAGGGTCGTATAGTAGGGAATTTTGTTCAGAAGGGCCGCCCGACGCAGAGATTTGCTGTCTTCCTGGGCGGAAGTTCCCTCCGTGGTGTTGATCACCAGCTGAACTTCACCATTTACCATGGCGTCGACAATATGGGGCCGGCCTTCCAGAACCTTGTTGATCTGAGCACAATCCACGCCTTGCGCTTCCAGGTGGCGCTGTGTGCCGCCGGTGGCAACAACGCTGAAGCCAGACGAACTCAGGGTTCGGATCGCCTCAACCACGCCGTCCTTGTCCTCATCTTTCACTGATACAAATACGACACCCTCGGTTGGCACCTTGGTGCCGCCACCCAGTTGGCTTTTGGCAAAGGCCATGGCGTAGTTGCGGTCGATGCCCATCACCTCACCGGTTGAGCGCATCTCCGGACCAAGCAGAATGTCGACACCGGGGAACCTCGCAAACGGGAAGACAGCTTCTTTAACGGCGATATGGCCATTTGTGCTGTTGCTGATTGTGAAGTCAGCAAGTTTCTCGCCAGCCATGATCCGGGCAGCGATCTTCGCAATCGGCGCCCCAATAACCTTTGCCACGAACGGTACCGTGCGCGAGGCGCGAGGGTTGACCTCAAGAATATAGATCGTGCCGTCCTTGATGGCATATTGCACGTTCATAAGCCCGACCACGTTCAGCGCCAGGGCAAGTTTCCGGGTTTGCTCTTCCAATTCAACAAGCATTGCCGCATCGAACGAGCGTGGCGGCAGCGAGCAGGCACTGTCACCGGAGTGAACGCCGGCCTCTTCGATATGTTCCATGATGCCGCAAACGAACACATCCGCGCCGTCACAAAGCGCATCCACATCAACCTCAATGGCGTTGCGCAGGTAACTGTCGATCAGAACCGGACTGGAGCCGGAAACCACCACCGCTTCCTTGATGTAGCGCTCCAGGCTGGAGCGCTCGTGGACGATTTCCATGGCGCGTCCGCCCAACACATAGGATGGGCGAATAACCACCGGATACCCGATGTTTTCAGCGATCTCGATCGCCTGATCGCCGGAAGACGCAATGCCGTTGTTAGGTTGCGCCAGGTTCAACCTCTCCAGCAAGGCCTTGAAGCGATCGCGGTCTTCCGCCAAGTCGATGGCATCAGGCGAAGTGCCCAAGATGGGCACACCGGCAGCCTCAAGCTCAGCGGCCAGTTTGAGCGGAGTTTGCCCCCCAAACTGGACGATAACGCCTTTCAGTGTGCCAGCTTGATGCTCCACCCGGATGACCTCAAGCACATCTTCGGCGGTCAGAGATTCAAAATAGAGCCGGTCAGAGGTGTCATAGTCAGTAGAAACCGTCTCCGGATTGCAGTTGACCATAATCGATTCAATGGCCGCCGGCTGAGCTTCAGCCAACGCAAACGCCGCATGACAGCAACAATAATCAAACTCGATCCCCTGGCCGATCCGGTTAGGGCCGCCTCCCAGAATGATGACCTTTTCCCGTCCTGACGGTAACGCCTCGTCGGCGGCCTCTCCGTTGATGCCGGTTTCATAGGTCGAATACATATAGGCTGTAGGTGAAGCAAATTCGGCGGCGCAGGTATCGATGCGCTTGTAAACCGGATGAACGCCAAGCTCTCCGCGTTTCGCTCTCACCTCTTGCTCGCTTAAGCCGGACAGCGTCGCAAGGCGTTCATCGGAGAACCCTGCAGCCTTCAAGGTCCGCATGTTCCAAGCGTCAGCAGGAAGGCCGTGGACCCGCACGCGGGCTTCTTGATCGAGTATCTCCTGGATGCGCGACAAGAACCACCGGTCAATCTTGCAAGCGTTGTAAACGTCTTCCTGGCTCGTGCCCGTTCTGAGGGCCTGGGCCACCTTAAGGATCCGGCTAGGGGTTGGCCGGCCGAGCGCCGCGCGTATGGCGTTGCGATTTTCGTTCTCGTCGTCGCCGAAGCCTTCGATTTCCACCTCATCAAGACCTGACAGACCAATCTCCATGCCGCGGAGCGCCTTTTGAAAGCTCTCCTGGAAGGTCCGGCCAATGGCCATCACCTCACCAACTGATTTCATGGACGTTGACAGCAACGGCTCAGCGCCCGGGAACTTCTCAAAGGCAAAACGCGGAATTTTAGTCACGACATAGTCGATGGTCGGCTCAAAAGACGCAGGCGTCGCGCCGCCGGTGATGTCGTTTTCCAGTTCATCCAGCGTGTAGCCCACGGCAAGCTTGGCAGCCACTTTCGCAATCGGAAAACCTGTGGCCTTGGAGGCCAGAGCAGACGACCGCGAGACGCGCGGGTTCATCTCGATGACAACAAGACGGCCATCTTCCGGGTTCACTGCGAACTGTACGTTCGAGCCCCCTGTTTCAACCCCGATCTCCCGCAGCACATCAATCGATGCGTTGCGCATCATTTGATATTCTTTGTCCGTTAGGGTTAGTGCAGGGGCAACAGTGATAGAATCGCCGGTATGAACGCCCATCGGATCGATGTTTTCGATGGAGCAGATAATAATGCAGTTGTCATCCGTGTCGCGGACGACTTCCATTTCGAACTCTTTCCAGCCCAGAACGGATTCTTCCACCAACACCTCATGAGTGGGAGAGGCCTCAATACCGCCCAGAACCAAATCGTAGAGTTCTTCAAGCGTATAGGCGATGCCGCCGCCCAAACCGCCGAGAGTAAAGGAGGGTCGGACGATTGCCGGAAGTCCCGTCTCATTGTGGGCCTTCAAAGCCTGGATCTGCGCGGTTAGGCGGATTTCTTCCCGGCGACCGATTTCCCCCTGATCCCATTCCAGGCGCGCAGCCTGGCGTTGTTCATCGGTCTTCGCCTTCGCCATCAGGTCGGCATAGGCCTGCTCATTCTTGTGTTTAAGGTCCGATGTATTGACGAACGCAGAGCGCGGCGTGGCCAGCCCGATCTTCTGCATGGCTTGGCGGAACAGATCCCGGTCTTCGGCCTTGTCGATCACGTGCGCCTTGGCGCCAATCATCTGCACGCCAAACTCTTCCAGCACGCCCAGCTTGTTGAGGCTAAGGGCACAGTTCAAAGCAGTTTGACCGCCCATGGTGGGCAACAGCGCGTCTGGGCGCTCACGTTCGATAATCTTGGCAACCACTTCCGGCGTGATGGGCTCCACATATGTGGCATCCGCCAGATCGGGATCGGTCATGATCGTAGCCGGATTGGAATTGACCAGAATGATCCGATACCCCTCCTGCTTCAGCGCTTTGCAGGCTTGGGTTCCTGAATAATCAAATTCACAGGCCTGGCCGATCACGATCGGCCCGGCCCCAATAATCAGGATGGACTTGATGTCTGTACGTTTTGGCATGAAAAGTGAAAAACTCACGCGAATTTGGCGGGTTCTAACGCACCTGGGGCGGAGTCGGAAGAGGATAAATGCGTTGTCTACAAGACAGTGATGCCGCAGGGGGATGGATTTGGCGGGAATCCGCCAAAATAACACCTTACACAGCAAGCGCAGCAGTGGCATTCACTCTCGGGAATTACGGTTTTTCAGCAGACTGTCCCGCATGGCGCCTATTGCAACGACAAGATCTGACAGTTTGTCTAACTGAACTCCGGTGTCAGCGATTATGCAATCGGTGATGTTTGGGGCTTCCTTCTCCAACGCTCGGCCGCTTGGCGTTAGATACAAGAACACTTGCCGCTCATCTTGCCTGCCGCGCCGGCGCTCAACATGCCCCAGCTTTTCCAGGCGCTTCAGAACGGGTGTCAAGGTGCTGGTTTCCGCAAACAGCCGCTTGCAGAGCTGCCCAACCGTAATGCCGTCGCCCTCCCAGAGACCAACAAGAGCAATGTATTGAGGATAGGTGAGCCCCAACACGCTCAGATGGGGCTGGTAGCTCCGGTTCATTGCATGATTGGCCGAATACAAGGCAAAGCAGATCAATACTTCAGCCCGGCTGGGCAGTTCGAGGTCGGAGGCATCGTCTGAACTAGACATGTTCTGAGGTCCAAGAGTTATGGCCTTGTGGCTTTCTGCGATGAAAGCGATTGACACACAGGTCAACGCTTCATAGTTATATCGCACACGATATTATCGAACAACATATAAATTTGGAGAATCCCATGTCCTGGCTACCGTCGCTCATCACCGAAATCCCCGAAGAAGGCTTCGACGTTGCAATTAAGCTGTCTCGGATGGGAGTCAAGAAAACCCAGCCAGACGATGCGGCCAGGCTGCGTATGCGGGCAATCTATGAAAATGATGCAGACAGTCTGACCATGGCGTCACACGTGATTGCCACCAATTTTCAGACGGTCGCAGCCGCCAACAACTACTGGAAATGAGAATTCGGCCCTTTACCAGGCCGTTGCACCCAGGATTTCCCAAGCGTCTTCGTCTTTAGGGCGTGCGGGAATGCACTTTCTATGATTGGCTGCAGCATGTTTTTCGAACCTGGCTCTAACGATGTTTAAGGTGGCAAGAGGCACAGGTTGGGCCGGGCTCCCAAAAAGGAGCTTTTGAATGTTGGTTGTAAACCGTTCCATCGTCACGCTGCCGTTCGCCCTTATCACCGTGAACCATCATCTTGCTCCTCCGCACCTTGACGAATGGTTAACGGCAAAATCGTTTGCGTTCCCGGCAAATGTTGAGGCATTCTGACATCTCGTTTGGCGCAGCGTGCGCAGAGTTTGGAAACTCATGTCGAAGAACAAGACAGCAGTCGTGGTGAGAGATTGGCGCATGGGCCGGTAACGGACCCCATACTGAACTCTCATGCGCCCCCGAAATTCTTCGGGGGCTTTTTTTTGCGCCGGGTCATCCCGGCTGGAAGGCACAGATGTTTAACGCCGCCACATCGCCGCCCCGTGTCGCGAGCCTGATTATGCTCGCCGGGCTCTCGGTGCTGTCGTTGAACATGTTCTTGCCCTCTCTCTCCAACATGGCCGAAACATTCCAGGTCGACTACGCCGTCGCGAGCCTGGCGATTGCTGGTTATCTCGCCATGACGGCCGTGTTGCAGCTGGTTATTGGGCCTCTATCGGACCGCTATGGACGCAGGCCAGTGTTACTGGCCGGATTGCTGATCTTCAGTGTGGCCTCATTTGGATGTGTTCTGGCTACCAACATTTGGGCTTTTCTGGCCTTTCGCCTGGCCCAGGGCGTAATCATCTCCGGTTGGGTGATCTCCATGGCCGTCATCCGCGACACCTCCGAGCCACGGGAGGCCGCCAGCCTGATTGGCTATGTCACCATGGCCATGGCCATTGCCCCCATGTTGGGGCCAATGGTTGGCGGCGTGTTCGATGAGCTCTTCGGCTGGCGGTCCAGCTTTGTGTTTTATGCCGTAGCCGGAACGGCGATGCTGGTCATTTGCTGGGCAGATGTGGGTGAAACCAACACATCGCCCTCTGAAACCTTGGCAAGCCAGATCCAGAGCTATCCGGAACTGTTCAGCTCCCGCCGGTTTTGGGGTTATGCCCTGTGCATGGCGTTTTCGACAGGCTCGTTTTATGCCTTTTTGGCTGGAGTTCCGCTTGTGGCAGAGACGATCTTCAAACTGTCACCTTCATCACTGGGGTTCTATATGGGCACGATTACCTCTGGTTTCATGGTCGGCAGTTTCCTGTCGGGCCGTTATTCCAGGCGCTTTGCCCTCACAACAATAGTTCTGGCCGGAAGGGTCGTTGCGTGCACTGGCCTCATCGTTGGCTTGGCGTTCTTGTTTGCGGGCGCCATCCATGTGGCCACATTGTTCGGTGCGGTGATCCTGGTTGGCCTGGGCAATGGGTTGACAACGCCTGGCTGCAGCGCTGGCGTCTTGTCGGTTCGTCCCAAGCTGGCGGGCAGCGCATCTGGGCTCGCCGGAGCATTGTCCGTTGGCGGCGGCGCCACTTTGTCGTCGATCACCAGTGTCATGCTCACCGAAGGCGACGCAGCCCTTACCCTGCTGGGCATGATGCTGTTCTGCTCAGTTATGGGATTACTCGCAACGCTCTATGTCATGCGCATCGACCGAAGCGAGGGCCGCAAGCGCTAATCGGCCCTATTTCGCCCGAGAGTCATGTAGTTGGCCTGCCTGTTCAAGGATCGGATAGGCCACTGACGCAAAATGCGAGTTGACGCGTTTCAAATCGCGCACGAGATCAATGTGGTAGTTGCTCGAAGCCATCGTCTTGGGCTTGCGTTTGCTGAGCCGCACCAGGTGGCTGTCGATGCTCTCTTGCTCCATGGCGCGCAACTTGGTCTTGCGCTCCAAAAGCTTGTGGGCATTGGCCACGTTGGGTTCCATGAACACCTGGGAGGCCAGCAGAATGGTCTCACACACGTAAGCATGGATATCGGCCACCTCTTGTGCGCCCCGCCGGGTGAAAACCGCCTGACTGGCGATTTTCTGGCGCACCGTGTCGAGCAAATTGCGGTCGATCACATCGCCGGCGCTCTCCAGATGGGTGGTAAAGGAAATGATATCCAGCGCCCTCCGGCTCTCATCCTGCTCAAGCTCAGAACGGGTCAACTCAGTGACATAGAGCTTGATGGCCTCATAGAGGCTATCCACCTTGTCATCCAGCTTGGAGGCCTGATCGCACAATTTCGGATCGTTCTTTTCCAGGGCATCGATGGAATCGGTCAACATCTCCTGGACACAGTCCACCATACGCAAGGTTTCACGTGCGGCCATGGACAAGGCCACATTCGGCAGATTGGTAGCCGACGCATCCAGGTGCTGGGGGGCAAGCTCATCGGCCACATTGTTGGATTCGCTCACCAGATGCTCGAGCAAGCGGCTCATGACACCGGTGAAAAGGATAAATCCGGCCACCAGGACTACGTTGAACAGAATATGGGAGAGAATGATGAGCTGGCCGATGGTGTAGTCGGTTTCGGTCAACCAAGCGGCCCATAAAGGCAAGGTGACCGCTGCGATCAACACCCCAACAATCCGGAAAAGCAGATTTCCCAGAGTGACCTGACGGGCCGGGTGGCGCTCAGACAGGGTCATGACAACCGCCGGCACCGCAGCGCCTGCGTTGACGCCCAGCATGAGCGAGAACGCCAGCTGGTCGTGATTCAACACCCCGGCACTGGCAAGGCCCGCCACCAACAACAACACCACAAGGCTTGAATGAGACAACCAGGTGAGGACAGCCGCCAACAAGATTGCCAACACAGGCTCATTGCCCAAGGCACTCAAAACCTGATGCACAATATCGCTTTGCTTCAAAACCGATGCGCTGGTGGAGAGCAGCGACAGCGCCAGGAAGATCATGCCAAGGCCCATGGCCACCCGGCCGAGCTGCTTGGCCGTGGGGCCCCTTTTTTCAGAACTGGCGTGGAGCACATAGCCGCCCAGCATGAGCAGAGGCCAGGTTTCGCGGATATTCAGGGCCAAAAGTTGCGCCGCCAACGCACTGCCCAAATCTGCCCCCAGAAGTATTGCAAGCCCGGCGGAAACTTTGAGAACCCCAACACTGGCAAAGGCGGAGGCCAAAAGGGCCACCGCCGTTGAACTTTGCAACACCAATGCTGAAGCCACGCCAACCAGCGCAGCGCCAAAGCGGTTACGCACACCTGAACTCAAAAAGGCACGAATGCTCGCGCCATACGCCCGAATCATACCCGTGCGCATCATACGAGCGCCCCACAGCAAAAGAGCTGCTGCGCCCGCAATTCTAATCAATAACTCAGTGCCAGTCGTCTCCATATGTGCGGTCAGGCGTCTCCTAGGCCGGCCAAGGCAGGGAGTAGGTCTTCACGTTGGTGAAATACTTCATGGCTTCCTGCACGCCTTCCTTCACGCCATTGCCGGAATCCTTGATGCCGCCGAACGGTGACATTTCAATCCGGTAGCCGGGCACTTCCCAGATGTTCACGGTGCCCACGTTGAGCTCGCTCACATATTTGGTGATGCGGTCCAGCCGGTTGGTGCACACGCCAGATGAGAGGCCAAACGGTGTTGAATTGGAGATCTTGATCACCTCGTCATCATCGTTCGGAACGCGGACGATGGGAACGATGGGCCCGAAGGTCTCATCAAACACCAGTTCACTCTCGTGCGGCACATGATCAACCACGATGGGCGGCAAAACAGCGCCTTCACGGCCAGGGTTGTAAAGGATCTCTGCGCCCTGCTCGGCCGCCTTGTGCACACGGGCTTCGAACACTTTGGCCGCTTCTTCGTGCACCACAGTGCCCAGATCGGTTTCAGGGTCCATGGGATCACCAAATTTGATCTTCTTGGCTTTCTCCAGAACCAGTTCACTCAGCCGGTCGGCAATCTTCTCTTGGGCCAAAATGCGCTTCACGGCCGTGCAGCGCTGACCTGAGTTCTTGGTGGCGCCGGCAACGGCCAGTTCTGCGGCCTTGTCGAGATCTTCATCGCTCAGATCGTTGAGCACGATCAGCGGATCGTTGCCGCCAAGCTCCAGCGCCGAGCGCCGATAGCCAGCCTTATTCGCAATCATTTTCCCAACCCGGACGCCGCCGGTGAAGGTGATCAGCTCGATGTTTTCGTTGGTCACCATTTCATCGCCGATATCTTCCGGCATGCCGGTGACGATCTGGAACATTTCCGGCGGCAAGCCGGCATCATAGAGCAGATCTGCAAGGGCGATGGCCGAGAGCGGCGTGAGCTCGGTTGGCTTACACACCAAGCAGTTGTTGGTGGCAATCGCCGGCGCAATCTTGTGGGCCACCATGTTGATGGGGTGGTTGAACGGTGTGATGGCGGAAATCGTCTTCACCGGCTCACGCATGGTGTAGATCTTCCGCGCCTTGCCGTGCGGTGTCAGATCGCAGGAGAACACCTCGCCATCATCCTGGATGCAAAGCTGGCCGGACAGGGTGAACACATCATAGGCCCGGCCCACCTCATATTGCGCATCCTTCGTGGAGATGCCGAGTTCCAGGGTCAGCACTTCGGCCAGCGCATCGCGGCGCTCACGCAGCAGGTCACCAGCACGGAACAGGATCTGCTGGCGCTCATAGCGGGTGAGCTTGGACTGGAAGTCAGCAGCAATCTGAAAGGCTTGCTTAGCGTGGCTCGCATTGCCCGCTGGCACCGTGCCGATCACCTCATTGGTGTAGGGGTAGTGCACATTCACCACACCGTCCGCATCCACCTTTTTGCCGCCAATCCTCATGGATTCGGAGATAACGGGCCGTGCTTTGCTCATCTCGTTCATGATTTCAAAGTCCTATTCTGCAGCTTGGGCGATGCCGGCCACGTTGTTGCAGCCGATGGAGAACGCATCGAAGTTACGCAAGTTTGCCGGCAAATTGGCAAGCTTTCGGTTGCTGATGATGGGAATGGTCTGCTCGGTGATGCCGCCGTGTGAGCGCAGGGGCTCGTTCAGGCCCGAAAGATCATGCTTGGAGGCTGTGGTGCCCAGAACCTTGGTATCGCGTGACACGATGATCATGTCGCCCATGCGGTCCCGGGGCAGTTCGTAGGTCGCACAACCGTCTTCACCGGTGTGCGCCGCGTGAATGCCGTCGAGCCCGGCAATCCGTTCGGCCAGCTCAACAGCACGCGAGGCATCGTTCAGGTAAACCGTGGCGAAGGAGCCAAGCGCCCCGTGGTGCACGACGTAGGGATCTGTGATCGGCAGGATGACCTTGCTCTCCCCAGCGCCCAGCCACTCGTCCAGCACGTCCTGAAGATAGAGAACGTCCGGTGTCCCATCCGCCAGATGTTTGTCCTTCATGCCATGATCGGCAGTGAGGATGATGGTGGCACCAGCGCCATCCAATGCGCCCAGATAACCGTCCATCATTGCGTAGAAGGCATTTGCCCCGTCTGAGCCTGGACCATACTTGTGCTGCACATAGTCGGTGGTTGAGAGATACATCAGGTCGGGCTTATGGGACGCCAGAAGCTTGACACCGGCGGCGAAGACGAATTCGGAAAGCTCAGCCGAATAGACCTCCGGCACCTCCATGCCAACCATTTCGCACACATCTTCGATGCCGTGGTCGGCCATCGTGCACTGGTCTGCCTTCTCCGAAGAGAACGACACAGCACCGCCCTCTCCAAAGTTCAGCCCGTTCCCAAGCAACAAGCGAAGCTTGTCTTTCGCGGTCACAACAACCACCTTCGCGCCGGCCTTCTGGAAGCTTTCAAAGATTGTGGGTGCGCGCAGGAACTTGGGATCATTCATCATCACCTCTTCGCCCGTATCGGGGTCGATGAGGTAGTTGCCGCTAATCCCGTGCACAGCCGGAGGGCGGCCGGTTACGATAGACAGGTTGTTGGGGTTGGTGAAGCTCGGCACCACGGAAGCGCCCAGCAAGTTTTCGCCCTTGCCCACAATGCGCTCAAGATTTGGCATCAGCCCCTGGGCCATGGCCACTTCCATGTAGTCCGGCTCGCTGCCATCGCAGCAAATCACCACGAGGGGGGCTGCCGGCCAGCTATAGTCCCTGCCATTCACGCTAACGGGGGATTTTGATCCGCTCATGTAACCCTTATGTCCTTATCTTTTGACGTTATGCAGCCGCTGCAGGCGCGCAATTGTCGACGCCCATTTCGGCTAATGTGTGTTTAATGGCCGCCAGTGCTTCATTCATTTCTTTAGCACCAAGCCGGCCTATGCAGCCAATCCGGAATGTTTCCGCAACGGTCAATTTGCCCGGATAGATCACGTAGCCCTTGTCCTTCAGGCGGTCGTAGAAGGTGTTGAAGTCAAAGCGCGGGTCCGACGGCATCAGAAACGTCACGATGATGGGCGCCTGAAGTTCGGCAGGCAAAAGCGACTGAAATCCAAGTTCCGCCATCCCGTCCAGCAAGATCTTGCAGTTGTCCGCATAGCGCGCGCCACGTCCTGCGACGCCGCCTTCTTCTTCAAATTCGTTGAGCGCTTGATCGAACGCCGCGATCACCTGAACCGGCGGCGTGAAGCGCCACTGGGCGTTCTTTTCCATCGCCACCCACTGGTCGTAGAGATCCAGGCTGAGCGAGGGGCAGTTGCCGGCACAGCCTTCAAGGGTGTCTTTGCGCGCAATGCAAAAGCCCATGCCAGGCGTGCCCTCAATGCACTTGTTGGATGAAGCCGCCACCGCATCGAATGTCACTTCAGTGGCCTCCAGGGGCACCGCGCCAAAGGCGCTCATGGCATCGATCAAAAGTTTGCGGCCATTGCGTTTCACCACATCGGAAATGTCTTTCAGCGGGTTGAGAATGCCTGTGGTCGTCTCGCAGTGTACCGCCACCACGTGGGTGATGGTGCTGTCGGCACTCAAGGCCTGGTCAAGCTGGGTCACGCTGACTGGCTGATTTTCAGGACACTTCTGCACCACTTTCGCGCGGCCATGATAATCGCAGATCTTCACGATCCGGTCTCCATAAGCGCCATTCACCAGCACCAGAACCTTGCCATCCCGCGGCACCATGGTGCCCAGCATCGCTTCTACGGCGAAGGTTCCACTGCCCTGCATGGGCACACACACATAGTCATCGCCGCCATTCACCATGGCCGCAAGCCGCTCGCGCATGCGTTTATTGATCGCGATGAAGTTTTGATCCCTGGAGCCAAAATCATGCTGCATCGCCGCCTTTACGGTGGGCGATGTGGTGAGGGGCCCAGGAGTGAGAAGCCAAGGGTCGCCAGTGGGAGAAAGAGAGGGGGTTTCAGTCATCATCGTTCCCAGTTGGATGAGTGTTGGTTGCATCTTTTAGACGGTGTGATACTCATAGTTCAAATACATAAATTCTAATGTTGATATAGGTTCTTCCTATGAATCATTCTCAGCTTCGCGCCTTCCATGCGGTTGCCAACGAAGGCAGCTTTACCCGCGCGGCAAATGTGTTGCGGGTCTCTCAACCGACCTTGTCTGCCCATGTGCGCTCGTTGGAGGAAGGCTATGGGGTGGAACTGTTCGAACGGCGCGGGCGCTCGGTGCATTTGACGGAGTTCGGGCTCTCCTTGAAGGAGATAACCGCGCGTTATTTCGCCACCGAAAGCGAGATCGAAACTCTCTTGTCCCGGGCCAAGGATCTCCTGCGGGGACGCTTGCGCATTGCAGCCGATTCCCCGTTCTACATGATCTCTCTTCTCTCCACATTCTCGCGTCGCTATCCGGCGGTGCGCCAGAACTTCACGTTCGGAAACTCCGAAAAAGTGCTCAGCAAGCTTCTGACGGGCGAGTGCGATGTGGCCTTCCTTCCCGAGCTGGACGTGGATGAACGTCTCCACGCCCTGCCCTTTTTCCGTGACCGGCTGGTGACGCTTGTCTCCGCCGCGCACCCCTGGGCCCAGCAGCGCCGCATTCAGCTGCCCGATCTGGCGGAAGAAACCGTGTTGCTGCGCGAGCGCGGATCGCAAACTCTAGCGGTTCTGGAACGGGCCTTGGATGCAGCCGGGATCCGTTTGAAAGAGACCATAGAGCTGGGCAGCCGCGAGGCGGTGCGCGAGGCGGCAGCCAACGGTCTGGGCGTGGGCATCATCAACGAGGGAGAAATCGGCCAGGACGAGCGCCTGCACACTCTGATGATCGCCAAGGCAGACTTGAGTGTCACAGAATATGTGGCTTGCCTTGATGCCCGCAAGTCGACGCCGGAGATTGCGGCCTTGTTCGAGATTGCCGAGCAGGTGCGCAGCTTGTGAACGCGCGCAGCACTCATGGTTGATGCGCTTGTGTCCGATCGGACAAGACCTGTGCTTGACGGCATCTTCTGTCTCGATGAAACACGATGTCACTGAATCTCAAGAGCCGATAGACTGTTACTCAACTCCCTCCACCAGGATCGCGTCCCCAGAGCAAATTTTCAAACGCATCGCCTTGGCCTCCGCATAGTCGATCGACCGATGCCAGTCGCGGGCGTGCTCTGCATCTGGAAAGGCGATGATGACAACCCGTTCGTGTTCAAACGACCCTTCAAGCGTTTCGATTTGGCCACCACGGACGACAAACTCACCGCAGAACTTGCTGATCGAGGCGGGCGAAAGCTGCTTGTACCTCTCAAACGCTTCAGCATCGTGGACGGTCTCTTGAAAGATGATGTAGGCGGTCATTTTTCCCCCAATTTTCTGTAACCGCCGGCCAACCCGCTCGGTGTTTCCAAACCGATGCCGGCAAGGAGCGCCGTTCCGTCTTTCGAGAAGGTCAGCGTGTAAATCTCCCCCTCCTTCTCGATGCTTAGCTCCAACTCCGCCGAAATGGTGCCATCGGGACGGTAGTAGGTAACGTCGTAGGTTCCGGGGAAGCCGTTTGAGGTGTCTCCGCGGGCGATTCCCGTCCCCTGCTTGTCTGAAGCAAATCGCGTGGAATGCCAAACCGCATCGATGACCCCTCCCTCCGGTCTGATCACGTAGTGCACAACGCCGATATCGAACATGTTCTCACCGTAGGTTGCTGGACTGACTTCGCGTTCTAAAGGCTACTCACACAAGACCCTGGCGGCGCCCATGGAAACGTCAATTCTGATCGGTTTCCGTCTGATCTCCACACCGGGATGCTGCCGCCCCACCTTGCGCTCAGGCGCAGATGGGGGCATCCTGATCCTTCACACAAAAAAGCGCCAAAGAGCGCATCTGGGAGGAGAAAGCCATGAAACGTTGGGTATTGGGATTTGCGCTCGCCGGCATGCTGTCCACATCGGCTGTCGCCGAAGAGGCGGTCCTCTCTGCCGTCAGCGCCTTTGCAGACGGCACCACCTTCACCAAGAACTTCCAGCGTTTCGTGGAAAAGGCCAACGAGATCGGCGCCGGTAAGGTGCGCATTGATTACAAAGGCGGTGGTGGCAAGGTGATGAACCCATTTCAGTTGGGCGATGCCATCCGCACCGGCGTGGTGAAAATCGGCAACCTCCCTGGCGCCTTCTACACCAAGCTGATGCCGGAAGCCGATGTGTTCAAACTTAGCGCCTACACCATCGCCGAAGAGCGGGCGAACGGCGCCTGGGCTCACACCAACGCGCTGCACAAGAAGCGCATGAACGTCTATCACCTGGCCCGCCAGAAAGACTGTGTGCCGTTCCACCTCTACACCAACAAGAAGATCGACAAGCGCGATCTGACCGGCCTGAAGATTCGCACCACCCCCATCTACCGCGCCTTCTTCTCCGCCATGGGCGCAAGCTTGATCCGCACCAAACCGGGCGATGTGTACACGGCCCTGGAACGCGGCACCGTGGATGGTTATGGCTGGCCCACCCAAGGGGTGCTGGATCTTGGATGGCACGAGGTCACCAAATACCGTGTTGATCCCCCCTTCTACCGCGCTTCGGTTGAGGTGCTCATCAACCACGATGCCTGGGCCAAGCTCAGCGCCGATCAGCAAAAGGTGCTGCAGGACGCAGCCGCGTTCATGGAAGGGTTGTGCGAAGAGGACATGAAGGTCAACGAAACCGAGACCAAGCGTCAGGCGGATGCGGGCATCAACACCATCACGTTCGAAGGAGCCGAAGGCGAGGCCTACATCAAGCAGGCGTATGAGGCCGGTTGGGCCGAGTTCATCAAGGCCAACCCGGAAACCGGGCCCAAGCTGAAGGAGCTGCTGAGCAAGTAGGCGCCACAAGCGTGATGACATCACTGGCCCGTGCCCACACGGCCCTGGTCACTGGGCTGGGCTACGCTGCCGGCATTGCGCTGGCGGCATTGGCGCTTGGCATCACCGCTGATGTTTTCCTGCGCAATCTGGGCATCGCAAACTTTGCCTGGCTGCTGGAGGTGTCCGAATACGTCCTGTTCATCTCAACCTTCCTGGCTGCCCCTTGGGTGTTGCGCGAGAATGCCCATGTGAGCGTTGATCTGCTGCTCACCGGGCTGGCGCCCGCGTTGCGAAAGATCCTGAACGCCGTCGCCAATCTCATCGGCATCGGGATTTGCGCCACCCTCACCTGGTATGCCTTGCGCGTTACGCGCGACAGCATCGAGCGCGGCGACATGATCTTCAAGGAGCTCGTGGTGCCGGAATGGCCGTTCCTGGCGGTTGTTGCTGTAACAGGGGCGTTGTTGGTTGCCGAGTTTGTCAGGCGGTTGTTCCACCCCGCTCACGGTTCGGAGTAAGCCATGGAGTGGGCCCCGGCACTCTTCCTTCTGCTCGGCACGCTGATCGCGCTGATGATCACCGGCCTGCCCGTGGCCTTTGCCTTTCTCGGGGTCAACATCGTTGGCGCCATCGTCTTCCTTGGCGGTGAAATTGGGCTGGACCAGATGGTTCGCAACACTGTGGCCTCGGTCAGCAACTTTTCGCTCGCACCAATCCCGCTGTTTCTGCTGATGGGTGAAATTCTGTTTCAGACCGGCGTTGCCTTCAGTGCCATCAACGCCATCGACCGTCTGATCGCGCGTGTGCCGGGGCGCCTGTCAATCGTCTCGGTGCTGGGCGGCACCGTGTTCTCATCGCTCTCCGGCTCCACCATCGCCAACACCGCCGTTCTGGGCAGTGCCCTGCTGCCCGACATGCTGAAGCGGGGCTACCACCCTACCCTCGCCATGGGCCCCATCATGGCCACCGGCAGCATCGCCATGCTGATCCCGCCGTCAGCGCTTGCCGTGCTGCTCGGCAGCCTTGCCGGCATCTCCATTGCCAAGCTGCTGATCGCCACCATCATCCCCGGATTGCTGATGGCCGCCGCCTTCCTGGCCTACATCATCACCCGCTGCAGCCTGAACCCCGAGCTCGCCCCAGCTTACGACGTGGCCCACACCACAGTTTGGGAGCGGTGGAAACCCTTCCTGATCTATGTGGTGCCACTCCTCAGCATCTTTGTTGTGGTGGTCGGCAGCATCCTCGGCGGGTTTGCAACGCCAACAGAATCGGCAGCCCTTGGAAGTGTGGCCTCGGCCATCGCCGCCATCGCCTATGGCAAATGCACCGCGCGCTCCATGCTGAAGGCCGTGTCGGAAACCGCAAAAATCTCGGTGATGATCCTTTTCATCATCGCCGGGTCTGTCACCTTCTCTCAAATCCTCGCCTTCTCCGGTGCCACAAACGGCCTGCTCAACCTGATCAACGGTCTGGATGCGGGAACCATCACAGTGCTGCTCGCCATGCTGGCCATCCTTCTGCTGTTGGGCGCGTTCATGGACCAGGTGAGCATGATGATGATCACCTTGCCCTTTTTCATTCCGTTGACACAAACACTTGGCATCGATCAACTTTGGTTCGGCGTTCTCATGCTGGTGGTCATGGAGATCAGCTTCACCACCCCTCCTTTCGGCCTGCTGATCTTCGTCATGAAGGGGGTCGCACCGCCTGAAATCACCCTAGGCCAGGTCTACCGTGCCGCCTTCCCCTTCATCCTTCTGGCTCTCACAGTGTTGAGCCTGATACTCCTCGTTCCAGAGCTTGCCACCTGGCTGCCCGGCCAAATCCGTAAGTGAGATGTGACCCCATGGCTAATCTGCCGAAGAATTTCGTTCCTGAAACAACCGCTGAAGCCGTTTTGGTGCGTCTCAAACAGCATGGCATCGACTATCTGTTCGCAAATGCGGGCACAGACTTTGCGCCTATCATCGAAACCTATGCCAAGAACCAGCAGGCGGACCTGCCCATTCCAACCCCCATCATCGCGCCGCACGAAACCGCTGCGGTTGCCATGGCGCACGGATATTACATGGCCACGGGCTGGCCACAGGCCGTCATGGTGCATGTGAACGTGGGTTTGGCCAACGCACTTATGGGGGTCATCAATGCGGCCAGCGACAATATCCCGATCTTCATGATGGCCGGCCGCACGCCGTTTACCGAAGGCGATCGGCATGGCGCCCGCAGCTTGCCAATCCATTGGGGCCAGGACATGCGCGACCAGTCCTCCATCGTGCGGGAATTCGTCAAATGGGAGTATGAGCTGAAGCTGCCCGAGCAGGCCGCCGACTTGATCGACCGGGGCTACGCCATCGCCATGAGCGAACCGCGCGGGCCGGTCTATCTGGGCCTGCCGCGAGAGCCCCTAGGTGGCGACTGGCCCAAAGACACGCCGCTTGGCCCACCGCGCCATGTGGTGTCCTCGGTTTCCGCGCCGGACCCCGATACGCTGACGCAGGCCGCTGGTATGATCGCCGCTGCAAAGGCGCCGCTCATCGTCGCCCAACGCGGCGACCCGGAAGGCCGATTGGCCGAAGTGCTGGGCCAGTTCTGCGACAAGCATGCCATTCCTCTTGTGGAGTTCTGGCCATCGCTCAATGTGCTGGCATCCGACCATCCCATGCACATGGGCGCCGACCCTGGCGCACTGCTGCAGAAGGCCGACGTGGTCATTGTGCTGGATGCCCTGGTGCCGTGGATCGAATCCGCCGCCCGCCCCAACCCCAAAGCCAAAGTGATCCAGATCGGATCAGACCCAATGTTCTCCCGCGTACCGGTACGAGGGTTCCGATCAACTCTGAACCTCACTGCAAAACCTGCTGCGGCCATTTCAGCGCTCACCAAAGCACTCAAGGGCCAGCGCAAGAGCAACAAGGAAGCGCTGAAGAAGCGCCACGGGGCCATCTCAAGACAAAGCCAGGCGCGCCGGGACACAGCCCGCAAGCGCGCCGACGACGGCGGTCGCTCACCCATGACGCCCGCATTCGTCTCAAAGTGCCTGTCGGATGCCCTGCCCGCAGATGCGCGGGTGTTCGGCGAGTTGGGCTGTGACCCCTCTGTCATGTCATTCAATGGCGGCAACCGGTTCTTTTCCCCTCCTCTGGCGGGCGGCCTCGGCTGGGGCCTGCCCGCAGCGCTTGGCGCGTGCCTGTCCGACCCCGACCGGGTTACCGTCGCTTGTGTTGGCGACGGCTCCTACATGTTCGCCAATCCGGTCGCCTGCCACCAGATTGCAGAGGCCAACGGGTTGCCGCTCCTCACCATCGTCTTCAACAACGGCGTTTGGAATGCTGTGCGCAAGACCACCAAGATGATGTATCCGGACGGCAAGGCCGCCCGCGCCAACACCATGCCCATGTCGTCGCTGGACCCAAGCCCAGACTACGCCATGATCGCGGCGGCCAGCCGCGCCTGGAGCCGAACTATCGCAGATGGAAATGACCTGCCTGGCGCGCTCAAGGAAGCACTCAATGTCATCAAATCCGAAAAGCGCCAGGCGATGATTGAGGTGATGGTGACCAAGGACTGAAGCTTGGGGCAGTTCTTTCAATGATCAAATGGATGGAGGTTAATCATGTCGAATATCATTAGCTTGAGCGAAGCTGAGGCGGCAACGGAGTTCTCGCCCGATATGCGAGTATGGCACACCGTGTTGGCGACCGGCGCGCACCAGGAACTCATCTGGGCCAAGTTCGAACCCGACGGTAATTATCCGCTTCACTCCCACCCCTATGAGCAGACGAGTGTCGTGATTCAAGGCCGCATGCGCCTAACCGTCGGTGACGAGGTTCGAGAGGTCGGTCCAGGGGACATGTGGGTTGCCCCGCCAGGCGTGCCTCACGGTGGTGAGATCCTGGGAGATGACCAGTGATCTTTATCGACGTGTACTCACCTCCAAGCGGTGGCCATGACGGCGACATCACCTACTACTGACGTGCAATATCGAGGTAGTAAGGTCTGCAATGCCTCCACCCCAACGGGCCCGCGATCACGCCTTGACCTGATGCACCTCAACGATGTTGCCGTCGGGGTCATAGAAGAAGATCTGCTCCCAGCCCGCCATGGCCCACGCGCCATAGTCAGAGTAGGGAACACCCTTGTCTTCCAGGCGCTTCTTGAAGGCGGCAATATCGTCAGTGCGGAACGCCACATGCCCCCGTTCCACCGGGTTCACGGCGTTGCCGGTGCGAAAGCCACATTCCAGATCTTTCTCGGCAATGTGCACCTGCATCGCGCCATCGGTCACGAACGCCACGTCACCGGGATAGCCCTGCTGCTTGATCCGCCCAGCGCCCATGTCTGGTTCGGGGTCCATGTCCAAAACATCCTGGTAAAACTTGTCCATTGCTGAGACATTCGTGGTGCAGAAATTCAGGTGATGCAGCTTGAGCTTCATGGGAGGCCTTTCTGTTGCCGGATGAGCGCCGGAGGTGATGTTATTGCGTTGGCGCAATCGTAGCCGCGAACGCGAAACCTGTCATCATCAGGCCAACAACAATGGGGAGAGCATGGAAACGCGAATTCTAGGGAGAACGGGCCTTCAGGTATCCCTCCTCACCTTCGGGTGCGGTGCTGTGGGTGGGTTGATGCCAAAGGGCGAGCCGGCAGATCAGCGCCGCGCCGTGGAACTTGCGCTGGAGCTCGGCGTGAACTTCTTCGACACTGCCCCGCTCTATGGGAACGGCCGGTCGGAAACCAACCTTGGGCGCATTCTGGCTGACCTGCGACCTGACATCGTGCTGGGCACCAAGGTGCGCATTGCACCCGACCAAAAGAAGAACGTTTCACGTGCAGTGACCGCCTCAATCGAGGACAGCCTGCAACGCCTGCAGCAGGACCACGTTGACATCCTGCAGCTTCACAATCCGATTGCCGAAAATCCCGGCGACGGGGACCTGTCACCCGAACAGGTGCTTCAAGACGTGGTGCCGGCGCTGGAGCGCATCAAACGCGACGGCAAGACCAGGTTCATTGGAATGACCGCCATTGGCGAAACGGCAGCATTGCACAAGCTTGTTGATGCCAAAGCCTTCGACACCGGCCAGATCGTCTACAACATGTTGAACCCGAGCGCTGGTGGGCCCATCGGCCGAGGCTTTCCCGGGCAGGATTATGCTGGCTTGCTGGCCAAAGCCAAGGCTGCCGGCATGGGGTCCATCGTCATCCGCAGTGTTGCGGGCGGCGCCCTCTCCGGCAGAGAAGAGCGCCATCCGCTTGGCATGCCGGTTGTGGCGCCCATCGGATCGGGCGCCGACTATGCAGCAGATGTAGCACGCGCATGTGAACTTGTGCCGGCCATGTATAATTCAGACTGCGCCAGCCTGGTGGAGATGGCAATTCGCTATGTGGGAAGCCACCCTGATGTCTCCACCCTGCAGGTGGGGATCGCCACGGCCGGGCAGTTCCAAAAGGCCGCCGAAGCCATTAACAAAGGCGCCTTGCCCGAGAACATATTGGCACAAATTTGCAACGCACAGTCTGGGTTCGCGGCATGAACTATGCTGATCTTTTCGCAAAGTTTGGCTCTGCCGACGAACATACCCGGGCTTCACTGATCGGGGTTGGCCAGTTTGGCCGAACCTTGCTGATGCAGTCACGACGCATCCCCCAGCTTACTCTGGGCGTGCTGTGCGATTTGGACATTGATCGACTGAAAGAGACCTGCCGCAGCGTTGGCCTTGACGAGGATGGGTACGCCGTGGCCGAAACCGTGGCTGCTGCCATCCTGGCGATTGAGGCCGGCAAGATTGCTTTGACGGTGGATCCGGACGTTGCGATTGAGGCGCCGGGCGATGTGATCGTGGAGGCAACGGGCAGTGCAGAGGCCGGTACGCGAAACTCCCTGCACGCCATAGAACAAGGGCGCCACATCGCGCTGGTGACCAAGGAAACCGACAGCGTGGTCGGGCCCATGATTGCGGCCCGGGCGGCACGTCAGGGATTGGTGGTCTCCCAGGTGGATGGCGATCAACCCAGTCTCCTGTTGGGCCTTGTTTCCTGGGCCCAAACCCTTGGCCTTGAGCTTGTGTGCGCCGGCAAAGCCAGTGAGTACGATTTCGTCTTCGATCAGGGAACACAGCAAGCCAGTGCGGAGGGCGTAGATCTGCAGGTCCCTCTCTCTGACCGCCTTTGGAATTTGGATTCAGGCGATCTCAAGGCCTCGATCGGCGAGCGCTCCGAAGTGCTTGCCGCTCTGCCCCAGCGCACACCGCCCGATTATTGCGAGATGTGCCTGGTCGCCAATGCTTCTGGTTTAAAGCCTGACAGACCAGAGTTTCATGCTCCCGTCGCACGGGTCAGCGAGCTGCCGGACCTCTTCCGCACACAGCAAGAAGGCGGGTTGCTTTCCCAGACTGGCCGTCTGGACATGTTCAACTGTTTCCGCCGTCCCGACGAGGTCAGCGCAGCCGGGGGAGTGTTCGTGGTCGTCCGGATTCCTGACGAGGAAACCGGCCGCCTGTTTGGCGCAAAAGGCATGCCGACCAGTCGCGACCGCACCCACTTGCTTGCCTACAATCCGACACACCTTCTGGGCGTTGAAGCTGCGCTTTCAGTGATCGTGCCGCACCGCTTGGGCCTACCCACGGGAAGCAGCACGGTTGCGCCGATCTGCGACGTCGCCATGCGGGCCACAAAGGATCTTGCCGCAGGCACTGTCCTGGATGATCACGGCCATCACCATCATCATGTGGACGGCGTAGAGGCACTGCTTGTGGACACTGCACCCATCGCACGCAGCCAGGCCCTGCCCTATTTCATGGCGATGGGCTGCACCCTGACAAAGGCCGTCGCGCAAGGGGAGTTCATCTCGCCAAGCGCCGTGGTTCAGCCGGAGGGTTCACAACTTTGGTCATTGCGCGGGGAACAAGACCGGCACTTCGCCTAGGCTCTTCAGGTGTTGCGGTCGATGATCGCGCCACCTGGCATTTGCTGCGTGGGCGTCAACTCGATGAGGCTTACATTGACATTCTGGGGCGTGCCGATGGCATACATGATGGCCCCCACGATGTCCTCTGCCTTAAGCGCCTCAAACCCATCCATGAAGGCCTTGCGGTCATCTTCGCTCTTGAAAGCTGTATCGAAGAACTCCGTGGCAATCCGGCCCGGGCACACTTCGGTCTGGCGCACACCGCTGCCCTTCAGTTCCATGCGCAGATGCTGCGCGAACGAGTGAATACCGCCCTTTGTGGCGCCATAGACCGGGAAGCCCAGCGGATAGAGCCCGGCGATCGATCCGATGTGCAGCATGTGACCGCGCCCCCGTTCGATCATTCCGCCAAGCACTGCATGGGTCACATGGATGGCAGCTGAAAGATTGAGATCGATCATTTCGTTGATCTCTTCAGGACTGCTCTTCAGAAAGCCCTCATAGCCGCGGCCCAAGCCGGCATTGTTCACCAGCACATCAATCTCGCGTCCCTTCAACGCGGCGTAAACAGCGTCGGTGTCCTTCAGGTCCAGAACCAGCGGTTCGCAGGCTGTATCCGCAGCCAACGCCGCCAGACGGTCCTCACGCCGTGCCAGGGCGATGACCTTGAAGCCGGCCTCCGTCATTGTTCGCGTGCAGGCAGCACCAACGCCGCTAGAGGCTCCGGTCACCAAAGCTGTCTTGTAGTTGTTCATGGCCATGTTGGGCTCCTGTTCCTTGGCTAAGCTGGGTAGGATGTTGCGTATATGCCCGTTTCAATCTCCTCAACGAGAGAGGGGGCGCTAGGCGACCAGCCAAGCTCGCTACGAGCCCGCTTGGCGCGCACACGGCTGTTGGAGGCCATGGTGTTATGTGCGGGGCCCTCGCCCCAGTGGGTGGCGGCAAAGTCTGCGGTCATTGGCTCCGTGCCGCCTCCAAACCCGAGCATTTTACTGATGGCTACACAGACCTCACGCATGGAGTTCTCCCCATTCTCGGCGAAGTAGAAGGCGCCGGCGGGGGCTTTTTCCAAGGCCAGAAGATAGAGATCCACCAGATCATCAATGTGAACGTTGGACCATGTGTTGGCCCCTGGACCAATATGCTTTGCTGCGCCCAGTTCGCGGGCCAGATCAATCAGCCAGGGCACCTGCATGCTGTGTTTGGCGACCCCGGTGCCCAATCCGTAGATCAGGCTGGGACAGATAATCACGGAATGAACCCCGCTGTCTGCACCCGCCAAGACGCGGTTGTTGATATCCACACGGGCCGCCCGCCCTGGAGAGGGCACAAACTCCGTGCTCTCGTCGAACACATCCTCTGTCAGCTCTCCACCGTCCGGATGGCCAACGATGCTAGAGCCACTGGTGTGCAGGAGCTTTTTGCCGGACCCGGCCAATGCAGCCACCAAGGCATCTGCAGAGGCCTCGTGATCAGCATTCGCTGTGTTGATAACAGCATCGGCCTCTTGAGCTGCCTTTTCCAGTACCTCAAGATCATCCAGCGAGCCAATCAATGGTTCAATTCCAAACGCTCGCGCCAGTTCAGCACGCTCGGGGGAGCGCACGAGACCGTGCACCTGATGGCCATTCGCGATGAGCGCGGCGGCCACCGAACCGCCAATATATCCGGTGGCTCCGGTCATAAAAATGCGCACGGCTACTTCACCTCTTCGTTTTTGGCTTTGTTGCTCAAGCGTTTTGATTCTGCGTCCGCCAGCCGTTTGTCATGGCGCTCGCGGATATCTTCTATATGGCTGAGATCGGTCGCGTTCATGGTGATGTTCTCACTGCGCTCCTCAACCCATTTAGGGTCGGTGTTGATCGCACGGACGGTGAGAAAATGAGCCAACACAAACACGCCCCACAACATCACGGGCATAAAGATGCCACGTTCCGCCGGGGACACATAATGGAGGATCACCACGATTACAGTCGCACCTGCATACGCCATCATGTGCCAGTGAAGGTAGCGCACCAACCGGCCGCCTCCCGGCTGTGGTGGTTGCGGGCTTGGCGTATTTGGAACCATCTACTTCTTCAGGTTCATGTACGATGGAGGTTCAGGCGGCGGCGCGGGCGGAAAGTCTGGATATCCGCGCGCCACACCGACGATTCTGAAGGAATAGCGCATCAGCATAACGAGAAAGCCCATCACGACAATGCTGTCGATTGCGGCTGCACCGTTGCCGATCCGGTACACAAACACATAGAGCATACCCGCCAGAGGTGTTGCGCTCATAAACAGCGCCGCGTGATAGTTCTTCAGCATCCCGAACAGCACTGAGGCGATCACCACGGAAAAGCTGTAATAGGCAACTCCAAGAGAGCGCCCGTCGGGGCCACCACGCAGGGCCGCCAGGGAAATCACGCAAAACAGAACCCCATGCAGCAGGCAGTAGAACAGAATTTCAGAATTCGCCTGGCTTCGATTCAGCTTGTCTACAGGCGTGAAGTAGGGCGTGGTGTGCTCGTTCCATACATAACGTTTAAGGAACTTATCCCACTCCATATTGCGCCTTCCTGGAAGTTTGGCCAAAGCTTACTCCGCAGGTTGGGCCTCGGCCTTTTTGGCTTTTGCGCGTGCTTCCAGAAGATCCTTTGCCTTCGACAGATCGAGGCGTTCCTTGCCTTCGATCTTGCTGCCCTCTTCTTCCGGCCATTCGACCGTCAGAAGCGGGAAACGGATATTTTGCGGCCCGAAGAGAACCATTACCAACTGCAGCCAAACCGCCAGCCCCGCGACGATCACGACAGCTATGCCGGCCACGAGAACCGATTTGATGATCCAGCGATGAGACAAGCCCACCAAGGAAGCGGAAACTTCGCCGATTTGATAGGCGTCCCATGCATAGACCAGCGCAAAATAGAGCAGGACCGCACAATAAGGAATGAAGAAGAACGTCAGGCCAATAAACTCGATCCAGGCCTTTTTCTTGAACGCCAGATTCTCGCGCACAAGATCGACACGCACATGTGTGTTCCAGATATAGCCGTAGGCCAGCACCAGCGTGAACAGCACCGTGTGAGAATGCCACTCCAGCTCTTGCAGCAACGTAGATCCGAATATTGAACTGACATTTTCGATAAGCCAAAGTTGCAATTCGCCCGTCTTTCGCAAACCGAGATCGAATACGGTGATCAGCACCAGCGGAACGATGAACCAAGAGCCGAAACGCCCGACGGCATCGACAAATTTGGACAGCCTGTTGCTCCACTGAAGTGCCGCGGGCAGTTCTTCAGGCGAAAGGTGCTGAAGCTCTTTTTCAGCCGCCTCCCGGACGATGTCTTCGGCTTCTGCGTGTGTCATCTCAGTCATCTTGGAATCCTCTAAGCTTTCACACAGGTTATTCGTACACCGCGCTCATTAACGAGAGCGCGACGTTGGGTTTCCAAATCACCAGCAAAAGACCGACCAGCTGCAGGATGACAAAAGGAACGATCCCTTTGTAGATGCTCTGAATCTTGATCTCCTTAGGCGCAATGCCCTTGAGGTAGAAAAGGGCGAACCCGAATGGTGGTGTCAGGAACGACGTCTGCAGGTTGATGGCCATCAGAACGATGAACCAGAATATGATATTCTGGGATGCAATATGTTCGCCGAAATCCATGCCCGCAACAAGTGGTGCAAACACCGGCAACACAATCAGCGTAATCTCAATCCAGTCCAAGAAGAAGCCCAGGCAGAACGTGATCACCATGATGAGGATCAAAAGGCCCCACGAATCCAATCCAGCATTGCGGATGAGATGTTCCACAATGTCATCCCCGCCAAGCGACCGGTAAACGTAGGCAAAGCAGGTCGCGCTGACGATGATGAAGAAGATCATTGCGACCGTCTTTGCAGACGTGTGGCAAGTGTCCTGCAGCAGATTAAAGGTCAAGCGCCCGTTGAACAGCGCCAGAACCATCACGCCGAATGCGCCGACCGCGCCAGCTTCGCTTGGGGTTGCAACGCCCATAAGGATTGAGCCCTTGATCATTGTGATCAGGAACACAGGTGGCAGGAAGCTTTTGAATATGAGACCGGGATATTCTTTCTTCGGCACATCCAAAAGCTCTGGCGGAAGCTTCGGAGCCACTTCCGGCTTCATCCAAGAGATGAAGAGGACATAGCAAATGTAGAGCACCGCGAGGCACAGGCCTGGAACAACGGCCGCCATAAAGACGTTGCCAACCGAAACGGCCAACAAGTCGGCCATGATGATCAGCATGATGCTTGGCGGAATGAGAATGCCCAGTGTGCCGGATGCGGCAATCGTTCCGCAAGATAGAGAATGGCTGTAGCCTTGGCGCATCATGGTCGGCAGAGCCAACGCGGTCATCATTGTCACAGACGCACCGATAATACCGGTCATTGCTGCCAGAACGGTGCCCATGATGGTCACCGCCAATGCAAGGGCACCGGGAACCTTTTTCAGGAGCACCTGCACACAATAGAGCAGATCTTCCGCAACACCGCTGCGCTCCATCATAACGCCCATGAAGACGAATGCCGGCACAGACACCAGAACAAGGTTTTCCGCCGCCTGTCCCCAAATTCGGGGCAGGAAATTGAAAAACTCGATTAAGGAAAACATTTGAAGGAAGTAGCCGAGAAGGCCGAACAGGAGGGCCAGCCCCCCTAGGATGAACGCGACGGGAAAGCCGGAAAACAGCAGGCAAGCCAACGACGCAAACATTATGATCGGCAGAAAGTCCTGAACCTTATAGAGCAGAGCCTGCTGAGATTCGGCGCTGAGGCCGTTTATCCAGAGAAACCCAACCACCAATACGGCCAGAACAGCGATCGCAGTGATCGACGCGCGCGACCGTACAATTGCACTAAGTGCAGCTTCCATCCCTCAACTCCTCGCACGGGCCCGTATTGTTGTTTTTCGGGCTTCCGTTGTTAACGAGATCCCGGGCGAATTATCCGCCCGGGATCATTGATAGCGTAATTGCAGGCTTTGAGCTTTGCTTACTTGAGGTAAGTCGGCTTCAAGGACTGCGCTTCACCCCACTTGGCGTAGAGCTTACGGAACGCAGCATAGCTGTCAGCCACTTCCTTGAAGAGAGGATCTTTCTTGGAATCTTCTTCCAGAACCTCGTTCCAGGCCTTTTCGAAAACAGCAAGCTGATCGTCGGTCCAACGACGTGTCGTCACACCATACTTCTCGCCCATTTCCACCATGGCGCCCGGGTTAACATACTCGGTTTCCGAATAGGTGGCGTGGATGCTGTCACCGCATGCGACTTCAACCATTGCTTTATATTGATCAGGCAAGGCATCCCATTTTTCCTTGTTGATCAACAGCTGGCTGACGGACACTTGCTGGTGCCATCCAGGGAAGTAGTTGTTCTTGGCGATCTGATAGAAACCGTATTTGATATCCATGGCTGGCATGGAGAATTCGGTCGCGTCGATCACGCCTTTTTCCAACGCAGGGAAGATGTCGCCGCCAGCGAGAAGCTGAGTGGACACACCGATTTTCTGCATCACGCGGGCACCAAGACCAAAGAAGCGCATCTTCAGACCACGAAGTTGCTCGAGATCTTTGATTTCTTCTTTGAACCAACCGGAAGTTTCCGGGCCGATCGCAAAGCAGTCTTGCTGATGGATGTTGTGCTTGGCGTAAATCCGCTGTTGGATTTTGTCGCCGCCGCCATACTTTTTCCAGGCGAAATACTCACCAACACCCGGGCCAAACGGCACGGCGGTGAAGAATGCCAACGAGGGATATTTACCAACGTCGTA
>JAAEUE010000304.1 GCA_024227565.1 Alphaproteobacteria bacterium
ACCCTGAAGGCGATGAAATAGGCCATGGGATAGGCTAGCAAAACCGTCAACAGCGTCACCGTACTGGATATCAATATGGATTTACCCAGCAGATATGCATAGGCCGATCGCTCGAAGAATTTGAGATGATTGGCAAGCGTGAAAGTTTTGTCTATATCTTGATAGTTTTGGGTCCAGAAGCTGAACATCACCAGCAGGACGATGGGCAGCGCCATAACCAGAATCAGCAATAACAAGGTTGGCGACAACATCGTATAGCCGCTCAAGGCTTCACTGCGCATTAAGGCCCGGCGGAACCGGGCAATGGGCCCTCGCGGGATGTGAGCAATTACATTGGCGGCGGCGGCTACACGATCAGTCATGATAACTCCTCGGTTTTTCGGCGCACAATGCCACCCGCAGGGTGCACGACTGCGCATACGGCGGGCTCAAGGTATGGGACCAAAAAAACAGCCAAAAAGCCAGACTTGACCTCTTCGAACAAGTTTGAAGCTCTCGCTCGTTGCCAATGGGCTAGATAATGCTGGATATATTTAGTTTTCATTGGCGTGTTTCTTTCTTATTCAGGAGAACCAGAGTGGGGCCGGCAAGGCGGGAGGGCGGCGCTTCGCCGCTGGTCAGATCGATCCATCGGCCCGCACCGCGAGGTGGTGCGCCGGGCAGGACCGCCGGGTCGCAATCGGACGTGGGCAACAGCAACAGGCCACTGGGGCGATCCAGGGCAATCGCCCGGCCATGGTCGTTTTCATCCAGGCCACCGAGGTCGCAACCCTCGGCAAGGGCGGCCTGTAAATGGCGGACGATGCGAGCGCCGGCAAGGGGATTGTAGAGCCGGTCGACCAGACCGCCGCTAAAGTAATAACCCCGGTCGATACCGGTGAAATTGTCGAGATACACCGTCATATCGTCACTCGCCAGGGCGCCGACCACGGCCTCGGCGATACGATTGGCGTCGTGGCGTTCGGTCTCATCTCGGCCCAGGGGTTTACGATGTGCGAACTGCACATGGACCGCGGCCTTGACGCCAAAACCTTCAACACTGCGACGAACCGCTGCGATGGCCGGAGTCAGAGCCTCCTGCCAGGCAACGCCGAAGACCAGGCCATCGATAACCTCCCCTGCGCCGTCGAGCGCCAGTATCGCCTCGACCGCGCCGCACTCGTCAGGTTGCAGGCCGTGGCTGCTGCTGAATGCTTCCACCAGGGCACGATGGGCGTTGAAAACTATCGGCGTCGAACCCTTCAATGCCGCCATCGGGGCCAGCAAGTCAACCAGGCTGGTAATTGGCGCGATGACTTCCCAGGCCGCGAGGGTATCTCCCTTCGTCTTAAGGGCCT
>JAAEUE010000305.1 GCA_024227565.1 Alphaproteobacteria bacterium
CATTCTGCTTCAGATAGCAGTCGGTAATTTTGTCTGGTCAATTCCGAGAGCCATTTCACATAATTCTTCGCGCCATGCCAACTCACATTGATCACCGGACGATCTCCCCCCTTCCAGCCGCTATTTGAAGCCGCAATACATGCGCCATTTTCCACGCAGATATTCCATTGATTGAATGTTACTTCATATTTCGATACAGCAAACGGCTTTGCTATGGTTACCTTCACCTGTCCGCCATCGGCACCATGCTCGTTGCTGTCTCCTTTCCCCTTCACTGAGCCCATCATGAAGCTTCCCGCCGGGATAACAATCATGGTGGGACAAAGCTTTTCGCTGGCACATTCAGTAAATGGATCCTTTGGTTTCAGAGCGGCTTCCTGATCAGGTGTCCAGACATAGGGTTTCACATTGACCTGGTAGTGATATTGCGCCTTCAACAGATCTTGTTTCCAGAAGCCCACGCCCCCTGCAATAAGCCCGAGACCAAGGACGCCAACAGCCGCCTTCATGCGGCGACGGGCGGATTTTTCCTTGCACTCGGCTTTGTTGCATGCCGTGAGGTAGTCGCCCTCGAGGTCTGCCAATTGCCGGGCGAAATCCGCATTGTCGCTCAAGGCCAGAGCTTCGGTCAGCCTTGCGTCCCGGTGATCGAGATAGGCTTCGATCCGATCATGACGTTCCCACGTTCGCGCCGCCGCCTTGACACCGCGCAGAGATTCTAGGCGCGCCCGCTCCGGCTCCAGCCAGTCGCGCAGGCGATCCCATTCGCGGAACAGTGCTTCGTGCGCAACTTCAACTGTATCACCAGAATTTTCATTTATCGAACCTTTGCGCACGACCAGCCGCCAGTGGTCGTACCTGTTGAGCAGATCCTTTTGATCCTCGGAAAAACTATCCCATCTGGAGATGCGCCGGATGGTCTCGCCAGAATCGTTGATCTGCGCCAGTGGCGGCACAAAGGTCGACGCGCCCAGCTCATCCAGCCTTTTCGGCAACGCTCCAACGGGCAACGGCACATCCTGCTCCGGCTCAATGCCACGAAGCGCCCGCTCGGCGGCGTCCTCAATCAGCCCCTTGAGGCCGCCCATGTCGTTATAGTCGGCTTCCCTCAAGGTACCAGAGGCCGCGAACCGTCGCCACAGACGTTGTAGCGCAAAGGCCAGTAGCGGCAGCGCATCCTGCTTTGGCGCGTCTTCCATTAGGGTGTCAACAAGTTGCACACCAACCTCTACGCCATAACGCTTGGCAGGCTGCTCAACCACATTGTCAAAACGGAATATCGGAATAGCCCGCAGATCATAGCCACGGGTCTCAAGGTTCTGAAAACGCTGGTGGCTTTGCAGTTCAGGAAAGCTGTCGGTGCGAGTGGTGAAGGCCAGTTGCCAGTTGCTCGCCGTGGAGGAAATCGCAACCTTCAGATAATCAGCAAGCGCATCGCCGCTATCACCCTCGGATCGCGCAATTTCTTCGGCCTGATCGACACTGATGAGGATTGTCGCTGCGGGGCGATTGGCTGCCTTGCGAAGCTTTTGTCCCTCAGCTTCGAGCGCCCCCCGCAATGCCTCATTTCCCGCATCGTTCAACTCACCCTTTTCATCCCGCTCGGCGACCGACCAGGCGTCAAACAATGTGCGCCTGATCACGCCATGCGCTTCGCTTTTGCCAAAATCGCCCTGGGTTGTCGCCAGCGCTTCTGCGAAATTGAGCAGTGGATCGGCACCGGGGCGAAAGGCCCGCAGCGGCAGCCAGGCCGGGCTCTCGCGCCGTAAACGAGGAAGTATACCCGCCTTCAAAAGCGAAGATTTGCCAGAACCCGATGCTCCAAGAATAACCAGCGGCCACGGTTCGCCCATCGCCCGTATGGATCGCAAAATCTCGAGCGTTTGGGCAATCTCCTTGCTGCGACCATAGAATAAGGCAGCGTCTGCATCTTCATCGCCAAACGCGGACAGGCCGGGAAAGGGGGTGGGGCGGAGTTTCTTGTCGATATTGAAGGCTTCAGGGTCAAGACCAATGCGGGCCAGCGCTCCGGCAGCGCGCAACCCGGCAGCAAGTCGCGCCGTGACGGCTTCATCACCATTCAGGTTGAACTTGTTGTCCTTGACACAAGGCCATAGATCAACCCCCTGATCCTCGGCCATGACCTCCTTGAGACGCTCTTTCGAGCGTTCATCGGGCTTCGCATCCGGTAAGAGAAGAAACAGCGGGATGATGCGCTTGCCCATATACCAGGCGGCGCGAAACTCTCCCATGCACTGATCTGAAGCCAGCCAGTTCGCGGTGACAAGACAAACCACAACCCGTGCCGACCCGGCAGATGTCCGCAAGGCTTCACGCCACTTGTCACCGCCAGCTATGGCCTGATGATCGATAAAAATATCGCTAAAACCATTCGCCGTCAGCCAGCTCTCCAAGGCGCTGGCTACGGCG
>JAAEUE010000306.1 GCA_024227565.1 Alphaproteobacteria bacterium
GAACGTCTTTCAGGTGCACGGCATTGATTGCTCGGGAGAGCCGGTTGTCCGCCAGCAATTGAAGCGAGGGCGCGTGCTGGGGTTCTTTGGCAAGTTGCCGCCGTGCCTTGTCGGCACGGAAGCTTGTGCCACTTCGCACCATTGGGCCCGTGAGATTGAGAAGCTGGGTCACGAAGTGCGGATGATGCCGCCACGCTACGTGAAGCCTTATCTCAAACGCAACAAGAACGATGCCGCTGATGCCGAAGCTATCTGTGAGGCCGTTCAGCGCCCAACCATGCGGTTTGTGCCAATCAAGTCCCCGGTGCAACAAGCTGTGTTGATGCTGCACCGGACCCGGCAGCTGTTTGTCCAACAACGCACCACCCTGATCAATGCGATCCGTGCCCATATGGCCGAGTTCGGCCTTGTTGCCGGTGTTGGCCGCAATGGCGTGGAAGCGTTGTTGAAGGTTATCGCCGAGGGCGCAGATGAACGCATCCCGCCTCAAGCACGAGATTGTCTCATGGCTTTGGCGACCCAGCTTGAGTTGGTCAAGCGCCAGGTCCTGGAAGCTGACCGGCGGGTGCTGGCCTGGCACCGGTCAAGCAAGGTGAGCAAACGGCTTGAAGCCATTCCAGGCGTCGGGCCGTTGATCGCTACCGCGCTGGTTGCCAGCATCCCTGATCCGCATGCCTTCCGTTCAGGCCGGGACATGAGTGCCTGGATTGGCTTGGTTCCGAAGCAGAACTC
>JAAEUE010000307.1 GCA_024227565.1 Alphaproteobacteria bacterium
ACAATGCCTGTCGTCCTACAGGCAACAACACCATGCCATCAACTCTCGCCAGTGGCGGATCTGCCACCATATTCCGGCATGTTCAAATTGGACGACGAGCAGATAGGCTTGCGCTACAAAGACTATGCCGACGGCGATCGCATCAAAGTATTGCCCCTGGCCCCGGAGGAGCTCATTCGCCGGTTCCTGCTGCACGCCTTGCCCAAGGGTTTCATGCGCGTTCGCCACTGCGGATTCTTGGCAAACCGTTGCCGCAAAGCAAAGCTTGCTCAAATCCGAGAAGCCATCGGCCACATTGATGAAGTCCCGGCCAAAGCGTGCCCCGAAACCGACCAAACCCATCGCTGTCCGCGCTGCAAAGAAGGTCGACTACGGATCATCGCCATGCGGCTTCCCCAAGTTCGCAATATTCGGCCCCACGATCCACCGCAGCTCAGCCCCCGAACGCACTGACGCTCGCTGAGCAAGATTAGGCGCCAATCGTCAATGGCGCCCCTTGGACAGGCGTCGAACCCAACGCCTGCGGACAGTCACGTGCAAACGGCGGAAGATCGCGTAAAATCAGAACCTCAGGAGATGGAAATGGGAAGATGGATGCACAAAGACA
>JAAEUE010000308.1 GCA_024227565.1 Alphaproteobacteria bacterium
CCACCTTTATGCAATGCCATCAAGCCCTGGAGCAGGCGATGGAGCAAATGGCGCAGCGCTGCGACCGGGAACTGGAAACCGAAAGCTTGCATAGTGCACAACGCCATGTCCTCAACAGCCTGAAGACCCACTGGTTGGGCTTGAGTGTTTTTGTCTGCAATCCTCAAGTGCCCATGGACAACAATACTGCGGAGCGGCGCATGCGCAACCCCGGCACGGGGCGGAAAAACTATTACGGCCCCGGTAGCCAGTGGAGTCCCGGGTTGGCGGCGATCATGTTTTCATTGTTTCAAACCCTCTTGCTCTGGAAGCTCAATCCACACCACTGGCTCTACAGTTATCTGAACGCCTGCGCGGAAAATGGCGGGCAAGCCCCGGCGGACATCACGCCCTTTATTCCCTGGCAGATGAGCGAAGAGCGCAAACAACAGTTGGCCAAGCCGATGCCGATGATGAGCGCCGGTTCCACTATCCCCGGGCAACCCGGCTTGGCGCAGCCACCATGAAGCGCTATTGCGGGCGTGATTTTACAGACCCGGAACTGCAGCACATACGCGCACTCATCAACGAGGATCCAAACCGCTCGCGTGCCGCGCTTTCGCGCCTGACTTGCCAGGCATTGGCTTGGTTCAAGGCCGATGGCGGCCTGAAAGAGATGTCATGCCGTGTCGCCATGCTGCGCATGGCCGAAGACGGCCTCATCACCTTGCCGCCGCCACGATGTAGGCGACCGCAACAAAAGATCCAATTCACCTCGTGCACCGACCCACAGCCGAGCATCACACAACCGGTCCATGCGTTAGCGCCTGTGCAGTTGTGCCCGGTGGTCCACCGCGACCACTCCCGGTTGTGGAACGAGTACATCCACCGTTACCACTACCTCGGGCACAAGCCCTTACCCGGTGCGCAGTTGCGCTACTTCGTCACCATTGACCAGCAGATTGTCGCCGCCCTGGGCTTTGGCGCCGCAGCCTGGCAGACGGCACCTCGGGATCGGTTTATTGGTTGGACTCACGAACAACGCCAACACAATTTGCCGTTGATCGTTAACAATGCCAGATTTTTAATCATGCCCTGGG
>JAAEUE010000309.1 GCA_024227565.1 Alphaproteobacteria bacterium
AGCTTTCGCTTCGGTTCGCCGATTGCCCAACTGGCCAACGTTCTGCTGGCGACCTATAAGGACGAAACCGTGCCGGTGGTCGGTCGCCGCCCGGGTGGACGCCTGGGGCGAGTCCAACGCCAACACCCTTATACGGTGATCGCGCGCACCAACGCCGGGGTGTTCGATGAAGCGGCCCAGCGTGTTCAAGACCCCACCTCGCCACGGCTGCACTTTGTCGGTGGCCTCGCGGGGTATCCGTTTCAGCGGATCTTGGATGCCTGGCGGCTGTACGCGGAACGCCGCGACGAGGTCCGTGATCCTCTCCTCCTTCACTTCCCAGATTTTCCGACCATGGAACGGCTCGCGGCCGAGGTCTCGGATCTGGAACTGAAACAGTTATGTCGGGTGGTGCGTCACTACGGCCACCGCATTCCCCGCCTGGTGCATCAGATCGAAGACAGCGCCGTCATCGATTCAACCACTGCCTCGGTGTGCTTGAGCACCGCCCACAAGGTCAAAGGGCTAGAATTCGACCAAGTCCGGTTGGCGGAGGATTTTCCCAGCTTGGTGCGCACGCCCCCACATGAACGCGATCCCGAAGAAGTGAACTTGCTCTATGTCGCGGCCACCCGTGCGGCGACCGACCACCGGCACGGTTTCGTCCTTATAGGTCGCCAGCAGAACGTTGGCCAGTTGGGCAATCGGCGAACCGAAGCGAAAGCTGTGGGTCAAGTACCGAGTGGCCGTAGGCTGGATCACATCCAGGGCATTGCAAGCGCCGCGCCAGCGGTAGATCTGTTGGTGACGGTCACCGACAAAGACCTGCGGCAGCGGCTGCCGGGTGACGATGTCCAGCATCGCCGGGTTGGCATCCTGGGCTTCGTCGAACAGCACTAGGTCAAACTCGGACAGTTGCGGCTGACTGAGTTGAAACTGCTTAAGGTAGCCATCGTGCACCATGCCTACGGGGCTGTCCGGGTCACTCATCAGCGCCCACAAGGTGC
>JAAEUE010000310.1 GCA_024227565.1 Alphaproteobacteria bacterium
GCTCCGATCAAGGACCCGATACTGGTGCCGACCACCGCATCGAATTTCACGCCCAGATCGCGCATGGCGCGCAGGACTCCCACGTGGGCCATGCCGCGCATGCCGCCACCGCCCAACACCAGGAGGGTGTCGATTTCGGTCGGGAACGGGGCCGGGGGGCTACCGTGGGATATTGTCGGTTCAGAGTGCGGATTCATGGGAGCTTTGAGTGCGGACGAGTCCACACCTATCGTCCATTCGACAGGATTCCCCAAATGCTTGAGGCCTGTGATTCCCTCGACGCAATGGGGTGCCAGGTCCCCGATGACCCCTGCAATACAGCGGCTGACACCGTGTTTGCATCACGACCGCAAGGCCTGCTCCAATGTCACCGCCGCATCCGTACCCGCATCCCGGTACTTGACGATCAGGGCGCAGGCCAGATTGAGGCCCTTGGATTGGGCGAAGGCGCCGGAGGCGGGGCGCGTGCCGGAGATCACGACGGCGCCAGGGGGAATGCTCAAGGGAGCCTCGCTGGACCCCCGCAATTCGGTTTCATTCACCAGATCGAAGACCGGGGTGCTAGCGGTCAACACCACGCCGGCGGCAATGACCGCATTTGAACCGATCAGAACGCCCTCATAGATACCGACTCCCCCACCGATGAAAGCTCCGTCCTCCACGATCACGGGGCGCGCCCCCACGGGTTCCAGAACCCCGCCGATTTGTGCGGCAGCGGACAGGTGTACGCCCTCGCCGATCTGCGCACAGGATCCAACCAACGCGTGACTGTCGATCATGGAACCCGCGCCCACAAAAGCGCCCACATTCACATACATCGGCGGCATGCAGACGACACCTTTTCCTAGGTGTGCCCCCCGCCTCACCGAGGATCCACCGGGGACCAAACGCACACCACTCGCCGCGCCGAAACGGCGCACGGGAAAAGCATCCTTGTCGCAGAAGGCCAGCCCATCCCCTGCTTGCACTTCAATGCCCGTGGGTACGATGGCGCTGTTGCGGAAGATCTCCAAGATGCCGCCCTTGACCCAGGAGGGCACCACCCACGCGCCGTCTTCCGGATAGGCCGCGCGCACGCTGCCACTTTCCAAGGCGTCCAAAAGTTCCTCACCACTGGGATGCTCGCTCATTGGGAATCGATCCTTTGCAATAGATATTGAACGGTTTGCACGTGGCGGCCGACCAAGTCCTCCAAGTCACGGCGTTTCACTTGTTCGTGGTCGGTGTGGGCGTCCATTATCGACCCAGCGCCGATCATGAGCGGCTGGCCCCAGGCGCACAGGTGCGGCGCATCGGTGCCGAAGGCCACGATCTGACTTTCTTCACCCTCCGGAACCAAGAAGTCCACGGGGCCGTAGGCATTGCCGGTTTGCACCAGCTCCACATGTTCCCCGAGCAGGGAGAGCAAGCGCTCGCGCACGACTTCGGGTTCTTCTACGGCACGCAAAAGAAAACCTATGCGCCCGTCGGCGGCCACCACATTGGGTGCCACGCCGCCTTCCATTTGCCCCAGGTTCAAGGTGCCCGGTCCCATCAGTTCATGCTCGCCCCAGTCGGCATCCAAGGCCCGGGCGGCGGCGCGGATCAGCTCATGCACAGCACTAGGCCCCAC
>JAAEUE010000311.1 GCA_024227565.1 Alphaproteobacteria bacterium
CTTCGTCGATCCAATCCTCAAGCCGTTCGGGAAACAGTGTCGCCTGACTGCGATCAAGCCCTTCAATAAAGCGAGACATCAAATCCTCCGATCACTTGGAGAACTGTACCTGACTCGCGCGTTTCCACACAGACTGGGTCAAAAATGCCCTATTTCGGACCGGTAAATCGCCGGTGAAAATGGGTTCCAAAGCGGACGTTCGGACGAACGCTTTTCCAATCCAGGCCCCTTCGTTGTTGCAAGTTCAAACACACCGCTAAACATGCACCACGGACTGACCGACTTGGCGGGGTCAAGCATCCAACCGTTCCGTCCGTCAGAATTCGCGGCGGTCCGATTGCGATCTGGTTTTTGTCGGCCTTTGCCCTAGTTCAAAACGAACTCACCTTCGGCATTGCGCCACTCGCCCGGATGGATCAATTCCCGGTGGGTGTATTGCACCGACTGGATGGCGGCATCCAGCTTGCGGTCCCAGAAATCCAGGAACTTGAAGAGCTCAGGGAAATCGGGTGCCAGGTCGTAAGCCTGCCAGGCATAGGTTTGGAGCAGATTTTCGTAGTCGGGCATGCGGTATAAAATCTGCGCCGTCATCAACCCGTAGCCAGACAGCATCTTTTCCATTTCACATCCGTGCATATGGACCTGTCCTTTCTTTCATCAGGGTCTCAAATGGAGCTTGCCTGAAGGTTAAAGTCTAAGATCGGATTTGAATTATGCAAGTGATTTCAAAATTTTAGCACTCACCCTCGGTAACTGCTGATAAACACCTTTCGGTATAATTCCACTCAACCACTGTCTTGGTGGGAGCAATCTTCTTGATCATCTTTGCAAACCCCGTCAGTGTGGGCTCCTTCTCTTGTTGACGGAGTTCCCGTGAGCGAAATCTCCCTCTCGGCGCGTGACGGCACGTTGCGCGGTATTGGCTGGATGGTGTTGACCGGCTTCATGTTCGTGTGCGTGACGGTTATCGTGCGCCACCTGGGCTCGGACATGCCGGCCATCGAAGCGGCCTTCATCCGCTATGCCATCGGGTTGGTGTTGATCTCACCGGTGTTCCTGCGCCTCAGACACACGCCGATTGCCTGGTCGGATATGAAGATTCACACCGGTCGTGGCCTGGTGCACGGCATGGGCGTGATGCTGTGGTTCTACGCCATGGCGCGCATTCCCATCGCCGAGGTCACGGCGCTTGGATACACCTCGCCGATCTTCGTGACAATTGGTGCGGCCTTGTTCCTGGGCGAGCGCCTGCAGGTCCGGCGCATCGTCGCTGTGCTCATAGGGCTGATCGGCACGTTCATCATTCTGCGCCCAGGCTTTCAGGAAATCGGTTATGGCCAAATGGCGCAGCTGGCGGCAGCGCCGTTCTTTGCGGCCTCCTTCATTTTTGCAAAATTGCTGACCAGGCGAACCGATCCGGCGCTCATTGTCGGCATGCTCTCCATTGGCTGCACCTTGGTGCTGTTGCCAGGTGCAATCTGGCAATGGCGCACGCCCACCATGGAAGAAGTGTTCTGGCTGACCATGACTGCGGTGTTTGCCACGACCGGCCATTACACCTTGACCCAGGCGTTCAAGGCCGCGCCCATCACCGTGACCCAACCGATCAGCTTCCTGCAGTTGGTGTGGGCATCGATTGTGGGCGTTGTGTTGTTCGGCGAGCTGTTGGATCCCATGGTGATCCTGGGCGGCGCGGTGATCGTCGGGGCGGCGACCTATATTTCACATCGTGAGTTCAAGGCGTCCCGAAAAGCGGTGACGCCGCCGGCTCCGGCGACGAAGGTTTAGGGCGATCCCCCTACACCGTCATTCCTGCGAAAGCAGGAATCCAGGGGCGGGAATTCTTCAGTTTTCGGCCCTGGATCCCGGATATTTTGCTGCGCAAAATTCCAGGAAGACGAAAGGGGCAAGCGGCGAGACTACCAAAAAGGCGGGCCCGGCAGCCCGGGATCTCGAGCCCGCTCACCATCCACCGCCTTGGCTGCACTCTCCGCTGCCAAATCATCGGCCCAGGCAATCAGCCTCTCGTTCAGCCGGCGCGCCGCCTCTGGCGCCTCGCGCCAACGGTCCCAGTCTGAGGTTTCCTGCTTGCACAGCGCCAGGTAATCGCGGGCGAGATTGACAAAGATGACCCACTCACCGCAGGCCGCAGCACCAGCGTTGAACAGGCCGGCATCGTGCATCCCTGCACGCACCGCCTGCCAGGCCTGACCTGCGTTGAGAAATTGGTCATCTGGGAGATCCAGATGATTGAACCTTATCGACAGTGCGCTCCGGTGGCGTTCATCGAGCTGGGCATCGATTATCTGCCAGCGTTGATCTCTTGTGTGCCAGGCTTGGCATATCCAATGGTCGTCGAACGTGCCCGGTGTCAGGTAAGCCGCAAAACCGCAGCGCACCCGCGCGGGCAGACCGTGCGCGCGCAGAAGGCCCGCCATGAGCAAGGCATAGTCGCGGCAAGTTCCGACCATCCGGGAATCAGGCGGCGTGGCGGAAAGGTCAAGCGCGCCGGATGAGGCGCAAAATTGATCGAGCCTGTGTTCAACCGCGAGTGTCTCTCTGGAAAAGCGGGCGAAGTTCGAAGGGTCTACACCGTAGAGGGACAAAGCGGCGTCGTGCATCAACAGGCCTTGCACTGTCTCACACAGAGCAATGCTTGAGCCCGGAATTCTGCCAATTTTAGTCCCATGGCGCCCAGGATCTGAGAGCGGGCCATGCTCCAGATAATAGTTTTGTGGACCCGGGGTTTTCATGTGAACGCCACATTAACACGAAGCTCACAATGAGTTCAGGGGCTCACCTGTAAAACCTGATCATCGAACAACGGTGATGCGCCGCGTTAGTCGATTACGCAGCTGGCGCTCACTACCAACCCAACGAATGTTCCCGCACTCGAATGCAAGAACGGTCCGGTTAAATTTGTCGCCCAAACAGAACCGGACGGTTTCTTGTTGAACCGGTCACCAGTTTTCTGGTGGCCGGTTCATCCATTTGGGGCCGTGCCAAAGACATTTTGCCCTCTGTTGCTATACTCCGGCGTCTATCGTCCAATGGAGTGTGCCATGGCTGCCTACGATGCCCTGTTCCAACCTTTGAAGATCAACGGCCTGACCGTCAAAAACCGGTTTCTCAGCACGTCCCATTCGCCGGCCTACGCGGAGAACGGCGTTATAACAGACCGCTACATTGCCTATCAGGCCGAGAAGGCCCGCGGCGGGGTTGGGCTTTGCCAATTTGGCGGGGCGACCACGGTTGGGCCGGAATGCTCGATCTACTACGGCCAGATCAACGGGCATTCCGACGAGGTGATCCCCAGATACCAGGCCATGGCGGCAGCGATCCAGGAGCATGGCGCAGCCTGCACGGTTCAGCTTACCCATGGCGGGCGGCGCGAACGTTGGGACATTGCCAACTGGCTGCCGGCGTTTTCAGCCTCCTGCACCCGCGAGCTTGTGCACGGCTCGTTTCCCGCTGTGATGGAAGAGCATGACATCGCGCGGGCCATCCGCAACTTTGCAAGTGCCGCAGCCCGGGCCAAGGCCGGGAACGTGGACGGCGTTGAAGTGTCATGCCAGGCGGGTACGCTGATCGAGCAGTTCTGGTCGCCCCTCACCAACTTCCGTGAGGACGGCTATGGCGGAAGCTTGCAAAACCGCATGAGGCTGGGGCTGGAGATCCTGGCCGCCATTCGCGAAGCGGTGGGGCCGGACTATGTGGTGGGCATCCGCATGCCGGGCGATGAGTTTGCCAAGGGTGGGCTGGGCCAGGACGACTGCACCCAGATCGCCCGCGCCGCGGCGGCAAGCGGCCTCATCGATTTCATCTCGGTGGTGGGCGGCAATGCCTCCACCTACAAGGACGAGGCCAAGATCTGGCCCACCATGTGGGTGCCCTCTGCCGCCTATCTGAAACTTGCAAAGGCGGTGAAGGATGAGGTCGACATTCCGATCTTCCACGCCACCCGCATCACCGATGCGGCCACGGCCGAGTACGCGGTAAAGGAAGGCTACCTCGACATGGTGGGCATGACCCGCGCCTTTCTGGCCGACCCGCATCATGTGCGTAAGCTTAAGGAGGGCAGGGAGGCGCAAATCCGGCCGTGTGTTGGCGCGGGATATTGCGTTGACCGTGTGATCTCGGGCCTGGATGCTCTGTGTACGCACAATGTTGCCACAGGGCGCGAACTGGTGTTGCCCCAGGTTATCGAAGAGGCCTCCGGCCCGGCGCGCAAGGTTGTGGTTGTTGGCGGCGGACCGGCTGGACTGGAAGCGGCCAGAGTCTCAGCTGGGCGTGGGCATCAGGTCGTTTTGTTTGAAGCCTCAAGCGAGCTTGGCGGCCAGCTTGTCCTGGCGGCGAAGGCGACGTGGCGGCGGGATCTGGCCGGCATTTTCACCTGGGTGGGCGGTGAAATGGAGCGGCTTGGCGTGGAAGTTCGGTTCAACATCATGGCCGAGGCGGACGATGTGACCGGCGAGGCGCCCGATGCAGTGATCATCGCTACCGGTGGATTGCCGAACGTGGGGCGGTTTGAGGGGGGTGATCTTGCGGTCACCACCTGGGATGTCCTCTCCAGCGCGGTTCCGGTTGGGGACGATATTCTGATGTTCGACGAGAACGGCGGTCACGGCGGGCTCTCCTGTGCGGAGTTCGCAGCGGCCGGCGGCGCAAAGGTTGAGGTGGTGACACCGGATCGCTATCTGGGCCGCGAGCTGGGCGGCACGAATGTGGGCGCTCATCTGAATGAACTCTACAAACATGGGGTGCGCATTCGGCCCGACAGCCGGCTTGTTGCGCTGAAGCGATCTGGCAACATGTTGGAAGCTTCGGTGCAGAACACCTACAACGGCGAGGTTGAAAAGCTGATTGTGGACCAGGTGATCGGCGATCACGCGACCTCGGCAAACGACACGCTGTATCATGCGCTCAAACCGTCCTCACGCAATCTGGGTGAGCTTGACCTGGACGCTCTGGGGGCCTCTGCACCGCAGACCGTCGATACAAACCCGGATGGGGCGTTCTTTCTCTGCAGGATCGGTGATGCCTGGGCCAGCCGCAACGTGCACGCGGCGATCTTGGATGCCATGCGGGTGTGCAAGGATTTGTAGGTCAGCCCTCCGTCATGGTCATTCCTGCGCAGGCAGGAATCCAGGGGTTGTTGGCTCAGGAGTTTGTGGCCCCTGGATCCCGGATATTTTGCTGCGCAAAATTCCGGGATGACGGAGAGGGGGATGTTCTCAGATGACGGAGAGAGCGCGCCGGGATGACCGTACGCCCTGCGCTAGAGCCCGCGCGCCAATTCGGTGATCACATCGAACGCCAGGGCCACATCCTCTTCCGTCGTGTGGGTCTGACCCACCTGGAAGCGAATGACATAGTGGCCCTCTGCTTGGGTTTGGGTCAGGTAAATGCGGCCGTCATCGTTGATGGCATCGAGCAGCCTGGAGTTCAGACCGTCCAGATCGTCCACGCCCGCCCGCCGGTAGCGGAAGCTGAAGAGGGACAGCATGGGCTGAGTGACAATCTCAAAATCGGGCTCAGCGTTAATCCGTGCTGCAATATCTTCGGCCCAGCGCACATGATTGCGGATCATCTGTTGCATCCGTTCAACCCCGTAGCTGCGGATGACGAACCACAGTTTCAATGCCCTGAAGCGCCGGCCCAAGGGCACGGACCATTCTGAATAGTTGATGATGCCGTCCCGTCCCTGGGTCACCAAGAAGGAGGGGCGGATGCCCAGTGTCTTCACCAGCGAATCCGGGTCACGGATGAAATGGGCCGTGCAGTCAAAGTTGGTGAAGAGCCATTTGTGCGGGTTGAAGACGAAACTGTCGGCCCGTTCAGATCCGGCCATCAGATGGCGGAACTCCGGGCAGACCATGGCACTGCCTGCCCAGGCCGCATCCACATGCACATAGAGGCCGTGGCTGTGGGCCACGTCGATGGCGGCACCGATGTCGTCGCTGCCGCCGGTTCCGGTCGCACCAATGCAGACGATCACGCCGGCGGGAAGGTGGCCAGCGGCCTTGTCTGCCTTAATGGCGCTTTCCAGGGCTGCAGGGTCCAGACTTTTAAGTGGGCCTTGTGTCGGCAGCTTTACCAGATTGTTCTGGCCGATACCGGCGATCCAGCAAGCCTTGTCGATTGAGGAGTGCACCTGATCAGAGCAATAGATTCGGCACGCAGGCTGGCCTGCCAGGCCATCGGTGTTGCCGGTCCAGGAGAGCGCCTTTTCACGGGCAACGAGGATGGCCGACAGGGTGGCGGTAGAGGCTGAATCCTGGATGACCCCATGAAAGCCTTCGGGCAGGCCAATCATCTGGCGCAGCCACCCCAGCATGCAGGTTTCCAGCTCGGTGGCCGCCGGCGAGGTTTGCCACAGCATGCATTGGGCAGCCAGTGTCGCGGTGATCCATTCGGCCAAAACGCTGGGCGGGCTCGAATTTGCAGGGAAGTAGGCAAAAAAGCGTGGATGCTGCCAGTGGGTGATGCCGGGCATAATGAGGTTTTCAAAATCGCTGAACAAAGCGGCGAACTCTTCAGGCTCATTGGGCGGCGACGCCGGGATCTGGCTGGCAATGTCGCCAGGTGCTGTTTGGGCCCTCACCGGGCGCTCGCGCAAACCGTTCAGATATTCGCTGGCCCAGTGGGCAAGTTCAGGCCCCCATTTCTCAAGTGCGGATGTGTCCATGCTTCCTTCCTAGGCAACGTGCTTAAGCACTTGGCAAAAGCGTTCGATCTCATCTTCCGTGTTGTAGTAATGCGGCGAGACACGCAGCACGACCGGCAGGTTCCGTCTTTCCGCATCCAGACGGGTGCTGGACGGCACTGAGGCAGAAATATTGATGCCCTCATTGGCCATGATCTGTTTGATCGACGATGCTTGGAGCTTCTCGTGCGTGAAGGTGACGATGGCGCACTTCTCCGATCCAAGATCGCGCGGGGTGACGCCGGGCATGCCTGAAAGTTCTTCGCGCAGGGCTGCGGCAAGGCCGAAGGCGCGCGCAGAGATATTCTCAAGACCGACCGCCAGGGAATAATCCACTGCTGCGCCCAGCCCCAACCGCAGGGCATAGGAATTCTCCCAGCTTTCGTAGCGCCGGGCATCGGGCCTCAGTTGATATTTATCCTGCGACACCCACTCCGCCCCAAAATGGTCGATGATGGGAGGCTCCAGAATGTCGAGCCACTTTTCGCGTACATATAAGAACCCGGTACCGCGAGGTCCGCGCAGAAACTTTCGGCCGGCCGCACTCAGAAAATCGCATCCCAGTTGCTCCACATCCACCGGCATCTGGCCCACGGCCTGGCAGGCATCCAACAGGTAGGTGATGCCATGGCGGTTGGCGATCTTGCCGATCTGTTCCGCCGGGTTGATTAAGCCACCATTTGTCGGAATTTGCGTGATCGCGATCAGCTTCACACGCTCATCCAACATGCGCTCAAGCGCGTCCGGATCGGTCGAACCATCGGGTTGATCGGGGATGATCTCGATCTGGCAACCGATTTTTGCCGCCCGTTGCAGAAAAGCCACATAATTGGCCGCGTACTCCGCCCGTGCCGTGAGAATGCGGTCGCCGGCGTTCAGGTCCAAGCCATAGAATGCCATCTGCCAGGCGAACGTTGCGTTCTCGCAAAGAGCGATCTCACGGGGCTTGGCACCGATCAGTTTTGCCACGCTGTCATAGACCTGATCGCAGCGTTGCTCTTCGCGGTTCGCAGCTTCATAACCACCAATTTTTGCTTCTAGATCAATGTGTTCCTTCACCGCATCAATAACCGGAAGGGGCATCAATCCTGCGCCCGCATTGTTGAGATGAATGCAGTTTGAGACCCCCGGCGTGTCTGCCCGCAGCCCGTTCAAAACGCTTTGGTTCAAGGCTATTCTCCGCCTGTGGTTGGTCTGGCGCCCAGGTGATGGATGTTGGACGATATCGGCCGCACCATCATCCACAAGGACACCGTCAAGCCGCCAGTCTTGTCGGCTTCCGGCAGCAGGCTTTCATGGTGGGTCACCTCCAGACCGGCGCCGGCAGACCAGCGTCTGATCTGTTCGTGTTTGATGCCCAAATAACGGTGTTGTTGTTCTTCGCGCAAAAATTCTTGTTCGTGTGGCGCAAAATCCACAACCAGCAGACGTCCCCCTGGTTTCAGGACACGGGCCGCCTCGGCGAGGGCGCTGGCGGGGTCATCGAGAAAATGCAGGACTTGGTGAATGATCACCAGATCGACCGTGCCGGCTTGCAGGGGCAACTGGTAAAGGTCTCCGTGCCGGACCTGCGCATGGCGCAGATCCGCCTCCTCCATACGTTGGCGGGCGATGGCCAACATCTCATGGCTGGCATCCAAGCCTGTGGCACGTTCGGCGTGGGGGGCGAACAGTTCCAGCACCCGTCCGGTGCCTGTTCCAATGTCCAGCAACTGCTCGATCTGGATCTCCCCCACAAGGGCCTGCATTGCTTTTTCTACTTTAATTTCAGCAACATGCAGAGACCTAATCTTGTCCCAACGCTCGGCATTCTGGTCAAAATACAAGGACGCACGGTTGGTTCTATGTTCGCGAATTCTGCCCAGCCGCTGCATATCGCTCTGCACAACTTCGTCATCTTCGGGAACCATGTCAGCAATGAATTTGGCCACCTTGCCAGATGGGCCGTCATCCACCAACCGAAGAAACACCCAAGCGCCTTCCCGGTAGCGCTCTATGATGCCGGCCTCGGCCATCAGTTTCACATGGCGGCTGACCCTTGGCTGGCTCTGGTTGAGAATCTGAGTCAGTTCTTTGACAGTAAGTTCGCCGTTGGTGAGCAGAAACAGAATACGCAGCCTGGTGCGCTCGCCCACAGCCCGCAATCCTGCCAACAGCTCTTCCATCGGTATTTCCCGTCAACTTCCTGTGCTTGCGGCGACTAGACACACCAAAAATTACCTGCGTCAACATACTGTTACCGACTCGAACGAATATGTGTGTTAAAGAATTTCGCTGTTGCCAAGCATTTACCCTGTGCTAACCTAAGTTACGACACTTTTGGACGTCACGAGTCGGTGCTGTTGGGAACGTTTTGACAACCCTTTCCCGCTAGTGTTCAAGGGGAACAGGGCAAACGCAGTTGAGCGTTAGGCAACGACGGGTAAATTAACGCCCGCGTGTGTAGTGGAGAGGCTGATGACTAAGATTGGACCCTGGAGATTGCCAGACATTGTGCTTTCAAGCACATGTGTGTCGGCCGTTTTCGTGGCCATGGTCTTGGCACTGTCGGTTGCTACCACCGCGCCAGCACAGGCCAACGAGCCCGCTTCACCGTCAGCCGCTGATTCAGGAGGCTCCAGTGAAGGCCTTCTGAGTTCCTTGGAAGAGGAATATGCCGCAGAAGAAGAAGCGGTCGTTGAAATCGAAGATCCGCTCGAGCCCATCAACCGGGCCGTGTTCGGTCTGAACTTGTTTCTGGACGCTGCGGTCGTGAGGCCCATCGCCTACACTTACAGATATGTCACGCCGCCGCCGTTCCGCGTTGCCATTGGCAATGTGGTCAACAACAGCTATGGGCCCGTGACGATTGTCAACTCGGCCCTGCAGGGCGATCGCCAGAAATTCGGCGACTCGACCGTGCGGTTCCTGATGAACACCACCCTTGGCTTCGGTGGACTGCTTGATATTGCAACCTTGGCCGGCCTGCCTCAGCATTATGAGGACTTTGGTCAAACGCTGGCTGTGCACGGTGTGCCGTCGGGACCGTACATGGTTGCGCCCATTCTGGGCCCTGGCTCACCGCGGCACTTTATTGGCCGTGCTGTTGACTACGTGACCAATCCGCTGACGTGGCTGCTTTGGGACACCAGTATTCTGATCTCGTCCACACCGACTGCGGCGACACTGGTGACAGAGCGCGAGGCCAACATTGAGTCTGTTGAAGGTCTGCGGGAATCATCCCTGGACTTTTATGAGGGCATCAAGTCGACCTACGCTCAAAATCGCCACAGTGCCATTAATGATGGGGATACCGGGGCAGCGGATCCCGAAGAAGCCGGATTTAAGATCAACCCGTCTGGCGCGCCTACAGAACGCAAGTCTCTTGCGCTGGATATTAGCCGCTAATACGGTCTATACACCTCGATTGAAAGCTAAACAGATGAACGCGAACCGTCGTACTTTTGTTCAAACCGTCGTGGCTGGAGCCTTTGCCACGGTATTGCTTCTGCCAACCCATGGCCCAGCGGCCGCTCTCAGTGCACCTGAGAGGTACGTGCAAACTGTTGCCAATAAGATTGTCGCGACAATCAATTCGGGCGGGTCAGCTGCCGCGTTTGGTGGGCTGGTCTCTCGCTATGCCGATTTCCGGACCATCGCTCGCTTCTCGCTTGGCAAATACCGCAAAGGATTGCCGGCCAGCCGCGCAAACGAATACTATCGCCTGACCAAGGGCCACATCGCCAGGTTGATGTTCGCGAACACCAAGAGTTTCAAAAATGCCAAGCTGCAGATCGTCTCTTCCCAGGCCAAAAGCTCCAGCAACATTCTGGTGCGCAGCAAGATTGTGTACGCGAATGGCTCTTCGGTGCCGGTGAACTGGCGGGTGGTCAGGCGCGGCGGGGCCTATAAGATCTTTGACGTTACGGTCAAAGGTGTATCCATGGCCATTACGTTGCGCACAAGCTTCACATCCCATATTTCCAAGAACAAGGGCAAAGTGGCCTCGTTGATTACGCATTTGAAGCGCTAATCTTGGCATTTGGAGAAAAAGTGACTCCAAAATCTGCACAACTCCGTTGACGCAGACCCCTGCTTTGCGGTTTTGTACGCTCATCTGAACAGAAGTGATTCTGTTACCCCCTGAGCTCACAACGGCCCATCATATGATATCACCATTTGCCCGCCGACCGCTTTTCTTCACTTTGCCGATCAGCTTGGTGCTGGCGCTATGCGTCCTGATCAGTTACAGCGTGCCGGATGCCCAGGCCAAGGGCCCGGCGGTGAAATATATGGAGCGTGTTGCAAGGGAGCTTGTGAAGGCAGGGCGCCTGAGTTCGAGATCCGCATTCTACAAGTCCATCTTGAGGTATGCCGATACCCGCCATATCGGGACCTATTCCCTGGGGATTTATCTTCCCAATCTGAAAAATGGCCGCAGGAAAGCATATTACGATGGCGTGCGGCGGTTTGTGGCGCGCTATTTCGCGACCCAGTCGCGCAAATATCATGTGAGCAAGGTTGTGATCGGATCCACCGAACGCAAGAGCGGGCGGTCTGTATTGGTGGACAGCAAAATTCACCTGGCCTCAGGCACCAAGTACAAAGTGGTCTGGAAACTGCGCAAGTCTGGCAGTGGATATCAGATACAAGATGCGCGTGTTCTGGGCTTCTGGCTAACGCCATTCCTGCGCAGTGCTTTTGTGAATTACGTCAAGAAGCACGGTGGTAATGTTGAGAAGCTGATTGTTGCCCTAAAGCGTTAGGGCTTTTGTGATTTTCGTCACGCCTCGCCGATTGAATCGGTGTATAAGTTATTCCCAACCGCCGCGATAGAACGTCGAACGGATGAACGAACTGAATGTCGTTCACAGGCCGGAAGGAAATACATATGTTTGCTAAGACTGCTCAATCCAAAACACGCAACGTGATGGCTGCAACGGCCCTCGCGGTTGTACTGGTCGCCGGGGCGCCATCAATTGCCGAGGCCTGCGGGCCAAAAGGCTTTATCAAGACAGTTGGCACGAAAATGCTTTCCGCTGCCAAGAGCGGATCGACGGGATCATTCCGATCGCTCATCAACTCTTATGCGGATGTGGGCGCCATCGGCAATTTTGCATTGGGCAGATATCGCAAGCTTGTTCCTGCGAGCGACCAGGCGGCCTACCGCAAGAGCATGGCCAACTTCATGGCGAAGACCATGGCTCAATATTCCAAAAAGTTCAGAGCTATTGGCGTGCAAATCGGCCGGTGTTCTTCATCCAAAGTCACCAGCAAGCTGATCCGTAACTCAGGCCGTGCCCAGCCTGTGGTTTGGAAGGTGCGCAGAGCCGGCGGTGGCTACAAGGTGGTCGATCTGCAAGTGCAGAACGTCTGGCTTGGCCCGCTGATGCGCTCCACGTTCTCGAGTGTGATCAAGAAAGGCGGCGGCAACATCAACGCGCTCTATGCCTATCTTGGCATCGCCAGACGGACGGTGGGCACCAGCAAATAAGCGCCTGCCCGCGCTCGGCCTACCGCGAGAATTGTTTGTATTTGATCCGCTTGGGCATGACAGCGTCGTCGCCCAGGCGGCGTTTCTTGTCGGCTTCGTAGGCCTCAAAGTTGCCTTCAAACCATTCCACGTGACTGTCGCCCTCAAACGCGAGGATGTGGGTTGCCAACCGGTCTAGGAACATGCGGTCGTGGCTGATCACCACCGCGCAACCGGCGAACTCTTCCAGCGCCTCTTCGAGGGCTGCCAGGGTTTCTGTGTCCAGATCGTTCGTCGGTTCATCGAGCAACAGAACATTGGCGCCCGATTTCAGCATCTTTGCCAAGTGAACCCGGTTGCGCTGTCCGCCTGAGAGGGAGCCGACCTTTTGCTGCTGGTCGCCGCCTTTGAAATTGAAGGCTGAGGTGTAGGCGCGTGAATTGGTCTCGCGTTTGCCCAGGTAAATGATGTCATTGCCGCCGGAAACTTCCTCCCAAACCGTCTTGTTGGCATCAAGCGCATCGCGGCTCTGGTCCACGTAACCGAGTTGAACGGTGTCGCCCAGCCGGATGCTGCCGGCATCCGGTTTCTCTTGGCCTGTGATCATGCGGAACAGGGTGGTCTTACCCGCACCGTTGGCACCGATGATGCCGACAATGCCGCCAGGCGGCAGGCTGAACGAAAGATCGTCGATCAGCAGTTTGTCGCCATAGCCCTTGCTCAGGCCCTCAACCTCGATCACCAGATCGCCGAGGCGTTCGCCTGGCGGGATGACGATTTGGGCCTGGCTTGACTTGAGACGGGCCTCGTTGGTCTTGATGAGTTCGTCATAGGCCTTAACACGCGCCTGGCTCTTGGCCTGGCGCGCCCGCGGGCTTGCCGAAATCCATTCGCGTTCGCGTTCAATCACCTTCTGGCGGGCTTGGTCCTCGCGTTGTTCTTGGCTGTAGCGCTTGGCCTTCTGTTCCAGATAGGCTGAATAGTTGCCCTCGTAAGGAATGCCGCGACCCCGGTCGAGCTCCAGGATCCAGCCGGTCACGTTGTCGAGGAAGTAGCGATCGTGGGTAACGATCAAGATCGCGCCGGGGTATTCGCGCAAGTGGTGTTCCAGCCAGTTCACCGACTCTGCGTCCAAATGGTTGGTCGGTTCGTCGAGCAAGATCAGGTCGGGCTTGGCCAGCAACAGCCTTGTGAGCGCAACCCGGCGGCGTTCACCGCCCGACAGGTTGGTGACTTCCGCATCAGACGGCGGGCACCGCAAGGCATCCATGGCCTGTTCGACCTGGCTCTCCAGATCCCACAGGTTCTGGGCATCGATCTGGTCTTGCAGCTCGGCGGCTTCCTCGGCGGTTTCATCGGAATAGTTCATCATCAGCTCGTTGTAGCGGTCGAGGATGGCCTGCTTGGCGCCAACCCCTTCCATCACGTTGCCGATGACGTCTTTGTTCGGGTCCAGATCCGGTTCCTGGGGCAGGTAGCCGGCCTTGGCGCCGTCTGCGATCCAGGCCTCGCCTTGAAACTCTTTGTCTGTGCCCGCCATGATCCGCAGGAGCGTGGACTTACCCGCGCCGTTCGGTCCAAGAACACCGATCTTGGCATCCGGATAGAAAGACAGGTTGACCCCGTCCAAAACCTTCTTGCCGCCGGCATAGGATTTGGAAAGCTGGTGCATATGATAGATGAATTGCCGCGCCATGGCCCGTGTGGTGCTCCGCAAAATGAAATGGAAACCAGTTCTTACGAACGAGCAACTTATCTCCGGCCAGATGAGTGCATCTGCTCGAAGGTTGCTCTAGCGCGCTTTTAGCCGACCCTTTGCTGCTGCGCAATCAGCGATTATGAGCTAGCCGCGACCCACCTTCACGGCCAGCCACCAGATCAGCAAACCCACCAGGAACGGGACGCCGCCAATGAGCAGCACAATCTCCACGCTCACATAATTGTCGGACCAACGGCCGCGACTTGCGAGATCCCCCAGGATGAGCAGGGAGCAGCCGCCGCAGAACACCATGATGAGCGCGCCGACGACCGCAAAGATCCAGCGGACTACGGTGAGCTTGGGCTTGTCTTGGCCAGGACTGGATTTGTTTTCAGGAACCTCGTCCATTACTCTCTCCTTTTGAATGCCTGCCAGGTCAGAATACCGCCTGATCGAGATTTTTGCGGATATCGTGGATGCGGCCATCGCGGTAGAACAGGTTGTAGGTGTCGAACGGGATGATCAGGCCGTCCGGCGTCACAAAATGGATGCAGGAGCGCTTCACGCGGGCGGTGCAGAAATTGTAGGCATCCAGGAATTCAACGATGGCCACCCGGAAGATGTTCTCGTAGCTGAGGCGCTCCAGAGCCGGGACCTCCGGCAGGCAGCAGAGCAAAGCCTCCAGGCGTTCGGGCGTGGTGGCGGGCGTGGTGGAGAGCGAGAAGAACTCAAAAATGCGCTCCTGCAAATCGGGGTACTTTTCGAAGGTGATCGCGTTGGGGGCTTCGGCCACGATCACGTCCTTTGGGATGTAGGAGGTGATGGGCGCGATCTCAGACCCGTTCCGCAGGGCATAGCCAACGGCGATGGATTCTGGATTGCACGGCAAAGGGATGATGTCGCGTGCTTGGAACGGTCCATCCGCGTCGATGATGGCGCGGCGGATCTCGCTCAGCAGCACACGGTCTTTCTTGGGGTCGAAATTGTCATTGCGCCCGGCATCCTGGATCGGCTGAAACGTTACCCCGCGCACGCAGCGCCATTTGAGTGCGTGTTCAATGATCTCGCCGGCTTCGTCTTCGTTCAGGCCCCGCTTCACCACAGAAACCAAGGTGGTGGAGATGTTGTGCTCTTCCAGGTTTTCCAATGCCTGCTGGCGTATCCGCGTGAGGTCAGCGCCTCTCAACGCCTTCAGCGCTTCGGGCCGCAGAGAATCAAACTGCAGATAAATCTCGATACCAGGCTTGAACTCGGCCAACGCGGCCGCGAACTCCGGTTCGGCGGCAAGGCGCAGGCCGTTGGTGTTGATCATCACATGGCGAATGGGCCGCGCCTTTGCCATGCGCAGGATTTCCAGAATGTCGGGGTGCAGGGTTGGTTCGCCGCCGCTGAGCTGTAACAGGTCCGGCTCGCCCTCGCTCTCCACCAGCGTGTCCATCATGCGCGCGATTTCGTCCAGAGGCCGGTGAAGCTGGCGCTTGGGGCTGGAATCGGCAAAGCAAACCGGGCAGGTGAGGTTGCACACCTCGTTCACATCAATCAACGCCAGGCACGAATGCTGTTCGTGGTCAGGGCAGAGGCCGCAGTCATAAGGGCAGCCGTAGTCGGTTGTGGTCTGACAGCCCAGCGGCCTGTCGCCGGGTTTCAGATAGTCCCGGCACAGCTTGAAGTAATCTGCATCGCTCGACACCAAGGTCTTCTGCACACCGTGTGCGCGGCAGCGCTTCTGATAGAAGACGTTCTGGCCTTCAAATATGATCTTTGCGGGCACCAGTGTCTGGCAGGTTTCGCAAAGCGATGTTGTCTGGCCGTAAAAAATGTATGGGGCGGCCCTACGCAGCGGTGCGGTCATCGGCGGTCCTTTTTATCATGATGCCAACATAGGCAATCAGCGCCAGGCAGAGAAAGTGGAAAAGGTTGAGCGGCCCGGCGATCGTTGCATAGGGCTTGAAGAACTCCCAAACGAAGCGCTGTACACCGTAAAACCCAACCATGAGATAGAAACCATGGCGCATGAAGACCGGTTGCCGCCGCGCAAAGCACACCAGGGCAACCAACAGGAACACCGCCATAGACAGGGCCTCATAGGCTTGCACCGGATGGCGCAAGATGCTGTCGCCAAAGTCGCGTGCCCAGGGCACCGCGGCCGGTGTGCCGTATGTATGGTCATCCAGACCAGTGAAGAAGCACCCCCAGCGTCCCACCGCCACGCTGGCCGCAAAACCCGTGACGAAAATCAGGCCGGTTGAGCCGCTGATCTTCTTCAAACGCTTGAACACCTCAACGGCAAAGATTGCGCCGGCCAAAGCCCCCACGATCGAGCGCCCAAGCCCAGGCACGCCGGAGAGCCACAAGTTGAGCGTGCCGAAGCCGAACCCGCCCACAACCGCACCGCCGATGAGGGCAATTGCATAGCCGGTGCCGAATTCCTCAATCGCCAAAGGCCCATCGCCGCGCAGCCGCCACTGATAAACCCACACGGTGAGGAGCAGCGAGCAGGCCGCGGCGGCCAAATCAAACAGGGTGTGGATCACCATTTACCAGCAGTATCCATTGCGATTGTAATTTTATGATCAATGTTCATAAAAATAAGGAAACCCACTGATATGTCAACTGCCGTGCGGGTCACTCGGTGGAGAGGCTTTCAAGGAAGTTGACGAGATCCTGGGTTTCGTTCTTGTTCAAATGAAGCGGGGCGAGAATGCGCGTGCCGTCTGCGTGCAGCCGTTCCACATCAATTTGCGAATAATGCCGAACCACATCTTCCAAAGTGGCCAGTGAACCATCGTGCATGTAAGGCGCGGTTTTGGTGAGGTTTCTGAGGGACGGCACCCTGAACTCGCCAAAGTTGCGGTGCAATGGCTTTACGCCGCGCACCTTCCAGGCTCCCGTTTTGGCCGGGTCATCTGTGTGCTTGCCGGCCAACGTAAAAGCGCTGGATTTCAGCTTGGCAATGCCGGCAAAGCGGCCTTTGTCGACCCGGCCCGGTTCAATAAAATAGGGCACACCTGCATCCTGGAACTCGCCATTGGTGAACAAAGGGCCGGTGTGACAGAACGTGCAGTTCCCCCGGCCGAAGAACAGCGCCGCACCGCGCCGGGCGGAAGCTGGATAGGCGGCGATGGCTTTTCTGTCGTTGTTGGCCAGGCCGTCTCGAAAGGCGTCGAAGGGCGTTCTGGCGGTGACGATTGTCTCTTGAAACGCGGCCAGGGCTTTTCCGACGTTCGCCAATGTTTGCTCGGGGGTGCCTTCGCCCGGCGCAGCACCGAACACGTCCTGGTATTGCCCGGATATATTTTGATCCTTCCCCAGCACCTGCACCACATGCTTTGGGGTTGCGTGCATCTCGTCTGGATTGATGATCGGTCTGATGCTCTGGGCCCAGAGATTGTCATTCTGGCCATCCCAACCGAACCAGCGATTGAAGCGCACGTTGAAGAGAGACTGGGTGTTGCGATCAAGGCGCTTGATGCCGAACGCGCGCGGCAACTTGTCGGTCCACCCGCGGCCTGGATGATGGCAGGTGCTGCAGGCCATGTTGCCGCTGCCCGAAAGCTTGGGGTCAAAAAACAACGTGCGGCCCAGCTCTATGGCTCCGGGGTTTCCGGAGACCCGGTTGCTGGGATCTGCCTCAACGCGAAGCGGCCATGGGCCGTGTTGCAAAAGCTTGTTGATCTGTTCCTGAGTTAGCGCGTCCTGATCGGCCTGCGCCTGTGCCGCCCACGCCAACACCCCAATCAGAAGAACCAGACACGCAGTCCTCATGGCACGTCTATGTCCACCGAGAGGTGATTGGGCTTGCCATTGCTGTAGACCGAGACGGTGATCTGCCAAATTCCCGGCATATGGAACAAAAAGCCGGTGGCCTTGTAATGTCCTTCGGCGGCCTTGGTCAGCTGGGGCTGGTAGTTCATGCCATGCTTGTGGGCCGGCATGGTGGCGTCTACGGCAAGGCGGTCTGCAGTGCGGTTGTCCGGGCTGCACACTTTCAGCTCAACATCAAAAGGGGCGCCAACCTTGGGGGTTTCTGAGCCAACGCTGAGCGCGGCCTTGAAGGTGGTTCCGCCTTCAGGAGCCAAGGCGAGCCAATCGGCGGGTGCGCCGCAGGTTTCCGCCAGCCCTGGCCCAGACGAACAAACAAGCAAGAGTGCAGTGATGGAGACAGCGCGCTTCACGGTCACCTCACTCCGTCGGCGACAGGCGGAGCATGGCTTCGGCATTGCGGAAGCCGATCTTCTCGGCCAGGTCTTTTGGCAGGTCAGAGAGCCAGGTGCGAGAGGATGCGGCATGGTCTTCCACATAATGCCAGCGCTCCGGTGCAAAGGTGTCGGTGCCCAGCATGAACCTGTCCGGGAACTCCTCGAACGCTTCGCGCCACTGCGGGATCACTTTGCCGCCACTGGCCTGGTCCGACCTGAAGGCCAGGTCTGCCCAAAGGTTCTTATGCTTGCGCAACATCTCGCGCACTCGCTCAGGCCTGGCAAAGCCTGAATGGGCCCACAGGACCCGAGCGTCGGGATTGGCCTTGAAGATGCGCTCAACCGCTTCGGCATCCGAATGGGCATGCAGCAGAAGGTCATGTTTCTTGGCGAGCGCTATGATTTTCTGCAGCACGGGTGTTTCTATGTCGGTGTCGAAGGCATGAAACTCGCCGATCGCGTGGTATTTATGCTTTTTGAGCAGGCCTTCCACATAATCGATGATGGTCGGGTCGTGCATCCAGGAGCCGGTTTCGCCGCGCTTGCGGTAGGGCCGCAGTGCCGGCACCACGATGTTTGGCGCGTGTTTGAGCAGAAGCTGTGTGCCGCGGTCGTCGGAACTGGACACCAGCGCCTTTTTCACCCCGGCCTTCTTCAAGATCCCAGCAATCTGCTCTGGCGGGAGAAACTCGACCGCATCATGGCTGTAGTGAATGTGGGCATCGAAGATGGGCATTTCGGCTGCCTTCAGAGGCGTCACCAGCAGCATCAGCAACGCTGCGAAAAAGTATCTCATGTTCTCCACCTGTTGTCTTAGTCCGCCCGTGCGGCCCGGAGGGGTTCGCCCTCAATAGTGATCCGGTGCAACACGCGCTTGTAGCCGAAGCAATCATCCAGCGCACAATGCCATGTGGCGCGGTTGTCCCAAAAGGCCACGTCCCCCTCGCGCCAGCGGTGGCGGTAGGTGAACTGTGGCTGGGTGGCGTGATCGAAGAGGTAATCGAGAAGCGCCTTGGATTCTGCCCGGTTCCAGCCATCGATGCCTTCGGTGAAACCAGAGTTCACATAAAGCACCTTACGGCCCGATATGGGGTGGCGGATCACCACCGGATGCTTGGCCCGCACACCTGCCGTCTCCAGACCAGGAAGCCGGTCGTTGAATTCAGCGCCAATGCGCGGATCCGCCACTTCCGGGCACACCGTGTCCGCATGCCAGGCTTCAAGGCCTTCCAGCACCTGCTTCAGGCCTTCAGACAAGGCGTCGTACGCTGCCGTCATGCCGGCAAACAGTGTGTCGCCGCCCACGGGTGGGATCTCCCGGGCTGCAAAGACCGAGCCCATGGCGGGAACCTGATCGTAGGAATGGTCTGTGTGCCAATACCAGCCGGTGGCGCCGCGTTCATCGGGTTGGCGTTGCACATTGGCAATTTCCGGATAGCCTTCAACGGGGTGAAAAAACCGGTTGATGTTGATGTCGCCGAACGACTTTGCAAAGCGCAACTGATCGGCTGGCGAAATATCCTGATCGCGCAGAAAAATCACGCCGAAAAGGCCAAGGGCTGCGCGAATGTCTTGGAATTGCTCATCTTTCAGGGGCTGGGAGAGATCTATTCCGTGGATCTCCGCGCCTACAGAAGGTGACATCCGGGCCACGTCGATATGTTGGAAAGCCTCTAGCGCAGTGTCTGCTTGCATCTTGTCACCTCGCGAACCGGTGACACAAATGGACACCTATCTGAAGCGGTCGTTTATGGGTGCGAGGTTTTTTGAACCAGGACAGAGCTCAGAAATAGGGATCTGGTTCAACGCACGCTCGCTGGTTCCCAGTGTCTCATGCAAATCCTGCTCGCGTCCATCAAAATACAGCAGGCCCGTGGTCACCTCGCCCTTGTTCAGGCGCGTGCGGATGGTGTTGATGGCCTGGTCGGCATTGGTGGGGTCATACCCGGTGTCCAGCTTGTGCAGGTGGATCTTGGCGCCGCCATGAAGATCCACCTCACTTGTGGTGCCTTCGGCATAGTCGATCTCGATCTCTTCTTCGGCCGGAACGAAATCGAGCTTGTCGAGCACCGAGTTGTGGCCGCGCACATAGTCATAGCTTTTGGTGGAGCCGGGGTGATTGTTGAAGGTCACACAAGGTGAGATCACATCCAGAAACGCAAAGCCATTATAGCTCATGGCCGCTTCAATCATCGGCACCAGCTGGGCCTTGTCGCCGGAGAACGACCGGCCCACGAAACCCGCGCCAAGCTGAATGGCGATTTGTGCCAGATCGATGGCTTCAAACAGGTTGGACTCGCCCTTTTTGGACGGCGATGTCTTGTCGTTGGTGGCTGAAAACTGGCCCTTTGTCAGGCCATAGCAGCCATTGTTCATGACGATGTAGGTCATGTTCAGCTGACGGCGCATGGCGTGGCAAAACTGGCTGAGCCCAATCGAGGCGGTGTCGCCATCGCCGGAAACGCCCAGATAGATCAGATCCCGGTTCGCCAGGTTGGCGCCGGTGGTGATGGAGGGCATGCGCCCATGCACGGAGTTGAAGCCGTGGCTGCGCGAGAGGAAATAGGTGGGGGCCTTTGAGGAGCAGCCGATGCCTGAGACTTTGGCCAGTCTGTGAGCGGGCAGGTCCAGTTTGAAGCAGGCCTCGATGATTGCCGCAGTTATGGAATCATGGCCGCAACCGGCACACAGGGTCGACATCGCGCCTTCATAGTCGCGCCGGGTCAAACCCAGCTTGTTCTTCTTCAAAGCCGGATGAAATGCAGTGGGTTTCTGGATGTAGCTCATGGTGCTGTTTTATCCGGTTGGCTCTGAAGGGTTACTCTGCGGCGATCTTTGCGTGGCTTTCGGCAGCGCCGATCCTGGCCCGTATGAATTCGGCCGTCATCGGCATTCCGTCGTAGTTCAAGATTGAAATCAGCTTGGCGCGCTGGATGTCGGCTTCCACCATGAGAAGCTGGCGCATCTGTCCGCCCTGGTTTTGCTCAACCACATAAATCCGGTCATGGTCATCGGCGAACGCGCGCACTTCTTCGGCGAAGGGGAACGCGGTGATCCGCAGGGCGTTTGCAACCACACCGGCGTCGCGCAAGCGGTCCATGGCCTCCATGACCGCCGGCCGGTTGGCACCGAAATAGATGATCCCGATGCGGCTGCTTTCATCGCGGATATCGGACACCGGTTTTGGCAGGATGCTGGCGGCGGTCTGGAACTTGGTGAGCAACCGGTCCATGACCTGAGCGTTCACAACGCCGTCTTCGGTGTAGCGGGCAGATTCGTCGTGCGAGGTGCCACGGGTAAAGAACGCGCCTTTGGTTGGGTGCGTCCCTGGAATGGTCCGGTAAGTGATGCCGTCGCCATCGATATCTTTGTAGCGGCCCCAGTCGGGCATGGCGTCAAGCTCTTCGGCGCTCAACACCTTGCCGCGGTCGTGTACGTGGGCATCGTCCCAGTCCAGTTCATCGCAGACCCAATCGTTCATCCCAATGTCGAGATCGCTCATCACGATCACTGGTGTTTGCAGGCGCTCAGCCAAATCGAAAGCTTGCGCGGCAAAGGTGAAGCACTCGGTTGGGTCGGTGGGGAACAGCAAAACGTGGCGCGTGTCGCCGTGCGAGGCGTAAGCACACGACAATACGTCAGACTGCTGGGTGCGTGTGGGCATGCCTGTTGAGGGGCCGCCACGCTGCACATTGAACAGCACCAAGGGAACCTCGGCATAGTAAGCAAGGCCCAAAAACTCATTCATCAGCGAAACGCCGGGCCCCGAGGTGGCCGTAAACGACCGCGCGCCATTCCAGCCGGCGCCAATGGCGATGCCGATGGCGGCCAGTTCGTCTTCGGCCTGCACCATGCCAAACAGCTTTTTGCCGTCCTCTTGCATGCGCAGGGCCTTGGCGTGGCGCTCATAACTCTCGGCCAACGACGTGGATGGCGTAATCGGATACCAGGCACAGACAGACGCGCCGCCATAAACGGCGCCAAGGCCAGCGGCCTCGTTGCCGGAAACCAAAATCTTGCCGTCTGTGGCGTTGCCCGGGGTCACTTTAATGGGCAAGGGACAGGCGTAGTTGGCCTGAATGTAGTCCCGGCCCATGTGCAGAGCCTTCAGATTGGGCTCAATCAGCTTGTCCTTGCCCTTGAACTGGCTGGCGACGACCCCTTCCAGAACGCCCAGATCGATGTCGATCAAGGCTGCAACAGCGCCCACATAGACCATGTTCTTGAACAGCTGCCTTTGGCGCGTGTCGGCCCAATGTTCGGCGCACATTTTGGAAATGGGCATGTCGATGATGGTCACATCGGGGCGGGTGAATTTTCTGGGTAGCGTTGAATCGTAAAGGAGGTAACCGCCGGAGACGACCTGTTTCAGATCGTTCTCATAGGTCTGGGCGTTCATGGCCACCATCAGGTCAATGCCGTCGCGCCGCGCCAAGTAGCCATCCCCGGACACGCGAACCTCATACCAGGTGGGCAAGCCTTGAATATTGGAGGGGAAGATGTTCTTGGGGCTTACAGGAATGCCCATCCGAAACAGTGTTTTGGCAAACATCAAGTTGGCCGACGCCGAACCTGAGCCGTTGACGGTTGCAAACTTTACGACGAAATCGTTGATTCCACTCACGCAACTCACCTCGTCTTTGACCAGTGAACATAGGCATCCAGATTACGCTGACATGATTTGGCCGCCTGGGTTTCCATGTAAGTGAATTTCTGCATGTCCCAAGCACCGGTGGGACAGCGTTCAGCGCAGAGCCCGCAGTGCACGCAGACGTCCTCATCCTTGGCCATGATTCTGCCGGTCTTCAGAGCCTCAGAAACATAGAGATCCTGGGTGTCGTTCGTTGCAGGTACACGCACCCCCTGACGCAGTTCGGTTTCGGGCGCGTTGTTGATGAAGTTGATGCAGTCGATCGGGCAAATGTCCATGCAGGCATCGCATTCGATACAGAGCTGCGGGGTGAACACGGTTTGCACATCGCAGTTCAAGCACCGTTCGGCCTCGTCGAAGGCCAGTTGATCGTCGAACCCAAGTTCAACCTCCACTTTCAGGTCTTTCAGCGAACTGGCGAGCTCTGCATGAGGCACGTCAATGCGGCCCGTATCGGCATAGTCGTTTTCATAAGCCCACTCGTGGATACCCATCTTCTGGCTGATGAGCGAATGGCCGGGCGCAGGGCGGTTTTCCGACAGGTCTTTGCCGTTGCAATGAAGATCGATTGAAATCGCCGCTTGGTGGCCATGCGCCACCGCAACGATAATGTTTTCAGGGCCCCAGGCAGAATCGCCACCGAAGAACACGCCAGGCAATGTGGACATCATTGTTTTGGTGTCAACGGTGGGCATGCCCCAGGTTTCGAACTCAAGCCCAAGATCGCGCTCAATCCAGTCAAACGCGTTGTCCTGGCCAATGGCCATCAGCACATCATCACACTCAAACAGAACCTCTTCGCCGGTCGCCACCAGCTTGCGCTTGCCGTTATCGTCATATTCGGCGCGCATGATCTCAAACAGCACGCCCTTGAACTTGCCGTTCTCGTGCACGAACGCTTTGGGGCTGTGGTTGTCGTAAATCGGAATGCCTTCTTGCTCGGCTTCCTCAATCTCCCAGGCAGAGGCCTTCATGTCCTTGCGCGGGGAGCGAACGGTCACGCGCACATCTTCGCCGCCGAGCCTGACCGCAGTGCGGCAGCAGTCCATTGCCGTGTTGCCGCCGCCGATGACCACAACACGTTTGCCAACCTTTTTCACATGGCCAAAGGCAACAGAGGTTAGGAACGAGATCCCGATCTGAATTTTGTCATTGGCTTCTTTGCGGCCGGGAAGGGAGAGATCTTTGCCCTTGGGCGCGCCGGTCCCAATGAACACTGCGTCATAGTCTTCATCGAGCAGTGATTTCAGGCTGGTGATCTCTTCACCGAACTTTGCCTCCACACCGAAATCGACAATGCGGTAGACCTCTTCATCGAGCACTTTTTCCGGCAGCCGGAACGAGGGGATGTTGGTGCGCATGAGACCGCCGGCTTTGGGGTCTTTGTCATAGAGGGTGCAAGAGTATCCAAGGGGCAGAAGATCGCGTGCCACGGTCAACGAAGCGGGGCCCGCGCCCAGCAAGGCAACACGTTTGCCATTGCCTTCGGTTGGAATGGCCGGCAGGCGATCTGAGATATCGTCCCGGTAGTCCGCGGCCACGCGCTTAAGCCGGCAAATGGCTACAGGCTTGTCTTCAATCCGCCCACGCCGGCAGGCAGGCTCGCAAGGCCGGTCGCACACCCGGCCCAGGATGCCGGGGAACACATTGCTCTCCCAGTTGAGCATGTAGGCGTCGGTGAAGCGGCGTTGCGCAATCAGCCTGATATATTCAGGAACCGGCGTGTGCGCAGGGCAGGCCCACTGGCAATCTACCACTTTGTGAAAATATTGAGGATCGCCCACATCGGTGGCGGGCATTCCGCGCTGCATCTCTTTGACGCTGCTGTCCATACTCTTCGCCAGCTTCAACCCGCGCGGTAACGCACGTCCCATCCCCGTCCCGGTATAGCCACATGCCTTTGTATCCCATTAATCGGTACCGTCAAGTTAACGAACGCGTGAGGATGAGCTGTCCACAGCGCGATGGTTCTGGAACCTGTATGCCCTGAGACGTGTTACCTCACTTGTACCACCGGTGCCGGGACCTTACGTTTGAGGGGAGTGAGGCCGTTTTCAGGCGGTTTTGGGAGATATCAATGCTGCTATTTAATCGTATTCCCGGCGCCATGCTGCTGGCGTCAGGCTTCTTAATTTTTTTGGTTCACCCAGCCACGGCCGCGTGCAGCGACAAGGCCAAGGCGGGTGTCGATTGGTCTGGCTGCAAAAAGCAGAACAAGATTCTGAAGGGCAAAGATCTGACCGGGTCAAAATTTGTGGGCACAGACTTCTCCGCGTCCGTCCTCCGCAACAGTATGCTTGATGGAACTGCGCTGGAGCGCGCGATGCTGTTCAGAACGACCCTAGCGGGCGCCAGCCTGAAGGACGCAAATTTGACCAAGGCGCTGGGGCCGCGGGCCAATTTTGAAAAAGCTGACCTCACCGGAGCGAACTTCACAAAATCGGAGTTCGGCCGGGCACGTTTTGAAGGGGCCCGCCTGAACAAGGCCGAAATGAAGAAGGCCGATGTCTCACGCGCTGCGTTCTCTGGCGCTGATCTGTCGGGAGTGCACCTGAACTATGCCAACGTGGCCAGGGCAGACTTCCGGGGCGCGGCACTGAACGGCACGAATTTCACCGGCGCCTATGTATTGTTGACGCGCTTTGAGGACACTGATCTGAGCAAGACATCGGGTCTCACTGCCGATCAGCTCTCGGTGGCTTGCGGCAATGACAAGACGGTGCTTCCCTCCGGTCTGTCCAAGCCTGAAAGCTGGCCCTGCGAGTGATGCGACAGCCCTCAGTGGGCCATGAGCACCGGTATGGTCATGTGATCGAGAAGGTGCCGCGTCACCCCGCCGAATAGATATTCGCGCAAACGCGAATGGCCGTATGCGCCTGAGACCAGAAGATCTGCGCCAAGCGTGTTCGCCTTGCTGAGAAGCGCATCGCCGATCTCCCACTTGCCCGTGTGGAACGCTTCGGACGTCACATTGATTTTGTGACGCGCCAGCATCTCCGCCAATGCGGTTCCAGGAAGGCTCCCGCCTTTGAATTCGTCAGGATTGACCCAGACCACTGTGGCTTGATCGGCCTGCTTCAACAGTGGAATGGCGTCTGCTGCCGCGCGGGCGGCCTCTGCGCCGCTGTTCCAGGCCACCAGGGCATTTGTGCCCACGTTGGGGAAACTGCCCTCATGGGGCACCACCAGAACCGGCCGGCCGGCATCCATGATCACATGCTCAACGAATTCAGGTTCAAAGCTGTCAAAACCGTCCTTGGGCGTTTGACCGGCAATTATGAGGTCAGTCTGCATGCCATGCGCGGTGGTGACCCCGGACATCAGATGGCTCTCGGCCTGAACGCAGCGCCATTCACCGCGCACGTCCTCTTTGCGGATCATATCCTCAAACACCTGCTTCACCTGATCGGTGTGGGTTTCATAATAACCTCGTTGTTCCACATTGATGTCGATGGCCGCATGGGTGTTGGCTGGCGTTGCATAGTAGCGCACGCCTGGGATGACATAGAGCCCGATGAGGTGGGCGTCGTGGCGGGCAGCGAGCCTGCATCCTATGCGGATGATCTCGTCGGCGCGGTCGATTGTGTTTAAGGCGGCAAGAATGGTGCGGATGGCCATGGGCGATCTCCTGGATGTTTGTTTCCAGAAGTTTGAACCCGATTGGCGTTTCAGACGTTGATCTGGATCAGTTCGGTGTTGGGACTGTTAGAGGCCGGACACATGATCGGATGATTGCAGATGGCGGCTATGCGGACTTTTCGACCGAAGGTCAGTGGTCTACCGAATGTCTGATCCCGACGGCAAAGTAGAAGCTCTGCGCAATCAGCGAGCTTCCGCAAAGTGTCATTCGCAGACATCCACGGTTTCACGTTAGGCGTAGATTCCATCCTCATCCACGGTTAGTCTTTCCAAAAAGGGAGAACAATCTTGGAGCGCCGTCTCTCCGCTATATTAGCCGCCGACGTGGTCGAATATTCTCGTCTTATGGGCGAGGATGAAACTCGCACGCTTGCTGCCTTGCGAAAGCTGCGATCTGAACTTTTCGAACCGCTAACGAACGCCCATGGTGGTTCCATCATCAAGCGTATGGGCGACGGTTGGATCGTTGAATTTCCGAGTGTTTCCGAAGCCGTTCGGTCCGCCGTAAAGGTTCAGGAGGGGCTCAGAGAGCACGATCTTATTCGTTTGCGCATTGGCTCCATATCGGGGAAGTTACCTTTCAGGACGACGACATTTATGGGGATGGCATAAATGTCGCCGCACGCTTGGAGGAATTGGCTGAACCCGGTCAAATCATGATTTCTGATACCGCGCATCATAGCCTCGACGGCAAGGCGGTCGAGGATTTTCACGGCGGGGAATCCCATCAATTAAAGAATATATCCAGAGCTGTTGCCGTTTGGCGTTGGCCTGGGAGCGACGGTCTACACTCTGTCGGCGGCCAACACAAAAGTCCGGTGGGACATTCCCACTCGGATGAGAAGCCGGTCATTGCCGTTCTGCCGTTCGACAACATGTCCTCCGACCCAGAGCAGGAGTATTTCGCCGATGGGATCACAGAGGACATTATTACAGTGCTGTCCCGGTTCCGGAACTTTTCTGTCATCGCCCGCAACTCGTCCTTCACCTATAAGGGGCAAGCGGTGGACATGAAGCAGATCGTCCAGGAACTCGGTGCAAACTACGTCATCGAGGGAAGTGTTCGGCGCGCCGGTCAACGGCTGCGGATTACCGTACAGCTGATCGACGCGGTAAATGATGATCACATCTGGGCGGAACGTTATGACCGCACCCTGGAAGATGTTTTCGAAGTTCAGGACGAAATTACCGAGCGGGTGGCCCTGGCGATCGGACCGGAGATCCAGACGTCCGACCTGGCTCATGCCCAGCGCAAGGGCACTCAGGATCTTTCGGTATGGGAAACCTTTGCCAAGGTCGCCTGGCATTTTCAGAAGCTGACGGAGGAGGACAGTGCGGAGGCGCAAAGTCTGTTGCAGGAACTCTTGCAGAAGGATCCCAAGAACGCCGCTGCCATGGCCTGGCTTGCGTCGATCCAGACGAACCAGTTTCTCTACGGATGGACCAGGCCAAGACACGAGACCCTGGCGTTCATTTGCGAAAATGCGCAGGCCGCCGCCGCCCAGGACAGTAACAGCGAATTTTGCCAAACCGCTCTTGGCATTGCACACATGTTCAGCAAACGGCACGAAGAGGCGCAGGCAAGGTTCCGCGCAGCGCTGCAACTCAACCCCAACCATGTAGACGCGATCAGCTCTTTGGGGATGTCCTGCGTGTACACCCACAATTTCGACGCGGGCGCGGCGAATATCCAGAAGGCCCTGGAGTTGTCGCCCAAGTCTCCCTTCAACCAGTTCGCCAGGATCCACCTGGGCTTCATGCATTTTTTCAGGAAGGAATATGAAAAAGCGCGCGAGGTGGCGGAGGAGTGCCTGGCTGAAAACCCGAACTTTCCGACCGGCTACCGCCTGATTGCCACGGCTGAGGGACAGTTGGGCAATCTGGAAGCTGCGGCGGACGCGTACCGGAAATTCGACAAACTGGTGCCCAACGCCACCATCACCAACACGCTTGCCACAGTCATGTTTGTTCACCAGGACGACATGGATCGATACGCGGAAGGCTTGCGTCGGGCCGGCATGCCAGAATGACCGCTTCGGGTCAAAAATGCCTGTAGAGGCAAGGGCAGATTTTGAGTGTGAACCTGCCGTCCATCGGGAATAATTCGAACGACCGGGATGGGCTCAAAGCTGCCCCCGAGGCCTTGGTAAACCAGTGGAACCTGGCCCTAGTGCGACATGAGAACGGGCACGGTCATGTTTTTCAACACATGCTGCGCCGTGCTGCCGAACAGGAAGCTGCCGAACTTGCCGCGCCCATAGGCGCCCATCACCAGAAGATCGGGATTGGTTTGGGCGCAATGGTCAAGAATGGTGCGGCCGGCGTTCCGTTTGCTCGCCTTCAGCTGCACCAGATTGGCGTTGATGCCATGGGCCGTCAGATGGGCAATCAGGTCATGCTCGGGAAGGACGCGCTTTTCCTCATCCTCCTCATCGTCAATCAGGCGGATAACATCCAGGCGCTTCTTGGTTTCAAGGATCTGCATGGCATCGGTCAATGCGCGGGCTGCAGCCCGGCTTCCGTCCCAGGCCACGGCGGCTTCTTCCTTGAACGGCTGCGGCTCGTAGGATGCGGGCACGGCGATAATCGGCTTGCCGGAGCGCAACAAAAGCTCTTCAGCGTTCAGTGAGCCGCCGCCGCTTTGGTCAACGCCGCGGAACTGGCCGGCAATCAGCAGGTCGAAATAGCGGGCATAGCGGGGCATCAACACATCTGCGCGGCCTTCGCAGCTGATCCATTTTGCCTTGGTCTTGGCGCCGGCAGCCTTGATCTGGTCGTGGAAGTCATCTCCGATTGACTTTTCAGCGGAGAGTTCAGCTTCCTGGATGTTCTTCAAAACGCTTTCGGGGATCCAGCGCCGGTACTGGCTCTCATATTCCTTGGGCTTGTACACATGGAGACCGGTGATTGTGGCACCGTATTTGTCCGCCATCTGAACGGCAAATTGCACCGCCCGTTTGGCGTTTTCATTACCGTCATAGGCCACAAGCAGATCTTTGATTGCCATGATATTTGTTTTCCCGTCATAGAGCCGTGCGCTGATCTTCAATGGCACGTTGCGTGCCTGGTGCCATTGATACAAGTCAATGGAACGTTCTGCCAGTTCGGGCAAACCACTGGCAGCGCGGCATAAGGGCCTATGGTTTGGCTGTTGCTTCGGCTTCCTTGGCAACCGGAGGCCGCGCCGCGAGCTCTGCGCGGCCGCCAAGATGCTGTGCCAGGAATTGCTCCAGCGCGCGGGCAAAGGTCATCTTGTTGCGCTGCTTGCGGATGTTGTGGCCCTCGTCGTCGAACACGATGTATTTGGCGGCTCTGCCGTTCTTTGTGACCGCCGCAACGATGCGGTCGGAGTGGGAGCGCGAAACCCGCACATCGTTTGCCCCGTGCACCACGAGCATGGGCTTGTTGATGCGGTCCACATAGTTGATCGGCGAGCGCGATGCCATGTCGGTCCGGTCTTCCGGGTTTTCCGGATGCCCCACATAGGCATGCCAGCGGGCCAGGCTGTTTTTCCAGTAGGAGGGGAACGATTCAAAGGCCGAAACAAGATCTGCCACGCCCACAACACTGATGCCGGCAGCAAATATATCCGGCGTGAACGTCAGGCCCACCAAGGTGGCATAGCCACCATAGCTGTGGCCGTAGATGGCGACTTTCTCAGGATCGGAAATGCCCTTCTCCACCATCCAGTTCACAGCATCAATGAGATCGTCATGCATCTTGCGGGCAAATTGCTTTTGCGCCGCCTTCATGAACTGGCGGCCAAAGCCTGTGGAGCCGCGGTAATTGACGCGCAAGACCGCATAGCCACGGTTTGCAAGGAACTGGTCATCGGCCTGATAGCCCCAATAGTCGCGCGCGAACGGGCCGCCGTGCACCCGCAATATGGTGGGCAGCTGCTTGCCTTGCGTGCCGGCGGGCAGGGTCAGGTAGCCGTTGAGTTCCAATCCGTCACGGGCCGGGAACCGGACGGGAACCATGGTCGACAGATCCTGCCTGTATTGCGCGATTTGCGGCGCCGCCAGCGACATCACTTTGCCGGTGCGCGCATCTATCAGGAAGTTTGAGGTGCCTTGGGTGTCGCGCGTGATGGCCACCGTGAGCAGGGATTTGTCCCGGTTCCACGACTTGAAGCTGAAATCAAAGCGTCCGTCCGCGCCGATCTGTTCGAACACGGCTTTGATCTGTGGATTGAAGATCTTGGTTTTCAGATAGCCCGGCATCGATGAGGCGATGAGCGGTTCGTAGGTGATTTCATCGATCCAGAGGCCTTGCACGTCAGCCAGGGCGTCTTCGTAAAACAGGGTTTCATCGCCTGTGTTCAGGTCAAGGCGCACAACCACCTGGCGGTCGCGGCCAATGTTCGATACGGCCCAGGCCCAGCCGGCACCGGCGAGCGGATGGCCTTCAATCCAAAGCTTGTCTTCCGTGCCGCCGGTGGTAATCGAGCGCCATCCATCCCCATCGGGCACGTCCAGCGACCAGAGCCGGTTCGGCAAGCGGCGCTTGACGGCGACCACTTTGCCCGCTTGGTCGGTGTAATATTTGAACACATCGCCCGGATTGCGCGCCACCAGAACCTCTTTGCCGGACAGCACGTTCAGGCGGTAAAGGTCGAACACAGAGCGGTCGCGCCGGTTCTGCTGCAACAGGTACTCGTTGGGTCGGTCCGGAAACTTCTGCTGGTGGCGGACCTTCGAGCCTGCGTGGGGTGTCACGCTGCGCGGAACTTGATCAAGATTTTCAGTGTCGGCGACAAACACCTGGTAGTTCTCATCGCCCGTGTGATCGCTCCAAATCATGACGTGTCGGCTGTCGTTGGTCCAATAGGCCCATCCGATCCGGCGCTCAGCGGTGATCGTTTGGGCCTCTTCAGCCGTGCCGAGGGAGCGGAAATGGATGGTGGGCTGGCCGTCTTTCATGGCCAGCCAGAGCAGTTTGGTTCCGTCAGGCGAGACCCGGTGGTCCCAGCTTTCTTCACGTTTGGTGTAGAACACTTCTGTTGGGATCAATGCTGGGAGTTCAGCATTTATGAGGGCAGGATGGGTTGCGGAAAGCGCAGCACTGCCCTCAGCCGCCGCACTGCCGAAAGTGGCAAGCAACGCCAGACAAGCGCAGATAATCAATCTCAGACGTTCGTATCTCAGCCCTTAGGGCCCCCTTAGCCCGTAAGCTGGACTATGCCCTGGTTCGGCTTCTTATAAAAATCAACTTTCGTTTAGAGATGTTTCAGCCTTGCGCCTTCTGGATCTTCTTCCAGGTGTCTCTCAGCGCCACGGTTTCATTGAAAACCGGCCGGTCTGGCGTGCTGTCGCGGTCTACGCAGAAATAGCCCAGCCGTTCAAACTGCACGTAGGCTCCCGGAGGGTCGCTTGCCAGGGCAGGCTCAATCTTGCCGTCAGCAATCACGGTCTTTGAGTCAGGATTTATGGCGGTCAGGAAATCTTCTTCGCCGGCAGGATCCTCGACGTTGAAGAGGTGGCCGTAGCGGCGCACTTCAGCGCTGAGGGCACGTGCGGCATCGACCCAGTGCAGGGTGCCGCGCACTTTTCGCCCATCGGGGGATTCGCCGCCGCGCGATGCCGGGTCATAGCTGCAGCGGAGCTCCACAACCTCGCCGTTGGCATCCTTGATCACATCGGTGCAGGTGATGAAGTAGGCATAGCGCAGGCGCACTTCGCGGCCCGGGCTGAGGCGGAAGAACTTCTTCGGCGGGTCTTCCATGAAATCGTCGCGCTCAATGTAGATCTCGCGGGAGAACTCAACCTGGCGCATGCCCGCCGTCTCGTCTTCGGGGTTGTTGACGGCGTCCAGAAGCTCGCTTTCGCCTTCAGGGTAGTTTTCGATCACCACTTTAATCGGGTTCAGCACGGCCATGCGGCGCAAGGAAATCTTGTTCAGCACTTCCCGGGTGCAGAATTCCAGATAGCCATACTCCACAGCGCTGTCGGCGCGGGCAACGCCGATGCCTCTGGCAAAATCGCGCAAGGCCTCTGCCGGAATGCCGCGGCGGCGCAGGCCGCGAATGGTTGGCATGCGCGGATCGTCCCAGCCTTCCACCACGCCTTCATTGACCAACTGCATCAGTTTGCGCTTGGACAAGATTGTGTAGGTCAGATTGAGGCGGGCAAACTCGGTTTGCTTGGGCACCGAAGGTGTCGGCAGATGCTCGATCAGCCAATCATAAAGCGGCCGGTGATCGGCAAACTCCAGGGTGCACAAGGAATGGGTCACCCCTTCAATGGCGTCGGATTGGCCGTGGGCGAAATCATAGGTTGGATAGATGCACCAGGTGTCGCCGGTTCTGGGGTGGTTGGCGTGAAGCACCCGGTAGATCACCGGGTCGCGCATGTTGATGTTGCCTGACGCCATGTCGATCTTGGCGCGCAGCGTCTTGGCGCCATCGGGAAATTCGCCGGCCCGCATGCGCGCGAACAAATCGAGGTTTTCCTCCACGCTGCGGTCACGGTGGGGGCTGTTGCGGCCAGGTTCGGTCAGGGTGCCCCGGTATTCGCGGATCTGTTCGGCATTGAGGTCGTCCACATAGGCATCGCCCGCCTCGATCAGATGTTCGGCCCAGGCGTAGAGCTGCTCAAAATAGTCTGAGGCATGCAGGGTGTTTCCGTCCCACTCGGTGCTGAGCCATCTGAGGTCCTCTTGGATTGCCTCAATGTACTCATCGTCTTCCTTCACCGGGTTGGTGTCGTCGAGACGCAGGTTGCAGTGGCCGTCAAATTCGTCGGCCATGCCGAAGTTCAGGGAGATCGACTTGGCATGACCAATGTGCAGATAGCCGTTGGGCTCAGGCGGAAACCGCGTGACGACTTTGCTCTCGCGCCCGGACGCCAGATCGCCCTTAATGATTTCGCGAATGAAATGATCGGGGCCATCGCGTTTGATGTCCTCGGCGGAACGGTTCGTTTGGGTCATTGAGGTCTGACTTGTCTTTCTCTGCGGGAATTAACGGCGCGGCGTTGGGCTGGGACCGGAAACGACGCCGCGTGCCGCAAGCACTGGCTGAAAATCCGGAGTTTTGCAAGCCTCCAGATCGAACGATGGGCCCGTAAACAGAGAACCCGATCACCCGTGTCAGGCGTCACGGGCCTCCAGGCGCATTTCGATGGGGCCTTGGGCCCGGCCGTTTAAGAGCTGCTCAACGTACGGATTACCGCACTGATCGATGCCTTTGGTGGGGCCATTCCAAATGATGGCGCCTTCATTCATCATGAAAAGGTGGTCGTAATCGTTTCGGGCAGCATCCATATCGCTGGTGATGGAGAGGACCGTTGCGCCAATGTCGATCATGCTGCGCGTGATGAGCTTGTTGATTGTGTTGGTGGTGATGGGATCCAGGCCCGCCGTTGGCTCGTCGAGCAGCAGCAAGGTTGGAGAGCCGGCCAGCGCGCGGGCGATGCCGACGCGCTTTTGCATGCCGCCGGAGAGCTCTGAGGGCAAAAGGTCCGCCGTTGTTGCGGGCAGATCGACCATGCCCAGCTTCTCAATAGCCACTGCGCGCGCCTGTTCCCGGTCGAGCCCGAGGGCTTGGACCAATTTGAAGCCGATGTTTTCCCAAACGGTGAGGCTGTCGAGCAGCCCGCCCTGCTGAAAGCAGACACCCACATCCAGCATAAACTTGCTGTGCTCAGCCGTGCCGATGTTTGGCACCGGCTTGCCATCAACCATGATTGTGCCTGCATCTGGAATGCACAGCCCGGTGATGCATTTGAACAGAACGGTCTTGCCTGATGCCGCCGGTCCGATCAGGACGGACTTTTTGCGAGTAAGAACATCAGCCGACACATCGTTGAGAACCTGCTTGCCGGCGAAGGACTTTGAAAGGCCGCTGATCTGGACTTTGGGAGCCGGCGTGGCGGGTGGTGGGATAGGGGTGCGGGGCTGAAGGGTCACGGAGAGGCCTCTGGCTGAAAGCGTGCTTGACCATTGCTTCGCACAAGACCGGGTCGATTTGCTAGCCAGAATGCGCGCCGAGCTGGATAAGTGCGGATATCAGAGGGGCGAAAGGCCTGCAGACTTGGTTTTTGTGGGGAAAGAATGGTGCCCAGGGGCGGAATCGAACCACCGACACGCGGATTTTCAATCCGCTGCTCTACCAACTGAGCTACCTGGGCTTGCTCCGGTCATTTCTGGCGATTTGGGCCAGGCTTCATGAAGCGGCGCGTTTATAGGGTTTTGTAGGTGATCTGTCCAGCCGTGCTGACACCCGATCACGGAAAATTTTTAGGCGTGCTCTCCTTCGTCCCATCCTTCGCCATCTTCAAAATCAGGCGGATCTTCTGAGGGGATGGCGTAGGTGCCGCCAAGCCAGCGGTGTAGATCCACATCCGCGCACCGGCCTGAACAGAAAGGATGGTACTTTTGCTTTGCGGCCGCCTTGCAAATCGGGCACTCCCGGCGCGGTCTGAGACGAATGGGTTTGGCGCCGCCTGGCATCTCGGAAGACATGGTTTTGGCCTCCACCCTAATCACCGGCGTTGAGCCAGGAGAAGTAAACCGGGTAGCCGTTGCCCTGCAGCAAGGCAATGGTTTCGTAGACCGGCAGCCCCACAACGTTGGAATAAGACCCGTTGATCATGCGCACGAATGCCTCAGCGCGGCCCTGGATGGCATACCCGCCAGCCTTGCCGCGCCATTCGTCGCTCATCAGATAGGTTTCCACGTCATCGCGGGTGAGCCGCTTGAAGCGAACCTTGGTCTCCACCAGCCGGCTGCGCATCTGGTCTCCCGGCGCAATCAGGCAAATGCCCGTGATGACCTTGTGGGCGCGGCCCGACAATAGGCGCAATCCTGACGCGGCCTCTTCAATGCGTTCCGGCTTGGGAATAACCCGCCGGCCAACAGCCACAACCGTGTCTGCCGCCAGAATGAAGGTGTTGGGCCCAAGCTCCTTCACCTGGGTGGCCTTGGAGGCGGCCTCCGCCTTGGCCTTGGCCAGGCGCAGGGCCATGGCGCGCGGGGTTTCGCGCTTTTTGGGCTCTTCGTCAATGTCTGTGGGGTGCATCAGATCGGGCGTGAGATCCACCTGATCCAATAGGGCAAGCCGGCGCGGGGAAGCGCTGGCCAGAACAAGTTTGACGCGGACGTCATTCATTTAAAGACACGTGCCTTTTTAAGGGAAGCAACAAAGGCGGACAATGATGAGGTTCGGAGAGAAAATCAAGACACAGCCGGCGCAACACACAGCAAAACTTGGATCTTATTCAAACCACAGGGCCCGAAATCTGGCCAAAACGCCGCCGGATACGCTGCAAGATCGCGTCTCGCGTGGCGCGGTATGAGTCAATGATCTGCTCGCGGCTGCCCACCACAAACGTCGGATCAAGGGTTGGCCAATACTCCACATCGCACGCCATGGTGCGGGTGAGCTCCACCGCCTTGTGCTGGGCCTCCGGCGACAGGGATATGATGATGTCGAAGGATGTGTCCTCCAGATCATCGAAACTGGTGGGCCGATGGCTGGAAATATCGATGCCAAGCTCCTCCATGACCGAGACGGCAAAACCGTCCAGTTCGCCGATCATGGCGCCGACCGACGCGGTGAACACCCTGTGGCCGTAGTAGTGGCGCATCAGGCCTTCGGCCATGGGCGAGCGAATGGCGTTTTGTGTGCATGCAAAGAGCACCGCGGAGGGGAGGTCTTCCGACATGGCGGCTGGCCGGTATCGCTCTTAACCCCGCCAATGCAGGACGCAAATGAGCGTGAAGAGCCTGCGGGCGGTGTTAAAGTCTACCTCGATCTTTCCGGCGAGCCGGGCCTGGAGAACCTCGCTGCCGTCATTGTGCAAACCGCGCCGCCCCATATCGATCGCCTCGATCTGGCTTGGCGTTGCGCTTTTGATGGCTTGAAAATAGCTGTCGCAGATCATGAAGTAGTCTTTCACGATCCGCCGGAACGGCGACATGGAAAGCCCGAACACCGCGCATTGGCGCTCCTGGTGGTCGGCAATGTCGAGCACCAGACGGTTGTCTGCGATCGACAGGGTCAGATGAAACGGCCCTTCGGCTGTCTTGCTCTCATCGACCACGGTGAATTCATTCTGCTCCAACAGATCGAATATCGCGACCTTGCGCTCATGATCGATGTCGGGGGAGGGGCTTGAAAACGCGCTTTCGTCCAGTTCGATCGTCACCAGGCGGTTCTTTGCCGCTTGTTCGCTTGATTGTGTGTTTGGGTCTTGGTCCATGGCCGGTCACGCCATGTTCAGCCGAAGCGCAACCGAGCGGGCATGCGCCTCAAGCCCTTCGGCCCGCCCCAGCGTAACCGCGGCGGGGCCAATTTTGCGTAAAGCTTCTGCGCTGCAGCGCAGGATCGAGGTGCGCTTCATGAAATCCAGAACGCCAAGTCCTGATGAAAAGCGTGCCGAACGCGCCGTCGGCAGAACGTGATTGGGCCCACCCACATAGTCGCCAACCGCTTCAGGGGTGTGGGCCCCAAGGAAGAGCGCCCCGGCATTGCGCACTGCGGCGGCAAGCTCTGCCTCATCTTTTGCCGAAATCTCAAGATGCTCCGGGGCGACCTGGTCCACCAGCCCGATTGCCCCCCTTAGCGAAGGCACCACGATTACGACGCCGTTGTCCTGCCAGCTCTTTGCGGCAATGTCTGCCCGCGGCAGGGTCTTCAGCTGTCCGTCCACGGCCGCCATCACCTGGTCGGCCAAAGCTTCGCTGCTGGTGATCAGGATCGATTGTGCAGAGACATCATGCTCAGCCTGGGCCAAGAGGTCGGCGGCGATCCAGTCGGCGCTGTTGTCTTCATCCGCCATCACGAGGACTTCGGACGGACCGGCGATCATATCAATGCCCACCGTGCCAAAAACCTGGCGTTTTGCAGCCGCCACATAGGCGTTCCCGGGGCCGACTATCTTCGCCACCGGGGCAATGGTCTTTGTGCCGTAGGCCAGCGCCCCGATCGCCTGGGCCCCGCCAATCCGGTAAATCTCGTCAACCCCGGCAATGGAGGCTGCCGCCAACACCTGATCGTTTGTAATGCCGTCCGGGGTGGGCACAACCATGCAGAGGCGCTCAACGCCGGCGGCTTTGGCCGGCACGGCGTTCATCAGCACCGAGGAGGGGTAGGCTGCCGTGCCGCCCGGCACATAAAGGCCGGCCGCCTCTACGGCGGTCCAGCGGTGGCCGAGTTCAACACCGTCTTCATCTGTGTAGCTGATCGCGTCTGGGAGCTGCTTTTCGTGGAACGCGCGGATCCGCCCGTGGGCCAATTTCAACGCTGCAAACACATCCTCAGGACAGCGTTCAAGGGCCTTGCTGATCTCTGCAGGGGTAATTTTCATGCCGAGATCAGCGACCTGGAAACGGTCGAACTTCTCGGTGTACTCAATCACGGCCTCATCGCCGCGCTGGCGCACATCGTTCAGGATGGCGGCCACGTCGGCGTTCACATCCTGGGCCTCTTCACGCTTGTTGCCGAGCATTGCGGCAAACGCTTGCGCAAATTCAGGACCGGCGCTGTTCAGACGGAGTGCCATGTTGTTTCCGATCTTCCCTCCTGATTAGCCGGGTTCGGCGTCGAGGTCGTGTTCAGGCTTGCGCGATGCGCCCCATTCGGACCCGAGGTCGGACAGCCAGGCATCCAAGCACTCAACGTCGAGCTCTATGACACCGCCGCCGGCAAAATCCAAACGCACCTTTCCGGAGGGAGCCTCTTCTTCCACAAACTCAATGGCCAGAAGCTCCAGGATGGCATTGTCTGCGGTGTGCTTGATCTTGCTGGAGCGCACCGATTTTACGGTGTTGAAATGCAGGCCCGTGCGCCGCCGGGTGTAGTCTTTGCCTTTTTCTTCAGCCGACGACCAGTTGAACCGGTTGGCAATCAGGGCAAACTGCTGTGCGGAGGCGAGGAATTTTATGTCGCCCACGCGCACCAGGGAATCCTGCATATGGGCCGAGATGACGCGCAGATCGTCCGCATCAAGCGCCCCAAGCTTTAGAAGATCCATTTTCGCCAGCCCCAAAAACGAGCCGAGCCCCAGGCCGCCTTAGGCACTGACCCGCTCAATCTCCGCGCCGCAGGCGGAGAGTTTCTTTTCAAGTTGCTCAAATCCACGGTCGAGGTGATAGACGCGATTGACGAACGTGTCACCCTCTGCTGCAAGACCGGCGATAACAAGCGACACCGAAGCGCGCAGGTCCGTGGCCATCACTTGTGCCCCTTGCAGGCGGTCCACCCCGGTCACCAGGGCCGTGTCGCCGTCCAGGCTGATGTCGGCGCCGAGCCGGACCAGTTCCTGAACGTGCATGAAACGGTTCTCGAAAATCGTTTCGCGAATGCGCGATGTGCCGTTGGCTTTGGTCATCAGGCCCATGAGCTGGGCTTGAAGATCCGTGGGGAAGCCAGGGTAGGGGCTGGTGTCCACGTCAACCGGGGCCAGGCCCTGGCCGTTGCGCGAGACGGTGATGCCGTGACTGGTTTCAGTCATTTTGGCGCCGACTTGCTCCATGACCGGGAACAGGCACTCCAGAAGATCGCTGCGCGCGCCGGTGAGAGAGACTTCTCCGCCGGTCATGGCAACGGCCATGGCATAGGTGCCGGTTTCGATGCGGTCGGGGAGCACCTGGTGGGTTGCGCCGTTGAGCCGGCTAACCCCGTCAATGGTGAGGGTGGAGGTGCCGATGCCGCTGATCTTGGCGCCCATCTTGTTCAGGCACTCGGCCACATCGCCGATTTCCGGCTCGCGGGCGGCGTTCTCCAAAACGGTTTGGCCCTTGGCCAGAGTTGCCGCCATCAGCACGTTGTGGGTGGCGCCCACGGAAACCTTGGGGAAATTGATGCGCGCGCCGCTGAGGCCTTTTGGGGCGCTTGCCACCACGTAACCACCTTCAACCTCGATCTGAGCACCAAGGGCTTCCAGGCCCATAAGATGCAGGTCCACCGGCCGGGTGCCGATGGCACAACCGCCCGGCAGGGAGACCTTGGCGATGCCGCAGCGGGCGATCAGCGGACCCAGAACCCAGAAGCTGGCGCGCATTTTCGACACCAGTTCATAGGGCGCCGTTGTGTCGACGATCTGCCGTGCGGTGAGGTGAACCGTGTCGCCGGCCAGTCCGGTGCTGCCATGGCGCTTGCCGTCAACGCTCATGTCCACGCCGTGATTGCCCAGAATGCGGTTCAACAGTTGGACGTCTGCCAGGCGCGGCACGTTGCGCAGGGTGAGCGTTTCATCAGAAAGCATGCTCGCGATCATCAGAGGCAGGGTTGCGTTCTTTGCCCCGGAGATTGGAATCTCGCCTGAGAGTGTGTTGCCGCCCCGGATGCGGATCTTGTCCATTACGCTTGTTCCTGCTCTAAATCATGGGCGCCGTGCGCGCTAGGGTAACTGGCCCGAAACGGGCCGTTCAAGTTGCTGCACGCAAGTCTTGGGCCCTAATGCTTTGGCAGCTGGTGCCGTGTGGCCCTAACAAGCACAATCGGCGCTTTTCGGGCAAGTGTGGTTTGTCACATTCAGCCAGAGAAATCACAAAGAATTACGGTTCTTTGGGCTCGGATGGCTTGTCTTGGTGCTTCTTGAGTTTGGTTTGCTGCTTGCGTCGCCGCAGATTGGCTCTGAGGGCTTGCTTGAGGCGTTCGTTGCGGTCGTCCTTACCTGACTTTTCGGGCCCGGTGTTGCTCATTTTTGGGGTCCTTGGGATGCAATCTTGGATCTTTTGTATCATCAAAAAACTGTTGTAACCAAAGAATGGAGCCATCTTCGTGCGGAAGATATGCTCTGGCCGGACCCTCTTTGCATGATATAATCATGTCACATGGGGGGAGCAGGTGAGGGACGCTGTGGGCAATTCTACACCGGTAGACCAGGCAAGCCTGGCTGTTGAGGTGAGTGACCTCCACAAGTCTTTTGGCCCGCTTGAAGTGCTCAAAGGTGTCTCGCTCGGCGCGCGCGAAGGCGATGTGGTGTCAATCATCGGCGCCAGCGGATCGGGCAAGAGCACCTTTTTGAGATGCATCAACCTTCTTGAACTGCCCTCAAAAGGCGACATCAAAGTCGATGGCGAGGCGGTGAAGTTCAAATCTGGACCGGCCGGCATGGTGCCTTCCGACAAGCGCCAGGTGGAGCGCTTGCGCTCGCAGCTCGGCATGGTGTTCCAGAGTTTCAATCTGTGGGCCCATTTGACCGTGCTGCAGAATGTGATCGAAGCGCCGGTCCATGTACTGAAAGTTCCCAAAAAACAAGCGCTTGAGCGAGCCGAACGGATTCTCAACCGTGTCGGGTTGTGGGACAAGCGTGATCAGTATCCAGCCTTTTTGTCGGGCGGCCAGCAACAGCGGGCCGCCATTGCCCGGGCCCTGGCCATGGAGCCGCGGGTGATGCTGTTCGACGAGCCGACGTCGGCGCTCGACCCGGAACTGGTCGGCGAGGTTTTGAAGGTGATCCAGGGCTTGGCCGAAGAAGGCCGCACCATGATCCTGGTGACCCACGAGATGAAATTTGCCCGCGATGTGTCGAGCCATGTGATGTTTCTGCACCAAGGCAAAGTGGAGGAGGAGGGACCTCCGAAAAACGTGTTCGAAAACCCCAGCAGCGAGCGCTGCCGGGCTTTTGTGCAATCGGTTCACTAAACCATTAAATGAGGGAGTAACGGGAATGAAGAGCTTTTTGAAACTGCTGGCCGGCGCGGCAGTGGCCGTGGCCATGAGCGCCTCTGTGGCAAGCGCGGACGTTAAGATCGGCATTGCGGCTGAGCCATATCCGCCGTTCGCGGAAAAAGGCGCTGACGGCACGTGGAAGGGCTGGGAGATTGAAATCATCAATGCGGTTTGCGCGGCGATGAACGAAAAGTGCAAGCTTGTCCCGGTGGCCTGGGACGGCATCATTCCGGCACTCCTGGCCAAGAAAATGGATGTGATCATGGCGTCCATGTCGATCACCGAAGAGCGCATGAAAACCATCGCGTTCTCCGACAAATATTACAACACGCCAGCTGTGATGGTTGCGCCCAAGGGGTCCAAGATCGACGGTTCCGCAGCCAGCGTTGATGGCAAGATCATCGGCGTGCAGGTCTCCACCACCCATGCCAACTATGTGGAAAAACATTTCAAAGGTAAAGCAACAGTCAAAACATATAACACCTTTGATGAGCACAACCAGGATCTGGTGGCCGGCCGGATTGATGCAGTTGTTGGTGACAGCATCGCGTTCAACCCGTTCCTGACCAGCAGCTCAGGCGGGTGCTGCGAGGCCAAGTCTGAGCTGAACGACGAAACCGTGTTTGGCCCGGGCGTCGGCGGCGGCATGCGCAAGGAAAGCACCGAGCTTGCAGCCAAGCTGAACGCGGCGATCAAGAAAATCCGCGAAGACGGCACCTATGAAAAGATCTCGAAGAAATACTTCGACTTCAACATCTATGGTGGCTAGGCGGCCTTGATCAGAATCAGGCCGGAGGGACGGTGTCTCTCCGGCCACTTTGAAAACAACAGTTTTTATGGAAATCCCTTGGGATCTGCTGGCCCTGTCGCCGCCCGGTTGGGGCGGGAACTTGCTGCGCGGTCTTGCCAGCACGGTGCAGATCGCTCTGGGGGCGTATCTCCTCGGCTTGGCCATTGGCCTCGGCGGGGCGCTGGGCAAACTCTATGGCGGGCCGGTGCTGCGGGTTTCGCTTGAGGTCTACACGACCCTAATCCGGGCCGTGCCTGAATTGGTGCTGATCCTCCTGCTCTACTATGCCGGTACGGACCTTCTGAACACCGCATTGGAAAGCTTTGGCTATGAGCGGGTCGATATCGACGGGCTTTGGGCCGGCATCTATGTGATCGGCTTTGTGCAAGGGGCCTATTCGACGGAAGTTTTGCGCGGCGCCTTTCTGGCCGTGCCGGAAGGGCAAATCGAGGCGGCCCGCGCCTACGGCATGTCCTGGTTCAAGAGCCATGTGCGCATTGTCATTCCGGCCATGATCCCGTTCGCCATCCCGGGCCTTGCCAACCTCTGGCTCATCACCACCAAGGATACAGCCCTTCTGGCAGTGGTGGGCTTCAGCGAGCTGGCTTTGGAAACCAAACAGGCCGCCGGCGCCACCAAGGCCTACTTCATGATGTATGTGGCCGCGGCCCTGCTCTATCTCGCCCTAACCCTTGTCTCGACGGCTGTCTTTAGCTGGGTTGAGAAATACTACCGGCGCGGCCAGCCGGATCAGGGATAGGCGTCATGCAGTGGGACTGGCTGATAGAATATGCGCCCAAATTGGTTGAGGGCCTGTGGCTCACACTCCAACTTCTGGTGCTCTCCATCATATTCGGCATGGCGCTCGCCATTCCCATCGGCCTGGTGCAGGTCACCGGGCCGCGGCCGCTCGCCTGGGCGGCGAAGGCCTTTTGCACCACCATTCGAGGCACCCCGCTGCTGATCCAGCTGTGGCTGATCTATTATGGCGTGGGGTCCTTGTTCCCGTTTATCCCGGGCATCCGGGAAAGCTTCCTGTGGCCGGTGTTGCGGGACGCCTTTCCCTACGCACTGTTCGCGTTCTCATTGAGCGTTGCAGGCTATGAAGGCGAGGTAATGCGCGGGGCCTTCCGCGGTGTGCCGAAAGGCGAGCTGGAGGCCGCGCGGGCCATGGGCATGCGGCCCTTCACCATTCTCTGGCGCATCTGGCTGCCGCGGGCATTGCAGAATGTGTTCCCCACCTTGGCCGGTGAGTTCATTCTGACCTTGAAGGCGACACCGCTGGCCGCGACCATCACGATCTTCGAGGTTTATGGCGTGACGACGATCGTGCGTCAGGAGACCTACCGGATTTACGAGCCGCTGTTGTTTTTGGCCTTCATCTATCTCTGCCTGACGGGCGTGCTGGTTGTGACGTTCCGGTACTTTGAAAACCGGATCCCAAAACGCAGAGTGTGATCAGGCAACATCTTTGACCAGCTTGGCCGAGGGGCAGTTGAAGTTCGCTGGCCATGGCAGTGGGCGCGACGAGACATTCCCGGTTGCCAGATATTGCGCGATGATGTCAGCCCCGCATTCGCTCGGCTTGCGCGCGCCGAAATCTGCGAATGTGTAGGCGAAGCGCTCCTGTTGGATGGGCAGATAATGCTCGCCATGGCTCTGCGCCAACCGCAAGGCGCCGGCTAGGTCATCAAGATTGCGCACCACCGGGCCAAAATGCCAGCTGGCATAGGAGGGGTCGTTGAAATAGTCGACATCGTGGGCATTGAGGAATGCAAACGGGCGCGGCCGCCTGATGAACTCATAAATTTGCGACGAGGCATCGCCCAGGTAGATGTCGGCCGCGTTCAAATAGCTCATGTCGCAAGAGCGCCTGCTGCCGCGATCGATGAGCACATTTGGCGTGTTCCGGTATTTCCGTGGCAGGTGAGCGCCCTTGCCCCAGGGGCGTTTGAAGAGCAGCACGTGCGGGGCGAAGATCAGGTTGTAGTCCGGGCTGTTGTAGAAGAAATCCAAAACCTTCCGCCCCATTTTCCACCAGGATGACAGATCGCGGCGGTGATGGGGGTTGTAGAGCACGGTCGGCCGGTTGTTCTGGAAATAGCGTTCCGGCTGGGCGGGCGCGGCGTTGTTGGTGACTTCAAATTTTGTGTAGCCGGAAACGGCCAACTTCTCGGCCTCCACATGTCCGTCTTGCACCAGCTCGGTCGCATATTTCTCACCCGGCGCCAGGACCATGTCGAAGTCTCTCATCCGGTCATCGAAAGAGCCCAGTCCGCGTTGATCTCCTGCGCCGTGGCTGACACGGATCAATTTCAGGTCCTGGAGCTGAGGGATGCGCCGCAATTGGGTGGTGTTGGTTTCCGGCACCACGAGTGCGTTGAATGCACTCCAGAGCGCTGTGTTTTCAAACAGGGTCATAAATTTGCGGGAAAACAGGAAGCGCGACGCCAATGGGTCGGTCAACTTTGAGAGAGCTGAAAGCTGCAGCTTTACGAAGTCGACTTTGTGTCCCAGATAGGAACGCCCAATCTGCTCTGCGAACGAAAGCTGATCTTCGCCGGGGGACAGGATGAGCACTTGGAAATTCGGGTGACGCAAAGAAAGCTGGAAAGCGTAGGGCACCACATGCGGCACCTGGTGAACGTCATAATGATTGAGCAGAAAAGCAATTTTCATTTTCGATCCCGATTCAAATGTCCCGCACCGACTTGCGAAACGTAAGCCCGGCTGGGTCGTTGATGTGCTTCCAGTAGAGCTTCAAATGGGGCCGCAAAGTGTGTGTGCGCATACAACAGAATTGAATTCATTGTGATGCTGAGTGACCTCACTGCTGACACTCTTTTTGTCCTCAGGGGTGAGGCATCTCAACCCGGCGTGCTGCACAGAAATTGCCTTACGGGTGCCCAAGTGTTGCCGCGGTTCGGGTGTCTAAGGGGGCCATGTACTGGGCCGCATCAGCTCAAAAATCGCTGTAGCGGCACCTGATTTCTACAAGGACAAGAAAAATGAAACTGGGGCGCGTGACCGGGTATGCCCTGCTTGCGGCAGGCGTGCTGATAACAGTCGCAGGTGCGGCAAAGGCCGACATAAAGGTTGGTGTTCTGAAGTGTCAGATTGAATCCGGCTTTGGCTACATCATCGGCTCTTCAAAGGAGCTCTCCTGCCGCTTTGAACGCGCTGGCGGCTTGAACGAGCATTATGCCGGCAAGATCATCAAAATTGGCGCTGACGTCGGCTTTGCCGGCAAAGGCAACCTCATCTGGGCGGTGTTTGCGCCGTCGAATGATGTGGACTATGGCGCGCTCAGCGGCACCTATGTGGGCGCCGCGGCAGAAGCCTCCGCAGGCGTTGGCCTTGGCGCCAACGTTCTGATTGGCGGCTGGCAGCGCTCGGTGAACCTGCAACCGGTCAGCGTCTCGGCCCACACCGGCTTTAATGCCGCCGGCGGCTTCGGCGCATTTATGCTGACCGGGGTCGGCAAGTAACTTCAGGCAGGTCCCTGCGCTGCCCCATCGTACATCGCGTCATTCTGCGTGTGCAGGATGTGCTGGTGCCAGGCAATTGCCTTCTCATCCATATCGGCAGCGGGTGGGGGCACCTGCTCGAAATGTCCGAACTTGTCTTCACCGCGCACCAGAATGGCGAAGTCCTTCTTCGCCACCACCTGGCGCATGTGCGGTGCCAGATAGTTGATCACCAGGCCAACCCGGCGCTCATCTGACCGGTTGGGCGCCGAGGCGTGCAGCAGCCGGCCATGGTGCAGGGAGAGCTGACCAGGCTTCAGCGGCACCTGGACTGTGTCTTCGTCCGCAATCTCCACAAGGGCTTCCTGTCCGCGGGTGAGGAAGTTCGCATCGTCGAAGGTGTCCTTGTGCTCCAGCATCTGGCCGGTGTGGGAACCGGGCACGAACCGCATGCAGCCGTTCTCCTCGGTCACCGGCCCAAGAGCCAGCCAGGCGCTGACGAGCGCATCCTTGTCCAAGCCCCAATATTTGAGATCCTGGTGCCAGCTCACATAGCTTTCGGTGTGCGGTTCCTTGATGAAAAAGGTTGAGCCCCAGACCATGATGTTTGGGCCGATGATGGCCTCCACCGCATCCAGAATGCGCGGCGTGCGCACGATTTCATCGGCAAACTTGAAGATCACATGGGGGTAGTTGAGCTGGGTCTTGTTGCCCAGAGACTGGCCTTCGGCTTCGGTTTCCAGCCGCTCCAGCTGGGCGCGGTAGTCCATCGCCTTTTCTGGGCTCATGGCATCGATGGGAAAGCAGTAGCCGTCTTCGTTGAAACGCTCAGAAACGTGGGCTTTGTCGATCGGTGGCTGCATGGCTCTACCTCCAGGAAATCTGATATTCGACCTTTACCAATAGTTCCCGGCGCGGAAAGACAAAAAATATCACCATTCCAATGCCTGGACCTGCGGGCCGTTTACAGACAGATTGGTTGGGACCTTGGAAGGACGCCCCCATGCCTCAAAGCAATCTCATCAGCCCGCAGAAGCGCTACAGCGCCTACACCGGATTTGTGACCACGCCGCGCTATTTCGACGATTCGGTGCAGAAGTTTCTCGAGGTCGCGCCCAAGGGCGTTGGCGCCATGCAGCGGGTGAACAACATTGCCTCCTATAAATATGAGCCTGGCCAGCGCGCTTCCAATTTTGACTTGCTGGAAGAATCCGCCGTTTGTCTGGGCGAGTGCTTTTGCACCGTGGTGGGCCAGGCGGGCACCAACTGGGTGCACTGCAACGGCACCACGCCCGATGAGATTGAAGCCATTTGCGACAAAATTAGCGAGAAGGCCAATGCGCGCTTCTTGATGGCCGGCCACTGCATCGTCATGGCCCTGCGCGAGCTGGGCGCAAAGAAGGTCACGGTGGCCAACGGCTATTACCGGGAAGACTGGAAGAACGGCATCAACCGTTATCTGGAGCAGGCCGGCTTTGAGGTGCTCTATGGCGGCAACGTTGTCGACCAGGGGCTCTATCCCAGCCTTGAGGCGCAGATTGAGCTTGAGGATGCCACCCATTGGGACTATCCGCCCGGCGATGTGATGAAGGCCTGCGTTATGGCGCACGAGGCGGCGCCCCAGGCCGACGCGGTGGTGCAAACCGGGTCGGGCTTTCGCGTTACACCGCATATGGAGGAGATCGAAGGCATGACGGGCAAACCGCTGGTGCCCTCGGACACGGCGCTGTTCTGGGCCATGCTGAAGGAGCTCGATCTCGGCGTGCCCATCCGCGGTCATGGCCATTTGCTGGGAACTCTTTGATCATGACGCCGATCCTGGCGCTCTGGGCGATCCCCCGCTCCACGTCCACGGCTTTTGAGTGGATGATGCGCCAGCGCGGCGACCACGTATGCCATCACGAACCGTTTGGCGAGGCCTGGTACAGGGGCGAAGACAGGCTGTGCCCACGCGAAACCAGTGAGCAGGTCAAGCCGGGGCTAACGTTCCAGTCGGTTTGGCGCACGCTTCAAGAGGGTGCGGCCGCTGAGCGGCTCTTCATGAAGGACTTCCCGCATTACATCATGCACATGGTGGACGAGGAATTCCTGGCCCGTTTCACCCATTCCTTCCTGATCCGCACCCCGGAGAAGATGCTGCCGTCCATGTTCAAGAACTGGCCGGACTTTGAGATTGCCGAAACCGGGTATGCCGAGCAACGTGAACTGTTCGACCGGGTCTGCCAACGCGACGGCAAGGCGCCGGCTGTGGTGGATTCAGATGATTTGCTGGATGATCCCGCCGCCACGTCGCAGGCCTGGTGTGAAGCGGTGGGCATTCGGTTCATGCCGGATGCTTTGAACTGGGAGCCCGGCGAGCGCAAGCAGATGAGCTGGTACGATGGCGGGTCATGGCACGCCAATCTGGAAGCCTCCACCGGGCTGAAGCGCCAGAAGCGCGATTATGTTTCGGTTGATCACAACGATCACCTGAAGCGGGCTTACGAGGTGTGCCAGCCCCACTATGAGGCGATTTACCGGCATAGGCTTGGAGGCTGAGGGCCCCCACAACTTCCTGCCCCCCTGCATCGTCTCCTACCTTTGCTTCTTTCTCCCGCATCCCTGCGAAAGCAGGGATCCATGCGATCCACCCACACGCTCAGAGCAATGGGCCCCTATGTGTCTAAGATTTGCTATGGATGATGCGGGAAGGAGACTGTTGGGCCCCTGGTCCTTTTGAGACCGTAAGCAGGC
>JAAEUE010000312.1 GCA_024227565.1 Alphaproteobacteria bacterium
GACTTCCGGGCCGGTGCTTTTGTGGGCGGCGGATCGAGCCGCATGGAGGTGAACTTCAATGCCCAGGAGATCGAGGTCTGGTCTGCCTTTGGCGGGCTCTATGCCCGCAAGGACTGGACGTCACACTGGATCAAGGCCATCGTCACCGGCGGCTGGGCCGGTCATGAGAGCAAGCGGCGGGTGGCGAACAACCTTGTGGCGGCCGGCATCGAGACGGCAGTTGGCAAGTATGATGGCTACTTTGTTTCCCCAGCGGTGACGGTGGGCGGACGGCTAGCCGAGATGACGCCGGACCATCCCGTACTGGGCAGTGTGCGAGTACACTATGCCGGTCTCTTCCTCGACGGTTATTCGGAGACCAATGTGACCACCCCGCTCACCGTTTCGAGCCGGGACGTGCACACGCTTGGTGGCCGGGCACAGCTTGCCTTTCCGCATGAGCAGAGGGGCGCGGACGGCGCCTTGTTCTCTTTCGAGGCCCGCACCGGCCTCGATGCCCGTTTCAATCTCGGCGGCGACCGGGTGAACGCCACGGCCGCCGGTCTGCCGCTGAACTTCACGGCAAGGTTTGAAGATGAGGATGTGAGCGGTTTTGTCGGTGGAAGTCTTCGCCGGACGAGTGCCGACGGAAGAAGCTACTTCAAGGCCATGACCGAGGTTCATCTGGCCATAGACGGTTCCTATGAGGTTCGCGGCAGATTGGGGCGGGCGTGAACTTCTGACATTCGGCAGACGGTGGTTTTCGGGGGCAAAGCTGCCGTTCGCTGAGCGCCACCCGAGAGTCTGGAATGGGGCAAAATTCTCCTCTTCACTCACCATGCCGAGAGTCGCCTAATGGCACTTAACGGAAGTCGGTTGCCTCAAAAAAGTGTCTGCTTCGCCAACGAAACCGGACATTCAACGAGCCTCCCGCTTCCGGTCGAAACGTCCGCTTAGCTGCCGTTGAGCTGTTGGGTCACCACTTCCGATTAGGGTCTTGGCTGTGTGAAAACTCCAATTTGAACGAGTTTCTGCCTGTTGAGTGCATATCGACGTCCCGTAAGCCTTTGATTTCATTGAAGTTGAATTTTTCAAAATACGGGC
>JAAEUE010000313.1 GCA_024227565.1 Alphaproteobacteria bacterium
CAGAGTGCTGGCGGAGATGCACTATGGCGGCTGCGTCGCGGCCTGCGGCCTCGCCGGTGGTGTCGACCTGCCCACAACGGTTATGCCCTTCATCCTGCGCAATGTGAGTTTGCGCGGCGTGGATTCAGTGATGTGCCCGGTGAATCGGCGCAAAGAGGCATGGGGTCGCTTGGTGCGAGATCTTCCCGCTGAGGCACTCGGCGAAATCGGCCATACCGCCAGTCTGGAGGAACTGCCGGAGCTGGCGGATAGAATCATCGCCGGACAGGTGCGCGGCCGAGTGATTGTCGACGTCAACCGTTAAACCTAGAAAGATGAAAGATTCAGAGTAACTTGAGCATCTTTCGCCCGAAAAACTCGATGCTGGTATTACTGCTGTTGGGCGCGGGAGGCGCACTGACATGGGGCATCCATCAGAAACTCGAAGATTCAGTGGAGAAAGCAGCGCGCAAGGCTGACAACCCGCCGGCACCGGTAGAGGTCGTTGCTATCGAGCATGGTCTCATTGAACTGCGGCGCACCTTTACCGGCACCCTCGAAGCGCATGCTGAATTCGTGGCGGCGCCTAAGGTCAGCGGTCGCGTGGAACAATTGCATGTCGATCTGGCAGACGGTGTGACTCGCGGCCAAGTAGTGGCGGTCCTGGACGACGCAGAATACGTGCAAGCGGTGGCCCGGGCCCGAGCCGATCTCGAGGTTGCAAAAGCCAGCAATGACGAAGCGGCCAGCCTGTTGAAGATCGCCGCGCGCGAGTTACAGCGTATTGACAACCTGCACGGCCGCGGCCTCGGTTCAGAATCACAACGTGACACGGCCAAGGCCGAGCAGCTCGCCAAACAAGCCCTGGTGAAAGTCACCAAGGCCCAGATCGCACGCGCAGAGGCGGATTTGGAAGCAGCCCGCATCCGCCTTGGCTACACCCAGATCACGGCAGGCTGGCGTGGCGGCAGCGAGCAGCGCGTGGTGGGCGAACGATATGTGGACGAGGGCGAGACCGTGGCTGCCAATGCCCCCCTGCTGCGTATTGTCGAACTTGACCCCATCACCGCCGTGTTCTTCGTCACCGAGCGCGATTATGCCCATTTGCAGACGGGGCAGCGCGCGACCTTGTCCACCGATGCCTTTCCCGGAGAGACGTTCCAGGGGAATATTCAACGTATTGCGCCAGTGTTCCGTGCATCCACGCGCCAAGCCAAAGTGGAACTACGTATCGCCAATCCTGAATTACGCCTCAAACCGGGTATGTTCGCGCGCGCTATGGTGATACTCGCCCGAGTGACAGAGGCGGTTATCGTCCCGGTGGAAGCACTGACTAAACGTAATGGGCGCGAAGGAGTATTTCTGGTAAGCGCGGACGGCGCGTCTGTGGCGTGGCGTGCGGTACAGCCAGGGATCCGACAAAACAACCGTGTGCAACTGACCGGTGAAGGTCTCAGCGGTCGGGTAGTAATTTTGGGCCAGCAGTTGCTGGACGACGGCAAACCCATCCGCATCGCCAAACAAAACGAGCCAGCCGGCCCATGAACCTATGCTGAACCTGGCGCGCGCCAGCGTTCGCCGGCCCGTGTTCACCACGATGATGGTACTGATCGTGTTGGTCCTGGGCGCAGTGTCGCTCGGCCGCCTGCAGATTGATCTGCTGCCCAGTATTGAGTTGCCGACGCTCACGGTCCGCACACAGTACGAGGGCGCAGACCCGGTCGTGATGGAGCGTCTGGTCACCCAGATCGTGGAGGAGATCGTCGCCACG
>JAAEUE010000314.1 GCA_024227565.1 Alphaproteobacteria bacterium
ATAGAGCAAGTTCACTTCTTCGGGATCGCGCTCCTGCGGGGGCGTGCGCACCAAGCTGGGAAAATCCTCCGCTAACCGGACTTGGTCGAATTCGAGCCCTTTGACCTTGTGAGCGGTGCTCAAGCACACCGAGGCGGTGGCTGGATCGGTGACGGCGCTGTGTTCGATCTGGCGCACTAGGCTGGGAATGCGGTGGCCATAGTGACGCACCACCCGACATAACTGTTTCAATTCTAAGTCCGAGACCTCGGCGGCGAGCCGTTCCATGGTGGGGAAATCCGGGAAGTGAAGGAGGAGAGGATCACGGACTTCGTCGCGGCGTTCCGCGTACAGCCGCCAGGCGTCTAAGATCCGCTGAAACGGATACCCCGCGAGGCCGCCGACAAAGTGCAGCCGTGGCGAGGCGGGGTCTTGAACGCGCTGGGCCGCTTCGTCGAACACTCCGGCGTTGGTGCGCGCGATCACCGTATAAGGGTGTTGGCGTTGGACCCGCCCCAGGCATCCACCCGCGCGGCGACCAACCACCGGCACGGTTTCGTCCTTATAGGTCGCCAGCAGAACGTTGGCCAGTTGGGCAATCGGCGAACCGAAGCGAAAGCTATGGGTCAAGAACCGCGTGGCCGTGGGCTGGATCGCATCCAGGGCATTGCAAGCGCCGCGCCAGCTGTAGATCTGTTGGTGACGATCACCGACAAAGACCTGCGGCAGCGGCTGCCGGGCGACGATGTCCAGCATCGCCGGGTTGGCATCTTGGGCTTCGTCGAACAGCACGAGGTCAAACTCGGACAGTTGGGGCTGACTGAGTTGAAACTGCTTAAGGTAGCCATCGTGCACCATCCCGACGGGGCTGTCCGGGTCACTCATCAACGCCCACAAAGTGCGCGCCTGGGCCGCCAGCCAGTCGCCGTCGCTCGCGCGGGTGAGCGCGGGTGCCATGGCTGCGGTGGGTTCTGGGCTGGTCGAGGCCAGGAAGCGCTGCACGGTTTCCAGCACGTCGTAAGCACGGCTATACGCCTCGGCTAAGGGATAGTGACCCAGACCCAACCATTCAATGACCTCCAACGGCCGCAGCTTGCTGACCAATTTATGCCGATAACGCGCGCCGGTGTGGCGAAAGGCCAGGGCGTGGCAGGTCTTGGCCACCGTATTGGCTGGAAACCGCCGCGCTGCCTCCAGTTGGATGGCTTTGTTAAAGGCGATATACAGCAGCCGCTGGTGCGGCCGGGCCTGGGCCAAGGCCACTAAGGTGGCGGTCTTGCCGGTACCGGCGAACGCGTTCACCGCGACGGTGGCGCTGTCCAGCGC
>JAAEUE010000315.1 GCA_024227565.1 Alphaproteobacteria bacterium
CCCTGCTTTCGCAGGGGCGCGGGGAAGAAGGCAGCCCACGCGGGGGGAGAGAGCAGCGCGCGCGGGGGGAGATGCTAAAACGACCAGCTCTCAAAGTGCACGTTCTCAATCTGGCTGCCGGCAATGAACAGGAAACCGCGTGCATAAGGCTGGCTGATCTTTCTGGCCTGAGCCAGGGAGGTTTGCGGCCGGCGCCGGTTTTTGCGCAGGTAGAATTTCTCCGGCGCACGCAAAACCAGATAGTCAATCTTGGCGCCATCCTTCAGGCCGATCTCCTCTGGAAAGCCCGAATAGATGATCTGCCGGTTTTCATGGCCAATGTTGGTGAGCACAAAGCAAGTGATCATTTCAATCCGGCCCGCTTTGGCCAGCGCCGCCAGCGGCCCCTATAAAAGCCGCGCGGCAGACCCGTTCACCCGGGCCACAACGGAAAACAGCTTGGCCAGCACAAAGGCCACCAGAACCGCATACCCCAGATAAGCCATCAGCGCCCAGGGGTGCGCCGCGAGGAACGCCAAAAGACGCCTTCCCCCCGCGCCGCCCTCCAGCACTGGGCCGGCGCCAAAAACCAGGTGAAGCTCCGGGCACGCCAGCTGCAACCGGCACACCGCCGCCGCCCCCAGCCAGGCTGCGGCAGCCGCGGCGAAATGCACAGCCAGCGCAAACAGCAAAACCGAAAGCGCCGCAAAGATCGGGTTGGCCGACAGAATGGCGCGCTTCACCAAACTGCCCTGATAAATGAAACAGCGCAGCATGAGCCCAGGCAACAGAAACACAAACACCCCCAGGCTCGAGGCGCTCAACGCCATCTAGGCTGCCGCGCCGTTGCCGCCGCGCCGTTGCTGCCGCGCAGGCGCGAGATGTGGCGCACAACATCGTCCTTGTTCAAGCCGGTGGCGCCCTGATTGTCTTTCGCAGCAGCATTCAGAGCCTGATACACAGTGAGGAACGAGCCTTCTGACAAACGCAGAAACTCATCCACGAGCTTGCGGCGCTCAGCGCCGGTCGCGTCAAGCATGACAACCTCCTGCCCGGAAGGGATTTGAGGGGTGAATTTTGGAGAATTTGGGGGGGGGGCGGCGGGGAGCTCTTTTGTGTTTCCCGTTCGCCTAATTGTGTTAGCGTATTAACTTATAGGCGAACCAGCGTGACGCTGCCAAGCAAAAAATAACACATTTTGTGATTTTTCTCAAAATGAATTATTTTTCAATGCGTTATAGAGGCCCAAAGCACGGGTGATTTTTGCCACCAAATTAGTGACTTTGGGATTTTGTACATTTTTCAGGCTCAATGGCCCCGGATATTTGCTCTGCAAATTCCGGGGTGACGGTGGTGGCGCGCGGGGTGGAGGGATGACGATTATTTATCCCCCTCATCCCTGCGAAAGCAGGGATCCACACCTCGGCGCAACCAGCACGCCCAGAGCTATGGGCCCCTGCTTTCGCAGGGGCGCGGGAGGAGAGAAACGGGAACGCGAGACGGAACAAGCAACCGCGCAGCGCGCAGCGCGGCACCCGTCAGTCGTTCTCGGTGATGATCCGGTTGCGGCCTTCTTCCTTGGCCCGGTAGAGCAGCTGGTCGGCCCGTTCGAACAAGGCGCTCTTGTCTTCATCAGGGCGCAGCTGCACCAAACCAAACGACGCCGTCACATTGCCCACCGTCTGGCCGGTGGTCCGCACGGAAAGGCTCAAGCCTTGCAGTTTCTTGCGGATCTGCTCCAGCAGAACCATGGCGTCTGAAAGCTGGGTTTCCGGCAGCAGCACCACAAACTCCTCGCCGCCAAAGCGCACCACAAGGTCACGGCCCTTGATGTTCTTCATCAGAAGGTCGGCAAACAGCTTCAAAACGCCATCGCCGATCTGGTGGCCGAAATTGTCGTTCACCCGTTTGAAGTGGTCGATGTCGGCAACCGCAAGGCACAGCGGCTTTTCATCAAGCGCAGCCTTGATCACCAGCTTGGGCAATTCCTGGTCGTAGTAGCCCCGGTTGCGCAGCTGGGTGAGCGGATCGTAAAGGCTCACGTCCTTCGCCTTCTGCAGCCGGGTCTCCAGAAGCTTCACTTGTTCCTGGGAGTTCTCCACCGACGAGCGCAGCTCGCTGGTTTCCGCCTCCATGCGTTGGTTCTCGCCAATCAGGCATTGCACGGTCTTGGCAATCTGCTGGGCGGTTGCATCGGGCGTGAGCTCGTCCATGGACACAGACAACGTGTCGCCGAAGCTCTTGGAATGCTCCACATAGTTCCGCAGCACTTCGTGGACGGCCTTCAACTCGTCGTCAAGCCCGCTGCTCGCTTCGCGCTCCGCATCGTCCTCGTCGTTCTTGCTGCGGATATACTGGTCATAGAACTGCTCAACGTCATAGGTGCTGAGCGAGCCAGGTCCCCGCTTGAGTATGGCATCCACTTCCGCCTTCAAGTCGGCGTTGTTGCCATCGGCATATTCGTACCAGAACTCGAAGGTCTTCGGGTTCGGCGGCGTCAGATGGTTGCGCACCAGATCCAGGGCGGAAATGGCGAGTTTCATCTGCGCTTCGTAGTCTTTCACCAGCGCAGAAGATTTGGCAGCACGGGGTGTTTCGGAGGCCTCAGGGGCAGCGTTCGCTTGCATGGTCATATCCACAGTCTGTTAGTCACGATCATAGTTCCCGGTTATTCATTGGCGAGCGCGTTGCCGCGCTCATGCCACTTCAGAGAGGCTGTCATCAGCATCTTTGAAGAGGATTCGATTGGTGCCGCCCCCTTTCGCCTCGCGCAACGCATCACGGGCGCGGCGCAGCATGCCGTGGCCCGTTCGGTCGGTCTCGGCAGCCACCGTCACGCCGAAGCTGGCGGTGATGGTGATGATGGAATTGCCCATGGAGGTTGGCACGGTTTTGATTTCGTGGCGCAAGCGCTCAACCACATTGAGCGCGCCGATGCGGCCCGTTTCCGGCAGCAGAATGGCAAACTGGTCGCCTTCAACCCGGCCGAACACATCCACGTTTCGCAAGGCGGCCTTGCTCAGGTTGGCGGCGTTGCGCAAAACCGCATCGCCGGCGGCATGGCCAAAGCTGTCGTTCACGCCCTTAAGATGGTCCAGATCAAGCAGGATCAGCGAGGCATTGTGTTTGTAGCGCTTGGAGCGGTCGAGCTCGCCGTCCAGTTCAGCCTCAAAGCTGCGCCGGGTCAGCGCGCCGGTCAGGCTGTCGGTCGTGGCGAGTTGGCGCAGCTCAAGCTCATCGACCACCAGCTGGGCAAGGTCGCTCAGAATGCTCAATTCGGTGTCGGTCAACACGCAAGGCTTGGTGTCGATGGCGCACAAGGTGCCAAGGTTCGAGCCATCCTTCATCTTCAGCGGAACGCCGGCGTAGAACCTGATGTGGGGAGAGCCCGTGACCAGCGGGTTGTCGGCGAAGCGGTCGTCGAGCAAGGCGTTGGGAATGATGAAGGGCGGGTCTTGCTGAATGGCATGCGAGCAGAACGAAACCTCGCGCGGTGTTTCCTGCGGCTCCAGCCCCACGCGCGATTTGAACCATTGCCGGTTCTCGTCCACCAGCGACACCAGAACGATGGGCAGGCGCAGCGCCGATTGGGCCAACCGGGTGATGCGGTCAAACGCCTCTTCGGGGCCTGTGTCCAGAATGTCGTATTCACGCAGCGTCGCCAGGCGCCTTGCCTCGGTCGAACTCACAGTATCAGTCATAGATCCTCCCAGGATGCGAGTTGAACGCGGGCCGCGGTGCACATCACGCTCCAACCTCGCCGTCGGCAACCACGATGCTGTCTTCGATTTCCTTGATGCGCGCCAGGTTCATATCCAACGCAAGCTCATATTTCCCATAGATTTCAGCCACATGGTGGTTGATCTCCTTTTGATCGACCCCAAGCTGCTTGAGGTTGTGGGCCAGGCTGACGAGATGTTGGAAATGCTGCTCAACATTCTCCCGCACAGCCGGTGGCAACGACGGATCGTCCAGGCGGCGTTGGATGGCCTTAAAGGCCTCTGAGACTTCCAAGCAGTGGTCCAAGTGTGTCGCTCTCCCGGCGCGGCCCCATTCCCCGATCTTCGCCACTAGCGGAGAAGATCCATCCAACGGCCTGATTCGCAGGCCATCGATGCATCCGGGGTACAGATTCATGCTTGTGTGAAGCTTGTTGGCGCAGCCAGGGTGTGCAGCGCAGCGGGACACCGGCCGCCGGAACGCAGCGCTTGCGGCGGCTAAGTCTTCATAAACACTCAGAAAATTTCAATTGGCCCAAGTCCTGCAATGGGTTCAGCCGAGACCGCGCTCAAAACGTCCAACGCTTCTGACCGGAAGCACGTTGAGGAGGGCACAGCTATGCATGAATTTATCGAGTTTATACTGAGCAGCATTGAGGTTTTCGGCTTCGCCATTCCGCTGCTGTGGTTCGCGGCCGCCGGGCTGGTTGTGGCCGCGGTTTCGCTCAGGGCCTGGGCGACCGCGAGCGTGGTGGCCTTGCTGGCCATATTTCCCTACATGGTGCCGCTGCTCAAACTCTGAAAGGCGTTGTGACTCAAGTCACAGACAAACCGCCTCGACTGGGCTTCAACACATAGGGACAGGAAGGCCCAAACTCAGCAGTTTGGCCACACCCCCACGGACGGCCCTTGCGAGGATCCCCAATGCACAAAGTCCTAGGCGTCTTTGTCTGTGTTTTTGCTGTGTTGAGCCTGGCCACGGAGCCGGCCAAAGCCAGCGCCTGCGCGACAGAAATTCAGGAACTGAACCGGCTTCAGGACAGTCTGAAAGTTGAACTCGACCGCGGCGTGGCCAAAGCCGGCGACAGGGTCAAGCTCTCCTGGCAGGCCCACGTCAGGAAACGTCAGTTCCCGGCCTACCTTGTGGTTTCGTTTGACCAGCCGGTGCAGGTTTCCGGCGACGGCTTCATGGCGCTTGCCCCTGGCGCGCGGGCGCCGTTCGGCATCGCCTGGAACCAGGACCGCACCCGGGCGATCGTGCCGCTTTCACAAGACACGACCGAACGCGGCAGCCTGAACATCAAACTGCAGCTCGCCCGGAATGTGGGCATTGAATGGTCGGTTGTCGGCCACATGAGCTATTGCGCCTCCCAGTTGGCCTGAACGCAAATACGGGCTCATCGCGGCCCTTTGTGCGGCGATGGCCTTACTCGCCCTCGGCCACCGGCCAGCGCACCACGGCGCCCCACAGGTCCTCTTCGGCGATCAGCTTCTCGGTGACAACCTTGCCGCGCACCGATATGCCCGCCTCATGCACGCTTTCCGACGAGCCCGACACCAACGGATGCCACCACGACAGCGCGCGCCCCTCGGCCACCTTGCGGTAGGCGCAGCTCGGCGGCAGCCAGTCCATCTCGCTCAAAGTCTCAGCCGTCAGCTCCCTGCAGTCGGGAATATTGGCGGTGCGGTTGGCGTAATCGCTGCAACCGCAGGATTTAACGTCCAAAAAGGCGCAACTGGCCATGGTGTAGTGCACCTCATCGGTGTCTTCATCCTCCAGCTTCACCAGGCAGCAGCGCCCGCAGCCATCGCACAGGCTTTCCCATTCAACCCGGCTCATCTCGCCCAGCGCCTTGGTCTTCCAGAACGGGTTCTCAAGCTCATCCAACGTTTTGGGGGCCCTTCTTGCGCCTTCCTGTCTACACACTCTTGTGAGAACAGGGCCGCAGGTTTAAGTATTGGTGTGAAATTTGCAATATATAGCGTAAATTGGGTACACAAGGCACAGCAGGCCAGCTTGGGCGGGAGCAAGGTCTGTGCTCTGGTGCCCAGAGGCCCGAAATACAAGGTTTAGACCAGGAGCGCATCGTTGGCGAAGCTCAAACCGCAAGGTCCCATTTTTCGCTTCTTCACGAACTTGGATTCGATCATCTCATCATCCCTGTTCGAAGCGTCTGACTGGACCAAAAGAAACTACAGCGCATATTCAGCCTGGATGACCCGTTGGCGCATCTGGGGCTTCAAGCGTTTGCTTGTGGATATCTGCTCGGATGCGGCCACCCTCGGCCTGCTGGTTGCCATTGGCGTGGCCTATTACGCCCTGCCCCCGTTCTCCGGCGAAGGCGACATCTGGAACCGCGGCCGGCAATATGCCATCACCTTCACCGACAAGAACGGCGAGGTCATTGGCCTGCGCGGCATCCGCCAGGACGACGCCATTCCGCTGGACGAAATCCCCAAATACATGGTCAACGCGCTGCTCGCCACCGAGGACAGCCGGTTCTATTCCCATTTCGGCGTCGACCCCCAAGGCACCTTGCGTGCGGCGATTGCCAACGCGCAGGCGTCCGGCGTGGTGCAGGGCGGCTCGAGCCTGACCCAGCAGCTCGCCAAGAACCTGTTCTTGTCGCCGGAACGCTCCTTGCGGCGCAAGATCCATGAAGCCTTCCTGGCCCTGTGGATCGAAGCACGCCTGAGCAAGGATGAAATTCTCAAACTCTACCTGGACCGCTCCTACATGGGCGGCGGCACCTATGGGGTGGAAGCGGCAGCCCAATTTTATTTCGGCAAATCGGTGCGCGATGTGAACCTGCCTGAGGCGGCCATGCTGGCCGGCCTTTTCAAGGCGCCCAGCAAATATGCGCCCCATGTGAACATCGAGGCCGCCCGGGCCCGCGCCAATGTGGTTTTGTACCGGATGCTCGACACCGGCTTCATCAGCCAGGGCGAGCTTTTTGCGGCGCGCCGCGAGCCGGCCAATGTGGCCACCGCGCCAGGCTATTACAGCCCGGACTATTACCTCGACTGGGCCTATGAGGAAACCCTGGCCACGTTGAAGGAACAGGGCCTGTCGAGCGAATATGTGATTGAGGTGCAAACCACCATCGACCAGGGCCTGCAGCGCCATGCCCAGGAAACCATCAACAAGATGCTCGACACCCAAGGCAAGATCAAACGGGTGAAGCAGGCAGCCCTTGTGACCATGACGCCTCAAGGAGAGGTGAAGGCCATTGTGGGCGGGCGCGACTATGAACACAGCCAGTTCAACCGGGCCACCGAGGCCCTGCGCCAGCCCGGCTCGTCGTTCAAGCCGTTCGTCTATCTGGCCGCGTTGCGTTCAGGCATGCGGCCAACAACGCAAGTTGTTGACGCCCCGATCACCATTCGTGGCTGGTCGCCCAAAAACTACAACCGGCGCTACCGTGGCCGGGTTTCCATGACCATTGCCTTGCAGAAATCAATCAACACGGTGCCGATCCACATTGCCCAGAAAATCGGCCGCAAATCGATCATCGAGTCAGCCCACCTGGTGGGCCTGGACGCAGAACTGAGGTCGAACCCCTCAATGCCGCTGGGCACCAACGAGGTTACGGTGCTCGACATTACCGGCGCCTATGCCACCTTTGCCAATGGCGGACGGCTGACCAAACCGCACGCGGTTCTTGAGATCCGCCGCCCCAACGGCGACCTGCTCTACAGCCGCTCAAACAATGAGCGCGACACCAAGCAGGTGGTGAGCCCGGGCAAGATCGCCGATCTCAACTACATGCTCAATCAGGTGGTGCTGGGCGGCACCGGGCGGCGCGCGGCGCTTGGCTTCACCCCCCAGGCCGGCAAAACCGGAACCACCCAAGGCTACCGCGATGCCTGGTTCATCGGCTTCACCGCCCACTACGCCACCGGCGTGTGGTACGGCAACGACGATTACACCCCGACAAACCGCCTGACCGGCGGCAACCTGCCGGCCATGACCTGGAAAGAGGTGATGAGCAAGGCGTTGGAAACCCAGGTTGCCCAACCCCTTCCGGGGGTTCCGCTGGACGGGCGCTATGCCCGCTTCACCGGCAACAACGACGTGAAGATCCCCATTGCCTCTGCCCGGACCGAGCAAGCCGACACGGGCGAAGTCACCATCATCACCTCACCGGACCGCAAGCAAGGCGGCGTGGTCAAAGCGGTGCGTAACATCATTTCGCTGTTCGACAAGAAGGGCCGCAGAAACAGGGTTCAGCAGGTGCGGACCGTAACTGTTGAAACCCGGAAAAAACGCCGCGAAGCGCGGGTTAAGCGAAGCAAGCGGCAGAACCGTGCCAAACAGCGCCTGCGCAATAACGACAGTCGCCGGTAGGGCATTTTTGTAAAGTTGCGTCATGACCCCATTTATCCGGATCACAATTTTCGTCCTGGTGGGCTGCGCCATCGGCTATTTCTCGGCCCATTATGTCATCTCCGGCCAGATCGGCGACCTCACCATGGAGAGCGGATCCTGGAAGCTTTGGAAGAAGGCCGGGCACCCGGACGCAGACCCCTACACCAAGGCGCACTTTTCCTTGCTCCGGGAGTTGCCGCTCAGCAGCTTTGAACAGATGACCTTCAGCGCCGACACCGATTTCAACGGCGGCAGCCTGAGCTCTGTGTGCACCTATACCCTGGACAGCGCCCCCCTGCCCGCGCGGGCTTGGGAGCTGTCGGTTCAGCCCCGCAGCAATCCGGCCCTGGCAACCTTCACCTCCCAGCGCACAACGTTCAATGCCAGCAACGTGGTCCGCAACTCTCAAGGCAATTTCCGTCTTGTGCTGTCCGACAGCGCCCGGCCCGGCAATTGGCTGCCCCTGCCAATCAACGGCGCCGAATTCAAGCTGGTGTTGACCCTCATAAACGCAGGCCGCAAAATTATCGAAGATCCGGCCACCCTGAAACTGCCGGAGATCCGGGTGGGGAGCTGCCGATGAGGCGTTTTATCTTTTGGAGCCTGGCCATCGTGCTTTTGGCCGCTGCCGCCCACATTGTCACCTCGGTTTTCTTCCCGCGGCTGGAGCGCGAAGACACGGTGGCCCAGCTCATGGGTGCCACAAAGCTGAACACCATCACGGTGCTGGAGGACGAGGACAAACTGAAAACCGTGCTCCGCGGTGTGCCCACGGACATGGCTTTTGCCATTTGCCCCTATGACATCAGCGAGAAGCCAATTTCGATTTCCGCGCCTCTGCCGGGAACGTACTGGGCCATCAGCATCTTTGAGCCAAGCGGGCACAACATCTACACCCTCAATGATACCCAGGTGGGCACCGACCATTTCGCCGCCCTCATCATGCAGGGCGAGGCCAAGACCGCCGCCGGGGAAGACACATCCAAACGTCGAGGCGGAGGCATCGTCATCCACACCACGCAGCCCCGGGGGGTTGTGGTGATCCGGGCCTTTGTGGACGACCGTGCGTCCCGCAAAAACGCCCTCGCCTCCTTGGCCTCCACGGAATGCAAGCCGGCCCTGTCGACCGCCTCTGCCGGGTAGTTCCTTAAATCTTCCTCGTGCACGTGTGTGACTAACCTCACTGCAAATGCATTCGCGTGCCGCTATACGTAACTCATCCAAGTATTCGCACGGCGGACTGTTCCGCAATGCGGGGCAAAGTTTCAGCGTTGTCTATTGAAGAGCTGGTTTTGGGCATCAACAGTTCACAAAACGGCTCTATCGTGGCAACATTCACCAACCCACCGGGTGGGCCTTGAGGAAGAGTATGATGGTTCGGCACGTCATCTCGATGTTCATTCTGCTCTGCAGTTTCCTGGTGGCGGTGTCCACGGCGCACGCTGAACGCCGGCTTGCCTTGCTGATTGGCATCAACGAGTATGAGTTCATCCCGCGGCTTGAAAAGGCGGTTGGCGATGTGAACGCCATGGAGCGCAAGCTCAAGGCGCTCGATTTCGATGTCACCAAGGTGATCAACCCGGACCGGCGTTCCTTGAACATTGCGCTCGGGCGGTTTGCGGCCAGGCTTGGGCCGGACACGCTGGCGTTCTTGCATTTTTCCGGGCATGGGGTTGAAATCGAGGGCGACAATTTCCTTCTGCCCCGCGACATTCCAAAGCCCGAAAGCGGACAGCGCGACACGGTGAAGTATGAGGCCATCGGGCTGCGCCGGCTGATCAGCCAATTGAGCAGCACCGGTGCGCGCGCCCGGGTTTTCGTGATTGATGCCTGCCGGGACAATCCGTTCGAGCAATCGGGCGTTCGCTCCATCGGCGCCACCCGGGGACTGGCGCGGGTTGAAGCGCCGGCCGGCAATTTCATCATGTATTCGGCCGGCTACCGCCAGCGCGCGCTCGACAAGCTGGGGCCTGACGATGGCGCGGAAACGTCCGTGTACACCCGCGTGCTGCTGGGCAAGCTGGGCCAGCCGGGCCTGCCGCTCGCCAAGATCGCCCGCGAGGTGCGCGAAGAGGTTCAGTCGGCAGCCCAAAACGTTGGCCATGTGCAGCGCCCGGCCTACTATGACGAGCTGAGCTCGCCGCTGGTGCTGGCGCGCGGCACAGCTGTAACCAAGCCCATTGTGGTGCCCAAACAACCCCAGATCATCCAGTCCTTCATTCCCGCAGTGCCCACGGCCAATGAAAAGCAGATCGAGCTGCTCTACTGGAACGAGGTGCGCGATTCAAAAGACATCGCCGCGCTGCAATCCTACATCACCCAATACCCCACAGGCAGCTTCGCGCCCCTGGCGCGCATCCGCATCGCCACCTTGAGAAAGGCCAAAAAGCTTAAGCTTGCATCTCTCACCCCCCCAACGGCCAAGCCCAAAGATGAGCAGCGCGCCATCGTGCCGGTTGCGGTTCCCACGGCAGAACCCGAGCTGAAGCCGGAGCCGGTGCCCGTGCGCGAGCCCCTGGACAGGCGAAGCCTGGTGATCGGCGTACAGACCCAATTGCAGCGCCTGGGCTGCAACGCAGGCCGTCCGGACGGCGACTGGGGCCCGAGAAGCCGGCGCGCGTTGAGTGCCTATGCCCGCCAGCGCAAGATCCGCCTGTCATCGCTTGATCCGACCGAAGACCTGCTGAATGAGATGAACGAGATCTCCCGGCGGGTGTGCATTGTGCGGCTGGCGCCGGCCAAGCCCAGGATTGAGCGCAAGAAGCGCACGCGCAAAAGAAAGGTTCGGGTCCCGCGTGAAGAGCTCAGGCCCAAGCGGCGGGTGCGCAAGCAGCGGGCGCGCAAGCGGCGCAGGAAACCGCGTGGCCAGGTCAGGCTGCGGGTTCTGGGCGATCCGGCCCTGAGCATCGGCGTCCGCCGGCCCTCCCGCAGGAAACGCATCTGCGCAGACCGCGAACGGGCTTTGTGCGAGTGGGATAATTAAACAGAAGTGGGGTTAAGGTATTTCCGGCCCCATCAGCCCCAGCGCCCCCTCCAGCGCCCCACACGCGCGGCGCGTCTTCAGCCCCAGCTGCACCAGCGCCGGCAGCTGCCCCGGGTGCCGTAGGATCGAGCCTGCAACCGCGCCCATCTGCAGCTTTCCGCCCGGCCCCATGGCCGCCGCTGCCGGCGGCAGCGCCATGTCCGCCTCGTCGGCCACAGCCCGCACAACCAGAAACCGCAAGCCCACAGCCTGTGCCGCCGCGGCAATCTCAGTGCTTTCCATGTCGGCGGCCACCGCGCCCGTTTCGCGCCAGGCCGCCTGCTTGGCCTCTGCCGTTGTGAGCATGCCGGCCCCCGCCAACAGGGCGCCTCCCGCCACTTCCAGCGTGCCGTCAATCGCCGCCAGCACCTCAGTGCGCCAAGCGCCATCCACCGGCCACACCTTGCCCTCCACCGTCACCACCTGCTCTGGAACCACCAGCGTGCCGGCCGCCACCCCAGGCGCAAGTCCGCCGGCAAGACCGAAGCTCACCAGCCCGCGCACCCCGCGCGCCGCCAGTGCCTCAGCCGCAGATCGCGCGCCAGCACCTCCGGTGCCGCCGCCCATGCCGGCGCAGCGCACCTCAGGCGCGTCTGCGCCCCAATTCATCTTTTTGGAAACTTTTAAAACCAGCGCCGCCTCAAAGGCCAGCCCGGTTATCAGGCCTACATGCCCCACCTGACATCGCCAGTGTTGGTCCGCTTCAAATTGCGGTACCGGGCAAGCGCCCAGGTTGGGAAAAACGCGCTATAGCCATGATAGCGCAGGTAAAACACCCGCGGAAAACCAACGGCAGTATACCAGGGCTCATCCCAGCGGCCGTCCTCGCGCGGATGGTCCTTCAAGTAGCTGATGCCCCGGGCCACGGCCGGATGGTTGGTTTCACCCGCCGCCATCAGGCCAAGCACGGCCCAGGAGGTTTGCGACGGTGTGCTCGATTTGGCTTCCGAGCGGCGCTCCTGCCAATAGGTGGCGCCATCTTCACCCCAGCCGCCGTCTTTGCGCTGGTGCGCCAAAAGCCATCTCACCGCCTTCTGCACATAGGGCGCCTGCATGTCCTCATCGGCGGCGTTCAGCGCGCACAGTACCGACCAGGTGCCGTAGACATAGTTGGTGCCCCAGCGGCCGAACCACGAGCCGTCTTCTTCCTGCTCGGCCTTCAGGAAAGCGATTGAGCGCTTGACCACCGGCAGATCGAGCTCATGGCCCACCTGGGCCAGAAACGACAGGCAGCGCGCGGTGACGTCTGCCGTGGGCGGATCCAGAAGCGCGCCATGGTCGGCGAACGGAATGGAGTTCAGGAAATCGGCATTGTTGTCGATGTCGAAGGCGCCCCAGCCGCCGTTGCTGCTCTGCATGCCTTCAATCCAGCTCACCGCGCGGTTGATTTCCTTGGCATAGCGCTGCGGGTCGGCCCGGTGCAGCAACATGCCCACCACGGCGGTGTCGTCCACATCCGGATAATGGTCATTGGCATACTGAAAGGCCCAGCCGCCAGGCTCAATGCCGGGAGCATTCACCGCCCAGTCGCCCTTCACATCCCTCACCTGCAGCTTGGCAAGCCAATCGCAGGCCGAGATCAGCGCTTCGGGCTTGTCGTCATACTCGTCGGCCTCCGCCAGAGCGTGAGCCGCAAGGGCGGTGTCCCACACCGGCGACCTGCACGGCTCGCAATAGCGCTGGGTGGCGCCGGTGGTTGGCGAGACCTTTGCTTCGGTCAAATGGTTCTTGGTGGCTTTGCGCGCGGTTTTATATTCCTCGCTCTCAGGATCCATGCCCAGGGCATGGAAGGCCATCACACAACTGGCCATGGCGGGAAAAATCGCGCCAAGCCCATCGGTTCCGTTAAGCCGCGGCTTGATGAAATCCAGGGACGCCTGAATGGCCTTGGCCCGGCGGCCCTTGGGGAAGTAGGGCTCAACCACCTGCAGCACCTTGTCGAGGCCTAAGAAGAACTCGCCCAATTTTGTGCCGGTTGGGTTGATGTGCCATTTCTTGATCACATTGGGCGCGGTGCAAAACAGCTCCTGGCAGTCAACCCCGTAGGGGTTGGCGGCCTTGGGCTTCAACGCGGCCACGATCACCAGGGGCGCAATCACCACCCGCGACCAATAGGAGAACTTCCACATGTTCACCGGGAACCATTTGGGCATCAGCATCAACTCAGCCGGCATGGCGGGCACCGCGCGCCACGGCACCTGGCCAAACAGGGCAAGCGCATAGCGGCAGAACACGTTGGCGGTCTCTGCGCCGCCATGGTGCAAAATGGCCTCGCGGGCACGCATCATGTGGGCAGCTTCCGGGTCATCGCCCACCAGCTTCAGGGCATAATAGGCCTTCACCGAGGCTGAGATGTTGAAACCGCCGTCATGGAACAGGGGCCAGCCGCCGTGGCGCTCTGATTGCAGGCTGCGCAGGTATTCGGCGATTTCCGCCTCAATATCCGGCTCCAACTCGCCCAGAAAATGGTTCAGGAAGATGTATTCTGATGGAATGGTGGCGTCTGATTCCAGCTCGAACACAATGTGCCCGTCTTCATGCTGGAGCTTCTTGAGCTCGCCGGCGGTTTCAGAAACAATGTGATCCAGCTCATAAGGCGATGGCGCCGCCAAGTTTTCGTTGGCAGGTTCGCGCGCTACGTCGGAAACAGCGGGAATTTCGCCCGTTCCGCTCGGATTATAGACTGAAGTCATGAGCCGTCCCAAACCGCTTGCGTTGATTGGGCTGCATTTGCCCTATTTGTCAACGTTTACGATAAAAAATGTTGATCACCTTCTAGAGATAGAATGTGACCATCTGCTGGCACGCCCTGCAGAAACAAAACCCCAATTCAGGTTCTCGCGAGTTGGTCCAAGCCATCGCTGAGGGCCTCGTCCAGAATGGCAAGACCCCGGTCGAGTTCGTCCTCAGACACGGTGAGCGGCGGCGCGATGCGCCACACCGAGCCACGCTCCGGGCGCCGGCGGATGTTCATGGAGAGCCCAAGCTCAAAACAGCGCTGGGTGGTGACCGAGCCCAGCTCGTGGTGCGGCGCCCGGCTTTCGCGGTCCTTCACCAGCTCCACGCCCAAAAGCAGGCCTTCGCCGCGCACCTCGCCAATGGCCTCATATTTCTGCTGCAGGGTTTCCAGGCCCCGGCGCAGGTAGGCACCGCGCGTGGTGGCTTGCTCGATAAGGTTTTCGCGCTCGATGGTTTCCATAACGGCCAGCCCCGCTGCGGCCGGCATGGGGTCCGACACATGGCTGGTGTAATAGGTGAAGCCCGCGGCGTGGGCCTTCTCCTCAATCTCATCGGAGGTGATCGTGGCCGCCAGCGGAATGCCCCCGCCCAGGGTTTTCGACACGGCCATGATGTCGGGCACCACGCCCCACTTGGTGGCGGCAAACTTTGCGCCCAAGCGCCCGAACGCGGTTTGCGCCTCGTCGAACACCAGCATCATGCCGCGGGCATCGCACGCGTCACGCAGGGCCTCCAAATAGCCCTCGGGCGGCATGATGACGCCGCCGGCGGAGATGACGGGTTCGGCGATCAAGGCTGCCGGCGCGGCATCGGTGGCCATGTCGAACATGCGCAAGCCCACCTTCAGGCAGGTGAGGTCGCACGCATCGCGGCAATGTTCGATGGGGCAGCGGTAGGCGTTGGGCTCAGGCAGCACATGGTTGCCCGGCACCTTGGGGCCATAGCCGCGCCGGTCGCTGGCGAACGAGGCGGCGGCTGAAGCCCCGGTGGTGCCGTGCCACGAGCCGCCAAGGGCGATCACCTCATAGCCGCCGGTCACCAGCTTGGCCATGCGCAAGGCCGCTTCGTTGGATTCTGAGCCGGTGTTCACGAACAACGACTTGCGCAAGGGCGCCGGCAGCCAGTCTTCCAGCTTCTGGGCCAGCTTCACCACGGGTTCGGGCACCATGCCGGAAAACATGTGCAGCGCGCTTTCGCAGCTCTGGTTGATGGCCTTCACAATGGCCGGGTGGTTGTGGCCGATGGTGGAGCACATCTGGCCGGAGGTGAAATCCAGGATCTCCCGGCCCTCATCGTCGGTCACGATTGTGCCCTTGGCACTGCGGAAGAGGTTTGGAAAGGTGTCTCCGCCATAGCGGATCATCAGGTCTTTGGCGGCGGCGCGCAGGTTTGGGTCCATGAGGCGATCTCCGGCGCACAAGCCCTAGGCGTGCGCAAGATTGGATCCAATCGCGGATAGGACGTTCGTGCAAGTCCAAAACTGCCGCCGGCAGGTGGTAATCGGAAGATAATAACAGTCAATATGACACTAGATGCCACTAAATAGTTTATTTTAGATCGATCATCTGTTCATCTTCAGCGGCGGGTTTCTGCCAAAAACAGCGATTCTGCGAAACGAAGCCAAATTCGCGCAAACCTCTGATTCGAAGGGGAAACTCGCGCTATATGGCCTTTATGGGTGAGATTTTCCTAGGACGGCAGAATATCGCCCAGATTGTTGATGATCGCCACCAGGATGATGGCGCCGCAGATCAACAGCGCAATCCACTGCAGATAGGCCATCAGCAACACCCCTGCCCCGAGCGAAAAGCCCACATAGGCTGGGGTTTGGGTTTCCTTGCGGAACAGCGCCACAAGCGCCATGGCCATGCCGGCGGCGGCAAAGATGATCACCGCAATTCCGATCATGTCATCAATGTTCATGCCAGAACTCACCACCACCGGTTCCGGCGCCTTCTGGCCGGTCACGGCCCGCTTGGCCGCATCCTTGATGGCCACCGCGGTTTCGGCAATGGTCTTTTCAACCGGCTCCTGGGCCTCGAAGGGCCCCGCCGACAGCTGGATAACAGCCACAACCAGCCCTATGGCCGCCAGCGCCATGGCCAACAGGCCAAAAGAATTGGGCTTGGTGTCGAGAGTATCGGCATTCATCGCTGTGTGACCTCCATAATATGCCCGGAACAAAAGCTCCGCCGGCGGCAGATTAGGCGCAAACTAGCAAAATTTTGATAAACACCAAATGCTTGACTTTAACCAAGGGGCACCAGAAAGCCCTCGTGCCTCAGTTGGCAAACCGCAGCCGCTTGTCGCTGCTCGCCCACAAGGTGAGCGGGGCGCATTGGCCGTCGCGCCGGGTGATCGTGCGGGGCAGATCAATCGCCGAGACGGCGCTCTCGTCCACCTTGTCTGAGGGCAACACACAAGCCAGCGCCGCCGGTTGCGCTTTGTTGACAGAGCACATCGCGGCAATCGGCGCCGTGTTGTCTTGCGTCCACAAGGTCACCGTCTCCACCGCGCTTTGCAAAGTCACCGGAACAGACATCGTGATGGCAAACCGGGCCGGGTCGGCGCGATTGAAGGCAACATCCACAACCCGCGGCCGTTCCACATACGCAACGTCTGGCCCGGCCGCGCCATCCGCATGGTGGAACGCCGGGCCCTGGAACAGCCCATTGCCCTGAAAGGCGCCCACATCGGGCTTGAGCCGGTCCGGCGGATCGATACAGCTCAGCATGCCTGCGCCATCGCGCCTGATCGTACAGCCGGAGTTGCGCGCCGCGCTGTCGCCGCGCAGCCTGAAGTCGCCTTTGCGGCTGTCTTTAAAGCCAATGGTTTGAGCCCACATGCCGGCAACCGGAAAGGCCGGCTTTTTGGAGGATGCGGGGAACACTGGGCGATTGGAGACATTGTAGCGAATGTTGTGATCTGTGGGCTTTGCCTTGATCCGGCCCATCCAGCTGAATTTGTTCTTGCCGAGCGTTTCCAGGAAATAACCCGGGGCGCGGCAGATGATCCCGTGATCTTCGCCCTCGCAGAACTCAATGGCATTGTTCCAGGCCTTCAGCGGCCCGCTGCGCCCGCCGCCAATCAGGGGTGAACGCACCAGCCAGCTGTTGTGGAAAATGTGAAGCGGCTTTTCCTGGGCGTTGCCCAGCTTGAAGGTTTTGCCGGTGCGGTGCATCCGGCATTCGCGGTGCGCCGTGGGGGTGCCATGGGGCTCGCGGTCATCCGCCCACACCTGGTCGTCGCACTCGCGTTCCGGCATTTCGGTGAACCAGCCCACATTGCCGAAAACATAGTGCGGCCCGCCCTTCACCCCGTCGAACGAGAACGGCGCATGCACATCGCGCATCCGGTTGTGCCGGACCCACCAATTGATCGCCCGGCCCTCAGGCTCAACGGAATTGTCGCGGATGAACTCGAACGTATTGTCGGAAATCTCCACATTCATGTTCGTGTCGCAGAGCGCACGGCCGGCGCAGTCGGATTTGATGCGGATGCCGTTGTAGGCATGCCGGATCAGATTGCCCCGGATGACCACCGAACCCTTGATGTTGTAGCCGCCGAAGAGGGCGCCGTTCAGATGCGCCTTGGAGCCATGATGGGAGACCCCCCAGGGGATCTTCGCCCACACATCGCCGCTGGCATCTTGGGTCCAGCGGTTGCCTTCGATCAAAAGGTGGTGCGAATCCCCATGCGCGATCACCGCATAGGTGGAGCCAGTGATCGTGGAATTGCGCACGGTGATGTATTTGGCATCGCGCAAATAGACCGCCGTGGGCCAGCAGCCGGCGATGTTGATGTTCTGGATGACGATCCAAGACGCCCGTTCAATCTTGAGACAGTTGATGGGCGCCTCTTCAGGCATGCCCGTCGATCGCAGCTTCAAGATCTCGGTCTGGGTCTCAATAAGGCTTTTGGCGCCGGCAACCAGAGCGACCCGGAGCCGGTGGCCGAACTGCTCGTTGTCCGGATAGCGGTTGCCGTTCAAGAGCGCCCCGCTGCCCGCTCCCTCCAAGGTGATCGGACAGTCTTCGGAGGTGCCGGCAATGTTGTTCAGGCTCAACGGTTCGCCATCGGTTGCCAGTTTGAACGTGGTTGCGGCCAGGCGCACAACGCTGCCAGGCACCAAAACGCCGAACCGCACGTCCCGCAAGGCCTGGTTCAATTGCCCGGTGCTGCTCACCTGGCGCAAACTGCCCTCGCAGGTGGGGGCGGTGAGCCCATGCTCAGCCGCCACAACGGCCGGATGCGGCGCAAAAAGCGCGCCTGCAAACGCAAGAGCAAAAACAACAAGGCTCACAAAATGCCTGAAGCACAAGCTCATTCAGTTAGCTCTTTTGGTTGGCGCAAACCGGCTTCTGCAGGTTTGTCTATTTCGCAATCATGCCACTTTGAAGTTGAGACATTAAAACACTTTGCCGCCTTTATAAACCGCAAAAGACAGACGCACAGTTAAGGTATTGCAACTGCCGCTCCCAACGCATCACTTTCACCCCGGTGCAAACTGCACGTCATGTGAGCCCGATTGGCCCTCGCGGCATCTGGCCCCTTCCCTGCGCCTGCCGATCTGTGTCACAACATCTCCAGTGGCGGAGAGTGAGCATGAGACGGTTCACATTTGCAGGCGCGCCTGCGGACAGTTGCGGAAAACCGGGCGGCACCGAGCACGGGCCCGATGCCTTGCGCGATGTGGGCATGATGGCGGCTTTGAACTCAGCCCACGCCAGGGATCTCGACACCCTCATGCGCGGCACGAGGCGCGATTCCATGAGCGGCCTGACCGCGCTGGAAGGGGTGATCGAAGCAACATTGGTTTTGCGCCGGCGCCTTGCCCAATTGATCGAAGACGACCAGCTGCCCTTTGTGGCCGGCGGCTGCAGCGCAATTGCGCCAGGCGCGCTGGCCGGTGCCCGCGATGGCCTGGCAAAGGGCCAAAGCCTGGGGCTGATCTACGTGAGCGGCCACATGGATTTGTATGACGGCGACACCGCGCCCGATGGCCACGGGGCCGACATGGCGCTGGCCACCATCCTGGGGCGGGGGCCGCGGGCCTGGGGGGCGCTGCTGGGCGAGCACGCGCCGGTGAAGCCGGAAGACGTTGTCATGGTGGGGTTCAGGGACCGCGAGGAAGCCGAACAGGTCGGCGCGCTGATGCCTGAAGACTTCCAGCCGCACTTGACCTGCTACGACATCGATCACATCCGCCAACATGGTGCTGCTGCAACCAGCCGCGCCGCCCTGGGGCGGGTCACCGGGCCAAGCACGAAGTTCTGGCTGCACATCGACGTGGACGTGCTTGATGAGTTGGCTTTTCCCGCAGCAAACTACCTGATGCCCGGCGGTTTGGAGTGGGAGGACCTGAGTGTTCTGCTGCGCCCCATGGTGATGTCCCCAGCGCTCGCCGGGCTCAGCCTGGCCGGCTACAATCCGGAAAAGGACGAAGGCTCATCCTGCGGGCTGCACCTGGTGGACATGTTCCGCGCCTTCCACGACTGAAGCCTGCCGGCCTTGTTCAGCTCGCGGCGCACCTGGTCGCCGGCGCAAAGGGCCGCCCCGACCGCCGCCCCGGCCGAAGCTGCATCAAGCGTGGCCAGAACACCGAAGGGCGCATTTTCCAGTGGGCGGAAACTGAGAGAACTGGCAGCCATCTAAAGATCTCGCATCGCGCATGGGCGCACCTGGCATACGAACCTATGTGCAGTGCCGTTTCAAGGGCAAATGAGGCCTGCGACCCTGCCTCTGCTATCGCCCTGGGGCTGAATTTGATAAATTGCACTCCGGCGTGTTTGATTCCCGAAAGGGTGCCCAAATGGCTCAGATGAAGACTTCGTTCTGGCTGAAGCTGCTCGCGGCGCTGGTCCTTGTCGTTCTGCTCATGTGGTGGGTGACGCCGTGATCTGAAGACGCCTGTGGCAAACCCCTGATTGTGATCGCCTGATTGCTTGCCCGCCGCCGCTGGCTCTGGCAGTTTGGCCGCCATGGAATCAGAGATCACCACAGCGATCAACTACGAAGCCGAATTCAACAACCGCGCCCGTGTGCCCGAGCACGCAGCAATCATGAACAGTTGGATGGCAGCCTCGGTCAAATGGCGCAAAGATGTGCCCGAGGCACGGCTCGACATCCCCTATGGGGATACGCCGCGCCAGAGCCTCGACATCTTCAAGCCGCGCAAGGAAAAGCCGGGCCCGATCGCGCTCTTCATTCATGGGGGCTATTGGCAGGCTCTGGGGCGCGAATCCTTCTCTCACATGGCCAAAGGGGCCAACAAGCACGGGGTCACCGTGGCCGTTGCCTCCTATGACCTGTGCCCCAAGGTGAGTGTGAGCGAGATCATCGGCCAAATGCGCACCTGCTGTGCCTTTCTGTGGAAAACCTACAAGCGCAAGATCGTGGTCGCAGGCCATTCTGCGGGGGGCCACCTGACCGCCGCAATGCTCGCCACACCCTGGCAGGACATAGACCCCGAGCTCCCGCCCCTGTTGGTGTCGGGCGGCTTGTCGATCTCCGGCATTTTTGACCTGCGCGCCCTGGTGGGGACCAGCCTCAACGAAAATCTGCAATTGAATGTGGATACCGCCCAGGCGGTCAGCCCGATCTTCTGGCCGGCCCCGGTGGGCCTGAAGATGATTGCGGCGGTGGGCGGCGAGGAAAGCAACGAGTTCAAACGCCAGAACAAGAACATCACCCAGGTCTGGCATGAGGACGGAACAGCGGTTATCCCCCTCACCTTGCCCGGCGAGAACCATTTCACCGTTATTGAGGGTCTGTCTGAGCCCGATCATCTCTTGACCCACACGCTGGTGGGCCTGGCTTCGGCGGCGGGTTAGGCAAATGGCCACCGCAACGGCGATAGAAACCCCGTCCGGCAAGGGGGCAAGCGACGAGAATTTCCCCGTCGGCTCCTGGTTGCTGCCCAAGAAGCTGCGCCCTCACATTGCGCGCTACTACAGGTTCGCCCGGGCCATAGACGACATTGCCGATAATCCCGAGCTTTCACCGGAAACCAAGGTTGAGCGCCTGAACGCCATGGCCGATGCGGTCTGCGGGGCTGAGATCATGCACCAGCCGGGCTTTGAAACCGCAAAGCGCATGCACGAAAGCCTGGTGGAGACCAACATCACCTCAACCCATTGCACAGATCTGGTGGATGCCTTCCGCCAGGATGCGGTGAAGGGACGGTATACTGATTGGGACGAGCTGATCGGCTATTGCATGCGTTCTGCAGCCCCGGTGGGGCGCTATTTGCTGGACCTGCACGGTGAGGACACGCGCGACTACGAGTACTCAGATGCCCTGTGCAACGCCCTCCAGGTGATCAACCATTTGCAAGACTGCAAAGACGACTACCATGAGCTGAATCGTGTCTATTTGCCGTCACAGTGGCTATCTGGGTGTGGCATTGACGTCACAGAACTGGACAAATCACACGCAAGTGCGGCATTGCGCACGGTAATTGATCGTTGTCTCGAGAGCACGCGTGGCTTAATGGAGGCGGCGGACGAACTGCCAAAACGGCTGAAAAGCCGTCAACTGGCAATGGAATCGGCGGTGATCGTCAATTTGGCCCACAAGCTTGTTGATGAGCTCTCGCGCCGTGATCCGTTGGCTGAGAGGGTTGTCTTGACGAAGCCACAGCTTGCAGTATGCACTCTGTCTGGTATTTTGAGGGAATCTTTTCGCCTCCGGGGTTGAGTAAGGGCGTAGTTGGCACGGGATGTCTTGCACAAGCGGGTAGACGGTTACGGTTTGAAGACATAAAGACTGGGATCAAACGAGGCAGACGAGCTGAACCTTGGGTGTAAGGAAGTCCTTTATACCCCAATATGGTGGTGCTAAACTTCCTAGTCGTGCGGTTTGCAACTGGATGCGCGGTGTCGAGTACGAGTAGCACACGTTACGTTCAACAGCTTTGAGCGAAACGTGGAGGGAATTTGAGGATAAGAGAACGCATGTCAGGTTCAACGCCGCTTCTTGACCAGGTCAAGGTGCCAGAAGACCTCCGTAAACTTGCGCCAAAAAAGCTGCGCCAGCTGTCGGATGAACTGCGTGAGGAAACCATTTCCGCCGCTGCCGAAACCGGTGGCCACTTTGGCGCTGGCCTGGGTGTGGTCGAGCTCACCGTTGCCTTGCACTATGTGTTCGACACCCCGCGCGACCGCCTGATCTGGGATGTCAGCCACCAGGCCTATCCCCACAAGATCCTCACTGGCCGCCGCGACAAGATCAGGTCCATCCGCCAGAAGGACGGATTGTACGGTTTCACCAAGCGCACCGAGAGCGAATACGATCCCTTCGGCACCGCACACTCATCAACCTCCATTTCCGCCGGCCTGGGCATGGCCATGGCACGCGATTTGGATGGCGACGACAACAATGTTGTTTGTGTAATGGGCGACGGCGCCATGAGCGCTGGCCTGGCCTATGAGGCCATGAACAATGCGGGCGCACTGAACAGCCGGCTGGTTGTGATCTTGAACGACAATCAGATGTCTATCGCGCCGGCGGTTGGCGCCTTGAGCAACTATCTGTCATGGCTCACCTCCTCGCGCCCCTTCTTGTCGTTACGCGACATCGGCAAGCACCTTGCCGAGCGTTTCCCCAGATACATTCAAGAAACCGCAGAGCGGGCCGACGAATTTGCCCGCACCATGCTGTTTGGCGGCACCTTGTTTGAAGAGCTGGGCTTCTACTATGTGGGCCCGGTAGACGGCCACAACATCGATAGCCTCGTGCCGATCCTGGAAAACGTCCGCGACGCCGACAGCCTGGGACCGATCCTGGTTCATGTGGTGACGGAAAAGGGCAAGGGCCACCCGTTCGAGAACCCGAATAACGAAAAATACCATGCGGTGGCCAAATTCGACTCGGAATCCTATGAGTTCAAAAAGGCTGCGGCGAACGCCCCGAGCTACACCTCGATTTTCGCCCGCGCCCTGATCAAGGAAGCGGAAAAGGACGAGAAGATCGTCGCCATCACCGCGGCCATGCCATCAGGCACCGGCGTGGACAAGTTCACTGACGAATTCCCCGACCGCAGCTTTGATGTGGGCATCGCCGAACAGCATGCCGTAACCTTCGCTGCCGGCCTCGCCACGGAAGGCTACAAACCCTTCGCGGCAATCTACTCCACGTTCCTGCAACGCGCCTACGACCAGGTGGTCCATGATGTGGCGTTGCAGTCATTGCCAGTGCGCTTTGCCATCGACCGGGCCGGCCTCGTGGGCAACGACGGTGCAACCCATGCCGGCAGCTTTGATCTGACATATTTGTGCTGCCTGCCGAACATGGTGGTGATGGCGGCAGCAGACGAAGCTGACCTCATGCACATGGTTGCAACCTGTGTGAGCATTGATGACAAGCCCTCGGCCGTTCGTTTCCCCCGCGGCGAAGGCTCCGGCGCAGAGCTGCCCGACGAAGGTGTTCCCTTGGAAATCGGCAAGGGCCGCATTGTGCGCGAAGGCTCAAAAATCGCCATTCTGTCTCTGGGCGCCCGTTTGCAGGAATGCCTGAAGGCTGCCGATGAGCTGCAAGCCAGCGGCCTGAGCACAACTGTTGCCGACGCCCGCTTTGCAAAGCCGCTGGATGAGGACCTGATTACCAAGCTTTCCAGAGGCCATGAGGTTCTCATCACCATCGAGGAAGGCGCCATTGGCGGTTTCGGCTCGCATGTGTTGAACTTCCTGGCCAAGTCCAACTTGCTCGACACCGGCGCCCGCGTGCGACCGATGTCGTTCCCTGACGAGTTCGTTGCGCATGGCGGGCAGGACGAGCAGTATGAGGATGCCGGCATGATGGCCGCAGACATTGTGAAGGAAGTATTCGCCGCGCTCGATGACACCGCCTCTGCGAAAGCAAAAGCTTAACACCCGGCGCATTGGAACGCTCACCCTGGATTGGTTAAACCATGTCGACCTCAGGTCACGTGCAAGCGCCCGCAACAACATCCGCTGCAGCCGAACGCCGCAAGATCGCCAAGCAGGTGAGAAAGGCGTCCACCTCCTTTTATTGGGCCATGCGCCTGTTGCCCAAGGAACGCCGCCACGCCATTTTCGCGGTCTATGCGTTTTGCCGCCAGGTTGACGACATCGCAGACGATGACGGCATGTCGGTCGAAGACCGCCGGGCAGGCATGTCCACCTGGCGCCATGAGATCGACCAATTGTACATCGACCAGCCTGAACATCCGATCTCCAGGGCGCTGCTGCCGGCGGTGGCAAAGTTCGACCTGGAAAAGTCGGACTTGATTGCCGTGATCGATGGCATGGAGATGGATCTGGGCACACCGATCCGCGCGCCCCAACGCCCCACGTTCGACATCTATTGCGACCGTGTGGCCTGCGCCGTGGGGCGCATGTGCGTCAAGATCTTCGGCGAGCCAGGAGAGCGCGGGCGCATTTTGGCCGATGCGCAAGGGCGCGCCCTTCAGATCACCAACATTTTGCGCGACGTGCACGAAGATGCCGAACGCGGCCGGCTCTACCTTCCGCTTGAGCTTTTGGAGAGCCGGGGCATTTTCCTCACCCAGCCGCAAGCGGTCATTGCCCATCCGGCTTTCGTGTCCGCCTGGCGCACCTTGGCCTCCGAAGCGGCCGGGTGGTATCAGAAATCCGAACTGGCCATGGCCAACTGCAATCCCCGGGCAATGAAGCCGGCCCGGATCATGCTGGAAGTCTACCGCGCCAATCTTGAGCGCATGCGGGCCCTGTCGGATGCGGAGATCGCAAACCCCCATGTGAGCATGCGCCTGGTGAGCAAGCCGAAGAAGCTTTTGATCGCTCTGCGCTACGGTCTCACGTGAACCATGAAGCGCGCCCATGTCATAGGCGCTGGGCTTGCCGGCCTGTCGAGCGCATTGCAGCTTCTGGACCGCGGCTATCAGATCAGCCTCTACGAAGCTGCCGGCGAAGCAGGCGGGCGCTGCCGCTCGTTCCATGATGTGGCGCTGGATTGCCTGATCGACAACGGCAATCATCTGCTGCTCTCAGGCAACACCTCCGCCATGGCATTTCTCGACCGGGTGGACGGCCGCGGCGGCCTCATCGGCCCACCGGAAGCCCGGCTGAATTTTGTTGATCTGCGCGACGACACCCGCTGGACGTTCCGGCCCAACCGCGGCGCCGTGCCGTGGTGGGTGTTCTCTGCCGGGCGCCGCGTGGCCGGCACATCGGTGGGCGACTATTGGCCCGCGCGCAAGTTGCTCAGCGCCAAGCCCGGCGACCTTTTCAGCGACATCCTGCCCACCTCGGGCACCCTTTATGAGCGCTTCTGGGAGCCCATGGTGGTGGGCGCCCTCAATATCGCGCCAGAGCGGGCGGCAGCAATCTTGCTCAAGCCGGTTCTGCTTGAAACCTTCGCCAAGGGCGCAGACGCCTGCCGGCCGCTGATCGCCAAGGTTGGCCTTGGCCTGACCTTCGTTGAACCGGCACTTAAGATTTTGGATGAAGCCGGAGCCGATGTTTCCTACGCCACACGGCTGAAGGGATTTGAGACGTCAGGCAACAAAATCAGTAGCTTATCCTTCGGATTGGACTCAGTTTCTGTGGAGCCGGACGATGTGGTCGTGATCGCTGTGCCGCAATGGGTGGCTTGCACCCTGCTGCCCGATTATGAGGGGCCCACCGGAGCTGACCCGATTGTGAACGCTCATTTCCGTTTGCCCGAACCACTGAGCAACATTGGACAAGATCCCGTCCTGGGGGTCATCGGCGGCATGGCCCATTGGATTTTCGCGCGCGACGATGTGGTCTCCGTCACCATTTCGGCAGCCGGCAAAGAGGCCGAGCTTACCGGCGAGGACGTGGCAACCAAAGTGTGGCGCGATGTGGCGGCAGCCCTTCAGCTTGGCGACATGCCCCTGCCCCGTTGGCGCATCATCAAAGAGCGCCGGGCAACGTTCGTGCAAACCCCGGAGCAAGTGAATCTTCGCCCACCAGCCCAAACCAAATTCACAAACCTGGCGCTTGCCGGCGACTGGACCGACACCAAACTGCCGGCCACCATCGAGGGTTCAATCCGCTCCGGCGAGCTCGCCGCGCGCTGCCTGACTGGCGCTTGAATCGCGCGCGATTGGCACGCGGGTTTCAAGATGCCCCAGATTTTCGTTATGGTCGAGCAACTTATCTCCGCTCAGACGTAACCGTCTGATCGGAGGTTGCTCTAGCAGGATAGTGTCATGAAGATAGCAAGCATCAGTGTCTATCAGCACGAACTGGAGGTGGTGAACGGCCCCTATGTTTACGCCGGAGGCAGCATGAAGGCGTTGACCACGTCTCTGGTCAAGATCACGGGCGACAATGGCAATGTTGGCTGGGGAGAAACCTGCCCGCTGGGTCCCACCTATCAGCCAGCACATGCCCTGGGCGCCCTGGCAGGGTTGCGGGAACTGGCGCCAAGTTTGATCGGACTCGAGGCGCTGCCCAGGGTCGCCGGCCAGAAGATGCACTCAGCCCTGGACGGCCACCTCTACGCCAAGGCCGCCATCGATATCGCGCTATACGACTTGATGGGCCGCACGCTTGGACAACCGGTGCATGTGCTCCTCGGCGGCGCCTTGCGCAGCAAGATCCCCAGCTACTATGCCATCAGCATCATGAGCCCCGACAAGACGGCCCGCGCCGTTCAGGACAAGCAGCGCGAAGGCTACCGCGCCCTGCAGATCAAGATCGGCTGCGGCGATGTTCGTCAGGACGCCGAGGTGCTGAGGGCAGCGTTCGGCGTGTTGGCGCCGGGCGTCACTCTGGCCGCGGACGCCAATCGCTCCATGACAACCTCCGAAATTGTCCATCTCAGTGCCCTGATCCCTGAGATCCCCGTGGCCTTTGAACAGCCCTGCCGCACCATTCAAGAGACCGACAGCTTACACGGCCGCCTGCACCACCCGATCTATCTGGATGAGGCTACGGAGAATGTGGCAACCGTGCTCTCGGTGCTCGGCCAGGGGAACTGCGATGGCTTTGGCATGAAGGTCACCCGCGTGGGCGGACTGTCCCCCATGATCGCCGTCCGCGACATGGCCGAGGCCCGGCGCGTTCCGATGAGCGTTGATGACAGCTGGGGCGGCGACATCATCGCGGCGGCCTGTGTGCACATGGGATCAACCGTGTCGCCGGAACTGTTCCGCGGAACCTGGCTCGCCGCGCCCTACATCGAACAGCATTACGACCGCGAAAACGGCATTCAGATTGTCGATGGGCACATCGATGTGCCATCCGGCCCCGGTCTCGGCATCAGCCCGGACGAAAGCCAGTTCGGCGCCCCGGCGTTCCAGGTTTAAGACGGCTTTTCCCGCGGCTGTCTGACAATGAGATAGAGGCCGAGGCCTACCGCTACGGTGCCGACAACAAGCTGCCAGCTGAGCGGTTCGCCCAACAGCCACATGGCCAAAAGCACACCGGAGACCGGGGTCAAAAAGCCGATGCTGGTGACGATTGAAGGGTTGTAATATTTCGGCAGGGTGATGGCGACCACAAAGCCGAACCCGGCAATCACCACACCCTGGAACAGAATGCCGAGAAGCGGGCCAAGGCCGAAGTTCTGCCACTGGATCTGTTCAAACGCCAGGCCGCCGATCAGGAAATAGGGCAACGACAAAATCATCTGCCAGATCGTCACCTTCACCGGGTCGATGGACCTGACCAGGTTGGCGGAAAACACGATCCTGCCCGCCAGCATCACCGACGACAGGAGCACCAGCAGCGGGCCAAAGCCCAGCCAGCCGCCCCCCCCGACCCCGGTTTCACGCAGGATGGTGGCGGCCACGCCCACAAAGGCGACCAACAGGCCCAGGCTCTTGGCCGGACGCAGGCGGTCGTTCTCCACATAGAAATGCGCCATCAACGCCACAAACAGCGGAAAGGTGGATTGAACCACCACCGCCACCGAGGCCGGCGTCATATCGTAAGAATGATTCATGACCGTGATCTGGAGGGCAAACACAAACGCCAGGATTGTCAGCGGTTTCCACTCAGCCGCGGTCGGCCACAGCGGGATGCGGCGCCAGGTGGCGTAGGCCGCCACGGTCAATATGCCGAGCAGGAAGCGGAAGAACCCGGTCCACAGCGGCGGTATCCATTCCAGCGCCACCTTCACAGCCACAGGATTGCCGCCCCATAAAACATTTATGAAGACAGCCAGCAGCGCAGCATTGAGAGGTATGGCAAGTTTCGGCAAGGCGGCGTTCCAGAACAGGGGCCTTTGGTCGGCAGACTCTTAACCGATTTTCCGGCGATTGCCAGTTGATCCTTGCACGCAAATCTGACGCAGAAGTGTAGAGCCGTTCCCGCATTGGGTGATATGGATCTCCTCCGTATAGAGACGAGGAGACCGCTATGGACCTGTTTTCCGTGTTCACCATGGGCAGCCTGGATTTTCTGGCTGTGTTGTTCACCGTCACGATCGGCGTGCTGGTTCTGATCGCGGTGATCTTGTTCTTCATAGACATCAACCAGACCGAGGACGCGGTGCGCCGCAACTATCCGGTCATCGGCCGCTTCCGCTATCTGTTCTCCACTCTCGGCGAGTTCTTCCGGCAATATTTCTTCGCCATGGACCGCGAGGAAATGCCCTTTAACCGGGCCGAGCGCGAATGGGTCTATAAATCCTCCGAAGGGGTCGACAACACCGTGGCCTTCGGCTCCACCCGCAACCTCACGCCGGTAGGCACCCCCATATTCGTCAACTGCCCCTTCCCGCCGCTGGATGAAGAGGCCGAGGAGCCCCCGGCCGTGGTGATCGGTCCCTATGCGCGCGAACCTTATGCGGCAAGCTCCCTCATCAACGTATCGGGCATGAGCTATGGCGCCCTCTCCGGCCCTGCGGTGCGGGCCCTCTCAAAAGGTGCCAAGCTGGCCGGCTGCTGGATGAACACCGGCGAAGGCGGCCTCTCGCCCCACCATCTGGAGGGCGGCTGCGACATCGTTTTCCAAATGGGCACGGCCAAATATGGCGTGCGCGAGGAGGACGGCGGCCTCAGCCCCGACAAGCTGGGCAAAGTGGCCGCCCACCCGGAAGTCAAGATGATCGAGATCAAGCTCAGCCAGGGTGCCAAACCCGGCAAGGGCGGCATTCTGCCGGCAGAAAAGGTGAGCGCTGAAATTGCAAAGATCCGCGGCATCCGCGTGCATGAAGCCTCCATTTCGCCGAACCGGCACCCGGAGGTGGATTCGATTGACGACCTCTTGGATTTCATCTCAGAGGTCCGAGAGATCAGCGGGCTCCCCACCGGCTTCAAGGCAGTGATCGGCGCCTATGGCTGGCTCGACAGCATGTGCACCGAAATCAACAAGCGCGGCCCTGAAAGCGCGCCGGACTTCATCACCGTGGACAGCGGCGACGGCGGCACCGGCGCTGCCCCCATGCCGCTGATGGACAATTGCGGCCTCACCGTGAAAGAGGCCCTGCCCATGGTCGTGGACATTCTGATCCGCCATGGCTTGCGGAATCGCATCCGCGTGATTTGCTCCGGCAAGCTGATCACGCCGGCCGAGGTGGCGTGGGCCTATTGTGCGGGCACGGACTTTGTGGTGTCGGCCCGCGGCTTCATGTTCTCGCTGGGCTGCATCCAGGCCATGAAGTGCAACAAGAACACCTGCCCCACCGGCATCACCACCCATGATGCCCGGCTGCAGAAGGGCCTGGACCCGGAGGAGAAATCCCACCGGGTCTATAACTTTGTGAAGAAGATCCGCTATGGCGTCGGGATCATCTCCCACTCGTGCGGCGTGCGCCATCCGCGCGCCCTGAAGCGCTATCATGTGCGGGTGGTGCAGTCGGACGGCAAATCGGTGCCGCTGGATGCGCTGCATCCGCCGGCAGATGCGAAGGCGGCGTGAACGTGATGCGAGGTGCTCAAGCCAACTTCGGGATGTCTCGGCAGGGGGCATCGAACCCCATTGATTGGCTGCTGTGCCAGTTCACTCTATCTGATCCGCCGGCAGCGAATACCGTGGCCCCGCATCGGCCTGTTGGTGATAATTGTGCGGGTGCTCCCGCCGCCGCCCAACAGTGAGCCGTCAGGATTGAAAATCGTGCACTTGTACTTGCCAGGTCTGAACCGCCCGCCCCCACCGGTCCTCCGCTGCGTCCCGCCTCTCTGGCGGCAGCGGCCCTTGCGCCACCTGAAGCCCGGCTCGCAAGAGAAACAATTGTAGGTGCCGTCCCGGTTTATCCTGGTGAAGGCATAAACTTTCCCCTTGTTTCTGATCTGGCGCCGGCAATCGGCGCGTGCATTGGCTTTTTGTGTCTTGCGGTTTGCCCTGCAGCTGTGGGATCCGTCTTTCTTGATATTGACGGCCCTTGAACCTGCACCGGGGTTATTTTCCCGGCACCATCTGTTTGCCGTTTCACGGGTGGGAATGCAGTAGTAAGTGCCATCGGCCCTTGGTTTGCCCGGATAATAGCCCGCCCCGTGATCGGTTCTGCATTTGGCTTTGCGGGCAGCCAGCTGGTCGGCCTTATTGCGTGCCCGGCGGTCTTCATCCTTGGCCCGGCAAACCTGCAAGGCGTCGTCAGCTTGCGCTTTCAGAGCTTTTGTGATGCCCCCATAACCTGGAACGAAGGACCTGAGAACCACCATGTTACACGTCCGCGCCGCTTCGGCGACCCGGGCAGAGCCGTCATTTTCCTCACGTTTTCTCTCAACGGCAGCGGTTGCGTTGTCTATCCGTTGGTCAATGACCGGGCAGTCACCGGCAACTCCCCGCTTTGCAGCTTTCGCCTTCCGCAAGAGCGATAAAGACTGCTCAAACTTCCCCGCGCGATAGGCAGCTCGAGCCTCGCCGACGATCGTGAGCACTCCCCACTGTTGCTCAAGACGGTTCTTGAGCTCCAATAGTTTTGCCGGTTTTGTCTTGCCGCCGATCTTTTTCAGCGCGGCGCGGATATCAGCTATTTTACAGGTGCCAAAGGCAGCATTTGAACTGGAAAGAATGTCTCCCAGCTGTTGTGATTGCTGCTCGCCCTTATCAATTCTGCCAGCCAGTTCCGGACATTGCGGGGCACCGTTCAGCTTTGCCAGTTCAGTTCTGGCCGCCTGCAACTGGGCCGAAGCTGCAGCGGGATCGCCATCGATGAAGTGCGTCCTGCCTTCATTAAACTTGGCGTGCGCCGCTTGAACGGTGTTGCGCTTGTTTTCCAGGTTGGAGATGTGTTGGGCGATCCCGTCGACATCCTTGTATTTTGTTGCCCGCAGTTCGCCAATGCGCCGGTCGAATTCAGCAACATCGCAAAAGACAGCTGATAAGTCCGCCAAGCCTGCAACATCCGCAACAGCTTGTGGGTTGGCCACCTTGCCGTCCGCTTCTGCTTGCTGAACGCAGGCACGTGCCCGTTGTGAGGCCGCGCGCGCCTGCTTGGCGGCACGTTCAATTTCCCCCAGCAAGGCGCGTACATTCGCCAGCTGGGCACGGCGGATCGTCACTTGAGCATCGTGCGCTCTGGCATACTCCTCAGTGTCCCTGAACCCAGACTCGGTCAGATTAAAGGCACCGATACATTTGGCACTTGCCAGCAGCAAATGATGATGTGTGCACTTTCCACCTTTCTCGACCGTGGCAGCCATACGGGACCTGTAGCTGGCCAATCGTGCTTTGTAGGTCAGCTTGGTGACAGCATCCAAGGAGAGGAAATCTGCACTAGGGCCGGACTCGAGGCTCGTTTGGCCGCTTGCACCCAAATTCGCCTTTATAAGCGCCGACTTCACGCCGTCGTTTGTGGCATCCTTGCTCCAGTGAGTGGACAGTGAATCAGCGTATCGGATCTTATCGGCCAAAGGCTTGAGCTGGCTTTGAAATGCCGTGCAGTAGTCCTCCAGTGGCTTGTAAGCCGCTCGCCTCTTGGCATCGAACTCATCGGCCAAGGACATCAACGGCGTAGACGAAATTTCATACTTCGACAGGTGGACCATCAGAGGTTTGGCGAGAGATTTTGCCGCGTCATGGAGTTGGTCTGCAAGCACCGCCAGGTTGCCGGCTTTGTCCGCGTCTTGTCTAAGAGAGGCTGCGGTAACGTCCTCGGACACTTCGCAAGCATTGGTCCCGGCATCTTTTGCCAAGCGGTTGGTGGACTTCAACGTATTAAGGATGTTGTTGAGTTGCTCCACAACCGGACCGTCATTGATCTTCTCAGTCCCTGAGGTAACTTTGGCCGGGGCCAGGCGGCGCTTTGCCTCATCGGCCAGCCTGTCAATTTCGCTGCCATTCGCCAGGGCATCGGTTGCCCTCTGGCACAGTGCCAGATCTTGCTGGGCCCGCGCTTCGAATTGCGCCACTTGCCTATCAACATCGTTAAACAGACCGTCGAGCTTCTGTATCGCGCGAGCGCGGCTGGCGGCAGTCTCCTCAGCCCCAGCGTCCGCCGGCTTTTCAGCTTCTGCCGTTTTGCTCTCATCCTCAGCTTCTTCAGGTTCTTCAGCGGTTTCGGCAGGCTTTGGCTCTGGCCGCGGATCGCCGCGGGCAATCCTCGCCAACTCTTCTTTCTTAATCGCGTTGGAACTCCTGTCAATTTCCTCCATCACCTTCGGGTAGACAAAGCCCCAGACCCTGTTGGCGTATGTTCTCAGTTCGGACGGCGATGCAGTGCGGGTCGGGAACGTTGCTACGTTTGAAGCAAGACTTGCAGCTGCACCTGCCAGTCCCCCACGTTTTTTGACTTTGGCCAAAACCTTCTCGTGCTCAGCTTTGAGCCTGTCATAATTCTCCGTAAACAGGGTTGGAAAATCCTCGTGGTCGATAAGGTGCTGTGCCGTGGCCGTCACGCTCGCTGAAACGCGGCTCCTATTGGCAACACCAACTGTGCCATCGGACTTTCTGATGAAAGTGAAATCGTCGTTGTTATCTGCTGCGAATTTCCTGTTTTCATCAGTCGCCTTGATAAACAGAGGGGAGTCGCCGGTGTTCTTTTTGGCGGACTCCGGCAAGCGTTTGTCAATTTCCTTCAGCAACCGGTTCCGCTGCGGGTTTGTGTTGTCCAGCGTTTGCAGGAGGATCACCCCATCCGACAGGGTCTTTGAATCACCGCTCTCGGCGTGAACAGGTTCAATCCAAAACGCTTGCGTCATCAGCACAAGACAGAGACTTACGGAAACAAACCATCTTGCCATTTTCATTGCCCTGTTGTGCCTGTCAGTTTCCGGATCGCACGCTTGGTCCCCGCTCCGAAGGACCCGTCGATGGACCCGTTATAAACGCCTTCATCGCGCATGACTTTCTGCAACTCAACGCGGAACGATTTGCTCCAGTTGCGTGAGTGTTTGGTCATTTGGTTGATCGTATGATCATTGCCAGCCTTCAACGCCCGCGCCACAAGCTTGGCCGCGTAAGCGGGGTCTCTGGGGGTTCCCCAACCGCGATCGTACATGTTAGCGAGGTTGTTCCAAGCAACCGGATACTCAGCCCCTGCGGCCTTCTCATAGAGCTCGCGGGCGCGGCGAAAATTGGTTCGCTGAGCATTCGGCACGGACATGATATTGCCCAAAGATATCATTGCGGCTTTGTCGCCCTTATCAACCGCCTTGCCCAACCACTCTTCGGCCAAGCCCAAGTCCTTGGCGACCCCTTTGCCATCCATATAAATGTCGCCGATCAAACGGTATGCCCGCACATGGCCCACAGAAGCCGACTTCAGATACCACTTCAACGCCTCGCCATAGTCACGGCGGACACCATCTCCATTTTCATACATCAACCCGAGATTTGCTGTGCCGTAGGGGTGGTCTCCTTCTGCCGCCTTGCGGGTCCACTTGAGCGCTTCAGCATAGTCTTTCCGCGTGCCAGTGCCCCGGTAATACAGCCAACCGACACTGGCGATGGAGTCTAGAACTCCCCCCTGGGCAGATTTTTTGAACCAACGAAACGCCTCATAGCGATCTTTCTTGACGCCAAACCCGCTGTAGTATTTTCGCGCGAGGTTCCCCATTGCACCAGCGTGCCCTTTGTCGGCCGCCTTGCGGTACCAGTAAACCGCTTCCTTGTAGTTCTTCTTTTTGTTGGCCTGGTAGCCCCGCTCATTCTGTTCCTTGGCTGTCAGCTCGCTTGTGCTGGGCGCTTCGGTGTTCTTGGGTTCGGCCGCCTTCGGGGCTTCGCTCGCCGTCTCTCCGGCCGCACCAACGCACTTGCTGTTGTCGTTATTCCAGGCAAACGGAGCGACGCAATTGCAAACGTACGAGACCTCGCCGAAATCCAGCTCCTCTTCAGCACGTGCGCCCTTGCCCAGCTTTTGCTCGCACCTGGCCTGGGCTTCCTGGAGAGTGTCCGCCTGAGCCTGAACACCTGTGCCCAACGCCAGCGCAAGTGCCCCGCCCGTCATGGCCGCCCTTTGAACAAGAATGCGCATAGCCCGAACCATCTTTTGCCAATCCTTCATTGTTGCCCCGCAAGTCTTTTGAGCGCGCTCCTGGTTCCCGCCCCAAACGATCCGTCGATCCGGCCATCGTAGAAGCCCTCTTCGCGCATGACCCTTTGCAGTTCGCGCCGGAACTCCCGGCTCCATTGGGTTGAGTTTGAAACCATTGATGTGAGCGCATAGTCTGAGCCACCCTTAATGGCCCTGGCCACAAGCTCAGCCGCGCGCGGGCGGTCACGCCGCACGCTTTGGCCATACTCATACATTGACCCCAGGTTAAGCATGGCCCCCGCGTTGCCCTGTTTGACTGCCTTGCGATACCAGCGCTCAGCCTGGGCGTAGGAGCGCTTGGTGCCCTGCCCGTTGTGGTAGAACACGCCAAGATTGTTCATCGCCTGCGCGTGGCCCATCTCGGCAGCTTTCAGATACAAAAGGAAGGCCTCGTGCTTGCGGCCCGCCTTATCTTTCGTCCACGCCTTTGAAAAGACACCGTCAGCGCTCGCGCCCGGATTGGCCAGTTTTTGCCGGGCTTGTGCAGCAAAACGAGAATTCGGATGTGCTGCCAGGAACCGCCCGTAGGCATCGGCCGTGTTCAGATATTTTGCGCGCGTCCAGTCTGTCAGCGCATCCGATGAACTGGTGCCAGACCCGCTGCTTTCGGCGTTGTTACCGGCAGCAGGAGCCGTTGATTGGCTGGCTTTTTCCTGAACACACCGGGTGCCCGCCGCATCGAACGTGTAAGGGGCCGCGCAGGTGCACACATAGCTGACTTCACCGAAATCCAACTCTTCTTCGGCCACTGCACCAGGGCCGTGCTTTTGCACACACTTTGCCTTGGCCTCCGAGAGCGCTTCTGCAGCTTTGAGATTTTGGGCAAACACTTGAGGGACAACAGTCATCAAGACGATTGTCGCAATCGGCCAATGAAGCATTGAGGAGATGCGCGTCGCACCCCATGTGCCTGCCATAGGCAATCTCCCAGCGCCCCCGTGAGAGGATATCCATGCACAGCATTAGGCTGATTGCAAGTGCGCGCCAAGCAAACCGCGAGGCAGAATTGATAGAGAATGCTCCGTATATCGATCAGGAGCAATTTAATCTTCGTGTTGTCGGATAATGTGCAAGCAAAAAATCAGGGCTGCATGCAACGCCCGTTTCAACGGCTGTGCAGGAGGCAAGGTTACCGTGTCTTGCGAGAGCCCATGGGCAGCCGGTCTGCGAGGGAATATTTGCGCCGTTCGATGCGCACCCCTGGGAAGATGATCACCTGGGCAGGTGCAAGACGACGCTTCTTCAGGCCCTTGCGCTCAGGCACGGGCCGAAATTCGATAATATCTGCATCCTGTTTGGCTTGCATAAACCTGCATCCCAAGACCATTTTTGCGTCGATGGATCGCATTACAGGGCCATCAGGGTTAAGAAACGACTAAAATTCGGCCGACTTAGTGAGAGATCAGGTTCAAATTGGCACAACTGTGACTTGATAAGCGCACATTAATCCGTCTGCCCAGAGGTCATCGCACGATGGAAGGCCTCAACCAAAGGCGGCTCAAAGCGGTGCAGATGAGCCGCAATCTTTTCAAACAATAACTAGAGCAACCTCCGATCAGACGGTTACGTCTGGCCGGAGATAAGTTGCTCATTCGTAACGATAATCTGGAGCTTATTCCGCTCAATCTGAGCGGAATAAGCTCTAGATCACGCGACCACGAGAACTGACCCTTCCGGCCAAATTCCGCAAAATCCCTCTGCGCACACCAATCTGTGGAGGAGGACAACCGTTACCCGGAGGCCCGTTCATCCTCCAGCAGATGATCATTTCCGGCGCGGTCCTCAACTTCAATCACCCAAAGATCAGGATCGCGTTCAGCTTCGCGCCTCAGAACCCGGTCGATTTCAGCTTCATCGCCGGCCCGCTGCCTCAGCTCCCACTGGCGCACAGGTTCTGTATCATCGAGGCTGGGCATGGCTGGGGCAAACAGCAGAACATCGCCGCCCAGGGTGTTGATCTTGAGGAAGATTGCACCGGCCGTATCATCGCCGCGCCTGACCACAGCGGCAAAGGTTCCGGTTTGGCCAACACGGCGAATATACGCAGAAACCCATAATCCTGCCTGCAGACGCGCCATATTACAAAGCTTCGATAATCAGGATTCGCTCAAGCTGGTCAGCCCGGTCACCTTGCGCAGCTCGCTCAAGAGCTCACTCGTGGGCGTGCCGGTGGGGCGCATGGAACGGTCGCGCTGGAAGTCGCGGATCGCCTGCTTGGTCTTCTCGCCCATCTTGCCGTCCACCAGCCCGGGGTCGTAGCCGAGCTCGGCCAGGCCGGTTTGGATCAATCCAATGGTTTTGGTGGTGAGCTGGCTGGTCTTGTCTGCTGTGGCGGTCACCGCGGCAGCAATTTGCCGTTGATACTCCATATGCTCCAAAACCGCGCGCAGCTCGTCCTTGCCCTTCGTGAGGCCGTATTTTTCGCGATAGGCCTGAACGGCCGTGCGGGTCGCGGGCCCATCAAGGCCGTCCACCTGGCCCTCATATAACTTTTGCGCGCCCAAAGCCTGCTGCACCTTGCGGATGTATTCATCCCCCCGGCGCCGGGTCGAGGCGGTGATGGTCTTGTCAGTGCGTTTCAGGAGATCTGTGATCGAGGTCAGCTGGGATTTTTGAGCCGCCACAAGCTTGGCCGGCTGGCTGCCGGTTTGGCCGTTCAGGGCGTTCCAACTCACGGCAACACCGAACGCCAGGGTCAAAAGAGAGGCAGACAGCGGAATGACCGCTTTCTTACGATGTTCACCGACTATGTCATCCATCCGGCAAAAGCCCTTGATCTGCTCTTCGTGCGTGCTTGTTTAAGCCTTTGAGACCAGGGTAGCGATTCATCGTTAATGAGACCTTATTTCAGCCGGAAATTATCAGCGCTTTCCCCAAGGTGCATTCGGCCATTTTCCGCTGTAAGGGGCCAATTGTGGACAGCGGCCGGGGCAAAGTTTTCATAAAACTTGACACAAACTTGAGCCTAATTCGCCCTTCCGATTTCAGCCGGTCTAAAGCCGCACCCACTAGGTTGCCCTCACTTACCGAGAGCAACCCTTGAGCAGACTGCAAAGTCTGGTCGAGGACAAGTTGCTCGGTGAATACGGACAACGGGAGCTCATTCCGCTCGACCCGAGCGAAATGAGCTTCACGAAAGGGCAATCTCATGGGTATTCTTAGAGCAGCATTCTGGCTTAGCGCCGTGATCATTCTTCTTCCTGCCGGTAACGATAATCAGCCGGGCGGGGGCAAACCGTCCAAGAGCGCGCAAGTTTCCCCTGAACAGGTGGTCGTCGCGGCCACCTCGACGGCGTCTGACATGTCAGAGTTTTGTTCACGCCAGCCTGGCGTGTGCAAGACCGGCAGCGCGGTCATGGGCATGTTTGAGGCCAAGGCCAAAAACGGTGTCAGCATAATCTACAATTGGGCGACCGAAACCAACGTGATTGGCCAGGCCAATGCGGCGGGCAGATATGTAGAAGCCAATCTGGCCAATTCGGCCGGACCGGACTTGACCCGGTTGATTTCCACCATCACCAACGATCGCAACACCAAAGGCGACCAAATGCGCGGCCCCAAGAACACGCTGGAGCCGGCTGATCTCATTCCCGAATGGTCTGCCCCCAAACGCAAGACCAATTCGTAAGGGCTGCCGCGTCCCCAACTCTTTTCTTTTTGTAGGCTCTGCGCATTTTGTCAGGTCTATCCCCGGTGCCGCAGGGCTCTGTCCTGCCCTTTCATTCCCTGCGGCACCACCCCCTCTTATCCTCATCGTCCCGCCCCGCTTGCACCACACCGCGTGAGCGCTTATGACACCGGCTCGTTTGGTGCAAACTATTGCTTGAGCCGGATCCATCCTTTCATGCGTGACTTCAGTGAGCTGGTTGACGATTTTTCCTTTCTGGACGACTGGGAGGACCGCTACCGCTATGTAATCGAGCTGGGGCGCGAGCTCAGCGAGCTTGAAGACAACCAGCGCAGTGAGGCCAATAAGGTGCACGGCTGCGCCAGCCAGGTTTGGCTGATCACCGATGTGGACACCAGTTCGGGCCAGCCGGTGCTCAATTTCAGAGGCGACAGCGACGCCATGATCGTCAAAGGGCTGATTGCCATTCTGATTTCGATCTACTCAGGCAAATCGGCCGGCGACATTCTGAACACCGATGCCTTTAAGATGCTGGCTGAAATCGATCTCCAGCAGAACCTCACCCAACAGCGCTCGAACGGCCTGCAGGCCATGGTTCAGCGCATCCACGCAACGGCCGCCGAAGCCCAGGCGGCTTAAGGCAGGCATCCGCCCCGCCCTCTCCATAGTGCCGGGCCAACGCGCCGAGCGCCAGTTTCAACACCAGCTTGGCCGATCGCCGGGGCCAGCCATAGCTGGTCTCACTCGCCTCAAAACCACGCAGAAAACAACAGGTGTCCAAAAGAAGGGTCTCAAACTCCGGCCCCACCGCGCTCATCGCCGCCGCAACCCGCGCCCGCGCGGCACAGGCCGCATCAGATAAGTTTTGTTCATCATTTGTTCTCAAGCCGTTTTTCCGCCTGTTCCTTGCCGGTCCACACGCACCCGACCAGGAGGCCGTCACCTTGGGCATCAGTTGAGCTTTGGTAAAGTCCCGCCTCAGCCGCTCGCCGGCTTCAAACTCAACTTCACTGATCATGGCCTTGCCGTGGCCATCGCGCCGTTTGCGCAACCACACTAGCGGGCTCTCACTCAAGTTCATCAACACCTCATCTGAGTGTCCGTCGCTGGAGGGAATGGCTTGCACCTGCCGCATCTGATGATGGCGCACCTCAGGCGCCGGGCTGGCAAGGTGGCGTTTCAACCATGCCCTGCCCTTCTGGTTCAAGCGGCCCAAACCGCCCCGGCCAATCGCAATAAGCCCCACCTTCTCAAGCTCCATAACCAGGGGCACGGGCAGTTTTCCTCCTGATGGCGCGCCTGAGGTTTCGCGGCTGTAAAGGACCCAGCACCTGCTGTTGAACGGAGCCAAGTGCGCGCCGGCCCTGGCCAGCGGTTTCAACGCTGCAAGGCAGGCGGAAGTGTTGAGGGTCAGGGCATCAGTGCTTGCGGCAGTTTTGGGCTGTTGGCTCACTAGGGGTCCTCCGGTTCGATCTGATCTGGTGTGATTTAACCTATATACTAGGAAATAAAGCTCATGTCAAGAATTTTATCTTAATCAGTGAAAAATTTTCGAATCTGATGTAAAATATCACGTAGTCACAGGTGATTCTCCTTGTTCTGTGACATATCATCGACTTCACCCTTGGGCACAGATCATGAAGACACGCATAAGAGAGTTTCGCAAAGAACGGCGCTGGACCTTGCAGGACCTTGCCCAGCAGGTGGGCACCACGGCGCAAACCGTTCAGCGTCTTGAAACGGAAAACATGACCGTTTCCACCGATTGGCTGGAACGGTTTGGCGAGGCGTTCAACATTGATCCGGTCCAGCTTCTCATCAGCCCGGAGAGGTCCAACCCGCCAATCCTTGGCGACATAGGCCCGGACGGACGGCTGGAGCCGGCCCCCAGCGGCAACGTAAAGCCCTTGAGCGTCGACCCGGGGGCGCTTGTGAGGGACGCGGTCTGCGTGCGGCTGGGCTGCGACTGCGGCGATTTTTCAGAAGGCACGCTGTTGGTGTGCGAGCGCCAATCGGGGCGCAACATTCAGAACGCCGTGGGCATAGACGCCCTTGCGGCCTTCAGCGATGGAGACATTGTGTTTGGCCGGGTGATCACCGGCGAGGCCGGGCGCTTCACAATTGTGCCCCTGCGCCAGCTTGCCGGCATCTGGTATGACCGGGAACTGGAATGGGTCGCCCCGCCGAAGCTGGCGTTGAACATCCTGTAGGGCTGCCGCGCCGGCTGAGCCGGTTACACGGCGACCTCAGCGCTTAACCGGCACCCGCCTGTCACTTCAGCTCTGCCGTCCTCGGGCTGCATATTAGGATCCCGAGGGCTGCACGGTGGGAAGCGGCTGAAGAGGTGAACGTTGGGGGCTTTTGATATCAGGCGCAGTTGGTCTGGAGCTCGGACATTTCCACGGCCGGCACGAACCGGTCGTAGGCCAGAATCATCTCCACCTCGCCCTGATCGTTGCCCAGGGGCAGCCGGATCCAGAATTGCACCAGGTGGTCTTTCGTCCCGCTGGGACCGCGCACCGCACCCTGGGCCGGCCGGGCCGAGTTGGCGATTTGATCGTAGGTCACGCTCCAATAGTCCGGCCTGTCCACACAGCCCAGCTCTTCCACGTAACAGCCGGTGACCTCGCGCTCGTAAATCTCGCGCAGCCGTGTGCCGGAAAGGCGGATCTTGAAGCGTCCCGCCTCCGTGTCGCGTTCCACCAGCGAGATGAACGGCAAGAGCCGCGGAAAGTGCGACGGGCAAATGTCTTTGCGCGACGGCATGAAATTGCCGTCAGACTTGTCCAGCCAGTAATCATAGAGTTGCCGCTGCTCGGCAATCACCAGCTGCGACCGAAATGCTTCTGCCGTTGGAATTTTCACGCCTGCCCGCCCTTGCGAATCACGTTGAGTCAACGTGTGCTGACTATGAATCGGCGCCGCGTTTATTGCAAGAGCCGATCCAAAATCGCCGACTTTCATCGGGAGTCCGAAACCGAACTCCCAATGTTCTCAAGGCTTAAGCAGCTTTTCTGCGCCCACCGCGCTGACCCAGCCCCATCTTCTTGGCAAGCTGAGAGCGGGCAGCGGCATAGTTCGGGGCCACCATGGGATAATCAGCCGGCAGGCTCCATTTCTCCCGGTATTCCTCCGGCGACAGACCGTAGTGGGTCCTGAGGTGCCGCTTGAGTGATTTGAACTTTTTGCCATCTTCAAGGCAGATCAGATAATCATCGGTGATCGATCTGCGAACCGACACAGCCGGTTTGAGCGGCTCTTTGGCTTCGGCAAGCTCAGCTTGAGTTGCTCGCATTGCCCCGTAAACTTTGGCAATCAAATCTGGAAGCTCTGTCGTCGGCACAACATTATGGCTAACGTATGCTGTTACAATTTCGGTAGAGAGTTCCAGAAGTTCGGTCGTGTTGTCGAGTTGTTCCTGTTCCATACTATGCTCGCAATTCAATGGGTTAATGCCATCTGCTGCGCCATTAGATTTAAGTTCACTACATTTGTATTGAACAATCATTCCAAGCGCTCAGACGTCCCCGGCCCCAATTTGGCCCAACATTATGGTGTTCTGGAAGTAAACTGAAACTTGTCAATTCAATCAAGAACGCCACAACATCTTCGGACGATGCATCTTTATCTCAAAATGTGGCAAAAATCAACATGACCAAAAATAGATATAGTCTTTTTAAGCTTTAATCGATTTGTTGGAGTTTCCTCAAGATCAGGTGCAACGTTGCAGGCATCAATGGATGGGGCGCCGTTTAGCTCAGCCCATAGACCACGATGTTGAGCAGCAAATAGGCAGCAAGAATAATGGCGATCCAGAGCACCATGCTGCCTGTCGACCAGCTTTCGGCCAGAGAGTACTGGGCGGTGCTGGATTGGGAAATGGAGCGGCGAATACGCTCGATGGGCGCCATGGCCGTGAGCATGGAAGCTTCTTTCATGTTGCTCAGAACACTCAAGCCCCTCAAGGCACTGGCCGGCAGAACCTTCCGATAGAACCATTCCGCATCCAGGTTCACCGAGCGCAGCTCCGGCGGATACAGGCCCTTCTTGTTCAGCCAGACAAACGCCAGCGCGGAGAAGAACAAGAGCTGCAACTGCGCCAGCACATGGGTTGTGTCATACGGCCAATAGTCCACTTCCATGGGCAACAGCGCGTAGAGATATTGCGGCTGTGACCCGATAAAGATGCAGATCGCTGCGGCCATCCCCATGGCAACAAGCATGTTGACCGGGGCCTCCTTGGGGCGCAGGCCGCTGTCATGGGCAAAGAACGCAAAGTAAGGGATCTTGATCCCGGCGTGGTGGAACACACCGGCTGAGGCAAACAGCATGAACAGCCAGCCGTAGCTGTAGCCTTCCTTGATCAGGGCGGTCATCACCATGGACTTGCTCACAAAACCGCTGAACAGCGGGAATGCAGAGATCGACATGGCGCCCACGATGCAGAACAGCGTGGTCTTCGGCATGGTCTTGTAGAGGCCGCCCAAATTGGACCCGTTGACGTGGCCCACCCGGAACAAGACCGAGCCCATCGCCATGAACAGCAAGCCCTTGAAGATCACGTCGCTAAAGGCGTGCGCCACCGCCCCGTTCAGCGCCAGGGCGGTTCCGATGCCTATGCCGGTCACCATGAACCCGACCTGGTTGATCAAGCTGTAGGCAAGCACCTTCCTGAGATCGTTCTCGATGACGGCGTAAAAGATCGGAAAGCACGCCATGGTGATCCCGATATAGACCAATATGCCCTCACCGGCGTAGCTGCGGGCCAGGGCATAGACGGCGACCTTGGTGGTGAACGCAGACAGGTACACCGTGCCCGTGGCCGTTGCTTCGGGATAGCCGTCGGTCAGCCAGGTGTGCAGGAACGGGAACGCGCACTTGATGCCGAAGGCGATGAAGATCAGCCGGCCGGCCGTGGTGCCAAGGCCAATCTGCTCAAAGGCCAGGGAGCCTGTAGCCTGATAGTGCACCAGCGCACCGGCGAGCAGAAACACGCCCGACAGGATTTGGATGATCAGATAGCGCAGGCCTGCATCGATGGCGCGGTCGGTGCCACGCGCCCAAATGAACACCACTGAGCTGATGGCCATCAGCTCCCAGAACACAAACAGGCTTATGAGATCCCCGGCGAGCACGGCGCCCAGGGCACTGCCGGCATAAATCAGCCCGGCAACCTCCTGTTTGGTGTCGTCCACCCGCAACGCAAAGATGGTTGCAATGACACTTGCCAGGCAGAACAGGTAGGCAAACGGCAGGCTGAGCTTGTCCAGGCGCAACAGGCTAAGCTCAACATTCAAGAATGCGAACGGCGCCAAGGTTCCCATCTCGATATTCAGCCAAATGTGCACCGCGGCAGCCACCGGGGTTGCCAGCAAGATCACTTTGCGCACGACCCCGCCCGTGGCCAGCACAAGACCGGCGGCAACGAAGAACAGAACGAAGGGGGGAAGCTCACTCATCGTAGTAGTTCTCCCCGCGCATAACGCCCTTGCGCATCACTTTGGCGAGAATCACCAACACCACACAGGCCACAAAACCATAGATCGCATAGAACGCCGGGATCTTCTCCCAAACCAGCGAGATGTGCCGATGGATGAAGAAGTCGACCACAACCAGCAGGGCGCAAACCGCGTAGAACCCGTTCAGCAGGCGCTGCACGTTCTTGGGGTCGTCGAAGATATGCTTTTTGTCCAGATTGTCAGACATATCAGGGCCCTCCGGCAGCCATTGCCGCCAGTCGATAAAGCGGATCGGGGTAGAAAAACAAGATGATGGACGTGGTTGCGGTGATGATCATGGCCGCCAGAATCGGTTTCGGTGCCTCTTTGATTTCAGGGTAGGCCTCGCCCTCTGCGGGCTTGCCGAAAAACGCCCTGATGGGGATGGGCAGCAGGTAAGCCACATTGAGCAGGGAGCTCAGCATCAAGATGCCGAGCAACAGCAATTGGCCGGTCTCAACGGTGCCCAGCCCCAAATACCACTTGCTCCACATTCCGCCGAAGGGCGGCAGCCCGATAATGCCCAAGGCGCCGATCAGGAACACACCAAAGGTGACCGGCATGGCGCGGCCCAGACCGTTCAGCTGACTGATCAGCTTCTTGCCTGTTGTGACGTAAACCGCGCCGGCGGCGAAGAAGAGAGTGATTTTCGCAAAGGCATGCATGGCGATGTGAATGGACCCGCCGATGAGACCGGACTTGCTGGCCAACATGGCCCCCAGCACAATGTAGCTGAGCTGGCTCACCGTGGAGTAGGCCAGCCGCGCCTTCAGGTTGTCCTTGGTCATGGCGATCAGGGACGACAGCAGGATGGTGGCCGCGGCAACCCAGATCAGCATGCCGGTGACATCGTTGCTGAGAATGAACTCACTGCCGAAAATGTAGATCGTGACCTTGAGCAGGGAGAACACCCCGGCCTTCACAACGGCCACAGCATGCAGCAAGGCGCTCACCGGGGTTGGCGCCACCATGGCGGCGGGCAGCCAGCGGTGAAACGGCATCACTGCCGCCTTGCCGATGCCGAACAGGAACAATGCATAGAGCAATCCGGCCCAGGCAGGATCAAGCTTGCCGGCCAGGATGCCGCCGTGCTGGAAGGTGAGCGTGCCGGCCACAAACCAGGTCACCAGAATGCCGCAGAGGAAGAGGCCGATGGAGGTGCCCAGCAAGATCCCCAGATAGGTGCGCCCGCCTGCCCGCGCTTCGTCCGTTCCGTTATGGGTCACCAGCGGATAGGTCGACAGCGTCAACATCTCATAGAACAGGAACAGGGTGAACAGGTTGTCGGCAAACGCCACGCCCATGGCACACGAGATGGCAACGGCGAACGCGGCATAGAACCGGGTTTGGTTCTGTTCGCCCAGCTTGCGCATATAGCCGATTGCGTAGATCGATGTGACGACCCACAACAACCCGGCGACCAGCGCAAACAACATGCCCAAGGCTTCAACCCGGAACGCCAACGCAACACCCGGCATGGGCTGGGCAACGGTGAGCGCAAACTCCTCGCCGCTCAAGAACCGGGCTGCCGTTATGACCACGAGAAGCGCAACCAGCGAGGCGGTCACCAGGGTCACGCCCTCGCGCACGTTGGGGAAACGCCCAACGGCAATGATGCCAATCGAACCGGCAAGCGGCAGGAGCAAAAGGAGGAGAAGCAGGGCCGTGTTACTCATTTCGCCGCAACCCCCAGGGCCTGCGCTGCGCGTTCGGCAACACCAACCGTCAGGTCGGTGTCAAAGCCAAAATAGATGTTTGCAAACACCAATATCCACGTGGGCGCCAACAGCAGGAAGGGCGCTTCTTCCACCGCCAGCTCCGGGTTCGTGGCCTGCTTGAAGTAGAGGGCCTCGATGATTTTGCCCACATAGATTACCGCGAGCAGCGAGCCGAAAAGGATGACGGCCACCACGATCCACTGCTGTTGCTCCAACGCGGCCAGCACCAGATACCACTTGCTGACGAAACCGGCCGTGCCCGGCACACCGATCAGACTGAAGCCGGCAACGATGATGGCCCCAAAGGTCCAGGGCATCTGCCGGCCCAGGCCATGGAGGTGCTCCATGCGGCAGGCGCCTACCCGGTAGACGATTGCCCCGACCGCCATGAACAGGGCACCCTTCATCAGGGCATGATTGAACATGTGAATGATCGACGCGGTGACACCGGCCACTGAGGCAAAGCTCAGCCCGATTGCCATGTACCCGATCTGCGCCACACTGGAATGGGCCAGCAGCTTTTTCACGTTGGACTGATAGATGGCACGGAACGATCCGCTGAGAACCGCAAGGATCCCCGCCATGAGGAACAGGTCGCCGGCAGGCGTGTTGGTAACAAACCCATCTGGAAACACCGTGAACAGCACACGCAGAATGACGTACAGCGCAACCTTCGTCGCGGTCGCCGCGAGGAACACGGTGACCACCGAGGGCGCGTAGGTGTAGGCGTTGGGCAGCCACAGGTGCAAGGGAAACAGCGCCAACTTCAGGGCAAAGCCGATCATGATGAAGGCAAAGCCGGTGTGGACGGTCTTCAGGCCCGTGGCTTCGGGCAGACGGGCCGCCAGATCCGCCATGTTCAAGGTGCCCGTCTGGGAATAGATCAGGCCCACACCAATCAGGAAGAAGGTCGCGCCAAGGGTGCCCATGATCAGATATTGATAGGCCGCAGTCAGGGCTTGCCGCCTGTTTCCAAGGCTGATCAGTGCGTAGGAGGACAGCGAGGAAATCTCCAAAAACACGAAGAGGTTGAAGATGTCACCGGTTTGCGTAATGCCCAGCAGGCCCGCAAGACAAAGCAGAACGGCGCTGTAGAACAGCGGGATCTGATGTTTTTCGATTTCGTTTTCAGCGCTCAGCAACGCATAGGGCAGCGCCACAGCGGCGATGCCCGAGACGATCATCGCCACCAGGGCGTTGACCTCGTCAATGCGGTAGACAATGCCCCACGGCGGCGCCCAGCCGCCGAGTTCGTATTGGATGGGTCCGCCGGTCAAAATCGTCCACAATTGCATTCCAGCCATCACGGCGCAGGCCAGGGCGACCAAAAAGGCCAGCGCCCAAGGCACCCGGCCAAACGGCAGGATCGCCGCCAGAGGGGCGGCAATCAGAGGGGTGACGACGAGCAACAGGCTTAAATGATCCCACATCACAAAGAATTATCCTGACTGTGGATCTCGTCTTCTTCGATGGTCCCGTAGGCCTCTTTGATCCGGACAACCAGCGCCAAACCAAGCGCCGTTGTCGCCACGCCAACAACGATGGCGGTGAGGATCAGAACATGGGGCAGAGGGTTGGAATAGACTTTCACTCCTTCCACGTAGATCGGAGCAACGCCGTCTTTCACGGTGCTCAAAGAGATGTAGATCAGAAAAACCGACACCTGAAAGATGTTCAGGCCGACAATCTTCTTCACCAGATTGCCGCGGCTGATGACCGTGTAGAAGCCGGTCATCATCAGGAAAATGGCGATCAGGTAATTGTAGTGGCTGACAACGAAATCCATCACGACCTCTCTCTGCCGGCAAAGGCGAAAAAGATGGTCAACATGACGGCAAACACGGTGATGCCCACACCCAGCTCAACCAGCAGAATGCCAATGTGCTGTCCGGCAACTTGCGAGCTGGCCAGCACCGAATAGTTCAGATAGTTCCCGCCCAAAAACAGCGACGCAATCCCGACGCCGGCAAAAATCAGAACCCCAAGAGAGGTCAGGAACATCAGGACCGATTTGGGAATTATGCGTTCAGCGGCCCCGAGCCCGAACACGAGGGAATACAGAATGATGGCGGCACTCATAATGACCCCCGCCTGAAACCCGCCACCTGGGCCATAATCGCCGTGAAACTGCACATAGAGCGCAAACAGCATGATCACCGGGATCACAATTTTCGAAACAATCCGAAGCACCAGGTTCTGAGGGACCCGCTTATCCTTCGCGCCATCGTCCAGCGGGTCTTCGCGCCTGCCGCCAAGCAACAGCAACACGGCGATCCCGGCTGTGAAGATCACGACGACCTCGCCCAAGGTATCGAAGCCCCGGTAGCTCGCCAAAACCGCGGTTACGATGTTCGGCACACCGGTTTCCTCGATAGCCTTCTCAATATAATGAGGTGCCACATGGGTTTGCGGAGCCGATGCCGGGTCGCCGAAATCTGGAAGGTCCAGCGTGCCATAAACCAACACGGCCCCGGTGGTGAGCACAACGGCCAGGGGCAGCCAGTGCCGATTCTTATCAGGCTGCTTTTCGTTGTGATCTTTGTTCAGCGCCAACGTTGCCAGCATCAACACGGTTGATATGCCTGCGCCCACCGCTGCTTCAGTGAGCGCCACATCGACGGCATCCATTGTCATGAACAATGTGGCCGACAGAAAGCTGAAAATCGCAAACAGCATGATGACGGCGAAAAGGTTCGTGATGCGGATAATGCCAATGGCGGTGACGGCCAGAAACGTCAACAGGGATATGTCTATCAGGAGGTCCATCAAGATTGGCCCTCGCTGTCAGTGCGGCCCCGCTTGGGGTCCAGTCCGCTGTGCACCGCTGCGCTCGCCAGCGCGTGGGTTGCCGCCGGGCTTGTGATGAAGAGGAACAGAAAGATCAACGCAACCTTGAAGGCGGCAAGGCTCAATCCGGCCTGCAGCCCGAGCCCGAGCAGGATCAACAGGGCGCACAGGGTGTCGGTTGTTCCGGTGGCATGCTGGCGGCTGAAAAAGTCGGGGAACCGGTGAATGCCGACGGCACCGACCACGCCGACCAACCCGCCGGCGACCAGGCAAACCCAACTGAGGATATCTAGAACCATCGCCGCCTCACCTTCACAGAGATGACGTTGTTTTCAGCAGGCGAATGGAAGTCCTTGTGGCTGAACAAACGCAAGACGGCCACCACGCTGATGAAGTTGATCATCGCGTATACCAAAGCCATATCGAGCAAATCCAGCCGCCCCGTCAGGAACGAGAAGACGGCGATCAGCAGCACCGTTTTGGTGCCGAACATGTTGATGGCGGCAATGCGGTCAAACACCGTGGGCCCCATGAGCGCCCGCGCGAGGGCCAGACTCAAGGTGACAAGGATCGCAACGATTGCAACGGCATACATCATGGCTCCACCACCTTGTCTGGAATCGCCCGGGCCATCTCGCCGGTGAACAGATCGTCGGCAATGTCCTTTGCCAGCGCGTGCACGATGACACTGTCTTTCGTGAGCTCAACGCTCACCGTGCCCGGCGTCAACGTGATCGCATTGGCGTAAATAACGCGCCCAAGATCTGTCTTTTGCGGCAGGGGAAACTCTTCCAATCGCGGGCTGACGGCATTTGGGTCCCGGCTCAGGATCCGTTTGAGCACATCAATGTTCGATTTTACGATTTCCCGCAAAATGAAGACGAGAAAGGCCGGAAGCCGCGATGTGAGCTGAACCGGGAAACTCTCATGGTCGAAGATATCCATACGGTGGGCGAGGTAAACCGTCAGGCCAACCGAGGCTATTCCCAGCCCCATCAGCAAGGGGTCGTAGTGCCCTGACAGCAAGAGCCAGAGCAAAAATAAAATTGCACCGTACAACGATGTCATCATGAAAGTTGGTCCTCCCTCTCACTCTTTCGAAAGGCCGTGGGGATTGCCATTATAGGTTCTTTCCCCGCCTTCTCGTCTCGCAGCATGGTAGACTACGGTCAGCGACGAGAAAGGGCCTCTCGATCAACTTCCACAAGTTTTGATTTCGTTTTTGAGCCTCTGGCTGGCCGGTTCAAGCATATGCCAAATCCACAAGAACTGGTCGCATCCCTCATTGCACCGTCCCCTCCGTCTTCTGCCGCAAACGGGAGCGGCTCATCATTCGCTTTAAGAGCATCTTAGCGCAAGAGCGCGCTTATACGATAGCTTGTTACGAGCGAAAAGAAGGTCCTCAAGTTTTCCCCAAATTGCGAACAAACCGTGCTGTTGATGCCACACCTCCGACATAATCGGCATCTTGGCGATTGTTTCGGTTTACGAATAAAAGAGTTGTTCGTTATTTAGATCTACGCCAATGGCTGATCTGATAAGGGCTAAGAAAAACGATGACCTCTGGAACAACACGGTTTCCCCGCATTTCAACCGCATTTTCAGGCAGTGCCCTTGCGTTGTTGGCAGCCACTTCGCTTGCTCTGACACCCACTGTCGCCAAGGCCGAGAACAGCGGCGGATTTGCGAAAAAGAGCGTCTTCGGCTTCAATTTCTTCAAAACCACAGCGCCCAAGGGCAAACTGGTTGCCAAGATCGACCTTAGTGATCAACGCATGAACATCTTCGTCAACGGACGTCGCTATCACAGCTTCAAGGTGTCCACCGCCCGGCGCGGATACGTCACCCCAACCGGCTCATGGCGCCCGACCCGCCTGCATGAAATGTGGTATTCGCGCAAATACGACATGTCGCCCATGCCTCATTCGGTGTTTTTCAAGGGCGGTTATGCGGTGCACGGCACCAATTCGATTTCCCGCTTGGGGTCCCCGGCCAGCCACGGCTGCATCCGACTGCACCCCAACGATGCGCGCACATTCTACAACATGGTGAAGGCAAACGGCCGGCGGAACACGACGGTGAAAGTCGTCCACTAGAGCTTATTCCGCTCAGGTTGAGCGGAATAAGCTCCAGATTATCGTTACGAACGAGCAACTTATCTCCGACCAGACGATTCCGTCTGATCGGAGGTTGCTCTAG
>JAAEUE010000316.1 GCA_024227565.1 Alphaproteobacteria bacterium
ATACCGGTGTCGGCAAGATTGACGAGGATACGCTGTGCGAGATATGGCCGAAACTGGCGGAAAATATTGAACTCTGCTTTGTCATATTCCGCGTAACTGAGCGGATCGCTCGCATTAAATGGGGAGACTATGTAATGGTGACCGAGTCGGGCCCCCACCCGTTCTCTGTGGCCGACTGATCTAGATCTCCACCATGTCCGGTGTGGGTCAGAGGACAAAACCGCTCTCGCGGTAGTGAGTTGAGATAGGAGGCACGGTCCGGGGATTAGGGACTGGGTCTGTCCTGTGTTGAGCTTTGGGGTTTCCCTACCTCACTCAATCCAGGAGCAGACCCATGACCGACAAGCCTATCAGCCCGTTGCGCCAGCGCATGATCGAGGACATGACGGTCCGCGGCTACACGCGGGCAACGCAGCGAGCCTACATTACCATGATACGGGAGTTCACGAAGTTTTTCGGCCGCTCGCCGGATCAGGCGAGCGCGGATGACCTTCGCCGCTACCAGGTGCATATGAGGGAGAACGGCGCTTCGGATATCAGCATGAACGCGGCCGTCTCTGCCTTGCGCTTCTTTTTCGGCACCACGCTTGGGCGTAACGACGCCCAGACCGGCATGACCACGGTGCGGGTGCCCAAGCGGGTGCCGGTGATCCTCAGCGAGGACGAGGTCCGGCGCCTGCTCCAGGCCGCTGCCGGCCTCAAATACCGCGCTGCCTTCTCGCTCGCCTACGGCGCAGGCTTGAGAGCATCTGAAGTTGTCGGCCTGAAGATCAGCGACATCGACAGCGCGCCAGACCGCATGCTCTTGCGCATCGAACAAGCCAAGGGACGCAAGGACCGGTACGCCAAGCTGTCCAAGCCCATGCTCAACCTGCTCAAAGCCTGGTGGAAGGCCGGCTATGCCAGCGGTGTGATGCTCCCCGGCGGCTGGCTGTTTCCGGGTCAGAACCCGGTCAATCATCTGACCCCGCGCCAGTTGCGCCGGGCCCTGGACAATGCCAAGCAAGCCGCCGGTATCGACAAGCCCATGACCTTGCACACGCTTCGGCACTGCTTTGCCAGTCACCTTCTGGACCAGGGGGTCGATATCAGGGTGATCCAGGTGCTGCTGGGCCATGTCAAGCTGGAGACCACGGCGCGCTATGTCCGGGTCGCCTCCAGCACACTGCGCTCCGTCAAGAGCCCGCTCGACCATCTCGACTTAGGACCCCTGCCGCCCGACTGAGTACCGGGGCATCATGCCCCGCCCCTCATTGGAGGTGGCGGACATCTTCCGGGCCCACGGAGCCTTATGGCGCAAGGCCAATCAAGGCCATGTCAGCCTCGGCCAGCTCAAGGTCATGTCGGCCATCGAAAACTGCCGCACCGCGGCCCTTGGCGGTCATGTCGCCGCTTGCAAAGACTGCGGCCACACATCGATCGCCTACAATTCCTGCCGCAACCGCCATTGCCCCAAATGCCAGGGCCAGGTCGCCAAGGACTGGCTCGAGGCGCGCCAAGCTGACCTCCTGGACGTGCCCTACTTTCACGTTGTCTTCACCGTGCCGGCGCAAATCGCCAAAATCGCCTACCATAACAAGCGGGTGGTCTATGATCTGCTGTTCAAGACATCCGCCGAGACTGTGCTGACGATTGCAGCCGACCCCAGGCACCTCGGCGCCAGAATCGGCTTCACGGCCGTGCTCCACACCTGGAGTTCAACCATGACCCATCATCTATTACCCGGCAGGCAAGCGAAGCGCCGCCGAGAGGGCCCACGTGCACATGATCGTTCCCGGCGGCGGCTTCTCGCTGGACGGCCAAAGCTGGGTCAGGTGCCGGGCGAACTTCTTCGTCTATGTGGGCGTGCTGTCGGCGCTGTTTAAACGGCTCATGCTGGACGCGCTCAACGCGGCCCACAAAGCCGGCCGCTTGCAGTTCTTCGGTGATGAGGCCGGGCTCGCCGACCGCCGAGTGTTTGCCGCCTATCTCGCACCGCTCCGCGACATCAAGTGGACGGTCTACGCAAAACCTCCGTTCTCAGGACCCGGCACCGTGCTTGCCTATCTTTCGCGCTATACCCATCGTGTCGCCATCGCCAACTCCAGGCTGATCGCTCACGACCACACAGGCGTGAGCTTCCGCTACAAAGATTACCGCGCCGCCAAAGCCAATGGAGGACGGGTCCGCCACAAGACCATGACTTTGGTCGCACCTGAGTTCATTCGCCGCTTCCTTCTCCACGTCCTGCCTGACCGTTTCCACCGCATCCGGCACGGAGCCTGCCCCGGACTTGATCCGGGGGATTGCTGGCCAATGGCGGGCGCACCGAAAACCTCGCCCGGGCCCGTGAGTTGCTCAATGTGCCGGCGCCACGCGAAGAGCCGGACACCGTCACCGATCCCGCAGAGCCATCAGATCCCGCCAAGCCCTGTCCGTACTGCGGCGGAGCCATGATCATCATCGAAACCTTCGAGCCCGGACACAAACCCCGCGCCCAGCCGCGCGCCCCGCCGGCGCAAAGCGGGAAAACCCCATGACGATCACACGAATGAAAGCCGCCACCGATGCCGGTCTTCGCCGCCGGCCACCGCATCGCTCTGTGCAACACCGCCCTCAGATCAGCCGATCCGCCAACACAAGCCGTCCGCACCCGCCTCAGACAGGCCAAGGTCCAATCGAACACCCAGCCTCGAGACGCTGCCTTGGTTCAAGTGCGATCCAGGCATGGCCGAAAGCCCGTCAACTACCGCACAATCCCCATAGCCGCTCCAAGCCGCAACATCGCGCCTGAGCCCCCCGCGGTTTCCTCCATTGAGGCTTGCAGAACACCTGCCCAACCAGCACCTGGCCGCCGTCAATCAGGGGCAGGTGTCCTACAATCCTTCACAAAAACGCCCTTGTCGAGCGACCTGATCGGAATCGATCCACCGATCGGCCCCTGCACTTCTGCAATGCGCTATTAGCTGCCGTGCCGTCTACGGCTGAAGCAAGCCCGAAGTTGAGGGTACAGCGGAAGCTCCGGCGAGAGCCGGCATTTCTCCTGAGTGCAAATGTTGCCGTGCGATCAAATCATCAAAGTTTAGCCCTTAGCTGCCCTGACGGCTCTCGAAGCACTGTCCATCAATGTCTGTTTCACCCCAGATAATCACCGTCAGCCAACAGAGATTCGTTGCAAGTTGCGGCCATGTAACCGTTTCCCATCCGAGAGGGAAAATGGCATTTCTCGCCATCTTGGACGCCGCGCATTATCGTCCGAGGCACCCCTGATAACCATCGCTCAGTTCAAATGGGCTAAACCGACGATGACAAGGGGGCGGAAAGCAGAAGTGTAACTGACATCTTTTGCAATGGATCCTCCCACGGAGTCGATTCTGCGTACACACGATGCGAAAAGAAGGTATTCGAGCGAC
>JAAEUE010000317.1 GCA_024227565.1 Alphaproteobacteria bacterium
ATGCGCATCATATTCGCCGACGGGGCCATATTGGATACCCGTGACCGGGCCAGCCGGGATGCGTTTCATGCTTCCCATGCCGAGTTGCTGTCGGGCATTGCCGGCCTGGCTGAAAAGGTGCAGGCGGATGCGGCGCTGAGTGAAAAGATCCGGCACAAGTACCGGTTGAAGAACACCACCGGCTACAGTCTCAATGCCCTGGTGGACTTCGACCAGCCGATCGACATCATTCAGCACCTGATGATCGGCTCTGAAGGGACACTGGGATTTATCGCCGACATCACCTATCGCACCGTACCGGATCATCCGTACAAGGCCACCGCCCTGATCCTGTTTCCCGACATCGAGACCGCCTGCCGGGCGGTTGCGGTGTTGAAAGGGACGCCGGTGGATGCGGTGGAGCTGATGGATCGGGCCGCGCTTCGGTCGGTGGAGCATAAACCGGGCCTGCCCGATTACCTGCGTGAGCTCGATGCCGAGGTGGCAGCGCTGCTGGTAGAGACACGGGCGGACGACCCGGAGCGGCTGGCGCAACAGGTGGGGGAGGTCAGCGACGCGCTGACAACGCTGAAGACCGTGCAGCCAGTCGCTTTCAGCGATGATGCGACGGAATGCGCCACGTTGTGGAACATTCGCAAGGGCCTGTTTCCGGCCGTGGGGGCGGTGAGAGCGACTGGCACCACGGTGATCATCGAAGATATCGCCTTCCCGGTACCCGAGCTGGCGGCCGCAGTGCGCAAACTTCAGGTGCTGTTCAGGAAGTACAATTACCATGAAGCGCTGATTTTCGGCCATGCCCTCGAAGGAAATCTGCACTTTGTCTTTACCCAGGACTTCGGTAGCCACAAGGAGATCATGCGCTACGAGGGGTTGATGGACGAAGTCTGCAAAATGGTTGTGGGCGAATTTGGCGGATCGTTGAAGGCCGAACACGGAACAGGTCGCAATATGGCTCCCTTTGTGGAGATGGAGTGGGGCAGTGACGCCTACGCGCTGATGTGGGAACTCAAGCGTCTGTTCGATCCGAACAACCTGCTCAATCCCGGTGTCATTCTCAACGAGGATGCCGATGTTCACCTGAAAAATCTCAAACCCCTGCCGGCGGCGGACGAGATAGTGGACAAATGCATCGAGTGCGGCTTCTGTGAGGCCGTCTGCCCCTCGCGCAACCTGACTCTTACGCCCCGTCAACGCATTGTCACCAGGCGGGAGATGGCCCGGTTGGAGGCGTGTGGCGAAGACCCTAAACGCCTTGCTGAGTTTGAGAGAGACTTCCAGTACCAGGTGCTGGACAGTTGTGCCGCCGACGGGATGTGTGCGACTCGCTGCCCGGTCGCCATTGACACCGGCTGGCTGACCAAGGCGACACGTGCAGCCCAGCATGTGGAGAAAGGTCAACGGATTGCCCATTGGTTGGGCGGGCACCTTAGCGCCATGACGCGCCTGACCCGTGTTGGTCTCGGCCTGGCTGACGGGGCCCACGCCATGCTTGGGAGCAAGGTGCTGGGCACTCTGACCGGTGGAATGCGCAGGTTGTCGGGAGAGCGTCTGCCGCAATGGAACGAATATATGCCGGGACCTGCCGCTTCGATCAAACCGGCGCCAGCGATGGGAGAAGATGCCCCCTGCG
>JAAEUE010000318.1 GCA_024227565.1 Alphaproteobacteria bacterium
TCGCGCAGGTTGCTGGCCGTGCCATAATCATAAGGCATGTGTTCAGGATCATAGACCCGCAAAGCGGCCTCCACATATTCCAGCGCCCGGCGAAGATGCGGTTCGGGCTCCCCGGTTGCCACGTGACCGGCGATCGCCTTCTCAGCATTGGCAAGGTTGTACTGGGTCATGGCCCAGTCCACCGGATGCGCCTTTTCGGTGTAGACGCGCAAGGCGTCGTTATAGGCGGTGATGGCCTCTGCCAGCAGGGCAATCCCGGCCTCCCCGCCACTGCGTTTGCCTTGTTCCTGAAGGGTAATGGCGAGGTTGTTTTGGGTCATGGCCCAATCCACCGGATGGACCTTTTCGGTGTAGACGCGCAAGGCGTTGTTATAGGCGGTGATGGCTTTTGCCAGCAGGGCAATCCCGGCCTCGCCGTCCCTGCGGCTGCCCTGATGGCTAAGGGCAGTCGCGAGGTTGTTCTGGGTTATGGCCCAGTCCACCGGATGCGCCTTTTCGGTGCGGATGCTCAAGGCGTTGTTATAGGCGGTGACGGCCTTTGCCAGCAGAGCAATCCCGGCTTCGCCGCCACTGCGGCTGCCCTGTTCCTGAAGGGCAATGGCGAGGTTGTTCTGGGTCATGGCCCACTGAATCGGATGCGCCTTTTCGGTGCGGATGCTCAAGGCATTGTTATAGGCGGTGACGGCCTTTGCCAGCAGGGCAATCCCGGCCTCGCCGCCACTGCGGCTGCCCTGTTTCTGAAGGGCAATGGCGAGGTTGTTCTGGGTCATGGCCCAGTCCACCGGATGCGTCTTTTCGGTACGGATGCGCAAGGCGTTGTTATAGGCGGTGACGGCCTTTGCCAGCGCGTTTTTTCGCAGTCCCCGTTCTCCTAATGTGACCCAAAAGATGCCCTCGTCATTCCAAAGCATTGCAGAGTCTATCTCATCACTGGAAAGTTGCCGTGCCAGCCGGGACAGCTCAATCGCCAGTCCCAGTTCAAATTGCCCGCCGAAACGCAGTGCATAACGATAATTATCACCCGATACTGTGCGCAGGTCAGAAACTGTCGCCGGGTGGTTTTCGCGCAGTTCCACCACGCGTTTGTGTCGCGCGGCCGCCGCGACGGCATCGCGTCGCAGAACATCCTGTTTCAGGGCGGTTTCCAACAGGGCTACGCCGCGCTGTCGCTGTTCCTTTTGTTCCGCCTCCCAAAGGGCAAGTGCGCGGTCAGCCTCCTGTGTCGCAGCATCATAATCGCCTTTGGCGGCAAGCACGGCCACCCGCCGCTGCACCTCGGCAACAAAAGCATCCGTGCTGGGGTTGTTTTTAGCCTCGTCCTGAACCTGGATCGCTATTTCGACTGATTTTTGCAATTCGTAAAACGCGGTGCCCGGGTCGTTAACATCTCCGGAAATCCGTCGTGCCAGTTCAATGATTGCAGCTTCGGTGATGCCAGCACTGCGCAA
>JAAEUE010000319.1 GCA_024227565.1 Alphaproteobacteria bacterium
GCGCCGACAGGTTTGGCCATGATGTGCGCGATCTGATTCATGAATTTGCCTCCCAATCAGGGCTCGACGCAACAGCCGTGCCGATCAGACTTGGTGCGACCGTTTTTTTGCAAAACTTCCCGTGAGTACACAACCTGCTTGAAAAGTACATCGCCACTGGGTGTTTGCTGTCGCGGCTGGGTTCGAGGATTATCCCTGAACGCCAGAGAGTACCGGCGACTTACTTTTTTGCCTTCTTCTTCGTCGAAAAATGCCGGGCGAGATCATGCGATGGCTCGCGCACAAAGAAGCCGTAGGGCCGGAGCTTGAACTCGAACCAGCGGGTGGGCAGGAACGGCCAGTCCTCCGGCCGAGTGACATGGCGGAAGCCAAGATTGTACCACAGCACCAGGTCCTTGTTTTCCAACGCCTGGCGGTCTGCGGTATAGGCGGGCAGACCCTCTCCCCCTTTGCTCTGGTTGGGATAGTCGCCGGCCGCCCAGAGTTCCGCCGGGTTGTGGGCCGTGACCCACAAGGCGTTGGACGTGAACAGCGCCCGCGCCTGGGGCGGATCGTCGGGCGAGAGCAGCGACGGCACCGAACCCGACGCCTCCAGCTGATATCCGGGATTGTGGCCGAGTGCTGTGGTCTTTGAGGGATTGATGATGCGCCAGATCTCACCGCGCATGCGGGATCGAGGGCTCAACGGACCCTCCCGTTTCAACGGATCGCGGTTCAGCACCCATAGACTCTTGCGTAAATTGCCCTCCGGCAGGCGGCGTGGCTCGAAATGCTCGCGGACGAGTGTATTGCCGGGCCCGTCCACATCAAGATCGATGCGGAAATTGAAATAATGGTCGTGGTAGGGCGCCACCAGATAGGGTGCCACGTGCAGGCCGTGGGCGGTATCTTTCTCTGCCCCCGGCGCGCCGGCATGTTCGCTCTGCACCGTCTTGACCGCATCCATGCCGGTCGCCCCGGTGCGTATCCGCACCTGGCCGGTCGTTTCGAACACGTAATCGATGACATAGTCATAGCTGCCCAGGGTCGGCACATGGCGCACCACCAGCTCCACCTTGGGCATGGCGATGGCGCGCTGGTTGGCAATGTTGTAGTGGCGCCAGGCGGGATCACCGGTATTGCGCTCGAAGATGCACACCGCCCGGTTGGCCTTGAACATGCCGCCCTGATCGGACGGGAAGAACAGGTTGAGATAGACCGCGTGCACCGGGCAGTCGTGCCCACGCTCCAGCGAGGAGATCAGATAGCCGAGGCCGAACTCGCCAGCATCGAGGAAGGATTTGTAGGCCCAGCCCGGATGGGGGTCCATGTAGGGGACGAACATCTCGGTTTGGGCCAGTTGATAGGCGACAAGCCGCCTCTGCCCGCCATCCTCGAAGCGTAGGAGCGAGAGGATCAGCCCGGCCCGCCGGTCAGCCCGCATATGGAAGGACCAGTTGTGCCACTCCACCTGCACAGCGCCCTTCAGTTTAAAGTTCGGCCCCTGCGGCGAGATCACATGCACCGGCTTGGGCAAGGCGGGCTCCCGCAGGGGGCCGGAGCCGTGCGACTTGACCGCATCGACTGGGATGACGGGGCCCGCATCGATCACATCGATCACTTTGCCGCCATCCACATCCACGACGGCGATCACCCCCTCGATTGGCCGGGACCAGTTCGGGTGCTCGCGGCCTGCGCGCACCACACCGTGGTAGCAGGGAACTTTGAGGATGCGCCGCTCGCCATAGCCTTCCGAAGGGAAATGCCCCGCCGATTGCGGCGCGCAATTGATGACGGAGAGGTCCTTGTAGCCCCGCTTGCGCATGGCGGCCTGCCAGCGCGCATCGGTGGCGACGAGTTGCCGGGCGCGATCGAACTCCACCTGCATGATCGA
>JAAEUE010000320.1 GCA_024227565.1 Alphaproteobacteria bacterium
GGCTTTGTTCCAAGCGGCGAGCCACACGTCTTCGTTCACCATACGGTTGCTTTCCTGGGTTAGCAACAGCTCGAGCGCAGTCAAGCCAGGTTGGCCTTGCAGTGCCCGCACCGCGCGGTTGGCGGTCCTGGAACGATTGCAACACTCCTCAAGGAAGGGCACCCACACCGCGCTGGTGTGCTGACTCGCAAGGGCCAAGGCTCCGTTTTCCCAAGCGCTTCCATCCCCACAAGCCAAGTACATTTCAAGCACTTCGCGCAAGTCCATGGAACGGGCCACTTCCGCCGCCCATAGTTCCTGTGAGAGGTTGCGGTCCTCCAGCAAAGCGAGCGCATGCATGGAGCCCGCGTCTCCGGCGCGCTGCAACAGCCCCGCGAGCACGGGAATCGAATCGTCGGGAATCTTGCGCCTGGGCGCCTTGCGCATGAGCCGTTTGGCTCCCTGCAAGGCTTGAGCCCCGTTGCATTCCGCCAACCCATCGAGCGCGACCACTTCGAATTGTCCTTCCCAATAGAGGTCGACCACTTGAGCCATGGTCAGTACGCCACGGACCTGAAGCTCTTCCACCGCGAAGCTTCCCAAGCGTTCATCCCGGCGCAAGTCCCATAGGCGACGATGGGCCAAACGTCCGCCCTCGCGGGCCAATGCCTGAATGGCGGCCTTTGCCGTTTCCAGATGTTCATCGCCGAGCAAGCCGGAAATCAAGCTAGCCATGGGCCAACCCGCCGTTCGCAGGGCTTCGACCCGATCCCCATACAATTTCCAGTCGGGGGATTCGCCCATCAACGCAGACAGCGCGCCGCGCAAGTCTGCGACGGCGGCCTGGTGGCGCTCGGCCTGGAAATCGGAATCGTGGTCAATGGGGCGGGGTGCTTGGACAGGTTCACCCACAGGATCCGGTTGAAGCTCAGGCGTGATTTCAGCCAGGCGTTCGGTCGTCGAATCAGGCTCGCCTTCGGACGGCTTGTCCGTTCGGTTCAAGACCCAAGGCAAACCCAAGGCCAACAACACCGCCGCGGCTAGGGCGAAAGGATTAAACGAGCGTGTCGGCTGCAACGCTTCCGGCGGCGCCTCACCCACAGGCTTGTCGCTGATGCTGTCCTGCACCTTTTCCACGAAACGCTGCACGTCGATCTTGGCCAAGGGCGCCTCGCGGTAACTGCCTAAGCTCTCCAACACTTGCCCTTGGGCGCGGGACAAGGCCGCGCATTCGGGACAATCGGCCAGGTGATCCTGCAAGCGCAGCTCTTGCTTCCAAGAGAGTTCGCCTTCGAACTGCAGCTCGATCAAGCGACCTGTTTGACGACAAGCTTTCATCGTGTCCCCTCCCCATCCGAAAGCCAGGGCTTTAGGAAACGCATCAACAGGCGACGGCCTTGCACCACATGCGCGCGCACGGTTTGTTCCTTCAATCCCAAAGCGGCGGCCACTTCATCGTAGCTGCGGCCTTCCACCACGCGCAGGACCATGGCTGCCTGAACCTTGTCGGGCAGGCGTTCGATGGCCGCTCCGAGCAAGGCTTGACCTTCCCGGCTGTCCAACTCCTCAAAAGGCTCCAAC
>JAAEUE010000321.1 GCA_024227565.1 Alphaproteobacteria bacterium
CTGGCGCTGAAACCCGGTGACTGGCTAGAGAAATCCCTTATTTTCATTGGCTTCGGGTTTTATTTTGCAACGGTTAGCAACGCCAACGGTCATGAACTGATCCACCGGGGCAGCCATTTTGAGCGGTTGCTTGGGAAATGGATCTTCATCTCAATGTTGTTTGGCCATCATACATCGGCGCATTTGCTGGTGCATCACCCCTATGTCGCCACGCCTTTTGACCCCAATTCGGCGCGGCTGAACGAAGGGTTTTACCGGTTCTGGGGGCGGGCCTGGAAGAATTCGTTTGTCGTGGGGCTGATGGCAGAGAATGTCCGTCGCGGCGGCAAAGAAACCTGGGCGCATCCCTACATTCATTACGTGTTTGGCAGCTTTGCCTGCCTCATTCTGGTTGTTACCTTCTGCGGCCCGGCGGGCGTTGCCTGGTACGTCGGACTGGCGCTGGTGGCGCAGACCGGGCTGTTGCTGACGGATTACATGCAGCATTACGGATTGCAGCGCGCTGAATTCAGTGACGGCAGGTTTGAACCCGTGCGGCTGCAGCACAGCTGGAATGCACCTCAGTGGTTCACCCGGCATCTGACGCTGAACGCCCCGCGGCATTCAGATCACCATGTGAAACCGGCCCGGCCCTATACAGATCTGCAGGCGCATCCACCCGATGTGGCACCGCAACTGCCCTATCCCGTGGGCACGATGGCCGCAATTGCGCTGCAACCCGGCCTTTGGCGCCGGGTGATGAATCCAAGGGTGGCAACGGCTCAGCAGGGTAAAAATGCGAAAACTGAACTATCCAGTTCTGAATAGGCAACCATGACCTCGCATCATACTGTTCTCAGCGTTTGAGATTTAAAACCGGCTGTGAAAGGTTTCGTTAGGATCGTTTAAAAGGTCGGTCTGCAGCGTTTGTATGCGCTGCATCCCGGCTAAATAGGGAAGCAGAGACCAACAGGTATCGTGGAGAAGAGGAACACCCCATGACCAAGATATTTCCAAGACTGGAAATCCCAGAGACGCTGGCCGCCGGCCCTGGCCCGGGCAACACCGACCCGCGGGTTCTGGCGGCCTTCGCCAGCGCCGGGGTTGCCGATCACATGCAGGGCGACGTGCTGCGCGGGATGATCGAATGCAAGCTGATGCTGCGCGATTTCTTCGGCACCAGCAACGTCTACACCTACGGAGTTGCGGGCACAGGTTTTTCCGGGCTTGACTGCATGTTCAACGCAATCCAGCCGGGTGACACAGTGGTGGCCTTCACCAACGGTACGTTTTCGGGCATCGACGGGCTGACCATTCGGATGAAGGCGGCAACTGGGGAAGAGCTGGCCGCCAACTCGCTGAATCCGACTGCGGCAAGCGTGACGATCGTCGAAGTTCCGCACGGGACATCCGTGACCGGCGAAATGGTGGACGCGGCGCTGGCCCAACACAAGCCGACCTGGGCCTTCATGGCGCATTGGGAAACCGGTTCGGGGCGGATTAACGACATTCAGGGCTTCTCGGATGCCTGTGAAAAACACCGCGCGATGGGGCTGGTTGATGCAGTTTCTTCGCTTGGGATCGAAGATTTCTCGATCGATTCCTTTTCCGGCGTCGTCGCCTGGGCATCTTGCCCGCAAAAAGGTGTGCTGTGCCTGCCGCTGACCTATGCGCCGGTCAGTTTCACCGACCGGTACATCGACCATGTCCGCGCCAACGGCAGCAGTTGTTACGTCAACCACCCGATCCTCGCAGCCCGCCACTGGGGCATTATCGACGGCGAAGACGTTGCAGCACCAGGCTATCATCAGACCCACTCGGGCTATGCTGTGGCCGCTTTTCACGAGGCGCTCAGGATCATTCTGGAGCACGGTCTGGCGCAGAAAGCCAAGGACTATACCTTCCACGAAAAGGCGCTGACCGATGCGGTGCTCGCGATGGGGTGTGAAGTGACCTCGAACATGACCTCGCTGGTGGTGCTGAACCTGCCGGGCATGCTGGCGGGCCGTGAGAAGGAACTGGTGCAGGGCTGCCGGGCCGAAGGCTTTGGCATCTGGCCGACGCTCAGCGAACCGGTACAGGTGCGCATCGGCATCCTGAATCAGCTGAGCAAAGAAGCCATCATGGACATCGTGAAGCGGTTTGCCGAGGCGATGAACCTTATGCAGGCTGGCGTGGACATCGATGCCATCATGGCTCAGTTGGAAGAGTATTACGCATAACCAGCGTTACGGCCTTCTTCTTAGACCACGTTATTGCCCGGCTCGTCCGGGCAATAACGTTTGATGCGGCAGGATCACCCGAACAAGTCGGGTGATGACGTGTTTAGTTTAAGAATCCACACTTGTAATAACCACACGCAGTTGTCACCTTGCCCCTATGAAAACCACATCCATTTGCATCGCACTTCTCCTCGCCCTGCCCGCAGCAGCCGAGGAAATCATCTCGCCGGACGAATTCGAAGCCCTTTCAACCGGCAAAACCCTCTATTTTACCCAGGACGGGCGCCGATTTGGAGCCGAGCAGTTTTACACCCGCCGCCGATCGCTTTGGCAGTTTAACGGCGGCGAGTGCGCGGATGGGGTCTGGTATGATGTCGGTGACATGATCTGCTTTGAGTACGATGGCAATCCGGATATCCAATGCTGGCATTTTATCAAGACGGACAATGGATTTGTGGCGCGGCCTGATGGTGGCTCGCCAGATGCTGATATCACCATGAGCAGCATTGATGCCGAGCCGCTGGATTGCAAGGGGCCGTCGGTGGGGGCATAGTTTCAGGCCAGTTCAGGAAGTCGCCACTCTGAGGAGTGTCAGCAAAGTTCCGCCGTATTTTTGGTGTACATTTCTGGCCAGCCTGCATTTTTGCACGCATATTTGTTCCAAATCGGAGGAGCACATGAAACCCAGGTCCGTCATCGCAGCAATCATTTTGGGGGCGATTTGTACAATGCCGACGCATTCCATCGCCAAGAACAAATCCGGTCATTGCCCGCCCGGACTCGCCAAGAAAAATCCGCCATGTGTGCCTCCGGGACTGGCCAAAAAGAGATATCGCGTTGGCGACAGGTTGCCCGATGGGGACTACTATTACGTTCGTGATCCTTCCCGGTATGGACTGCCGTACCTGAACTACAATGAAAGTTATTACCGGATAGGCGACAGTTACATCCGTGTAGATCGGGATACGCGCGAAGTTCTCGAGTTGATAGAAGCTTTGGGCGCGGTGCTGAACTAAGTCACATACTCTTAAACCGGTGATTTCCACATCAACTTGTCTCAGGTTAATGTAGAAACACTTTGACCGGAAAGCCCCCCTAAAACAAACTGCCCTGATCCTCTGGCTTGATGGGTTTCTTCTTTTTTACCGGTTTGGTGGCAACAGCCGCTGAACCAACCTGCACATGCCCGTCCTGAAACTGGATATCCAAGCCAGGCGCTTTGCCTGCCGTCACCGCATCACTGATCAATACGCCACCGCTATCGCGCACCACGGCATAGCCGCGCTCCAGCGTGGCGGTATAGCCCAGTGTCTGCCTCAGGCGCTCAAGCCCATCAAGACGGGTGCGCAGGCGTTCGACCTGGGCCGTTGCTGCCTGCCTGAAACCATTGGCCACCCGCGCCAGCCTGTCCTGCCGGGTCTCGACACCCTGTGCCAGCAGGCGGGGCCTCAATCCGGCTGATTTTTCAACCAGTTGGGCGCGGCGCGCCTGGGTGTGAGTGGTCAGGGCGCGGGGCGGGCGACCGGCCAGCACGTCAAGCCGCTGGGCCTGCATGGCCACCAGTGCGGCAGGGTTAGGCAAGGCGCGGGCGAGGTCGCGCAGGCGTTGCCGGCGCTGTTGCAGGTTGGTAGAGAGCGAGCGTACGCGGCGTTCATCCATCGACGCCAGCCACCCCAGCAACTCACTGCGCACCGGCACGGCGAGTTCGGCAGCGGCGGTGGGTGTGGGCGCGCGGACGTCTGCGGCGAAGTCGATCAGCGTGGTGTCGGTTTCATGGCCAACCGCGGAGATCAGCGGGATTTGCGAGGCGGCAGCAGCGCGGGCGACGGCCTCTTCGTTGAAACCCCAGAGGTCTTCGATGGAACCGCCTCCCCGTGCAACGATCAGCAAATCGGGGCGCGGCATGGCACCACCAACCGTGAGCGCGTTGAAACCTTCGATTGCGGCGGTGACTGCGGGCGCACATTTTTCGCCCTGCACCGGCACCGGCCAGATCAGGACCTTGCGCGGAAACCGATCCCTTAACCTGTGAAGGATATCGCGGATCACTGCACCGGAGGGGGATGTGACGACACCGATCACTTCGGGCAGATACGGTAGTTTCTGTTTACGGTCCTGATCAAACAGACCTTCCGCCGCCAGTGCCTTCTTGCGCTTTTCCAGCATCGCCATCAGGGCACCGATGCCAGCAGGTGCGATATCCTCGATCACCATCTGATAGCGGGACTGACCGGGAAATGTGGTCAGCTTGCCGGTTGCAACCACCTCCATCCCCTCTTCGGGGCGGGTGCGCAGGCGGTTGGCGACACCTTTCCAGATGACGCCAGCAAGGACGGCACGATCATCCTTGAGATCGAGATACAGATGCCCGGATGCAGGCCGCGAGACCCGCCCGACCTCGCCGCGGATACGGACGTGGTCAAACTCCCCCTCGATCATCCGTTTCACCGCGCCGGAGATTTCCGAAACGCTGAATTCCGGCGCGTTCTGGCCCGGTGCGGGATCGTCAATCAGGTCGGACATCTGCTGCTTAGTGCCTCACTTGCGGTTTGCTGATGGCGACTTTAGAACGGCCTTCAACGAAGGCCAAGGGCGGAGCGGCACATCTCATGAATATCCTCATTCTCGGCAGCGGCGGACGCGAACACAGCCTGGCCTGGGCGATCAAGCAGAACCCGAAATGCGATCTGCTGATCTGTGCTCCGGGCAATGCAGGGATGGCGGAGATTGCCGATTGTTGTGCGCTCGATATCAATGACGGGGAAGCGGTTGCAGCGTTTTGCGCCGAGAATGCGGTGGATTTTGTGGTTGTGGGACCAGAAGCGCCGCTGGCTGCGGGGGTTGCAGATGTTCTGCTTGGCATGGGCGTTCTGACCTTCGGTCCCTCTCAGGCAGCCGCCGAACTGGAAGCCTCCAAAGCCTTCACCAAAGAGATTTGCGACGCCTGTGATGCGCCGACAGCGGCCTATGCGCGGTTTACCGCACCCGAACCGGCTAAGGATTACATTAGGGCGCAGGGGGCGCCGATTGTGGTCAAGGCGGACGGGCTCGCCGCTGGCAAAGGCGTGATCGTGGCGATGAGCGAGGCCGAGGCGCTGGCGGCGATTGACGACATGTTTGACGGCGCCTTTGGTGATGCCGGGGCCGAGGTGGTGATCGAGGAATTCATGGAAGGCGAAGAAGCCAGCTTCTTCATCCTGACGGACGGGACATCCGTGCTGCCGATGGGCACGGCGCAGGACCACAAGCGCGCCTATGATGGCGACGAAGGGCCGAACACCGGCGGCATGGGGGCCTATTCCCCGGCGCCGGCGCTGAATGATGTCGTGATGCAAAAGGCACTGGATGAGATCGTGCAGCCAACAGTCGATGAACTGGCAAAGCGCGGCACACCCTATCAGGGGGTGCTTTATGCCGGGCTGATGATCAAGGACGGCCAACCGCGGCTGGTGGAATATAATGTGCGTTTCGGCGATCCGGAATGCCAGGTGCTGATGATGCGGCTTGGGGCGCAGGCGCTGGATGTGATGCTGGCCTGTGCCAAAGGGGAGTTGGATCAGACCCAGCTGAACTGGGCGGATGATCATGCACTGACCGTGGTACTGGCAGCGAGGGGTTATCCGGGGGCTTACGAAAAAGGCACGAATATCAAAGGGCTGAAGGGAATTGCCGGCACAACCGATCTGCAGGTGTTTCATGCTGGTACGGCATCGGATGACGGCAAGACACTGGCCACCGGCGGGCGCGTTCTGAACGTGACCGCACGCGGGGCAACCCTGCAGGAGGCGCGGGATCGGGCTTACGGCGCGATTGAACAGATCGACTGGCCGGGTGGGTTTCACCGCAAGGATATCGGCTGGCGGGCGCTGTAGTTACCGGCAGGAAAACGTGGCCCGAAAACATACCATTGCAGAGCTAAGCGCGTTCTTTAAAAGAACGCGGAACGAAATCTTTTCAAGATTTCGGCAGGTTCTGCACCATGAATTGCAAGGCCAGCCCCAGCCCGTCGGGCGCAATGCCGTGGCCGGTGCCTTCGGAGGTGTGGGTATAAACCTCATACCCAGCCGCGGTCAGCGCATCGGCGGCTTCCGGCATCGAGGCAGGCGGAACCATATCGTCCATATCACCATGCACCAGCAGGATCGGCATTTTACTGGTGGCTTCGGATGCCAGCCGCTCGCCTTCCAGCAAACGCCCGGAAAAGCCCACTACGCAGGCCAGCGGTTCGGCGCGGCGCGGCGCGATGTGCAGGCTCATCATGGTGCCTTGCGAAAACCCGAGCAGCACGGTCTGTGCCGGGGTCATACCCTCTTTTTCCATGACCTCGCTCAACCAGCCATCCAGCGTCTGGACAGACTCGACCATTCCGGCGCGGGCAACCTCTTCGCTGGAGCCGTCAAG
>JAAEUE010000322.1 GCA_024227565.1 Alphaproteobacteria bacterium
CAGGTCGAACGCTGCTTCAACAAACTTAAATGCGCAAGACGGCTCGCAACCCGCTACGACAAAACCGCACTCAGCTATCTCGGCTTCATACACATCGTATCGGCAAGATTGTGGGTCAGGAGTTTGTCAACATGACCTAGGCGGCGGCAGCTTCGCCCTGGCGGCGCCGTCTGAGCTGCAGCATGATCACCAGACCGAGCAGCAGCAATGCCGGGATGTAGAATATCTCCTTCGGCGTTCTGTCGGTTTTCTTCTTGATCTCGGAGATCACCACAGGCTCATCGCCATAGTAGTCAAAGCTTTTGCCGATCTTCTCAAAGAAGGGGGTTTGCGGCAGTGGCTCTTCCACCTTGGCTTGGCCGTCCTCCACGTTCACCGTCAGGCCGGCATCACGCAGCCGCTTGACGGCCTCGGCTGGTTTGCCCAAGGGCACAAGGATGGTGGTTGAGTCTGTTTGGCCCGTATCGAAATTGGGGCCCTTCACCACAACAGTCATGACGCCGCTTGGCGGAACAGTGCCAACAACTTCCATGATCTGGGCCGGCGGAATGATCTCGTAGGGCGGTTGCCAGCGGTCAAGCCAGAAGCCCGGCCTGAACAAAGTGAACGCCACCAGAAGCAAGATCGCAGACTCCCAGATCTTGTTGCGGGTCAGGAACCAGCTCTGCGTCGCCGACGCAAATAGCATCATGGCTATGGTCGCCACCACAAACACAAAGATCGCTTTCGCCGGCCCCACATCGATCAACAACAATTCGGTATTGAAGATGAACAGGAACGGCAGCAGCGCCGTGCGGATGTCATAGGCAAAGCCCTGGAGACCGGTCTTGATCGGGTCCCCGCCGGATATGGCCGCCGCCGCAAAGGCGGCAAGGCCCACGGGCGGCGTATCGTCCGCTAAGATGCCGAAGTAGAACACGAACAGGTGCACCGCGATAATCGGCACGATGAGCCCGCTCTTGGCCCCCAGCGCCACGATCACCGGCGCCATCAGCGATGACACAACGATGTAGTTCGCCGTTGTGGGCAAGCCCATGCCAAGGATCAGGCTCATGACGGCCACCAGCATCAGCATGAACAGCAGGTTGCCGCCGGACAGGAACTCGACGAATTCGCCGATCACCTGGTGCGCACCGGTCAGCGAGATCGAGCCGATGATGATGCCGGCAGCACCGGTGGCGATGCCGATGGAGATCATGTTGCGCGATCCGGAGATCATGCCGTCGACCCATTCGGAGACGCCAAGCCTGAAGCCGCCCATCACGTCACTGTCACCCCGCATGAGGGCCTTGAGAGGTCGGTGTGTCACGGCCACAATCGACATGCCGATCACCGCCCAGAAGGCCGCCAAGCCAGGAGAAAGTCGATCAGGCGTTGGCAGAATGCACCAGATCAAAACAACGATCGGCAAAACGTAATAGAGCCCTGTGATGGCCGTGGCGCCTGCCTTGGGAAGTTCGGTAATGGGCGCATCTGGCGGATCGACCACAAGGTCAGGCACCCGTGCAGCAAACCACAGCATCACCAGATAGGCAGCGCCTGCCAGCAAGACAACGGTCAGGAACGACATGTCAGGGGCAGCCGATTTCACCCACGCCAGAATATTGTACACCGCAGCCAGCAGGATCGCGGTTCCAACGAAACCAGTGAATACGCCAAGCAGTCTTTGCGCCAAGGTGCGGTCGGTCGGCGGCTTGGGCAGGCCTTTGAGGTCCATCTTCATGGCTTCAAGGTGAACGATGTAGACAAGCGCGATATACGACACCAGCGCAGGCACAAGAGCATGCTTGAGGATGTCGGTGTAGGCGATGCCGGTAAATTCAGCGATCAGGAAGGCCGCAGCCCCCATCACGGGAGGTGTGAGCTGGCCGTTGGTGGAGGAGGCAACCTCAACCGCGCCGGCCTTCTCAGCGGAGAACCCGGTGCGTTTCATCAGCGGAATGGTGAACGTGCCCGTGGTCACCGTGTTGGCGATCGACGAGCCGGAATAGAGCCCGCTCATGGCAGATGCAACAACGGCCGCTTTCGCAGGTCCGCCGCGCAGGTGGCCCAGAAGAGCAAAGGCAATTTTGATGAAATAGTTGCCCGCGCCGGCCTTCTCCAGAATGGCGCCAAACAGCACAAACAGGAAGATGAGCTCGGCCGATACCTTCAGCGCAACGCCGAACACGCCCTCATCCTGCATCCAATAGTGCCAGGTTGCCTTGCCGAACGAGGCCCCTTTCCACTGGATCACGTCAGGGAGCCACCTGGCATCGCCAAAGAAGACGTAGCAGACAAAGACGGTTGAGATGATGACGAGCGGCAGGCCCAAGGAGCGGTAGATCGAAACGCCTAGAACTGCGATGCCGAGGCCGGAAATCACCAGGTCGGTGGTGGTCGGCAGGCCGGCGCGCGAGGCGATTGCGTTCTTGTCGACGATCGCCCAGAGGCAGACGGCAATCCCCAGAATGGCAAAGACCCAGTCATACCAGGGGATCGTGTTCTTGGGCGAATTCTTGCCCAGTGGGAACACCATCGCGGCGAGGAAAATCGCAAACGCAAGGTGAATACGCCGGGCTTCGGTGCTGGGCAGAATTACGTTGAGGCCTGTGACATCGGTCAAAAAGAACGGGAGGTTCGAGGCGATGTAGAGCTGGAAACAAGCCCAGACAAAACATGTGCCGAGAATGAGCTGTTTCTGCCAACCCATCGGATCGCGCCCGCCGGTATCAACCTGTGCAACCAGGTCCTCGGCGCTTTGGAGTTCTTTGGCCATTGTAATCCTCCCCTACATCCGCTGCTGCCCGGCAGCGGGTATCCCATTTTGAATTTAGTAGAAACAATTTGGGCGGGCCTTTGGAAGGCCCGCCCTTTTGCCGCTTGGCTGTTACATCCAGCCTTTTTCTTTATAGTATTTAATCGCACCAGGATGG
>JAAEUE010000323.1 GCA_024227565.1 Alphaproteobacteria bacterium
CCCACCGAAGGCCACTGTTTGGCGCCCGCTGGACTTCGTTGCGGCCCGCTTGTGGTCAGCCAGACCAAGGCACGGACCGCGCCTCGCCAGCAGACGCCAAATAGCGGTCAAATGCTTCAATATGAACAGGAAAGGCTCTAGACCTCCAGGACGATCCGGCCGGTTACGTTGCCGGCGCGCAGGTCATCAAGCGCATTACTGGCCTGATCCAGAGGTCGCACATCCACGGGAATTGCGCCCACCGCACCCTGGCGCACCAGATCGAGCATCTCCTTGGCCTCACCGAGTGAGCCCACAAAAGACCCGGTGATGGTGATAATGCGCATGGGCAGCATTGGAATGGGCATGGTGAACTTGCCGCCGAACAGGCCGGCCACAACAATGATGCCGCCTTTGTCCAGAACCGACTGGGAGAAATTGAACGATCCCTCCGCGCCCACATAGTCCACTGATGCCGTGGCCGCGCCGCAGGTCTTGAACACCTGCTTGCGCGCGTCTTCTGCGCTGGGGTCGAACACGTGGGCCGCTCCGTTTTGCAGCGCAAGCTCGCGCTTTGCCGGGTCAATGTCGGCGGCGATGATGGTCGCCTCTGGAAACAGAGCCTTGGCAAACTGCAAGCCCATCATGCCGACGCCGCCAAGGCCGGTGATCAGCAATGGGCCCTTGGCCACGTGGCCGGCGACCTTCTTCAATGCGGCAAAGGCTGTGAGGCCGGAGCACATATAGCTGCCGGCGAGCAATGGATCTATTCCGCTCACGTCCAGAAGATAGCGGGCGTGGGGCACCACAACATGGCTGGCATACCCGCCATCAACGTTGATGCCCAGGTGGTGTTGAACCTTGCACAGGTTTTCCTGATCGCTGGTGCACAGCTCGCACTCGCCGCACCCGATCCACGGAAAGACTGCGTAATTTTCGCCCGGACTGATGCCTTTAACATCGGGGCCGACAGCCTCAACCGTTCCGGCAATTTCGTGGCCCAGAGTAAACGGCAGTTCGCGGCCGCTGCGCACGTCGAGCTGCCTGTCACCGCCCAGGTTGAAGTAACCGTCCTGGAGATGGAGATCGCTGTGGCACACGCCGCAGTGGCTGATCTTGACGATGATCCCAGTGCCGGACGGCACCGGAACTTCGGCCTGGGTGGGTTCAAGGGGCTCGCCGTAGGCAATCAAGGATTGACGTTTCACGAAGGGTCTCCATCTAAACAGTTGGCCAGACGGCAAAAGCCTTCAGGCGTGATTTCTTCTGCGCGCATGGTGGGCGAAAGCCCGGCACATTCCAATAGCACTTCTGGGGCCGTCCCCAAAGATTTGAGGCTTTGGCGCACCATCTTGCGCCTTTGCCCAAATGCGGCAGCGGTCACCTTTTCCAATGTGGCCACCGAACAGTTGAGCAAAATCTGGCTGCGCGGCACCAGTTGCACGATCGTGGACGTTACTTTGGGAGGCGGTGTGAAGGCGCTGGGATTGACATCAAACAGGCAGGCCGCTTCGGCCGTTGCGGCCGCCAGCACGGAGAGCCGGCCATAGGTCTTCGATTCCGGCGGTGCGGTAATCCGTTCGGCCACTTCCTTTTGGAACATCAGTGTTAGAGAAATGTACCAGGGTGGCCACGGTTTGGTGGCCAGCCAGCGGGTGAGCAGGGCCGTGGAAATGTTGTACGGCAGGTTTGCAACGATCTTTGCAGGGCCATCAACCAAAGTGGACAGATTGGTTTTAAGAGCATCGCCGGCGACGATCTGCAGCCTGCCGGGATAGTGGCTGGAAAGTTCTTCAAGAGCTGCAATGCAGCGGTCGTCGCGCTCTATGGCCACAACCTGCGCGGCTCCCTCGTCCAGCAATGCACGGGTGAGGCCGCCCGGGCCGGGCCCCACCTCCACCACGGTGCAGTCGCTCAAGGGGGCGGCAGATCTGGCGATGCGGCCGGTGAGATTGAGATCCAGCAGAAAGTTCTGGCCCAGGCTCTTGCGGGCCGACAATCCGTGCGCCGCAATGATTTCGCGCAAAGGCGGCAGCTCAGGCATCGGCCGCTTGCACGCTCATCTCGGCGGCCATGCGGATGGCCGCGATCAGGCTGTCGGGCCTGGCGCCGTCGGTGCCGGCAAGGTCCAGCGCCGTGCCGTGGTCGGGCGAGGTGCGCACGAACGGCAGGCCCAGCGTGACGTTGACCGAGGTGTGAAACCCCAGCGTCTTCACCGGTAGAAGGGCCTGGTCGTGATACATGCAAATGGCCACGTCAAAGCCGTCTCTGGCGGTGTCGCGGAACATGGCATCTGCTGGGTATGGTCCTGTGACGTCCATGCCCTGGGCCGCAAGGTGGCGTACGGCCGGGGCAATGACATCGCGGTCTTCGGTGCCCAAATGTCCATCCTCACCAGCGTGCGGGTTCAGCCCGGAGACCGCAAGACGGGGCTGAGAAATGTGGAAACGCTTTTGCAGATCGTTATGGACCACATGACAGGTTTCGATGATGAGGTCGCCGGTGACGGCAGACGGGACCTGAGCCAGAGGAATGTGGATTGTGACCGGCACGGCCCGCAAGGTTTCGTTGGCCAACATCATCACGGGGCGCGGGGGTGTGCCGTGCGGGGCTGCCAGGTGGGCCAAAAATTCTGTGTGGCCGGGATGTTTGAAGCCGGCTTCCGTCAGGATTGCCTTCTGTATCGGGTTGGTCACCACGGCAGCGGCCCTGCCGTCCGTTGTGAAGCCGACGGCTTTTTCAATGCTTGAAATCACCATGGATGCTGTGGAGATTGACGGCTTGCCGGGCACGACGGCTCCGTCCGCCTCTATCGGCAGAACTGGCAGGGCCGAACCAAAGGTGCGTAGGCATTCCTCCGGCGAGGTGATTTCGTGCACGGGCACATCGCCTGTTCGCCCGTGTAAGATGGCTGGATCGGCAATAAGAAAGAAAGGCGGCAGCGTTTCTCCTTTGGACCGACTCCAAGCTGATGCTGTGATTTCGGGGCCAATGCCGGCTGGTTCACCGCACGTCAACACCAACGGTTTTTCCTGAGCCAGGCAAGACATACAAGCCGGTGTCCCTCACTTCCGGAGGGACGCGTCCTTATATTCAATGAAGGCGTTCTTGGCCAAGTCCCGCAAATAGCTCTTGCCGAGATTTTCGATACGCTCGTCTTCAAGCCTTTGCTTCACCATGTCGGAGGTGATTTTGGGCGCCTCAGGTGCGATGCGCCTCTTGCCGCAAAACGCCATAATATTCACCGCAGACCTGTCGGGTGTTACGCCTGCAACAAATGCACTGCCCGGACCGGCCCGATCCAAAGTTTTGCGCATTTGTTTGGGCATCTTGCGAGGATCGGCGGGAATGCGTTTTCCGATCCGCACATTGAACACACCGCGTGTGGCTTTGCGTGCAGAACGGCAAGACTTGAACCGGCGCGTAATGGCGTCGGCTTCGATGAGGCGGGATCTGGCCACCTCGTTGGTAAGCTCAGGGGTTGCTTGTTTGTCAACCGGCAACGTGATCTGCAAGAGTTCGTAAATACTGACCGTGCGCTCGGCTGCTTGCTTTTGAAGATCTTTGCGGAATTGTTCCGTGCGCACAGCGACCTGCTCATCGGTGACGGATTGATTGGGGTACTTGTTCGAGAGAATTCGGTTCCAGCTCATTCGCGTGGCGATGTAACTGTTCACCAGGCGGGACGACAGTCCTTGCGATTTGAGCCGTGTGGCAAGGTTTTTCAGACTGGGGGTTTGGGATATGATTTCCACAACCCGCTCGTTGGGAAGCAGGAGCTTCAGTTTCTTGGCTTCCTCGGTTTTCAGCTTTTCGTCAATCAGGTCCTGCAACGCAACTTTCTGCTGCTGTTTGTGTGATCCTCTGACAAGGCGTGGTCTCATGATCTTGAGAAGCTTAATCCGTTGGGTGATCTGATACGCGCTTATTGCGGAATCGTTCACGGTCGCCACCACACGGGTGGAAACTGCACCGGCAATGGAAGCTTGGGTTGCGACAAGCAGCAGTCCGGCCAGTGCCGCCCCAAGAATTGAGGCGGGTTTGCGAGAGCTAGATCGGTTCGTTACCAATGTATCAGTCATTTGGCCTTCAGTTTGCGCGGCCAGCTTTATGGCCAGGCCGCTGCTAAAGTCACACCCTAGTTTACGCTCGATCCAACCTGCGTCGTGCCTAGTGTCTTAAACTCAACAGACAGCTGAACCGAGCGATCAGGTTCAACATCGCGGTCTCTTGTTCTGTTCTCGCGATATGTCAATTTGATGGTCGCACAGTCACATTCCCAGCCGATGCCAACGTGGTTGGTTACTATGTAGCCGCTGCGGACATCATAGCGCAGACCGCCAAACAAGTGGAAATCAGATCCAAGTTGAAGGGCGGCCTGAGACCAAACATGGTGCTGGCGCATCGGTCTTGAAAATGCCGGCGAAGCATCGATGTTGCCGTAATTGACAGCCAGGAAGAGATTGTCCAGTTGCAGTTCCGCGTGAACTTCTTGGCGCTTGGGATCAAACGTCTGGCTGTCGAACCTGCCCACATAGTGGAGCCGCAGATTGCTTGTCGGCTGGAGAACAACGGATGCCACGAAATCAGAGAATGTGTTTTCGAGCCCCGAGCCCCGCGCAAAACTGTTGCGCCCGGCAATGTGATAGCTTTGGCCTACGGCAACTTTTGCAAATCCGCCGTTATTAAGCAGATACTCGTAAATCAGCCCGATATCGGCCCGCGTTCCCCCATCGAACCGATCTGTCCCTGTAAAACGATCGGAGAGGAACTGGTTGCCGGTGTCGAAAGAGAAGGTGGCAGCATCCTCGTTGGACAATCGATTTGTCTTGCGCTCGTTTGTAGCGGTCACAATTTGAGCTGCCGGGGTGATGATGTGCTGTGACTGGTCGCCGGAGCTGATGAACGGCCAGCGGATGTCCAAGCCGGCTTTCGGCATGACACGGGCCACACTTTCCTGGCCACGACGACCACCTGCAACCGTCGGGTCAATCACATTGTTGCTGGTGGCCACACTGCCGCGCACGTTGGCAAATGGCGTAATCAGCATGCCCGCATCATTGATCATCTGGCGTTGCCAATGCAAATCAGAGGTCCAATGGGTGGCATCGACCCCATTTCTGCGCGTCAAAACATAGGACTTGCTGTTAAGCCCGAGTTCGCCCCCAAACACCGCCTGGTCAAAGATTATGCTGGACTGGATGTGCGGGTGAACGAAGGGGAGGGTCTTGCTGCTCTCACCGGCAATCGTACTTTGATAATGGTAGACCGCCGCATTAAAATAGTTGCGGTCCTCCAAACCGGTCAGATAGGCGGTGTTGGTGAATGTATCGTTGCCATCAATCTTGTAGCGTTTCAGATAGGTATCATCTGAGGTGATCGTGCCGTCCCACCCCCAATACCACGAAGATGTGAGATCGAACTGGCCATTCGTTTGAATGGCGCCGCGCAAATGTTCATCCCCTGGATTGGTGATCCTCTTCGGCTTCAGCTGATAGATGCCCGAGGCGTCAACCTTATACTTCCCGTAGCCTGTGTGATGGCGCCAAATCGCGCGGGCGAGCGGGCCTTGTTTGGAGGTGAAGCGTGGGCGCAAGGTCAGATCATAGTTTGGTGCCAGGTTTATGAAATATGGGATCTCCGCCTGCGCACCCAAGGTGTCTGAATACCCGAACCGGGGAATGAGGAAACCGCTCGCCTTTTTGGTTTGGGGGTCGGGATGGGAGAGATAGGGAAGCCAGAACACCGGAACCCCAAGCACTTCCATGCGCGCATTCTCGTGGTAGATCCGGTGGTCTTGCTCCACGTAGGTCGCTTTTTCCGATTTGAGCTCCCAAAACGGCTGGCCTGATGCGGTGAGGCAAGTCTTGCAACGTGTGTAGGCAACCTGCTCGAATGTGGTAACCGGGCCTTCTTCGCGCCTGACATAGACCGCGGTGAGCGTTGCATCGTTCGTCATCAAAAGCTGAACGTAGTTGGCAAATCCGCGCTTGAACTTGTCGTCAAGCACCAGATCGTTGGCCTTCAGGATGTTGCCGTTTGGCTCACGCAGCCAAACATTGCCGATCGCCTTAAGGGTGTTGCCAGCACGGTCATAGACGACTTTGTCAGCCTTCAGGCGGTACTTGCCGTAGACGATGTAAACGTTGCCGATCGCAATGGCCACGCGGCTCTGAGAATTATTGGTGAACCGGTCGGCGACCACATCCATCGCTTCGCGTTTACCCGGGGCCTTGAGATAGGGCGTGGCAGGGCGGTTGGAGGCGGCGAGTGTGAAATGTGGAGCAGAAATCAAGAGGGGGAAAAGCAAGGCGCACAGCAGCACAGGTACGAGTCCCCTCGCCCCTGCCCAACGCCGTTTGCCCCTAGCAGGCAAAAGTGCTTGGCCCTGCAACATCCAAACTCCGCAAACTGCACTCTACGCGGGATGACCCCACACCGGTGCTCCCCGCTCTCCTTTGTAGCCCGGAGACTGATCCATTTACCAGCAATTTCCGATAATTACCTCAATTTTCACCCTACTTTTTTAAGGCATTTGTTAATTCACTCTCCAGCCTTTTCGGCGGACCCCGTACTATCAGTTGAATGTGGGGGGCCCAACGCCTAGACTCTGGGGGTCACTCCGGTGCCTATTTTGCACTTTGGCATTCTCAATATTCGTAACAAACAACGACGGAATCTCCATGAAAATCAAGTTTGCACGGCCGGCGCTGCCGAGAAGGGGCACGCTCGTATTGCTTGCCGAAAAAGGGGCAAAACTGGCAAAACTGGCGCACAGCGCCGATGCTGCTTCAGGCGATCAGCTCAGCCGGGCCATGAAGAGCGCTGGATTTGAGGGCAAAAAAGACACATTCGTGGATATTCCTGGCGTCAGCGGGGTCGGCGCTGACCGGGTCCTGATTGTCGGTATCGGAGAGGCCGGCGAGTTGACGGAAAAGGCGCTTGAGTTCCTCGGCGGTGCCATTGCTGGAAGACTGCAGGCTCATAAGGGCACTGAAGCGGCCATTGCGCTGGAAAGCACTTCAAAACTGAAAATCAGCGAATCGGATGCGGCTGCGCGCCTGGGTTCGGGCATCAGTTTGCGGACTTACAGGTTCGATCCCTACAAGTCGAAAAAGAATGACGCCAAGGATCAGGCAGGCGGTCCTCAGAACCTGACGATCCTGACGGCCGACCACTTGAAAGCGCGCAAGAGTTTCGAACCACTGAACGCCATTGCCGAAGGTGTGCACTTGGCGCGCGATCTGGTCAACGAACCGCCGAACATCCTGCATCCTGAAGAATTTGCGCGGCGGATTAAGGGGTTAAGCAAAAGTGGCTTGAAGATCGAGGTGCTCGGCGAAGCCCAAATGAACAAGCTTGGCATGGAGACGCTCGTCGCCGTGGGCCATGGCTCGGAGCGCGAGAGCAAGCTGGCCATCATGAAATGGATGGGCGGGCCGAAAAGCCAGAAGCCCGTTGCCTTCGTCGGCAAAGGCGTCACCTTCGACACCGGCGGCATTTCGCTCAAACCGGGCGCCGGAATGGGCGATATGAAGGGCGATATGGGCGGCGCGGCTTGCGTGACCGGCCTGATGCACGCCCTGGCGGCGCGCAAGGCCAAGGTGAACGCAATTGGCATTGTCGGCCTGGTGGAAAACATGCCGGACGGGCGGGCCCAGCGGCCTGGTGATATCGTCAATTCCATGTCGGGCCAGACCATCGAAGTTTTGAACACCGACGCGGAGGGCCGGCTGGTTTTGGCGGATGCGCTTTGGTACACGCAAAAGCGCTTCAAGCCGCAGTTTATGGTGGATTTGGCCACTTTGACCGGAGCTATCCTAATTGCCCTGGGCAAAGAGCACGCCGGACTGTTCTCCAACAGCGACGAGCTTTCAGAGCGCATTTCTGCAGCGGGCCACAGCACAGGCGAGACCGTGTGGCGGATGCCGCTGGGAGCGGCCTACGACAAGATGATCGATTCTGATTTTGCCGACATGAAGAACATCGGCGGCCGCGAAGCGGGATCAACCACTGCGGCGCAGTTTCTGCAGCGTTTCGTCAACGATGTGCCTTGGGTGCATCTGGACGTTGCCGGCACGGCAATGGGGTCGAAGAAGAACGCCATCAACCAAAGCTGGGGCGGCGGTTGGGGCGTGCGCCTGTTGAACCAGCTTGTGGCCGATCACTACGAAGGCAAGTAGTACACCCTATTTCGTCATCCCGGAATTTTGCGCCAGCAAAATGTCCGGGATCCAGGGGCCTCACACTCCGAATTCTGCCGCCCCTGGATCCGGTTGGTTCACGATACAAGTGCAACACCCTAGACTGGGTGCTGCTATGGGACATTGTTATTCACATCTTTCGTTGAGCGAGCGGATCGAGATTTATCATCTGCACGCCAACCATTCATCTGTGCG
>JAAEUE010000324.1 GCA_024227565.1 Alphaproteobacteria bacterium
CCTTTACCGCTGACGACTTCAAGGACCGCGGGATAGTTGTCCGCCCCTTCAGCCCAGCGATCCCCTTCGAAATCGGAATACTCTACCCAGCCCTCCGGCCACATTCCCTGCTGACCGGCGAATTTTCCAGAATGCTGAAGAGTGCCTTGAAACCGTTCACTCAGGAATAGTCTATGGTTCCCGGGGTCGGTATGCGGAATTGGCTAATTTGTATCAGCGACTTCCGGATATGATGCTGTGGACGGCTCCTCCACCGGCATCGCGATGTGCCAAAATTGCGGTGTTTAAGGAACCGCTAGAGAGGAGCCATCCATGGATGAGATTAGCATAATTGGTCTGGATATTGCGAAGAACGTCTTTCAGGTGCACGGCATTGATTGCTCGGGAGAGCCGGTTGTCCGCCAGCAATTGAAGCGAGGGCGCGTGCTGGGGTTCTTTGGCAAGTTGCCGCCGTGCCTTGTCGGCATGGAAGCTTGTGCCACTTCGCACCATTGGGCCCGTGAGATTGAGAAGCTGGGCCATGAAGTCCGCATGATGCCGCCGCGTTATGTGAAGCCTTATCTCAAACGCAACAAGAACGATGCCGCTGATGCCGAAGCGATCTGTGAGGCGGTTCAGCGCCCAACCATGCGGTTTGTGCCGATCAAGTCCCCGGTGCAACAATCGGTGTTGATGCTGCACCGGACCCGGCAACTGTTTGTCCATCAGCGCACCACCCTGATCAATGCGATCCGTGCCCATATGGCCGAGTTCGGCGTTGTTGCCGGTGTTGGGCGCAATGGTGTGGAAGCTCTGCTGAAGATCGTATCTGAAGGCGAAGATGAGTGCATCCCGCCAGCAGCACGTGAATGCCTCATGGCATTGGCCACCCAGCTTGAGCTGGTCAAGCGCCAGATCCTGGAAGCCGACCGGCGCGTGCTTGCATGGCACCGGTCAAGCAAGGTGAGTAAACGGCTTGAAGCCATTCCGGGCGTCGGCCCGCTGGTCGCAACGGCACTCGTTGCCAGCATCCCTGATCCGCACGTCTTCCGCTCTGGCCGGGACATGAGTGCATGGATCGGACTGGTGCCCAAGCAGAACTCGACAGGCGGTAAGGAGAGGCTGGGCAACATCTCCAAGGCCGGCAATCGCTATCTGCGCAAGCTGCTTGTCATTGGCGCCCTGTCTGTGATCAGGCGAGCCAAGATACTGGGATATACAAAACACCCCTGGCTGGTCCGGCTTATGGAACGGCGATCAACGATGATTGCCGCCATCGCGCTGGCCAACAAAATTGCTCGCATGGCCTGGGCCATGATGGCACGCAATGAGACCTACAGAACGCCGCTGGCTCAGCCGGCATAGAAAGAACAAACGAACAGGCGGGCTCAACTCCCGCACAACGAGGTTGGAAAGGGCAATCATCTGATAACGCACCCACGCCAGTCGGCCCAAAGATCAGGACAACCCACAAGTGCCA
>JAAEUE010000325.1 GCA_024227565.1 Alphaproteobacteria bacterium
GAAGTTGCAACATGCTGCCTCACCTCCGGAACATTAGAGGCTTTACGGAAACCGGAACACCTATGAATCAGGCGTTTCCAGGTTTCCGTAAGCCAATGTCACACCCAGATCGCCCTCAAACATGTTTGTCAGCACAGCTTACGGAAACACGTTTTTCTTGCTCCACACACCCTTCAGCGGAGAAGATGCATGAGGAGAGGACGCCCGGCAATGTTCCTCTCATGACACCATTCATCCAGTCGATCCATTCCGTGTGAGGAGTCGGTTCCGACACGAACCGGGATCCCCGCACATATTCATGGAGGGCATCTCATGACACCTTCAACGCATCAAGAGTATCTGTTACATCTGTCATCGCAACTCATTCTTCAGGTCGACACCCCACAGTTTTGGGGGCCATTCTGCACCTATGGCTCCGAACTCGCGACGCTGATGGAGGTCTCGCTGGACCCCGTCCGCGAGGCGCTCACGGCCCTGTATTGCCCTACCGGGCAAGGGGCTCCGAAAGACCCCTGTGCCATGTTGCGCTCCTGGCTGCTCATGACGTACAGCCGGGAGGGCAGCCCGACGGCCTGGGCCATGCGGCTGAAACGAGAATCGGCCTTGGCCGTCCTGGCGGGTTTTGCGCCAGGCGAGACGCCTTGTGCCACGGCCCATCTCGACTTCTTGAAACGTCTCGCTGACGGGTCCTATGCCGCCCGAAAGGCGCAGGACGTGCCTTTGAGCCAGCAACTGAAGGGCTGGCACACGCGCCGGTTGGATGACGCCACGACGCAACGCGCCGGCGCCGCAGATGCGGCCGGCAAAACCCAATCGGGGCTGCTGGCTGATACCCTGCTGAACCAGGCGGATCTGCCACTCGACCCACACGACCTTCAGACCCGGCTCGACCATCTATTCATCGAACTAGGGCTGAAACTGACCCTCGGCGCGGGTCTGCTCCCGTCAGAGGTGACGGTCGAAGGCGATGGCACCGCGGAACCCAGTGGCGCCTCCAGTCAGGGGCAACGCGCCTGTGATTGTCCGGCCGGTTCGACATGC
>JAAEUE010000326.1 GCA_024227565.1 Alphaproteobacteria bacterium
CAAGCATTCGGTCATAATGGATGTGGAGGCCTCCCGGGCCCTCCGGCAGGCAGAAGTGGGGGCCGCCAGAACCATGATCGAGCGCACCGCGCTGTGCTTTGGCATGAAGCCCCGACGCCTTGCTGCAGATACCGCCTATGGCGCGGCACCGATGCTCGCCTGGCTGGTCAAGGAAAAGGGTATTGATCCGCATATCCCTGTGTTCGACAAATCGGGGCGCAAGGACGGGACGCTGAGCAGAGCCGACTTTACATTTGATACGGAGAAAAACATCTATGTGTGCCCGCAAGGCAAACCTCTGACGACGACAGGTCGTATAGATAAAAGCCGAACCCTATATTACCGCGCGAGCAAGCTGGATTGCGATGCCTGCCCACTGAAGCCAAAGTGCTGTCGCAAGGAACCAGCACGGCGGATACCGCGAGATATTGACGAGGACGCCCGTGATGTTGCCCGCTCATTGGTCGGCACGCCTCAGTTCGAACAATCCCGGCGTGAACGCAAAAAAGTGGAGATGGTGTTTGCCCATCTCAAGAGGATCTTCGGGCTTGGCCGCCTGCGGTTACGTGGACCGCGCGGTGCGCAAGACGAGTTCCTGCTCGCAGCCACGGCCCAGAACCTGAAGAAACTGGCAAGGTACATCACCCGGCCGCCGCCGCTCGTTGTGGCCTGCGCATTGCGCAA
>JAAEUE010000327.1 GCA_024227565.1 Alphaproteobacteria bacterium
CGTGCGCAGTTGGAAAGAGCTCAACCTCTTCCTCTCCACGATGGACGACTACATGGGCGTGTTCATCTATATCTGGCTCGGCGTGGTCTTTCTTTTGATGGCGATCGGGATCATCAACACCCAGCTGATGGCGGTGTTTGAGCGTACCCAGGAGTTTGGCCTGCTGCGCGCGCTGGGGATGAAGCCGCGTCGGGTGCTGCTGATGGTGACAATCGAGAGCGCGCTTTTGATCGGTGTCGGCGTGATCCTCGGTATGGCACTGGCGTTGCTAACGATCTGGTCGGTGCGTGATGGCATCGATTTCTCGGCCTTCGCGAGGGCAATGGAAATGGTCCAGAGCGGCGAGATCATCTACATGAAATACGAACCCGAAGGCCTGGTGCTTTTCTCGGTTTCAATTTGGCTTTTGGGGATAATCGTGGCCCTCTGGCCTGCCTTGCGAGCCTCAAGATGCCCACCCGTGGACGCCATGCGGCGCGACACCTGAGGAAGGAAGTGAAGATGAACCCGATTGTCACCTGCCGCGGCCTGACCAAGACCTTTGGAAAGGGCGAATTGGCTGTGCACGCCCTGCGCGATATCGACCTCGATATCATGCCCGGCGACTTTGCCACGCTGGCCGGTCCTTCCGGTTCGGGCAAGACGAC
>JAAEUE010000328.1 GCA_024227565.1 Alphaproteobacteria bacterium
AACGTACCTTCGTGGATCACCACGTTGTCGCGCAAAAGGCGCACACCGGCCGAGCGGCGTGCCACCCCTTCGGTTATCAAACAACCGGCAACTTTGCCAACGTTCGAGACCTTGAAGACTTCGCGGATTTCGGCGTAGCCGATGAAGTTTTCGCGGACCTCGGCAGACAGCAGGCCAGAGGCCGCTGCCTTCACGTCATCCACAAGGTCGTAGATCACGCTATAGTAGCGGATTTCCACGCCCTTCTGGTTGGCTGTGTTGCGCGCCGAAGTATTCGCGCGCACGTTAAAGCCAATAACCGGTGAGCCGGACGCTTCGGCCAGACCAATATCGGTTTCTGTAATCGCACCAACACCGTAATGCAGCACCCGCACCCGAACTTCGTCATTGCCGATCTTGGCCATCGCCTGAACGATTGCCTCGGCAGAACCTTGCACATCCGCCTTGACCAAAATGGGTAGCTCGGCAACGCTTTCGTCAGCCTTTGCCTTATCCATCATCTGTTCCAGCGTCACCGCAGCACCAACAGCGGCGCGCTTGTCTTTCGCAGCCTGTGCCCGGTAATCGGCAATTTCCCGCGCCTGCGCTTCGGTTTCGACCACGTTCAGAACGTCGCCGGCTTCCGGTGCACCATTCAGGCCCAGAACCTCAACCGGTTCGCTAGGCCCAGCCGACTTCACCCGCTCGCCCCGGTCATTGACCAATGCGCGGACTTTACCAAACTGCTCGCCAGCCACAAAAATATCGCCCTGACGCAAGGTACCGGTCTGCACCAGTACGGTTGCAACCGGGCCACGACCGACGTCAAGCTGCGCTTCGATCACGGCACCTTGGGCAGCACGGTTCGGGTTGGCCTTCAGTTCCAGTAATTCGGCCTGCATTGCGATTGCTTCCAGCAGATCGTCCAGCCCCTGACCGGTTTCCGCCGATACCTCAACGTCCTGCACTTCGCCGGACATTTTTTCGACGATTACCTCGTGCTGCAACAGATCAGTGCGCACTTTGTCGGGATTGGCGGCTGGCAGGTCAATTTTGTTGATTGCAACAATCATCGGTACCTTGGCGGCCTTGGCATGGTTAATCGCCTCAATCGTCTGCGGCATCACCGCGTCATCGGCAGCCACCACCAAAACGACGATATCAGTCACCTGCGCGCCACGGGCCCGCATCGAGGTAAAGGCCGCGTGGCCGGGTGTATCAAGGAAGGACAAAACAGCGCCATCATCGGTCGTCACCTGATAGGCACCGATATGCTGGGTAATACCGCCAGCCTCGCCAGCCGTTACCTTGGTCTTGCGGATCGCATCCAGAAGCGAGGTTTTGCCGTGATCAACGTGGCCCATGATGGTGATTACCGGTGCGCGCGGCACAAGGTCGTCTTCCTTGTCCTCGATCTTGGCGATCACATCTTCCACATCCGCATCCGAAACGCGCACGATCTTATGGCCAAACTCTTCGATGATCAGTTCGGCGGTGTCTGCGTCAATGGTTTGGTTTTGTGTAACCATCATGCCCATATTCATCAGCGCTTTGACAACATCGGCGACCCGTTCGGTCATCCTGTTTGCCAGTTCCTGAACTGTAATTGCCTCGGGCACGTTCACGTCGCGGAAAACCTTTTCGCGCTCAACCGCACCGCCCATGGCCTTTTGCCGGGCGCGCTCTTGTTTGCGTCGCATCTGTGCCATCGAGCGTTGCCGCCCGCCGTCACGACCCGAAGTCGCCTGCGCCAGTGTCAACTTGCCGGACCGCCGCCCGCTTGCATCGCCGCGCCCCTTGGTGGGCTTGGCTTGTCGTTGGTCACGTTCTTGTTTGCGCGGTGCCGCCGATGGCTTGGCGCCGGTGTTACGTTCAGCTGCCTGCGCTGCTGCTGGAACAGCTGCCGGAGCCGCCGGTTCTTTGGCGCGCGTCTTGGCTTCTTCAGCCTCGCGTTTCTTGCGCTCGTCTTCTTCAGCCTTGGCTTTGGCCTTGGTCTCGCGCTCTTTTTCTTCACGCTCTTTTTCTTCCGCCTCGGCACGGCGGCGCGCACGATCTTCGGCGCGGGCTTTTTCTTCGGCCTCACGTTTTGCCATATCTTCAGCCTCGCGCGCCTTTGCGGCGGCAAGTGCCTTCATCCGGCGCGCCATTTCGGCGTCAGAAATTCCTGCGGGGCGCTTCGCGGGGTCGCCCCTCGCGGGGGTAGGCGTGGGTTTTCCCGGCGCCGAAGTTGCACCTGGCTTGGGCACCACAACGCGTTTGCGTTTGGTTTCCACCACGACGCTCTTGGTCCGCCCATGGCTAAAGCTTTGCTTCACCTGACCGGCACGCGGGCCTCCGCGCAGTCCAAGGGTCTTTTTGCCGTCACTATCGCTCATCTGGTCTTCGTACCTTTCCGGTGGGCGTTCCCACCGCTGCCTTGCGCAAGCCTTGCAGCTTTGTCGCTTCCTCTACAACACGTTGCGTGAGTCCACCAGCCGCAAGCGCGCCATGTATCACATTTTCCCGCCCGAATGCCAAACCCAATTCTGAGCCGGTCAAAACTCCGACAAAAGCGCCGGTTTCATCGGGTGGGCGTAGTTTAGTTTTTCCACGCTCTGAGCCGTCACTGGCCTGCAGTAAAACCGCCGCCTCGCCGCTCACCAACCAGGATTTGACCTTTTCAAACCCGGCCACCGCCTGCCCGGCTTTGCGCGCCAGACTGATCAGGTGAATAACCCTGCTCGCCAACGCCGCCTCGATAACATTGGCAAACCCGTCAGGGGTTTTCACCCGCTGCTTGGCCGCGCGTGAGAAAAGTCCCTGGCGGCACGCTTTTTCAATGGCGATACGATCAGCACTTACCCAAATGCCACGGCCCGGCAGCTTACCCAGAAGATCGGCGACAATCATACTGTCGGGATCCGCAACGAAGCGGATCAATCCAGCTTTTGGCTGGGTTTCGCCGGTGACAATGCACCGCCGTTCAGGCTCATCAGGCCGTTTCTTTTGACCGCCGCGCGTCATGCATCACCTCAAGGCCCGGGGTCAAACCCCGGCCTCCTCGGTTGTTGCTTCTTCGCCGCCTTCTTCGCTTTCACCTTCTTCGCCTTCTTCACTTTCGGGCATCAAATCCGCCGGATCGACCCATCCCAGCATGATGCGGGCTGTCATTACCAGGGTCTGGGCCTCTTCTAGGCTCATGTCGAATTTTTCCAGCACACCGTCATCCTTGACCCGCTCGCCGTCCACTGTGGTCCAGCCCCCGGCCAGTTCCCAGTCGGCACAGGTGGCGAAATCTTCCAGCGATTTCACATCATCCTCGGCCAGGGCTTCAACCATCTGCGGCGTCAGCCCCTCGAAATTGACCAGGCTGTCTTCGACCCCCAACTCACGCGCATGGTCCAGCGCCTTTTTGTTCTGAGCTTCCAGGTAATCGCGGGCACGGGCCTGAAGTTCTTCGGCAGTACCTTCATCAACCCCGTCAATGACCAGTAATTCGTCCACTTCGACATAGGCGACTTCTTCGAGATTGGTGAAGCCTTCTGCCACCAGAAGCTGGGCAAAGAACTCGTCCAGATCCAGCGTTTCCATGAACAGGTTGGTTCGCACGGCAAACTCGGCCTGGCGGCGCTTGCTTTCTTCCTCTTCGGTCAGAATGTCGATATCCAGTCCGGTCAACTGGCTGGCTAGTCGTACATTTTGACCGCGTCGGCCAATGGCCAGGGAAAGCTGCTCTTCCGGTACCACGACTTCAATGCGCTCGGCATCTTCGTCAAACACCACCTTGGATACCTCGGCTGGCTGCAAAGCGTTTACCAGAAAAGTTGGCAT
>JAAEUE010000329.1 GCA_024227565.1 Alphaproteobacteria bacterium
CACAGGCACCCAAAGGCGTCGATCAAACTCACAAACGAGCTGCCACCATTGACTTATTAGAGAACAGCATCGGTCATTAATCCCCGTATTGAGCGGCCAAGGATTGGGTCCGTTTTACCCCCGGAAGCAGACACACCCACCCAAATCCCTGTGGGTAGCCGGTGAACAAGCGGGGCGCTTGGATTGTTAGTTCGAGGCAGGTGCTGAACAAATTGCGAGATGCCGTTTTTCGAATTAAAAGTGTTTCTAAAAGTGGTGCGTAATTAAATATGAATACGTAAGCAATTGAAATAAAATACAATAATCTTATGATTATGCGGATTTTCTCTCCGCCACCTCTTTTGCCAAAAAATGCAGTGCGGCCCGGCGTCATCGTTGGGCGAATCACAATATCCTCCCAAGATACAAAGCCCAAAGTGACGCGGTGCCTATGTGCATTCTTGCTTCGCATCGCACATTGATTGGGATAAGGTCCCATTGGCCTTGCGTGTTGTCATGGTGTGGGGTAACACGCGCGGCATGAGATGGTGCTGCCGGTCGTCGGTCTGGCGGCAGAGCAGGGGAACAGCGCGGCGCAATATGGAAGAACTGCTTCGAGACTATCTGCCGATCGTCATTTTCATTGGGGTTTGCCTGGGAATCGGGCTGGCTCTTTTGGTGTCGGCGTTCATTCTGGCCATTCGTCGGCCTGATCCGGAAAAGCTGTCAGCCTATGAGTGCGGCTTTGAAGCTTTTGACGATGCGCGCATGAAATTTGATGTGCGATTTTATCTGGTCGCCATTTTGTTCATCATCTTCGATTTGGAAGTGGCGTTCCTGTTCCCTTGGGCGATCTCGCTTAAGGAGGTGGGTGTCTTCGGCTTCTGGTCGATGATGCTGTTCCTCGGCATCCTCACCATCGGCTTCATCTACGAATGGCGCAAAGGAGCACTCGAATGGGATTGATTGAGACGCCCAAACCTGCGCCTGCCGCCACCGATCCATTTTATGTTTCCATCAACGACGAGTTGGCCGACAAGGGCTTTCTTGTCACCAGCACGGATGATCTCATCAACTGGGCCCGTCAGGGCTCGCTCATGTGGATGACCTTTGGCCTTGCCTGTTGCGCGGTGGAGATGATGCACACCTCCATGCCGCGGTATGACGTTGAGCGCTTCGGCTTCGCCCCTCGGGCGTCCCCGCGCCAGTCCGATGTAATGATTGTGGCTGGCACACTCACCAACAAAATGGCACCCGCCTTGCGCAAGGTCTATGACCAGATGCCCGAACCACGCTATGTGATTTCCATGGGCAGCTGTGCCAACGGCGGCGGGTACTATCACTATTCCTATTCTGTAGTCCGCGGGTGCGACCGCATTGTTCCGATCGATATCTACATTCCAGGCTGCCCGCCAACAGCGGAGGCGCTTTTGTATGGCGTTTTGCAGCTGCAGAAAAAGATACGCCGGACCGGCACCATCGAACGATAAGAAACGAAGCATGCGGCCATGAATGATCAGAGGAAAGCTGATGCCCTCGACGCCTTGCGCGAGTTGACCGAGCACGTCTCGGCAGAACTTGAGAGTGTGTTGGTGTCCAGTGAAGTTGCCTACGGGGAACTGAACATCGTGGTGGTCGCTGACCAACTGCTCAAGGTGCTAAAGTTCCTGCGCGACGACCCCACATGCAGATTTGTAGTGCCTATCGATATTACAGGTGTGGACTATCCTGGCCGCGAGAAGCGCTTTGATGTGGTGTATCACCTGCTCAGCCCGTACCAGAACCAGCGTATTCGGGTGAAGGTTGAAACCGATGAGAACACCCCGGTGCCATCGGCGATCAGCATCTTCCCCATGGCCGATTGGTTCGAGCGCGAGACTTATGATCTTTATGGTATCTTGTTCTCCGGCCACCCCGATCTCAGGCGTATCCTGACAGACTATGGGTTTGACGGTCATCCCCTGCGCAAAGACTTCCCAACCACCGGGTACAAGGAAGTCCGTTATGACGATGAGCAAAAGCGGGTGGTTTATGAACCGGTCAAGCTGGCTCAGGAATTCCGTTCATTTGACTACGTGAGCCCATGGGAAGGCACCGACTATGTGTTGCCAGGCGATGAGAAGGCAAACTGAGCATGGCCGAGGCTGAAATCCGCAACTTTAACATTAACTTTGGGCCGCAACATCCTGCTGCTCACGGAGTTTTGCGCCTTGTGCTGGAGCTCGACGGAGAAGTTGTCGAGCGCGTTGATCCGCATATTGGCCTGCTCCACCGCGGTACCGAGAAGCTGATCGAATCAAAGACCTATCTCCAGGCCGTGCCCTATTTCGACCGGCTCGACTATGTGGCGCCGATGAACCAGGAGCACGCGTTTGCCCTGGCGACCGAAAAGTTGATGGGCATCGAAGTGCCCAAACGGGGTCAACTGATCCGGGTGCTCTATTCTGAGATCGGCCGGATATTGTCGCATCTTCTGAACGTCACCACCCAGGCAATGGATGTGGGCGCATTGACGCCGCCTCTGTGGGGTTTTGAGGAGCGTGAGAAGCTCATGGTGTTCTATGAGCGGGCATCAGGTTCGCGGATGCACGCAGCCTATGTGCGCCCGGGCGGAGTACATCAGGATCTGCCGCAGCAACTGATCGACGACATTGCAGGCTTCTGCGACTATCACCCCAAAATTCTGGATGACATTGAAGGCCTGCTCACGGGCAACCGCATCTTCAAGCAGCGCAATGCGGATATTGGAGTGGTGTCGCTGGATGAGTGTTTCGCGTGGGGCTTCTCAGGCGTCTTGGTGCGCGGCTCTGGCGCGGCTTGGGATCTGCGCAAGTCCCAACCCTATGAGTGCTATGACGAGCTTGAGTTCGACATCCCCATCGGAAAGAACGGCGATTGTTACGACCGCTATCTGATCCGCATGGAAGAGATGCGCCAATCGGTGAAGATCATGCAGCAGTGCATTGAGAAACTGAACTCTCCGGAAGGCCAAGGTCCTGTGTCCTCGGCAGACGGCAAAATTGTGCCGCCGAAGCGTCCGCAGATGAAGCAATCGATGGAAGCGCTGATCCACCACTTCAAACTCTATACTGAGGGCTACCGAGTGCCGGCAGGCGAAGTTTATGCGGCGGTTGAGGCGCCGAAGGGAGAATTTGGCGTGTATCTGGTGTCTGATGGATCGAACAAGCCTTATCGCTGCAAAATCCGCGCGCCAGGCTTTGCTCACTTGCAGGCTATGGATTTCATGTGCCGCGGGCACATGTTGGCCGATGTGTCGGCGGTTTTGGGGTCGTTGGACGTTGTGTTCGGGGAGGTGGACCGATGAGTGCGCGCCGCCTTGCAGAAATCCAACCTGATAACTTTTCGCCCAACCGGGAGACCACCGCGTTCGCTAAGGCTTCGGTGAAGAAATATCCTGAAGGCAAGCAGGCCTCTGCCGTGATCCCGCTTTTGTGGCGCGTGCAGGAACAGAACGCTGGATGGGTGTCTGAGCCGGCCATTCGCTGGACGGCGGAGTTTCTCGACATGCCCTATATCCGGGTCTACGAGATTGCCACGTTCTACACCATGTTCAACCTGCAGCCCGTGGGCAAATTCCATGTGCAGCTGTGTGGCACGACACCTTGCATGCTGCGGGGCTCAGAGGAGCTTAAAACCGTTTGCCGCAAAGTGATCGGTAATCAAATGGACGTCACGTCTGACGGCAAGCTGTCCTGGATTGAGGTGGAATGCCTGGGCGCCTGTGTGAATGCGCCGATGGTGCAGATCAACAAGGACTATTACGAAGACCTGACACCGGAAATCCTGGAACAGATCCTCGCTGATCTTCGTTCGGGCAAAGAGGTGAAGCCCGGACCGCAAAACAGCCGGCACCGTTCAGAACCATTGGGCGGGGCGCTTACTTTGTTGAGCGATACATCCTCAAGCCGCGCGAAGGCGAAGCCCCAAGCGAAAGCAAAAGCTCCTGCGAAAGCAAAGCCTGTAGCAAAGGCAAAGCCTGCAACCAAGGCAAAGGCGCCCGCAGCGGCCACCAAACCTGCCAAGGCCAAAGCGCCGGCAGCAACGGCAGCAACGGCAGCCAAGACGAAAAAGCCCAGGGGTGTAAAAGCGCCGAAAGTGCCGGATGATTTGAAAATGATCTCCGGTGTCGGTCCCAAGCTGGAAGGCACGCTGAACGGGCTCGGCATCTACAAGTTTGCCCAGGTCGCCAAGTGGACCAAGGCCGAGATCGACTGGGTAGATGATTATCTGAGCTTCAAAGGCCGGATCGAGCGTGATGACTGGATCAAGCAGGCTGGCGCGCTGGCTAAAGGCGGGGTTGATGAATATGTCCGCGTGTTCGGCAAGAAACCGAGGTAGGTGAGCATGCTTCAGGATAAAGATCGCATCTTCACGAACCTCTACGGCTTCAAGTCGCCAGGGTTGAGGGGCGCAAAAATGCGTGGTGCCTGGGATGGCACCAAGCAGATGCTCGAACTCGGCCGCGATGGCATCATCGACCAGGTCAAGGCGTCAGGTCTCAGAGGGCGCGGCGGGGCAGGGTTCCCGACCGGATTGAAATGGTCATTCATGCCCAAGGTCTCCGATGGCCGTCCGCACTATCTCATCGTGAACGCGGACGAGTCCGAACCCGGCACCTGCAAAGACAGAGAAATCATGCGGCACGATCCGCATTTGCTTGTTGAAGGCTGCCTAATCGCCGGCTTCGCCATGGGCGCCAATGCGGGCTACATCTATATCCGAGGTGAGTTCATTCGCGAGCGCGAGGCGCTGCAAGCTGCTGTTGATGAAGCCTACGACGCAAAATTAATCGGCAAAAACAACAAGAACGGATGGGATTTTGACCTATACGTTCACCATGGTGCTGGCGCCTATATCTGCGGTGAGGAGACTGCCTTGCTGGAAAGCCTGGAGGGCAAGAAGGGCCAACCGCGCCTGAAGCCGCCGTTCCCGGCCAACGTGGGCCTCTATGGCGCCCCGAGCACTGTGAACAACGTGGAGAGCATCGCGGTGGTGCCGACCATTCTGCGGCGCGGCGCTGACTGGTTTGCCGGCCTTGGCCGTCCCAACAATGTGGGCACCAAGCTGTTTTGCATTTCAGGTCACGTTGAGACCCCTTGCAATGTCGAAGAGGAAATGGGCATCACGTTCCGTGAACTCATCGAAAAACATGCAGGCGGTGTTCGCGGCGGTTGGGATAACCTTAAAGCCGTGATCCCAGGCGGATCGTCGGTGCCCTGTCTGCCGGCAACCACCTGCAAAGACATGCATATGGATTTCGATACGCTGCGGGATCTGAAGTCGGGTCTGGGCACAGCGGCGGTGATCGTCATGGATCAGTCCACAGACATGATCCGAGCTATTGCCAGGTTGGCGTACTTCTACAAACACGAATCTTGCGGCCAGTGCACGCCGTGCCGCGAAGGCACCGGGTGGATGTGGCGCGTGCTGGAGCGCATGGCAATCGGCCAGGCGGAGAAGCGCGAAATCGACATGCTCCTTGACGTGTCCCACCAGATTGAGGGCCATACGATTTGTGCCCTGGGAGATGCGGCGGCCTGGCCGGTGCAGGGACTGATCCGTCACTTCCGGCATGAGATCGAGGAACGCATCGATCAATATAGCGCCAATCCGAACCCGGATGGCGCGGTTTCCCTGCAGGCGGCGGAGTAGGGGCGGGCCATGAGCGATATGCGCACAGTTAAAATCGACGGCGAGGAAATTGAAGTTCCCGCCCACTACACGATCCTTCAGGCATGTGAGGAAGCAGGCGCCGAGGTGCCCCGTTTTTGCTATCACGAACGGCTATCGATTGCCGGCAACTGCCGCATGTGCCTGGTTGAGGTGAAGGGCGGGCCGCCCAAGCCGCAAGCTTCCTGTGCGCTGGGCGTTGGGGATCTGCGCCCCGGACCTGAGGGTCAGCCTCCAGAGATTTTCACCAAAACCCCCATGGTCAAGAAGGCCCGTGAAGGGGTGATGGAGTTCCTGCTCATCAACCACCCGTTGGACTGCCCGATTTGTGACCAGGGCGGCGAGTGCGATCTGCAAGACCAGGCCGTGGCCTATGGCATCGACAAGAACCGCTTTGCTGAGAACAAGCGCGCGGTGGAAGACAAGTATATTGGACCTTTGGTCAAAACCATCATGACCCGGTGCATCCACTGCACAAGGTGCGTGCGCTTCTCCACCGAGGTGGGCGGCGTTGAGGATCTTGGTCTTGCCGGCCGCGGCGAAGATGCCGAGATCACCACCTATCTTGAAAACGCCATGACGTCTGAGCTGCAGGGCAATGTGATTGACCTGTGCCCGGTGGGCGCACTCACATCGCGGCCCTATGCCTTCCAGGCGAGGCCGTGGGAGTTGCGCAAGACTGAAAGTATCGACGTGATGGACGCGCTCGGCTCAGCCATCCGGGTCGATGCCCGCGACCGCGAAGTGATGCGCATCATGCCGCGCCTCAATGAAGAGGTGAACGAGGAGTGGATCTCCGACAAGACGCGTTTCATATGGGATGGATTGCGTACCCAGCGTCTGGACCAGCCCTACGTGCGCAGAAACGGCAAGTTGGAAGCAGCAAGCTGGGATGAAGCCTTTGCGGCCATTGCAGCCAAAATCAAGGCAACCACACCGGACCGCATTGGCGCGATCGCCGGGGACCTGTGCGCCGCCGAAGAATTGTATGCCTTGAAAGACCTCATGACCGCACTGGGCGTCAAGAACGTTGATTGCCGCCAAGATGGCACACCCTTTGGCGAAAAAGGCAACCGGGCAGGATATCTCTTCAACCCAGGCATTGCGGGCATCAACGATGCAGATGCAATCCTGATTGTGGGCTCAAATCCGCGCCTGGAAGCGCCCGTGCTCAATGCGCGCATCCGCCAGCATTGGCGCAATAATGGCATCCCCATCGCCGTCATTGGTGATCAGGCCGACCTGACCTATCAATATGACCACCTGGGGGCTGGACCTGAAACCCTAGCCGATCTTGCCGCTGGCAAATCGAAATTCCATGCAGTTCTCAAAAGCGCTGAGCGTCCGTTGACCCTCGTTGGCCAGGGCGCCGTTGCCCGCAGCGATGGCCTGTCGGTGCTTGGCAATGCGGCTATGCTTGCCGAGCAGGTTGGCGCCACCGGTTCAGAAGAGTGGAACGGATTTGCTGTGCTCCACACTGCAGCAGCCCGCGTCGCCGGTTTGGATTTGTGTGTGCTTCCTGGGGCCGACGGAGGCTTCGACACACGTAAGATGTTGAGCGCGGCGGGTAAAGGCGAGTTGGACGTTGTCTACCTTCTGGGTGCTGACGAGCTTAGAATGAAGGCACTGGGAGAGGCCTTCGTGATTTATCAGGGCAGCCACGGCGATGCTGGCGCACACCGAGCTGACGTAATCCTGCCGGGCGCCGCCTACACGGAAAAATCGGGCACATATGTGAACACCGAAGGGCGCACGCAAATGACGACGCGGGCCGTGTTCCCTCCCGGCGACGCACGTGAAGACTGGACCATCCTGAGAGCCTTGTCAGACGCGCTGGGTCACACATTGGACTACAATTCAGCCGATCAACTGCGCGCCAAGATCTACGAGGCTGCGCCTCAATTGGCAGCAATAGATCAGCGCGAAGTGGCCAGCACCGAGGATCTGGGCGAACTGGTGAAGGAAGCCGGGCGCATGAACTCATCAGCGTTCACGAGCGTCGTTAAAGATTTCTACCTGACAAATCCAATCGCGCGCGCATCAGCCGTCATGGCTGAATGTTCTGCATTGCGGCGCGGGCGGAAACTGGACGCAGCGGAGTAGGGCCGAGCAATGTATGAAGCTGCCATAACAGTTGCCATAATTGTCGCCCAGAGCGTGGCGCTCCTGGTGTCGTTGCTTGTAGTCATCGCTTACCTGCTGTTGGCCGACCGTAAGATCTGGGCTGCGGTTCAAATGCGCCGTGGTCCCAACGTTGTCGGGCCGTGGGGCTTGTTCCAGTCGTTTGCCGACCTGCTCAAATTTGTTCTGAAAGAAGTCGTGATCCCCGATGGCGCCAACAAGGGCGTGTTCCTGTTGGCCCCGCTGGTCACCTGCGTTCTGGCCCTTGCCGGCTGGGCCGTGATCCCGGTCGCGGAGAACTGGGTGATTGCCGACATCAACGTGGGCATCCTCTACCTGTTCGCCATTTCCTCGCTCGGCGTATATGGCGTGATCATGGGTGGTTGGGCCTCAAACTCGAAATACCCGTTCCTGGGCGCTCTGCGTTCAGCAGCACAGATGGTGTCCTACGAGGTCTCCATCGGCTTTGTGATCATCACAGTCCTGCTATGCGCCGGCACATTGAACCTCTCTGGGATCGTAATGACCCAGAAGTCCGGCCTAGCCGACATGATGGGGCTGCCTTGGCTCACGTTCTTGAACTGGTACTGGCTGCCGTTGTTCCCAATGTTCGTGGTGTTCTTCGTCTCAGCACTTGCTGAAACAAACAGACCGCCATTTGACCTGCCAGAGGCAGAGTCCGAACTCGTCGCCGGTTTCATGGTTGAATACTCATCGACGCCATACCTGATGTTCATGCTCGGCGAATATGTCTCGATCACCGCCATGTGCGCCATGACGGTCATCTTGTTCATGGGGGGCTGGCTGCCTCCGCTGGACATTGCACCGTTCACCTGGGTGCCCGGTATCTTCTGGTTCCTGGGCAAACTGTGTTTCGTGTTCTTCATGTTCGCTATGGTGAAGGCCATGGTGCCGCGCTATCGCTACGACCAGCTGATGCGCCTTGGTTGGAAGGTGTTCCTGCCAATTTCCCTGTTCTATGTGGCAGCCGTGGCCGGCTTCCTGGTTGCGTTCGATCTGGCACCGGGAGGATCATAAGTGAATGCCCTCCGTACTCCAGATCAACGCATTAAGCCTTCTGGGCATCTTCGCCGGATTGCTGATCGGGCTTGCCGGTGTGGCGTGCATCTCGCGCTTTGCTTATCCAGGCCTTCGGCAGCGCCACGAAGAAGCCAAGGCGAACGGAACCAAGGCCGCCAAGCCAAGCACAGTTCTGGCCATGGCCAAACTGGTCGCCTTTTTTGTTCTTCCGGCCATGGGGCTGGTGATCGCCAATGTGCTCTCCGGCACGAGCTCGAGCTGAGGATGTGCGGTCATGAGCCTGTTTGGATTGGAATTGACCACGTTCAGCCTGATCGGCGCGGCCGTAATGCTGTTCATCGGTCTGATCGACTACATGTTGGTGAATTGGGCGTTGAAACAAGGGGAGCGCCAGGCTGCGCAAGACGGAACCGTGTCGCGAGAAAAGACGCAAATGTTCGAGCGCGTTCGCAGCATCCTGTCGATCGCATGTTTCTTTGTGTTTCCAGTGATCGGATTGCTTGCGGGCAATTGGGTTCTGGGTTCGATTTTTTGACGGCCAGCTAGGGAGGAAGAGAAAAATGCTCGTCCGAAACGCGGCTAAATCGATGTTCTTGTCCGAGTTCGTCTCGGCCTTCTTCCTTGCGATGCGCTACTTCTTTGCGCCCAAGGCAACTGTGAACTATCCCTTCGAGAAGGGCCCGCTAAGCCCGCGTTTTCGCGGTGAGCATGCATTGCGGCGCTATCCGAACGGCGAAGAGCGGTGCATTGCCTGCAAATTGTGCGAAGCCATCTGCCCGGCCCAGGCCATCACGATCGAGGCTGGCCCGCGCCGCAACGACGGCACCCGGCGCACCACCCGTTACGACATTGACATGACCAAGTGCATCTATTGCGGCTTTTGCCAGGAGGCGTGCCCGGTGGATGCCATTGTCGAAGGACCAAACTTTGAGTTTGCAACCGAGACCCGAGAAGAGTTGCTCTACGACAAAGACAAGCTGCTGGCGAATGGCGATCGCTGGGAGCGCGAGATAGCGCAGAGCATGAAGCTCGACGCCCCGTATCGGTAATCATAAGGGCAGCGAAGGGCAAAGGACGAGAACATGGCAGTTGCCGGAATATTCTTCTATCTGTTTTCAGCCATCACCGTGGCTGCGGCGTTCATGGTGATTGCCGCGCGCAATCCTGTGCATTCGGTGTTGTTCCTGATCCTGGCATTCTTCAACTCTGCCGGCCTGTTTGTTCTGATGGGCGCAGAGTTTCTGGCGATGATCCTGGTGGTGGTCTATGTGGGGGCCGTGGCTGTACTCTTCTTGTTCGTGGTCATGATGCTGGACATCGATTTCGCTGAGCTGCGCCAGGGCATGTTGCAATACCTGCCAGTGGGCGGAGTGATTGGCGTGATCTTGCTGATTGAACTGATCTTCGTGGTCGGTTCCTGGGCGCTATCGCCGGAGGCGGTGGCCACAATTGCCGATAAGGCGCCTTCAGTGGGCGGCATCACAAACACCGAAGCCATCGGCCAGATTCTTTATACCAAGTACGTCTATCTGTTTCAGGCAGCCGGCATTGTTCTGTTGATTGCCATGGTGGGGGCCATCGTCCTGACCCTGCATCACAAGGAAGGCGTACGGCGCCAAAGCATTCCGCGCCAGGTTGCCCGAACACCGGCAACCGCGATTGAAGTACGCGAAGTCAAATCAGGGGAGGGTCTTTCCTGATGGAAATTGGCTTGTCACATTATCTGACCGTTGCGGCCATTCTCTTTGCAATCGGCATTTTCGGGATCTTTTTGAACCGGAAGAACGTGATCATCATCTTGATGTCGATCGAGTTGATGCTGCTGGCTGTGAACATCAACCTGGTGGCCTTCTCCACCCATCTCGGCGACCTCATGGGGCAAGTGTTTGCCCTCCTGGTGCTGACGGTGGCGGCGGGCGAGGCTGCAATCGGCTTGGCCATCCTGGTGGCCTATCACCGCAACCGCGGTTCTATCGCGGTTGAAGACATAAACATGATGAAGGGGTGACACAGCGCAAATGTATCACGCAATCGTCTTTCTCCCCCTTCTTGGCGCGCTATTGGCGGGCTTTGGTGGCCGTGTGCTCGGCGCGAAGGCAAGCGCCTATCTGACCTCCGGGTTCCTGGTGCTGAGCGCCGTGCTCTCGTGGGTTGCCTTCTTTGACGTAGCGATTGGCCAGAAGCCGGCGCAAACCATTGACGTTCTCCGCTGGATCAACTCAGGGGCCCTTGAGGCCAACTGGGCGTTCCGGGTCGACACGCTAACCGTTGTCATGCTGGTAGTGGTCAACACCGTCTCCTCGCTGGTGCACATCTATTCGATCGGCTACATGAGCCACGATCCGCATCAGCCGCGCTTCTTCAGCTATCTGTCCTTGTTCACCTTCGCCATGTTGATGTTGGTGACCGCCGACAATCTGCTGCAGCTGTTCTTCGGCTGGGAAGGGGTGGGGCTGGCGTCCTATCTGCTGATCGGGTTCTGGTACAAGAAACCATCAGCATGCGCGGCTGCCATGAAAGCCTTCATCGTAAACCGGATTGGCGACTTTGGCTTTGCCCTCGGCATATTCGCAGCCTTCGTTGTGTTCGGCACCATTGGCTTCACCGAGATCTTCGCCAAGGCGCCTGAACAGCTTGGCAAGAACTTTGAATTCCTGGGCATGCAGGTGGATATTCTCACCACCATCTGCCTGCTGCTGTTCATGGGCGCCATGGGCAAGTCTGCGCAGTTCATGTTGCACACCTGGCTGCCGGACGCCATGGAAGGCCCAACACCGGTTTCCGCCCTGATCCACGCTGCCACAATGGTGACCGCAGGGGTGTTCCTGGTGGCACGCTGTTCGCCGCTGTTTGAACATTCACCGACTGCGCTCACCGTGGTTACCTTCGTGGGTGCGCTCACGGCGTTCTTTGCCGCCACGGTTGGCCTGGTGCAAAACGACATCAAGCGTGTGATCGCTTACTCCACCTGTTCGCAGCTGGGCTACATGTTTGCCGCTCTGGGCCTTGGGGCCTATGGCGTGGCCATCTTCCACCTGTTCACCCATGCCTTCTTCAAGGCGCTCCTGTTCCTTGGCTCGGGATCTGTGATCCACGCCATGTCTGATGAGCAGGACATGCGCAACATGGGCGGTTTGCGGCCACACCTGAAGATGACCTGGCTGATGATGCTCATTGGAACGCTCGCATTGACGGGCTTCCCGCTGACGGCCGGCTATTTCTCCAAAGATGCCATCATCGAAGTTGCCTATGCCGGCCACAATGCCATGGCCCCGTTCGCGTTCTGGCTTCTGCTGACCGCCGCGTTCATGACCTCATTCTACTCCTGGCGGTTGATGTTCATGACCTTCCATGGCCGTCCGCGCGCCTCAAGCGAAGTGATGAGCCATGTGCATGAATCGCCCATGAGCATGATGGGTCCCCTGATCGTGTTGGCTATTGGGGCTCTTTTGGCCGGCGCGTTGTTCAAGACCAATTTCATCGGCCATGACGAAGCGCTGTTCTGGGGCGAGGCGCTTTACCGCCTGCCAACAAACAAGATCGTCGATGAATTCCATCACGTGCCTGGATGGGTGCCGATTGCGCCATTCATCGCCATGCTGGCCGGGTTTGCCCTGTCGTGGCTGATGTACATTCGCGACCCCAGCATCCCTGGCCGCCTAGCAGCGCAACACCAGCCGCTCTACCAGTTCCTGCTGAACAAGTGGTATTTCGACGAAATCTACGACTTCTTCCTGGTGCGCCCCGCAATGTGGATTGGCCGCTTCCTCTGGAAGAAAGGGGACGGCTGGCTGATCGACGGGTTCGGCCCCGATGGCGTGTCTGCCCGGGTGCTTGATGTCACCAACAGAATTGTCCGGTTGCAAACCGGCTTCGTCTATCACTATGCGTTTGCGATGTTGATCGGCGTCGCCGCGCTTGTCACCTACTTCATGTTCGGGGGCGTGCACTGAGATGCCGACTAATTCCTTGCTCACCCTGGTAACCTTCCTGCCCTTGGCAGGTGCGGTGTTGATCTTGTTCCTGCTCAGGGACGACAACCAGACCTCCATCCGCAACGTGCGCTATGTCTCGCTGTGGGCGACCATCTTCACCTTCCTGCTGTCGCTTTTGGTCTGGAGCAATTTCGATCCGTCCAACCCTGGCTTCCAGATGGTGGAGAAGCACTCCTGGCTCGGAAACCAGATCAACTACCACGTGGGCGTTGACGGGATTTCAGTGCTGTTTGTGCTCCTGACCACATTCCTGATGCCCGGTTGCATTTTGGCCAGTTGGGCTGTGAAAACGCGGGTGAAGGAATACATGATTGCGTTTCTGGTTCTGGAAACGCTCATGATCGGGGTCTTCGTGTCCCTCGACCTCCTATTGTTCTACCTGTTCTTTGAGGGCGGCCTGATCCCGATGTTCCTGATCATCGGCATTTGGGGCGGGGCCCGGCGGGTCTATGCCAGCTTCAAGTTTTTCCTCTACACGCTTCTGGGCTCGGTGCTGATGCTGCTGGCCATGATGGCCATGTATTGGAGCGCCGGAACCACCGATATCCCAACCTTGCTGGCCCACAAGTTCCCTGTGGAACTGCAGACCTGGCTCTGGCTGGCCTTCTTTGCCTCCTTCGCGGTCAAGATGCCCATGTGGCCGGTGCACACCTGGTTGCCCGATGCCCACGTTGAGGCGCCCACGGCCGGCTCTGTGGTGCTGGCAGCGATCCTTTTGAAGATGGGGGGCTACGGTTTCCTGCGCTTCTCGCTCCCGATGTTCCCGGTCGCGTCCGACTATTTCGCGCCCCTTGTGTTCGGCATGTCGGTGATTGCCATCGTCTACACCTCTCTGGTTGCGCTGATGCAGGAGGACATGAAGAAGCTGATTGCCTATTCATCAGTTGCCCACATGGGCTTTGTCACCATGGGCATCTTCACCGGCACGGTGCAGGGCATTGAGGGCGGCATCTTCCAGATGATCTCCCACGGCTTCATCTCCGGCGCGCTCTTCTTGTGTGTCGGTGTGGTCTATGACCGAATGCACACCCGCGAGATTGCCGCCTATGGCGGGCTAGTGAACCGAATGCCGATCTATGCCTTCACTTTCATGGTGTTCACGCTCGCCAATGTGGGCCTGCCGGGCACCAGCGGTTTTGTGGGCGAATTTCTGACCCTGGCCGGCGCCTTCAAGGCCAACACCTGGGTAGCAGCGTTTGCAACCACAGGCGTGATCTTGTCTGCAGGCTACGCCCTTTGGCTCTACCGGAAGGTGGTGTTCGGGGTGCTGGAAAAGGAAAACCTCAAAACCATCGCCGATATGAACAAGCGCGAGATGGCCATACTGGCCCCCTTGATCGTGCTCACGGTGTTCTTTGGTTTCTATCCAGCCCCGATTATCGATGCGATGGACGCCTCGGTGACGCAACTTATTGATCAGTACCAGGCCTCGCTTGCCGCCCTTGAGAGCGCAAGCCAACTGGCCCAGGCGCAGTGACGGGAACGAAAGAATGACCAACCTGACCCCCGATCTGATGGTAATCCTGCCCGAGCTTGTTCTGGCGGGCGGTGCCATGGCTTTGCTGATGCTGGGCGTGTTCCGCAAGGAAGACAGCTTCGATCTGGTCAGCAGCCTGTCCCTGATGCTTCTGGCCATCGCCGGGGCTTTGGTGGTGTTTGGCGGACAAACAGGTGAGACGGCCTTTGGTGGCCAGTTCACCAACGACACCTTCGCACGCTTTATGAAGGCGATGACCTTGTTCGGGTCAGCCGTCACGGTGATGATGTCCGTGACCTTCATGAAACGGCGCCAAATTCAGCGCTTTGAATATCCTGTGCTCGTGGTCCTGGCGACCCTGGGCATGTGCATGATGATCTCAGCTGGAGATCTGGTGGCCCTCTACATGGGGCTGGAGCTTCAATCGCTTGCCCTTTACGTGGTCGCAGCCTTCAACCGCGACAGTGTCCGCTCTTCAGAAGCCGGCTTGAAATACTTTGTGCTGGGCGCTCTGTCGTCGGGGATGCTGCTGTATGGCGCATCGCTCGTCTACGGTTTCTCCGGCGCAACACAGTTTGATGCCATTGCAAGCGTAGTGGCCAACGGAAACGCCGGGCTCGGTCTCTTGTTCGGTATTGTCTTCGTCGTGGCAGGCCTGGCCTTCAAGGTATCCGCGGTGCCGTTCCACATGTGGACGCCAGATGTCTATGAGGGCGCGCCAACACCGGTCACAGCGTTCTTCGCCGCAGCCCCGAAGGTTGCCGCAATGGCGATCTTTACGCGCGTCCTAATCGAAGCCTTTCCGGGCGTCACCAAAGATTGGCAGCAGATTATCGTCTTTATCTCCATTGCCTCCATGGTCTTGGGCGCATTCGCCGCGATTGGCCAGAACAACATCAAACGCCTGATGGCCTATTCATCCATTGGCCACATGGGCTTTGCATTGGTTGGCCTGGCAGCCGGCACGGCAGAGGGCGTGCGCGGCGTGATCATCTATATGGCGATCTACATGATCATGACGCTTGGCACCTTTGCCTGCATCCTGGCCATGCGCAGCAAGGACGAAGGCCAGGTGGAAGACATCTCCGACCTTGCCGGACTGGCGCGCAACGACAAGTTGATGGCCTTTGTGCTGGCAATGCTGCTGTTCTCGCTTGCGGGCATACCGCCTCTGGCCGGTTTCTTCGGCAAGTTCTTCGTGTTCGCAGCAGCCATCAAGGAAGGCTTGGTTGCGCTTGCCGTGATCGGTGTTCTGGCGAGTGTTGTAGGGGCCTACTACTATCTCAGGATCATCAAGATCATGTATCTCGACGATCCGGTTCAGGAGTTCGAGCAGACGCCTCGCGAGATCAGGCTGGTGATGGCACTGTCCGGCATCTTTGTCCTGGCGTTTGCGCTGTTTGCCCGGCCGATCATCACCGCAGCAGAGGCAGCGGCTGCGTCCTTGTTCTGACGCGCCTGATGGAACCGCAAAGGCCCCAGTTGCCCGAAGGTTATGAGCTCGCGCGGTACGGCGAAGTTGATTCCACCAATTTGGAGGCAGCACGGTGCGCCAAGTCTGGCGATACGGGACCGTTGTGGATCTGGGCTGACGTGCAAACTGCCGGCAGAGGGCGCCTAGGGCGCACCTGGGTATCAGAGCCTGGCAATCTCTATGCCTCCCTGCTCTTGAGCCTGGATCCCGGTGAGCGGGCTCCAGACTTGTCCTTTATCGCAGCCCTGGCGGTCCACAGTGCCGCTGAAGCCTGTCTTCCAGCAGAGAGTGCCGCAAACCTCAAGCTCAAATGGCCCAATGACCTTCTTCTGAACGGCGAGAAGAGCGCCGGTATTTTGATTGAACAAGCCGGTTCAGGCAGCGTGGCCATCGGCTGCGGCCTGAACCTTGCCAGCGTTCCGGTTGAGGATTTGCGGCGCCCGGCCACGGGACTTGCGCTGCACGGCACAGATGCCAAGCCGCAGCGGGCCTTCGAGCAATTGGCGATCACTATGGACAGATGGCTTAAAGTCTGGCGCCGCGAGGGATTTGAGCACATCCGTGCCGCCTGGCTTGAACGGGCTGCAGGCGTCGGTGAAATGATAACCGCCAGCTTGGAGGCAACCACGATCGAAGGACGCTTCAGCGGGCTGGATCCAAATGGCGCGCTTTTGCTGGAGCAAGCGGACGGCGAAGTGACACGCATTCTCGCCGCTGACATCGAGCTTGCCGCATGAGCCGCCGCCGTTCAAACCCCGGAACAGAAGATCTGGTGTTCCTGCCCCTGGGAGGGGCCGGCGAGATCGGCATGAACTTCTATCTCTACGGCCATGGCCCGGTCCATAAACGCCGCTGGCTGATCGTGGACATGGGCGTGAAGTTTGGCGATGAGCGCGATCCGGGCATCGATATCGTGCTGCCGGACATCAGCTTCCTGGAACGCGAGCGCAAGAACATCGATGGCATTGTGCTGACCCATGCCCACGAGGACCATTTTGGCGGCGTTCCCTGGCTGTGGCCCGAGCTCAAGTGCCCCGTGTTCGCAACCCCGTTCACCGCGGAATTGCTGCGCGGCAAGCTGATAGAGCACGGGCTTGATGAGGACTTCCCGCTGAACGTCATTCCTCTTGGCGGGCGGTTTTCGGCTGGCCCCTTCGATGTTGAACTGGTGAACGTCACCCATTCCATTCCAGAGCCCAGTGCTTTGGCCATCCGAACACCGGCGGGCATGGTCGTGCACACGGGCGACTGGAAGATCGACGAGGACCCCGTGTTGGGCCATCCCTTCGACAAGGCAAAGTTCAAGGCGTTGGGGCAAGAAGGCTGCCGGGCGCTTATTTGCGATTCGACCAACGCTTTGCGCGATGGCTATTCACCGACCGAGACGGAGGTTTCAAAAAGCCTCTCCCAGGTCATCAAGCAGGCCAAGGGCAGGGTGGCGGTCACCACATTCGCCTCCAATGCCGGCCGGGTCGAGGCGGTTGCGAAAGCGGCCTATGCTGCTGATCGTCATCTGATCGTGGCCGGCAGATCGCTCGACCGGGTGATCGCAGCGGCACGGGCCACGGGATATCTGAAGGACGTGCACGAGATCCTGGGACCGGATGAATTCGGCTATCTGCCCCCAGACAAGGTGGTGTGCCTGTGCACCGGTTCGCAAGGCGAGCCGCGGGCTGCCCTGGCGCGCATTGCCGATGACACCCATCCCCACATCACCCTGGAGGAAGGGGACACGGTCATCTACTCGTCCAAGACCATCCCGGGCAATGAGAAGGCCGTGTCTCATGTGGCGAACCTGCTGGCGGCGCAAGGGGTGGAAATCATCGATTCCGATGACACCCTGGTTCACGTCACCGGCCATCCCCGCAGGGAGGAGCTGCGCCAACTCTATGGCTGGCTGAAACCTGAGCTTCTGGTTCCGATGCACGGCGAGATGCGCCATATGACCGAGCAGGCCCGCTTTGCCAAGGATTGCGGAATCCCGTCTTCTGCGGTTGCGGCGAACGGGGACATGGTCCGGCTTGTGCCCGGTCCTGGTGAGGTGATCGACACAGTTCCCGCCGGGCGCACCCATATTGATGGCCGCCTGTTCGTGCCGGCTCTGGAGGGCCCCGCTCGGGACCGCCGCCGGCTCTCATTTGCCGGTGCCGCGGCGGTGTGTGTGGTTCTGGATAACAAGAACAAGATCGTGTCAGAGCCCGAGGTCAGGCTATTCGGCGTGCCTGAGGAAGATGCCTATGGCGTCTCGATG
>JAAEUE010000330.1 GCA_024227565.1 Alphaproteobacteria bacterium
ACGCCGAAAAGCCGGGCGCGTCACACAGCAAGATCGCGAGATGGCCGACCGGGCCATCCGCAATGGCACCGTGAAGGTCACCAGATGTGCACCGGGTTACTCCGCCCACATCCTGCCGCGCGTGCTGAGGGAGCTTTGAAGCAAGCCTGAAAGCCGCTTTAAAGGCAAGCCGTGACGAGATCGTTCACACACCTGCTCTGAACTTGCAGCACATTCCTGAAAGGGGAGTTTGCGCTATGTGTGGACGGCTCCGTGCTGTCAAGGTTTCTGATTGCGTTCGTCCCACTTTTGTCGGGAGCGGCTATGTGTGCGGCCTGTTGATGCGGCCTTTTCATTGCCGCTGGCCATAATGCTCTCCACAAGAGCCAGGTTCCTTTTATTAACACGCGCTCAGAGGCGCTTAGCGCAAATCGGGGTGTCCTGCTCTGATGGCCGATTGATTTGGGTGCGTTATGCGTTCAGGGCCCTTTCCAACTTCGTTGCGTGGAGCACAGCTCCACCTGTCTTTTGTATTCTGTGACCTATGCCGCCCGATGCAGCATGGGTTTGTAGCTTTCTCCTTTGGTCATCATGGCCCAGGCGATGCGGGCAATCTTGTTGGCCAGGGCAATCGCGGCGATCTTGACCGAGCGCCGTTCCATGAGCTTCACCAGCCAGGGATAGTGGCTGGCGCCAAGTTGCTTGGCCCGCCGGATCACCGCCATCGCCCCGACGAACAGCAATTGACGCAGATACCTGTTGCCCGCTTTGGAGATCGCGCCGGAACGCTCCTTGCCTCCGGTTGAATGCTGTTTGGGGACCAGCCCGATCCAGGCGCTCATGTCCCGGCCGGAGGCAAAAGCGCGGGCATCAGGGATACTGGCCACGAGGGCCGCGGCGATTAGCGGCCCCACGCCGGGTATCGCTTCAAGGCGTTTGCTCAACTCATCGGACTTATGGATTGCCAGGATGCGCCGGTCGGCTCCAAGGATCTGGCGCCTGGTCAGTTTCAATTGACCGGCCAAAGCCACAAGACAATCACGCGCCAGTTTGGGGATACGTTTATCCTCGCCAGACACGATCTCTCCCAGAAGCTTCTCAACGCCCTTGCGCCCGACAGGGGCCACAATGCCGAACTCGGCCATGTGGGCGCGGATAGCGTTGATCAACATGGTCCCCTGACGTACCAGCATCGTGCGCGTGCGATGCAGCGTCTGGACCGATTGCTGCTCCGGCGTCTTGACTGGCACAAAACGCATGGTTGGCCTTCGCACCGCCTCACAGATCGCTTCGGCATCGGCCGCATCGGTCTTGTTGCGCTTCACGTAGGCTTTCACATAAGCCGCCGGCATCATGCGGACATCATGGCCCAGCTTGTTCAATTCACGCGCCCAATGGTGCGAGGTGGCACAGGCTTCCATGCCGATGAGGCACGGCGGTAACTTGGCGAAGTAGGTCAGAACCTGGCTCCGTCTCAGTTGCCGGCGAATGACGATCTTGCCTGCTTCATCAATGCCGTGCACCTGGAATACGTTCTTGGCGATATCCAAACCGATTGTGCTAACCTCTTTCATGGATGGTTCCTCCTTGGCGGTTCTAAAGACAC
>JAAEUE010000331.1 GCA_024227565.1 Alphaproteobacteria bacterium
GTAGTGGCCGTCCGGCCATCCGCGTTTCAATCGTTGAAACAGGCTTGCCATTACGATCACGGTAGCGACAACACCCATGCCCGCGATGCCAAACCCCATGGTGACCGCACCCAACAGCCCCGCCAGCAGAAGACTAACGGGCAACCAGATGAGTGCGGCCACCCCAACGATGATGCCCAGCTCGGAGGACGAACAGCCTTTGAAGATCGCCGGCTCCGCGTTGAGCCGGTCGGCCAGGATGTCGTCGCGGTTGGACATCGATTAGATAACGCCCGCAGCTTCGGTGAGCAGATAGCTGGCAAAGATCAGTACAATCGCACCGACGATACCCAGCACACCCACCTCGGCCCACTCGGCCTTACCTTGGCGTGCCTCGTTGAACTTGGAGAACCCTAGATAAGCGATCCACAGGAAACCGAGTACTGCAATCGCCAGCCCCAGAACCAGGCCACCGTCCTTGATGTAGCCCTTGATGAGCGCGATCCAGTCACCAGCCGCCGGCGCCGTACTCGGCGCAACCGGCGTCGGCAACGCTGCCCACACCGACTGTCCTGCAGACACCGCCAGCAGCCCGACTGCGGCCGCCATCTTTCTTACTGATTTCACCACCATTGTTTACCCTCCCAGGTAACGGGGTTGCCCCCTTTCACGAATACCGGGGTGCTCCCCGAA
>JAAEUE010000332.1 GCA_024227565.1 Alphaproteobacteria bacterium
ATCGCAGAAATGCAGTACACGCGGTACGGGAACACCTGAATCCAGGAGCGCGTTCAGCACTTGGTATTCGCGATCTACCGCGTGCGCCGATGGCAGTAGTTTTCCTGGCGGTTTCTTGCGCAGGACATACTCTCTTTCCGCAGTGCTGATGTGGAAGGTGGGGTTAGACTGCCCTCCCCTGAACTGCAGCACGGACATGGACCCGGCAAAATCAGGCAAGACCTTGCCCAAATAGGACTGCAGTACATCCTCCGCAAAATGATGAGTATCGTGCACCGGCACCAGGCCGTTTCCCTGCTTCACTTTAGTCTTCATCCAGGGGGTGCTTGCGTAGCTCGAGCCGGGCGATCTGATCACGGTGCACTTCGTCAGGACCGTCTGCTATACGCAGTGCCCGCGCCCATCCCCAACTTGCAGCCAGACCGAAGTCCTGGCAAACACCGGCACCGCCATGGACCTGGATGGCCCGGTCCAGAACCTTCTGTGCCATGTTTGGCGCAACTACCTTGATCATGCCGATTTCGGCCCGGGCGCCCTTATTGCCGACCGTGTCCATCTTATGCGCGGCGCTCAGGGTGAGAAGCCGGGCCTGGTCAATCTCTATACGTGAATCGGCAATGTATTGGCGAAT
>JAAEUE010000333.1 GCA_024227565.1 Alphaproteobacteria bacterium
CATCATCTGCACATGTCACGTGAATGACGGTCTAGACACGCCCCCGGTACACGGCAGTGGGGAACATATAGAGAACACAACCATCTATGTCAAGGACTATTTTCATGTATTTTTACGTGTGCCGGGTTGTGGGGCTTTATTTCAGAACGTTTGGTGTTGTTCATTACAGCAAATGGCCTGACCCAGGCGATTATGCCAAGGCTCTGCGCATTGCCTCTTCAGAATCGTGATATTTGACGTGGGCGAAATCGGTGGGCAACATGTCTACCAGGAGATGAATGCGTGAAGCGTCGCTGTTGTTCTCCACGCCGTGCATCACTGTGTTATTGAGCTCAAAAAGGTGACCGGTCTCAAAGTGGAAGCGCTTATTTTGAATAATGAATGTTACGTCTTCATGGGTCGTTATTGGCACATGTAATCGATGGATCTTTATCAATATGCCCAAGTCGGTGTGGGATCTGATGACTTGGCCAGGACCCAGCTCTGCCAGTTGAACCCGGATGGGCATGCAACCAGGGAATTCAGGTACGATACTCGTTTGAATGATGGCATCGACCTCTTCGAACAGACCGCGTTCACTGTAGCGGAGAACATTAACAATTCCGGAGAGGGCTTCATGGAGAATATTCCGGCTCGCGAAGCCCGGCCTATCATTGTAAAAAAATACGGAGTTGCCCGGTCTGTTGCGCGCCAACGTGGTGCGGGTCTCTTTGTCGACTTGCCAGAAAGAGGCCGGTTGAGTTGCTAACCGCTCGCTCAACTCGCTGATGTCCACGCTTTGGTACGGGACAAACGGCCTACCCAGATCCATTTTTATCTCCAGTGCCGGTAGTCTGCCGACCGCGTTCTTGCTCTAGTGCAACCGCCGATCAGACGGAATCGGCTGAGCGGGGATAAGTTGCTCGCCCGTAACGAAAATCTGGGGCATCTTCCGCTCGGTTTGAGCGGAAGATGCCCTAGTGCCACAAAGGCTCCCATGACCTAACCTCAATGCAAGTAGAGACGGACGGGGGCTCAAGAGATCTGTCTTTACTTTAACACCTTCATTTCTGCTTTGTCGCGTTGACGCCCAAAATGACAAACAGTACCAATGTGGTACCTCATCCAGGTGGCTTTCCAATGTTATCCTCAAAACACCAAGACCAATAGCGTGCGATGATCATCTCGCATGAACTGCGTTGCATTTTTGTGGCGGTGCCAAAAACGGCAACCCACGCCATCCGATTTGCTCTGCGGGAGTATATGGCACCCGATGACGTGGAACAGGTTGGTCTCTTCCTAAAGAAACGATCTCACTATCCAGGTATTCGCGACAAGATGCACGGCCACATTGGCGCTGCTGACCTGCGCGCTGCGGTGGGGGCGGAGATTTGGGATGACTATTTCAGCTTTGCGTTTGTCAGGAACCCCTGGGATCGGTTCGTGTCGAGCTTTTTCTTTCTGCTTCGCAACCACCCCACGATGATCAATGATCCGTTCCGATTCATGCCTCAGTTTCTAGAAAATTCGCAGCGGCGCAATAGGATCCAAGTTCAACCCCAATACGATTTTCTATATGACGAAGAGGGGACCTGCCTCGTCGATTTTGTCGGGCGCTATGAAACCCTCCAGCAAGACTATGATGTCATATGCAAAACGCTGGACATTGCCTCTACGAAACTCGAACGTGTCAACAGCTCGATCCACGGCGATTACCGAACCTACTATACCAACGAACTCAGAGCGGCCGTGGCGGAAACATACAAAAGCGACATCACGGCTTTTGACTATAAGTTCGATGATTAAGACAACATGACGGCGAAAACCCAACGCGGGTCAGCCCCAAGTGCCTGATCTGCCATACCGTGCCTGGGCGTAGGCCGCGTTAGCTTTCGAGGGTGCACGAGCGCTCAAGTTAGCCAATAAGCAGGCAGTGCTTGGCGTTGCTGTCTCTCATTGACAACACCCGGGCGGGCACTACGCTGGGCGCGTTATGACATCTCAACCGCCCAGTTACACCGTCGAGTTCCTCCTGATCGACAACTTCTCCATGATCTCTCTGGCGTCTGCGGTGGAGCCCTTGAGAATTGCCAACAAGCTTCTGGGCCAGGCGCGGTTTGCCTATCACTGCGTATCAGTAGATGGAAACCCGGTGACTGCAAGCAGTGGTTTCGAGCAATCGGTGAGCGGCCGGCTGGCAGACGCCGAGCGGGCCGATTTGCTCGTGATCTGCAGCAGCGATGACGTGGAATCGGTCGGTCTGCCGCCAAGCCTTGGCGCCGAACTTCAGAAGCTCGAGCGCCATGGGACGGCTCTTTCGGCAATTTGCACTGGAACCTATTTGCTGGCCAAGTTCAAGCTCTTGCGAGGCCGGGCCTGCACCATTCACTGGGAGTATTCAGATATTTTCCGTGAGACCTTTCCCGAGGCAGAGCTGCGATCTGGGGTCTGCATTGAGGATCGGGACTTGCTGACGAGTTCTGGCGGCACCGCGCCGCTGGACCTCATGATCCAGATCGTCCAGCGGGTGGCCGGAGAGCAGGTTGCCCGAGATGTGGCCGACATCGCAATTCACCACAGCCTGCGCGATGAAACCGTTCACCAAAGGCTGGATGCCCGGGCGCGCTATGACGTTACAAACCCCACCTTTCTAAAATGCGTTCGTCTGATGGAAGCAAACGTTGAGGATCCGCTCAGCCTGGAGGAACTCTGCTCGCACCTCAACATCTCGCCGCGGCAGCTGCAAAGATTGTTCAAGAAATTTGCCAAAACCGGGCCGCACGCCTTCTACTCCCGCCTGCGCCTGGACCGCGCCAAGCAAATGCTGCGAAGAACCTCCATGACAATCGTGGATGTGGCTCTGGCCAACGGCTTTACAAGCACCAATTCCTTTACCCATGCCTACAAGAGGGCGTTTGGCGTCTCTCCTGGATTTGACCGCAGCTCAAACTGAAGCATTCGCGTTACGCAAACCGCTTGGCGCCCACCACGCACAGAACCACAAGCACCGTAACCGCAATCATCATGCCTTCCACCGGCTCTCCCAGCACAAGCCAGGCCAAAGCCAACCCGAAGAACGGCTGAAGCAGCTGAAGCTGGCCCACCGCCGCAATGCCGCCCAAGGCCAGCCCGCGGTACCAGAACACAAAGCCGATCAACATGCTGAAGACAGAGACATAGCCAAGCCCAATCCAGGCCGGCAGGCTGATGCCCGACCAAACGGCAGGCAAACTCAGCGCCGCAACGATGGCCATCACCGGCAGGGCCGCAACGAGCGCCCAGGAGATCACCTGCCATCCACCCAGCCGGCGCGACAGCAAAGCCCCCTCCGCATAGCCCAGACCGCAGGCAATCACGGCGGCGATCATCAGCACATCGCCAGTGAGCGAGGCCCCGCCGCCTTGCAGCAGCGCAAAGCCTGCCACCAGTGCGGCGCCCACGCTGGAGAACAGCCAGAACGCAAGCCTGGGCCGTTCGCCGCCCCGCAGAACACCAAAGATCGCGGTCACCAGCGGCAAGATGCCGATAAACACAATCGAGCGGGCAGAGGTGATGTGCTGCAGCGCAAGTGCGGTGAGCAGGGGAAAGCCGGCCACCACACCTAGCGCAACAATGATGAGCGAGTTGGCGTCCTTGGCCAGCGGCCGGGTTTGCCGCAGAGCCAGCAGCAGCGCTGCCCCCAGGATGGCGGCAATGACCGCCCTGGCGGACGTCAGGAACAGCGGCGAAAACCCGCCCACGGCAACCCGCGTCGCTGGAAGCGAAGCGCTGAAAATGAGGACGCCGAGAAGGCCGCTGCCCCATCCTGCGCCCCAGGTTGGGGTTGATCTGGTCAGTGTCTGCTGCATGCCGGTCTCCATTTGCCGGTCTTTTCAATAGCTGGCGCCGTGGCGGCAAGGACAGTGACAGATCAGTACAATCTGATAGAACTGTATTGGTAAGGAGGACCATACAGTTGGATGATCATCGGGCCGAAATGCCCAAAACCACCACGCGCACGGCTGCCGTCATGGACGCAATCGGCCGGCGCATCGCAAGCCGCACTTTGACCGCAGGCGAAAAGTTGCCGTCGATCAGGGGGTTTGCCGCCACCATGCAGGTTTCACCTTCAACAGTGGTTGAGGCCTACGACCGTCTTGCTGCTGCGGGCATTATCCGCTCGCGGCCCGGCTCTGGATTTTATGTGGCGGGAAGTTTGCCGCCACTGGTCTTGGCCGAAGTTGAACCGCGGCTTGAGCGCGAGATCGACCCGTTCTGGGTGGCGCGCCAGTCGCTTGATGCAAACCCTGAAGTGCTGCGCCCAGGTTGCGGCTGTCTGCCGGCAGACTGGCTTCCGGGCGGCGCGATCCGGCGCGCGATCCGCGCCCTTGCGCGGGCTGATGAAGCCGTTCTGACCGACTATGGCGTAACCCGCGGCTCGCTGGCGCTGCGCGGCCTCTTGGCCCGCCAGTTTGCAGCCGAAGGGATCGATGCTGGCGCCGATCAGATTTTGCTGACCTCGTCGGGAACCCAATCGATTGATTTGATCTGCCGCTCATTGTTGCAGCCGGGCGATACGGTGCTTGTTGACGATCCGTGCTATTTCAACTTTCAGGCCCTGCTGCGGGCCCACCGGGCCCAGATTGTGAGCGTGCCCTATACGCCGTCAGGGCCAGATACCGCGGCGTTCGAAGAAGCCCTCCGCAGCCACCGCCCGCGGCTCTACATCACCAACAGCGCGCTGCAAAATCCAACCGGCGCAACCCTTTCTGCGCAGACGGCACACAAGGTTCTGACCCTTGCGGCGGCCCATGATCTCACGATTGTCGAGGACGACATCTTTGCAGACTTCGAACCGGAACCCTCCACCCGGCTCGCAACCCTTGACGGCCTGTCACGGGTGATCAGGATCGGCAGCTTTTCAAAAACCCTGTCGGCCTCAATCCGCTGTGGCTACATCGCCGCCCGTGCCGATTGGATCGACGGGCTGGTGGACCTTCAAGTGGCAACAAACTTCGGCGGCCCGAGCCCGGTTGCCGCCGAGCTTGTGTTCAGCACCCTGAGCGACGGCAGCTACCGCAAACATCTGAGCGGGATCCGGGCAAAGTTGGCCAGACGCCGGAAGAACATGGCAGACCAGCTTGCCACGCTGGGGATCTGGCCGTGGACGATGCCGCGTGGTGGGTTCTATCTGTGGTGCCGGCTGCCAGATGAGATGGATGCAGCCGAGGTTGCCAAGAGAGCGATCCATGAAGGGGTCATCCTGGCTCCGGGCAATGTTTTCAGTGTCAATCAATCGGCGACGGACTTCATGCGCTTTAACGTGGCCCAAATGGAGGGGAAGGTTGTCGAGGCGCTGGCTCGTTCGATGGATGCGGTGAGAGGTTGAGCGATCCGGCATTGCCATTGGCGCGCCAAGATTGTGTTTTAACGTCCGCAAATGTCAGTCATCAGCACTATTTTCAAACTGTTCTTAATGCTTAACGTGAGTTGCCTTGTCCTGAGCGCTGGTGCGCAGTCAGCTTCGGCCCAAACTGCCCAGGTGCAAACCCAAGCCGAGCTTCAAACCCGGATCGCCGCTCACAAGCCGGCAACCCACCGGTTCGTGAAGGACAAGCCCCTTGTGGGCTGGGTGCTGAAGAGCAGCCGGTTTGAGGATATTCCCCAGGCGATCCGTGAACACCTGGGCGATGTGGACAAGACCAAATACACCCAAGACTATCTGGAAGAAAACCAAGGCACCATCATTGCCCTGCAGATGGATGACGACAAGCCTGACTTCTACATCATCAAGAAGGTGGCCTTTGACGCTGACTATAGCGAGGTTGAGGTGGCCGCAGCCCTTGGGCGGAACCCGGCACTGATCGACTGGATGAAAACAGAGCCCGAGCTTGCAAAGATCCTGAAAACCGGTCCGGACGCGATCGTCGGCGCGCGCAAGTCGGTGCAGGTTGAAATGCTTAAACTGTCAGCATTGGGCTATGCGTTGGAGAGGCCGGTTACCATTCAATCGCCTTGGGGCGAGCAGAGCAAACCGGCAGGCGAAGAGGCTTATCTGGCGCCGGATCGTGCGAGCGGCCAATATTACCTGATCAATCAGGGCGACAAGGGACATCCCTTAAGCTACGTGCCGGTGCGCTAGCCTACTTGGCGTCATCAGCCTCGTACGCCTTGTCCGCCTTGTCCGCCTTGGCGTGCAACATGGCTTCGAAGGCGCGAAACGCCCGGCCCATGGGCGCGCCCTTGTAGGGGAAGATGTCCGGCGGGTCCATGTCATGGACGATCAGGGCATTGTCGGCCTCAAACACCACCAGACGGCCGTCTTGGGTTTCGGCACAATCGATCCCGAAATATTCAAGCTTCGCCGCATCAGCCAGGGCCGCCAGGGCATCTGCATGGCGGGCGGCAAACTCTATCTCAAAGCCGGCGAAGAACTGGGCTTCCTCGCTGCGCTTGTCCACGCTGTCGGCCATGTCGGCATTCAAATACCAGATGGCCCAATGGTCTGAGATCGCCATGTGGACGGGGAAGGGGCGGCCATCGATCAGGACAATGCGGTATTTGCGGTAAAGTCCGTCGGCGCTGGAATAGTCGATGAACCGGCTGATGAAAAAGGACTCATCCTCAGAGCCTTCAAGGTAGGTGGCCACATCATCCGGCCTCACCAGCTTCACCAGGCCGCGCCCGGCGTGCGAACCGACCGGCCGCACCAACAGGGGAAAGCTGAACATGGTGAAATCGTCCGACCGGCGCTTGTTCTTGTGCGCAAAGACATCCAGCTCGTCTCTGGTGCAGCGCAGAGTGGGAGGGCAGACCAGATCAGGCAACGGGTTCAAGGTGCGCCAAAGCTCGTCGCGCTCCAGTCCCATAATGTGCTCAGGCAGGTTGAGAACCGGGCGCGGCCAGTTTTCAACATGGCGTGCAATCTGGGTCAGAAAGGCCCGCGCGCCGTCCGTGTCCCCGGGCGCGGCCACAAACGCCACATCGTGGTTCGGTAGCGGATCGGGCAGAGGCGTGTCCGGCAGCACGTAGAGCGTTGTGAGACCCACGGCTTGACCGGCCAGCAAAAATTCGATGGGCGTGTTGCCCCCCATGCGGATGGGCGCAGCCAGCACCAGAATTTCCAGATTGGGGGCTGTTTCCGAGGCGATTCTGAACATTTGCTGCTGGGTCAGCGCCAATTCCTGATAGCCCAGGCCGTCTTCAAGATTGCCCCTCAGCTGCTCGATGACCGCCAGGTCCATCAGCGCTCCCATGTTGCTCGAATCTTGCGCCATCGCCAGCAAGAGCTGAGTGGAAAGCGGCGCAAGGTCGCCGCCCTCAAAAGCCAGTTTCGTCAGCGGTGCCAACCCAAGCCGGGCCTGGCCCCAGTCCTCGCCGGTTGGAGCGGTTTTCAACATATTGCGGACCCGGGCACCCACAACGACCCATTGGACAGCCCTTGGATGAGGGGCGCAAGGTGGTCTTTGTAGGGCTCCCAGCGGCCGACCGAGGACCGGTACAGCGGGGTGCGCACCTGAACGGCGCTTGGTGTCTTAACCGGCCGGGCCGTGTTGTGGAAATGAAGGCAATTGTCGTCCCACTCCAGCGCACAGAACTCCAAGAGGCCCCTGATGGTGTCTTCAGGTTCTGCAATCAGGGTTTCATAGTCGACACTTCGAAGCTGGCCGGATGGCAGGACCTTTTCCCAATGGGCGGCCAGGGATTGATGGGCCGTGTAGTAAGTGGCCAGATCGAGAAGATCGTAGGAGAACAGATTGCCTTCGGCAAAAAGCTGGGTGTAGCAGGAAAAACATGTGTCGAGCGGTTGCCGCCGCACGTGAATGATTTTCGCGCCGGGCAGGGCCTTGGCCACCACGCCGAGCAACTTCAGGTTTTTCCGTCCCTTGTCTGTAATCCACCGGGCAGCGGGATCAACCGCGTGCAGTGCGCCAAGGTAGGTCCCGCTCAGCTCTTCAGCTTCCCCGGCGCCCAGTGCGTCTTCCCAAGCAGGAAACGGCACGCCGGTCTTGGCCTCCAGCGCTTTGGCACTGCGCTCCAGGTCCGTTCTCTCGCCGCCTGGGCTCACCTGCTGATGGCTGGCCAGGATCTGCTCAATCAGCGTGGTTCCCGAACGCGGCATGCCAACGATGAAGATCGGGGATGGCCCAAAACCGTCCCCCCACGGCGCTTGCACAAGCGGCTGGGCGTTGGGAAAATGCCTCTGCACTTTGGCCAAACTGGCAACATCCTGGCGCACATCATAGTGCAACGCTGCGCGCTTCATCGCATTGGCGGACTGATAATGGACAAACGCCGTGGCCGGGTCATCGTTCACATCCTGAAGCGCCTTGCCGGCGGCAAAGTGCAGGTGGATCCGGTCGTTGGGCCTGTCGGGCTTTCGGTTCAGCAGAGCCAAGATGGCTTTGAGATCGGCATCTTCTCTGGTGAAGGTCTTTACGGTGCTCAAATGAAAGTACGCCTCGGGCCGTGTTGCCTCGTGGTTGGCAAGGGCGCGATATTGTTCTTCCCCCTCGGCAAGGGCGCCGGTTTCTTTCAAGCTGTGGGCCAGCGCCATGCGGGCGGAGGTGTCGTCAGGGCGGCGCGCCAGAACGGTCCGCAGCTCTTTTAGGGTCTCGTCGTGCAGGTCCAGATCCCGGAGGGTTTGCGCCAAGTTAAAGCGCGCCTCCATGAACGTCTCATCGTTGCTGAGCGCTTGATCGAAGACGCTGCGCGCCTCGGCCGCCTTGCCCAATGCCTTGAGCACCACACCTAGACAGTTGGCCACCGCAGCATTATTTGGCGCCAGCTGCACCGCCTGCCGCAGGGCCGGTTCGGCGTCTTGGAAAGACCCCAGCGCGGTCAGGCACATGCCAAGCACAGTCCAGCCCAACGGATGGTCTGGCCAGCGTTTGGTAAATTCTTCTGCTGTGCTTGCGCCCTCGGCAAATTGTTGCTGGCCCAACAGCGTCGTCAGGTGTGCAATTTCCTGCGGATCAGGCTCTTGTGCGGCCGGCGGGTGCGACGGCTGGCACTGGGCAAACTGAGCTCCCATGTGTTTTCCCCCAGTTTCGGCGAACGAACTTGCGCCGAAACAACCACGCGAACATTGCGTAGAGCTTACGGGAAGAGGTCTGTTGGGATCAAAAACGGCTTAATTTCTAACACCGTCCAGGGCGAAAAACCCGATAAATGCCACCATGTTCGTCAGCACATGACTGACCACCGGCCAACCTATGCTTTTCCGCCGCGCCGCAATGAAGCTCCAGAACAGGCCCATCCCCAGTGCGCCGCCCACAAGAGCGCCTGCACCGCCGGGATAGGTGATGCCGTGGGCAAAGATCAGCGGCACATGCCAGGCGGTGAACAAGCCCACACCCAGCAGCTGAAATGCGGCATCGCCGCGCCCCTGTTCCAGATAGGCGCCGCGCCAGAAGAATTCCTCCAAAACACCGTTCACCAGCCCGAACGCCATGGCTGCCGGCACCACAAATGCCGGAATGTGGTTTGGAACCATGATCCATGTTGAAAGGGCAACGATGCCAATCTGGGCCGCGATAACCCAGGGCACCCAGCGGTCCTTGCCAACGCTCAGATCAAACAGTTTGAGGCTATGCCCCGGCCGGATGAACCACCAGCCCGCCGGAAGGCAAAAGCACAGCCAGTAAACAGCAAAGCAGGTGAGATACCCATGCAGGGGACCAAGAGTGCGGGTGAGCCAGGGCACAAGCAGGCTCATGCTGACAACCAGGACCATGGACACGCACACCAACTGCCGGCGCGCACTCCAGCGCGCGATCATCCGGTGTTCCGTTTTGGTTGCCGCACAGGGATCGCTAGGCTCCAACAACAAGCCTCTTTGGGGCGGTTTCTGCGCTGGAGCCGGCTTTCAACACCTTCAACAAGGCATCTATCTTCAAAGAACCTGCCCCTTTGCGCCAAATCAGCAAGGTCTCTGCCTTGTCTTGGCCGGCCGGCATCTCGTGCACTCTGATCTGGTCGCGGCCGGGGAACGCTTCCAACACCAGCCTGGGCAGCAACGCCATGCCCATGCCGGCCACCACGCAGCCCAATATGGCGTGGTAGGACGCAAGGTCCATTGTGCGCGTGGGCATGGCGCCTCGCGATTCACACCACATCTCAAGCCGCCGGTGATAGGAACAGCCGTGCCCGAACCCGATGATGGTGGACGGCACCGAACTGTCAGGGCCAATCGGTGGATGATCGATCCGGGTCACCAAAACCATGTCCTCGACGAACACCGGTTCATAGTCGAATGGCTCGGTGGCAATAGGTTCTGCCACCAAAGCTGCGTCCAAGTCGCCGGACAGAACCTGGCGGGCCAAGGGGGAGGATTTTCCGGTGGTCAGTTGCAGGTCCACCTTAGGATAAAGCCGGTGATATTCAGTGAGCGGCGCCGGCAGGCGAACCGCAGCAGAGCTCTCCATGGAGCCAAGCCGGAAGGTGCCGCACGGGCTTTGTTCATGCACCGCGCTCCTTGCCTCCTCGGCAAGTTTTTCCAGGCGCACCGCGTAATCCAGCAGCACGCGCCCGGCCGGCGAAACATGCAGCCTCTTGCCTTCGCGGATAAACAGTTCAACACCGAGGTTCTGTTCAAGTTGCTTGATCCTGGTGGTCACGCTTGACTGCACCCGCAGCAGCTTGTCAGCGGCCTTGGTAATGCCGCCCTCGTCCACCACGGCTTTGAAGATTTTGAGATCGCTTAATTCCATCATCTCTCTCAGAGATTGATTTGATCATTATTACTCATTTTACATGATGAACGCGCGCCCGTAAACCCTACGGCGAAACGCAAACCCGCCGCACCAAGTCCCACCCGGCATGCGGCAATGAAAAGTGAGAAGACCACAATGACCGATCTAAACCTCGATATCGTTCGCTCAACCTGGGCCAAGGTTTTGCCGATTGCCGATCAGGTGGCCGAATTGTTCTACGGCCGGTTGTTTGAAATAGCCCCCGAAGTGGAACCCCTGTTTGCTGGTTCGAACATGGCCGAACAGAAAAGCAAGTTACTGACGGCTCTCAATCTGGCGGTTCAAAATGCTCACAATACGGGCGTGTTGGTTCCGCTGTTGGAAGATCTCGGGCGCCGGCATATGGAGTACGGCGTTAAGGACGAGCACTATGATGCCGTTGGTGCTGCCCTAATCTGGACCTTGGAAAAGGGTTTGGGCGCAGAGTTCACCGAAGAAGCCTGCGCCTCTTGGACAGCCGTTTACGGTCTTGTTTCTGAGACCATGAAACGTGCCGCAAACGAGGCGGTGTCCAATGCCGCCTGAGCGCGTCCACATTGGACGCATCAATCCTGCAAGCCGATATGCCGCAGGCATCAGCCTGCGGCATTTGCCGTAGAACAGGAGGTGAAGAGGGGCGCGCAACTTCCCGGGATCTGGGCAAGCCTTGAAATCCGGCCTGCATTGGCAGAGATTGGCCGCCCATTGAGACAAGATAAAAAGAGCCAGCGGAGACCTTATGCGAGCAGCGCTAATCACAGGAGCCGGCAAAAGAATCGGCGCCGAAATGGCCAAACACCTCATCGGGGAAGGCTGGTCGGTTGGCATCCACTACAACACGTCAGAAGGCGAGGCCAAGCAGATCGCCGCGCTGGCGGCGGAAAAGGGCGTTGAAGCAAAAATCTATGGCTATGATCTGTCCGAGCCTGATGCACCTGAAGGCCTGATCGATGCATTTGTTGCCGATTTCCCGGGCGCCTATCTTCTGATCAACAGCGCTGCGATCTTCGAGCGCGACAGCATCAAGAGCTTCTCCAAGGAGATGTTCTATGACCACATTCACATCAACACCCTGGTGCCGACGCTGTTGATCCAGAGGTTTGCCGAAAAGCAGACCGACGATATCTGCGTCATCAACATGCTGGACCAGAAGGTGCAGAACGTGACGCCGGACTACTTCTCCTACACCGTGAGCAAGCTGGCCCTGCATAACATCACCCACATGACCGCCATGGCGCTCTGGCCTCATTGCCGGGTCAACGGCATCGCGCCCGGCCTGACCCTGCGCAGCGGCGATCAGACCGAAGAGGAATTTGAACGGGCCCACCAACGCACGCCCTTAGGTGTGGGACCAACGGTTGAGGACATTTGCCAGACCGTGTCCCTGGTGGCGAATACCACTTCCATGACCAACCAGATCATCGTTCTGGACGGCGGACGGCATATGCTGACCAAGTTCCCGTTCGAAGACCTGCCCGTCGAGTAGGCCCATGCCGGCAACACCATCTCTAGGCGGCGACTATTGCGTGTTCGTGCGCAACCTGACGCTTCATCTGCCCATCGGCATTCTGGATCAGGAGCGCGGCCAAACCCAGCCGGTGATCGTGAATGTCGAGATGTACGTGCAGGACCCCGGCACCTTCTCCAGCGAAAATATCGCTGACTATGTCTCGTATGCCGATGTGTACGACGCCCTCAAAAAGTTGGAGCGAGAGGAAAAGCACATTGAACTGGTGGAGAACCTGGCAGAAACCGTGGCGGCAATTGCCCTCAGCCAGAAGGGCGTTCGCCGGGCGGTTGTGACCATCGAAAAGCCCGAGATCATCGCCGCAGCCGAAAGCGTCGGCGTGACGATCGAGCGCTCCAACTAGCGCGGCCGCAGCGTCATGCGCATCCTCATACTGGCCTCAGCCGTTGGCCGCTTTGGCGACGGTGCAACGGGCGGGGTGTCACGCTATGCAGAAGCGATGGTCGGGGCGCTAAGTGGGGCAGGGCACGCTTGCCAACTGCTTGTGCCTGAGGGGTCGGCCCTGCCGCCCGGGATCGAGGCCTGGCAGGTTCCGGGCACCTTTCAGGCCAGTGCCGCGATCGCAGAACGACAGGTCCAACCGGTTCCGGCAAACTCTGTCCTGGCGGCGATGCTCGACCGGGCCCACGCTGAGCGCGGCAGTTTCGATCGCATCATCAACCTGAACCACGATTATCTGCCGGTGTTTGCCACTGGCCAATTTGACGGCAAACTCTGGCACATCCCCAATCTCACCAGCTCAGACGCCGCCACCGACCAGCTGATTGTGCAACGTTTTTCCGAGTGCCCTGAGCGCTTCGCCGCCATCTCGAACTTTCAGGCTGCCAAACTGGGCCTTGCTGGCGCGCCGGTCTTGTGGTTTGGCATGACCGCGCAGCCAGCTGGCGCTTCGCCAACTGATGATGCACCCATATTCTGGTCGGGCCGGATCACACCGGAGAAAGGCCTGGAGGCCGCTGCCGCCGTCGCCAGCAAGGCTGGCCGCAAACTGGTCGTTGCCGGGCACATCGAGAACCAGGACTATTATGCCGAGGTCATGAAGGGGTATGGCGGCACCATCGATCATCGTGGGTTTCTGCGTATCGACGAGCTGCTGAAGCTGTGTTCAGAGGCCTGCGCCACCCTGCAAACCCAATCATGGGAGGAAGCTTTAGGGCTCACCACCATCGAAGCGCTGGCCGCCGGAACACCGGTCATCGCGTTTGACCGTGGCGCGAACTCGGAGATCATTCAGGACGGTGTGAATGGATTTCTCATCGCCCCTGGAGACATTGAGGAGGCTGCCAAGGCCATTGCCGCGCTGGATCAGGTGGATCGCCAGCGCATGGCCTCTGATTTTCAACAACGTTTTTCGCTTCAGGCCTTTCAATCCAGGTTACTTAAGTGGTTGAACTAGGCGCTCGCGCTGAACCCACAACACGTTAGGAACAAGCCATATGACCGCCAAGGCCCGCCGGGACCGTTCGATCAACTATATCGAGTTCAACGTTGAAGACATTGCACGGTCAAAGCGCTTCTACGGGGAGGCGTTTGGCTGGACGTTCACTGACTTTGGGCCAGACTATTGCGAGTTCAACGATGGCGAGATGACAGGCGGTTTCGACCAGACCGAACCGGTGCGCAGCGGCGGTCCGCTTGTGGTGCTGTATGGTGATGATCTGGAAGAACTGCAGCGGGCCATTAAGGCCGCGGGCGGTGAGATTTTGAAGCCGATCTTTGACTTTCCAGGCGGCAAGCGCTTCCATTTTGCCGATCCGGACGGCTATGAGCTTGCGGTCTGGACAGCCGCCGAAGGCTGAGAGAGGAAACAGCCGAGATGAACAACCGCAAGAAGACCTACCACGGCGTGACGCTGGGCATCTTGATGGTCGACAGCACCTTCACCCGCTTTGTGGGCGACATCGGCAATGCGCAAACCTGGCCGTTCCCGGTGCAATACAAGATCGTGCGCGGCGCCTCGCCGGCTGAGATGATCTCGCTGGAAGCCTCAGACGTGCTCCAGCCGTTCAAGGATGCGGCCGACGAGCTGATCGGCGACGGCGTTGATGGCATCACCACAACCTGCGGCTTTCTCGCGCTCTACCAGCAGGCGCTGGCAGAGCACTGCCCGGTTCCGGTGTGCACCAGTGCCTTGCTGCAGGTACCCCTGGTGGAACGGCTCATTCCGGGCAACCAGCGGGTTGGGGTGTTGACCTATTCGGCCGAAGCCCTGAACGCCGTCCACCTGGAAGCTGCCGGCGTGGCGGCCGACACGCCGGTGGTTGGGATACCCCGGGACAGTGAGTTTTTCCGCTGGATCATCGAAGGCGACGACCAGGTTCCCATCGAGGCCATCCGCGATGACGCACTGGCCGCAGCACGGCGCCTGGTTGCCGAGAACCCCGAGGTGGGGGCCATCGTTTCAGAATGCACCAATCTCACGCCATTCGCCGCTGACATCCGCAAGGAAACCGGCTTGCCGGTGTTTGACATGGTGTCCATGGTGACCTGGTTCCAAATGGGCTTGAAACCAAGGACCTACGTCCAGGACTAGGCGCCGGGACTTCTGTAATGGTGCTGATCAACAATTCACTGATTGTGACAAATACCACAATGCAGATTGGTTGACTTGTGCTCCTATGATCCCCAGGGCATCGGGTGATCGGGAGGATGGAAACGTTGATCACCTTTGCGTGCAAAGTTCGAGATCTGCCGGGTTGGCGCAATGTGACCGGTGCGGTCCCAGTTTGGGGAACTTTGCTTCACCATGAAGATGTACAGAACTTCTGCCAGGGGGTCGCGCGCGCCCTGGAACATGAGCTCGCCTACGGCATGAATGTGGAAATTAGCCCGGCTGACAAAGCGGGCAAGGCGGCGATGACCGTCACCGGCTGGTGGACCGAAAGCGACGCCCATCTTGGCATCAGCAGCATCGAAACGGTCAAGCTGGGATTTGTTCCTGCACCAGAAGCAGAACGTCTCCGCGCGTCCGGCGAAACCCAGTTGAAGGCTCAATTGCTGTCTGTGTGCTGCCCGTTTGGCGAAGATGAGGTTGATATCGTTTTTCAGATTTTCGTACCGATCTAACAACGGCCGGGAGGCGCACTCCTACGTTCTCAGCACCCGCTTCACCAAATTCTGCAGATCAGTGCGCGTGAACGGCTTGTCGATCGTCGCCGCGCCGCTTTCCTGGAGAAACCTGCTCGCGGCCGGGCTCAGGGTGTCACCGGTGATGAAGCCAAACTTATTCTCAATGCCCGGCCAACGCCGGGACGCTTCGGCAAATAGGCCCGGACCGTCCAGGACCGGCATCCTGATGTCACTCAAGATGAAGTCAAACGGCTCGGTCTCTATCGCATCCAGCGCGCTGGCCCCATTTTCAGCTACCTCGCAGGAATATCCCAACGCGGTGAGATGGTCAGCCACCGTCTCGCCAACATCAACCTCGTCGTCCACCACAAGCACGCGCATGCGCCCGTTACCCTCGCCGTTGCCGGCGGCCGCAGCTTTCGGTTTCGGCGGTTCGGATGCCGGTACCTCGCCCTCGTAGGCCGGCAGACGAAGTTCGAACGTTGCGCCTTGTCCCTTCGTGGCGGGGCCCAGGGTCAGGCTGCCGCCGTGGGCCGTTACGATGTTGTGGGCGATGGGAAGCCCGATGCCGGTGCCTGAGCCTTCAGATTTTGTGGTGAAGAAGGGCTCGAATATTCGGGTGCGAATGGCATCGGGAATGCCAGGCCCGTTGTCCGACACCACATAAACGGCTTCCTGCCCGCCCGGCGCGGGCCGCAGGGTCAGATGCATCTTTCGGGGTTGGGGCCGCTCCAGCAACGCTTGCTGGGCGTTGATCATCAGGTTGGCAAGCACCTGGCCGATCTGTCCTGGGTCTCCGTAGAGCGCGGGCAGACCATCGGCAAAATCCTGCGTCACCTCAATGCCGCTGGTTTTCAGGCCATACTCTGTGGTCTTCAGCGCTTCAAAGGCCGGCTCGGTGGCGTCAAACGGGCTGCGTTCAGGCGGCTGTTGGCGCACAGTCGCAAGGAAGGTGCGCACAATGCCGGCGCTTCTGTCGGCAGCCGATTTGATGCGGCCCACCCGTTTGAGGATAGCCTCATCGGACACCAGTTCTGCCAGAATATCGGCCTGGCCAATCACCACCGATAGAGGGTTGTTGAGTTCATGGGACACGTTGGCCAACAGCGAGCCCAGCGCGCTCATCTTTTCAGCCTGGGCCATGGCTTCACGCTGGCGGTCCACTTCTGCCTCGGCAACTTCCTTGGCCGCCACCAGGGCAACTTCCTCATCCTTGCGCTGGGTAATGTCGTGCGAGATCGTCAGAATGCCCCTAACCGTGCCGCCCACATCCAAAAGAGGCACCTTGGTGGTGTACCAGGTGGACGGATTGCCGTGCTGGTCAAGGCTGGTATCTTCGAAGTTCAGCATGGAGGCCCCGGTGTCCAGCACCTGGCGGTCGCGCTCCATGGTGAGCTCTGCATAGTCTTCCTCGGCCACGTCCGACACCAGCTTGCCTCTAAGCTCGCCGGCAGAGAGGCCGTAAAACGCCGCCTGGGCCGGGTTGCACAACAAGAACCGGCCCTTGGCATCCTTCACGTTGATGATGGCGGGCGTGGAATCGATCACCGTCTGCAAAGTCGCTTCACTCTCGCGCAACGCCAACTCGGCTGCCTTGCGTTTGGTGATGTCTGTTTGAATGGACACGGTTCCGCCGTTTGACGTCCGGCGATCTCGGATCTGCAGCCAACGACCCTCTCCCAGCTGGATCTGCAGCGAGCCGCCGTCAGCATCGCGCTGCTCCACCCGGCGCGCAATGTGGCTGTCTCCGGTGGCATCGGCGATGATGCCCTTTTCCAGATCGAACCCGATGAGATCCTCAAACAGGGTGCCCGGCGCCGCCTCTTCCTCGCTGTAGCGGTAGAACTCCCGGAACCGCCGGTTGCAGAGCACGAGGCGGTTGTTTTTATCGTAAATCACGATGCCTTCCGACATGTTGTCGAGAGCGTCCATGAGCAGGGCATCTGCGGTATCCGCAGCGTCCTTGGCCCGCTGCAGCTCATCGCCGGCGCGCTTGCGGTCTGTGATGTCGGTGCCGATCAAGCCAATGGCCACAGATCCATCGGGCGGCAGGTGAATGGGAAACTTGATCTCCATGAAGATGCGGTTGCCGTCAACCGTGGAGACAACCTGTTCGCGCTCCACCACTGCGCCGGCTTCCACAACCCGTTGGTCGTGCACATGCAAGGGGTCGGCAATCTCCTGGTCGAACAGGTCATACACCGTCCGGCCGATAATCTGGTCCGGCGTCAAGCCGTGCAGTTCCTGGAACATGCGGTTGGCGAAGATGTAGCGCCCGTCCAGATCTTTCAGGCAGATGAGGGCTGGTGAGTTTTGGGCCATTCCCTCAAAGCGTGCCCTGTTCTCCCGCAGGGATTTTTCGGTGGCCACCCGCTCGGAAATGTCTCGCCCGTAAATGTTGATCTGCTCACCGCCGCCAGCCAGATGCATCTCAAAATGATAGATCCGCTCGCCCACGGTCATGTTGGCTTCTGGCGGTCCATCGCCATCGGCAAAGGTCTTCACTGCAACTTGCAAGGCCGCGCTCTTGATCTTTTTTCGATTTTTTGTGAGCAGGCCGCTCACCGCGCCGGCAGCCGGATTTGCATAGATCAGCTTGGCTGACGGTTCTGCAATCATCACCGGATTTGGGTTTTCTTCAGGCAGCAGGGCAAGGCGCGCAAGGTGGGCTGCTTTCGCGCCGGCCTCTTCCCCGTCAATGTTGTTGTCCTCGCTCATGGGGCCATTTTAGCCCATGTGGTGGCATGTGCCAGCGTGGAATCGCGCGTCGCCGGAAGGCAATCGAAGCGGGAAAGTTTGGCACAAACCGGATGAATGGCCGATGAATTCGGGTCTCAGGGCGGGTTCAGGCCAATCTGCCTATACCGTATGCTCGTATGAAATTACGGGCCACCGGAGCTCTGGAAAATTCGAAGGAGAGATCGAATGTTCAAGAATGCCGCCCTTGGAACTGCTGTTGCCGGTATCGTCGCGGCGTCTGCGCTGGCGGCAACTGCAACGGGCGCTCAGGCGGGGAAGAAATTCTATTTTTCTGTGCAGCCGCCTGGCCTTGAGCTTGGTAAGGGCGGAGGCGCCGACCACTGCCGCCACTGGAGGCGCAAATGGCGCCGCACTGGCCGCCAGTATTTCCTCCTCAAATATCGTAGCTGCTTGATGCACGATTCATAGCACCCGGCTCAGCCGGGTTTCTTGTTTCCCACCGAACCATGGCAGCAGGGTTCTTCGCCATCCGCACCTACGCCAAGGTAACGTGGCAGGTTGTCGGCCACATCGAACCAGGCAATCCGTTCTCCATACCGGGTGTGGTCTTCGGGAACAAAACGATCCGGATTGTCGATCGTGCTGATGTGGAACTCAATAATCTTGCCTCCCGATACACGCGTTATCCCCTCCCAGGTTAAAGAGGTTCCGCAACTGTTGCAGAATGCGCGCGCTACGCCCGGCGAGGACGTGTAGATGCTGCGTTCCTGGCCGCTGAACACCACCTGATCTGCCGTGAAGCCCACGTAGGTGACCACCGGTGCTCCCGTGTGATGCCGGCAACTTTCACAGTGGCAGTGTCCGACGCCCAAGGGCGTGCCGGTTGCTTCAAAGCGCACTGCGCCACACATGCAGCCGCCGGTCAAAGTGACGAGTTCTTCGCCCACGAACGATCTCCCTTGGTGTACTGAATTGGCCCATAATGTTCCGCTGATGTTGGCATGTACCGTGTCATTCTCCAACCTGTTGGCTGGCACGCGTTTTCTGCTCATCAATAACGACCGCTTTCCCGCCAGTTTGCGCCCGCGCCATAAGGTGCTATCAGTGCGCCTTGCACCCTAAGAACAGACACGAACAGACAGGATCAGGTGACAATGAAACTCTTGAAATCATTTGTGTTTTTGGCCGCAGCCGCCGTCGCTGCCACGGCCCAGGCCAACGCGGAAACGCGGGTGACCTACAAGTCGGCAAAAACCACATCATCCTACTACCAAATGGCGGTTCAAATTGCTGAAGCTGTGAAGAAGGGCTCCAACGGCGACATCATCGTCACTGTGGAAGAGAGCCAGGGTTCGGTTCAGAACGTCAAGGAAGCCGCCCTGCGCACCGGCAATTACGTGTTCACCACACCGCCCGTGCTGGTGAAGCTGGCACAAAAAGAAAAGGCCATGTTCAAAGGCAAGGGCAACCCGAAGTTCGGAGAGATCCGTGCGCTTTTCCCCATCCCTTCGCTCACCATGCATTTCGTCATGCGGGCCGACAGTGGCGTGAAGTCGTTCGGTGACCTTGACGGCAAGAAACTGCTGATCGGCAAGGGCTCGTTCGGCGCCCGCGAAGGTGCCAAATACATCAAATTGTTCGGCCTGGAAGGCAAGGTGACCCTTGCTGACGTTGAGCTGAACGCGGCTGTGAGCGCGCTGAAGAACAAGCAGATCGACGGTTTCGTCACTGCCGGGTCCTGGCCCGCACCGAACGTCATCGAGGCAGCCGCCAGCACCGGCGTCAACGTGCTCTCGCTGAACGATGAGCAAGTGGCCAAGACCAAGCGCACCAAGTTGGTGATCCCAGGCGGCACCTATGCTGGTGTGGCCTCCGACACTGTGACCACGTCCCTGCCGGTGGTGGCCCACACCACAACCGCGATGGATGACGACACAGCCTACAACCTCACCAAGACCTATTGGGCTCAGAAGAAGGAAATGGGCTCCTCGAACGCTTGGTGGAATGGCGTGTCAGGCGATCTGCTGGTCAACGTCTATGGTAAGATCCATCCCGGTGCGTTGAAGTATTACGATGAGGCAGGCATCAAGGTGCCAGACAGCGCCCGCTAGCGCTCACACCTCATGAGCGAAAATCAGGCGGCGCCCAGCACGCGCGCAATCTTTGCCGCATTGGGCGCCGCCTCGATCATCTTTCATCTCGGCCTGATCTTCTATGGCCTGGTGCCCAACCTGATTGCGCGGCCGGTCCACATGATGCTGGCCTTGCCGTGGATCTTCATCTTCGCGGCCAAAACCAAGGCCGAGCGTTATTCCGGATGGGCGCTCGCCGCCGCCGGGATGGCGTGTTGCCTCTACATCGTTTTCAACGAAGCTGAACTGAGCGACCAATACGGCGCGCTCTATGGCCAGCATCAAATGGTGATGGCCGTGGTCCTGCTGCTGGTGGTGCTGGAAATGGCGCGCCGGGCCATCGGCTGGCCGTTGCCGCTGGTTGCCACTCTTGCCCTGGCCTACGGCCTGTGGGGCCAATATCTGCCGGGCGAATTTGGCCACCCGGGGCTTCCTGCGGTGAGTTTCCTGGGCACTTTGACCGTGGCAGAGGGCGGTGTTTGGGGAAGTCTCACCGGCATTTCGGTGGGCGTGGTGGCGATCTTCGTCATCTTTGGCGCGGTTTTGAATGCTGGCGAGGCCGGCCAAGGGTTCATGAACCTGGCAGCTGCCGCCGCTGGCCGGCTCAAAGGCGGTGCTGCCAAAGTGTCGGTTCTCTCATCGGCCTTGTTCGGCTCCATCTCGGGGTCGGCCTCCGCGAACGTAGCCTCCACCGGCGCGGTCACCCTTCCAGCCATGCGCAAGCTTGGCTACCCGCGTGCGCTTGCCGGTGCAGTTGAGGCGGTGGCCTCATCGGGCGGGCAAATCATGCCGCCCTTGATGGGGGCAGGGGCCTTCGTGATGGTGGAGCTTACAGGTGTGCCCTACACCTCCATCGTGCTGGCCGCCCTGTTGCCGGCCATCCTCTATTTTGCCGCGGTGTGGGTGGGGATCGACGCCTTTGCCCAGCGCCACGATCTGCCGGCGCTCAAAATCGAGGATCGCCCGGCCAAGCCCGACGTGCTTATCACTTCCGCATTCTTCGCTGTCCCCTTCGCCATTCTTCTGGAGCGCATGTTCGTCGGGGGTTTCACCCCGCAATATGCGGCTTGTGTGGCCATTCTGGCCGGCGGCGCCATGTTGCTGCTGGATGGCAAGCTCACCCTGTCTTGGCCCCGCACCCTGCAGCGTTTTGAGGCCGCGGCGCTTGGGGCAGGGCGCCAGATTGCCACCATCGCCTCCATCATCCTGTGTGCCAGCATTGTGATCGGCGTGCTCGGGCAAACCGGGCTTGGCGTCAAAATAACCTCTCTCATCCTGTCGGCATCAGGCGGCACCTTGTGGCCGGCTCTGCTGCTCACGGCGTTGGCCTGCCTGGTGCTTGGCATGGAAGTGCCTACCACGGCGGCCTATGTCATCTGTATATCGGTGGCTGGGCCCGCCTTGCAGAAGCTGGGGCTGGAGCCCCTGCAGGCGCATCTCTTCGTGTTCTGGTTTGCCTTGCTGTCCACAATCACGCCGCCGGTCTGCGGCGCCGTGTTCATCGCCGCGGGCATGGTGGAGGAAAACTGGTTGAAGGTGGCCGGCCGCGCCATGGTTCTGGGGATTGGTCTCTACCTCATTCCCCTCGGCATGATTGCCAACCCTGATCTGATCAGGCTGGAGACAAGCACGGACTTTGCTGTGCTCGCAGCTCTCAAGATCGGCATTGGCCTCGCGGCAATCTCCTTTGGCATCATCGCGCCCAAACCAATCTGGCTGCGATCCACCCTGGTTGTTGCGGGCTTTGCTGCCTTGTTTTTCGCATACTGAAAGCCCGAGCCCTTTCGCACCTCTCATGGCTTGGTGTATTTCTCGTCTTCGCGTTCGTCTCCCATCCTCAAAGGATCTCCTCCATGCCTACAGCACTTATCCAGGGCCGCGTTGCCACAGAACACACCGACAGGCTGCGCAGCCTGCTGGACGACGATTGGCAGGTGCTCGAGTGGGATCCGCGCAAGCACGCGGTTGAAGAGTTCGCGCCCATGGTGGTGCAGGCGGACGTGGTGATCGGCGGCAAGATCCCGCTGGAAACCTGGCCCGAAACCCCCAACCTCAAACTCTTCCAGATCCCCTGGACCGGCTATGACTTCTTCAAGACAGACGACATCCCGGCCGGCATCCAGGTGTGCAACTGCTTCGAGCATGAAACCGCCATTGCCGAATATGTGCTGCTGGCCATGCTGGAATGGCAAATCGGCCTGCGCAAAATGGATAAGGGCTTCCGGGACAATGGCTGGGGCGGGCGCGGTCCGGGCGAGAGCCTGGTGCATGGCGAGGTTCTGAACCGCACTGTGGGCATTGTGGGCTATGGCCACATCGGCGCCGAGGTGGCCAAGCGTGCCAAGGGCTTCGACATGCGCATCATCGGCGTGCGCCGCAGCCAGCAGCCAACACCGGAAAACCTCGATTGGCTGGGCGGACCCGGCCGGCTTGATGAACTGATGGCGGAAAGTGATTTCGTGGTCATCGCCTGTGATCTCAACGACGAGACCCGCAGCATGATCAATGCCGAACGCCTCGCGAAGATGAAGCCTGACGGTGTCATCATCAACGTCTCGCGCGGCGCGGTTATCGAAGAGCAGGCGCTCTACGAGGCCTTGGAGCAAAAGACCATCGGCGGGGCCGTGATCGACGTCTGGTACAACTACATGAAGCCCGATCAACCCGAGCCCTGGCCCACGAACTATCCGTTTGAGAAGCTCGACAACATCATCACCTCTGCGCACGAATGCGGCTGGACCCTGGAACAGGTGGCCCGCCGTTGGGACTTCGTGGTGTCCAACATAGAGCATGCCATGCGCGGCGATCCGGTCAACAACGTGGTCTTCACCGGCACCCAGTAAGGCGCCGAACAAGAACAGCTACAGGAAGGAAAGCCGATGCCCTTATACGAACTGCGCACCTACACGCTTTATGTGGGAAAGCTCGCCGAGGCGGTGAAACTCTACCAGGAGATCGCCTGGCCCGCGCTTCAAGCGGGCGGCTTCGACTCCAAGCTGATCGGCTATTTCACCTCAGATGTGGGAACCCTCAACAGCCTGGTGCACCTGTGGAAGTTCGACGACGACGCCGACCGCCGGGCCCATTGGGGCAAGCTGTTTCAGGATGATGACTTCATGAGTTTCGCAGGTCAGTTCCGTCCGCTGGTGATCGAACAGAAAAACCAGCTCCTGCTGCAGGCGCCCTGGGGCCCTCATCCTTGAAGTGAGTTCTAGGCCGCGCCATTCCGGTAAGGGCTGAGCAATGCGTACACGGTCCTGTTCACCGGCGCGTCCAGACCGGCGGCTTGCGACAGCCGGTCAACGGCGCCGGATATCCAGTCGATCTCAAGCGGGCGGCCATTTTCCAGGTCAATCGCTGTGGAGGCCCGCATCTTGGGTGGCAGGTTTTGCGTGGCCGCCCAGATATCGGCTTCGATGGTGTCGGGCAACGCCACGCCGCGGGCTCTGCCAAGGGCGGCCGTCTCCGCCAGGATGGCCTGGAAGAGGGCGCCCAGATCATCGTTCCCCACGATATCGCTGATGGTGCAGCGCGCCGCCGCCGTGACGCCGGATACGGCGGAAAACAAGACAAATTTCGACCAGAGATCCCGCACGATATCGTCCGTGGCGGGCGAAGAGGAGCCCGCCTCGTTGATCGCATCCCTCAGTACATCCACCCGCGCCGATGCACGGCTGTCGCGTTCAGCCACGATGAAACGGTTGAACTCGCCGGTCTGTTTGATGACGCCGGGCGCAGCGATGGTGGTCGACACTTGCGCAACCCCATTGCCCACATTCGCCTCCGGAAGGATGTCGGCCAGCATGTCGGAGGCCTCAACACCGTTGAGAAACGGCACCACAATGGTGTCCCGCCCTACCATAGGCCTGCAGGCTTCGGCAGCAGCCTTTAGGGCATCGCCTTTGACCCCGAAGATGATCACATCGACCTCGCCGACGTCAGCAGGGTCATCTGTGGCGATCCAGGGTTTGATTGTGTGTTGGCCGTCAAACCCGTCGAGCGCAAGACCGTTCGCCCTGATCGCATCAAGATGTGCACGGCGGGCAATGGTGGCAACCTCATGGCCGGTGTTTGCCAGGCGCACCGCCAAATAGCCCCCGATGCCGCCTGTTGCCATTGTTGCAATTTTCATTGTGTTCTTCCTTGTGCCTGCTCACGCTAAAGCGTGACAGTGCCTTCTATAAGCAGATTGGTCCGCCCGCCTATCAGGATAGTGCCCGCTCCGGGGCGGATATGCACCCGCCCCACGCGGCCGATCTGTGTGCCTTGGGCAATGGTCAGGCTGTGCTCAAGCCGGCCTTGCCCAGCCATCCACTGGGCCAGCGCAGCATTCAGGGACCCGGTGATCGGGTCTTCCTTCATGCCGCTGGAGGGGGCCAGCATGCGCACTTCATAGTCGCAACCAGACCCTGCCGGGTGCGGGCCGATGAGCCCGATGGACTTGAACTCCGGCCACCGGACCTTGCCAGCGTCCACGCCGAGCACTGCATCGGCGCTTTCAAGCTCCAGCACCTGCCAGACCGGTCCGTTGTTCAGCTTTGCGGTTTTCACAACGCTGGCCTCGGGCAGGTCAAGCGCTGCGCAGATCGCCTGGAAGTCGGCCTTCGGCAGCGGCTCAACAGATGTGGGCGGTGCCTCGAAGGCCGGGATGTCGCCATCGGTGTGGATCGGCACAAGGCCAACCCCGCACTCCTGCATCACGACGCCTTCTTGCTTGGGCGTGCCGCCGGCATGGAGCCAGGAGAAGCAGCTTCCCAATGTGGGGTGGCCGGCAAACAGCATCTCGCGCACGGTGGTGAAGATCCGCACCTTGTAGTCGGCGCCAGGATCGGTTGGCGGCAGCAGGAAGGTTGTTTCCGCCAGGTTTGTCCACGCGGCGAACTCCTGCATCTGCGCATAAGACAGGCCCTCGCCGTCCAGCACCACCGCAAGCCCGTTGCCCTTGGTCGGCTCTGCGCTGAACACATCGCATTGAATGAAGCGCCGCTGGCGGCCCGTCATTTGGTCACGTTGAACTTGCGCACCGGGGATTCAGAGCCGTTGTGATAGACAAGCTGCACGTTCATCGCCGCCGTGGACGAGGGGATCTTCATGTGGATCTTGGCATTTTGCGGCACCGCGTGCGGGTTGCCCGGATCACATGCCGGCAACTTCCAAACCTTGTCTGGGGCCGTATCCCCCACACTGTAGCGCACCTGTTTGATGCCGCAGCGATAGCTGATCAGGTGGGTGAAATAGACCTGCAGGCCGTTGTATTCGCGAAACGCGATCCATGCGGTCCAGAGCTGCTCCAGGATCTTGCGCTGGCCTTCCGCCAGGGCCGCATTGGGATTGAACGCAATCGGGAAGACGTCCGCCTGTTCGCCCCTTTTGTCGCGCCAGGTTACATAGATCGTGGCCGGCGGATGATCGCCGGGCAGCACGAAATTGGTCTTGGGCATGCGCTTGCCGGTGCGCTGGTCCAGATGGTCGTGAAACCCGGGGTCCACGAAGGATCCATTTTCCCCAACCCTGTAACCAAACTGCGTGGCCGCTTCGGGCAGAGACACGTTGACCATCCAGCCCGCGTTGGAACGCATGAAGTTGACCAGCGGTTCAGGGGTGGACGGGGGCAGGGCGGCCAGCTTTTGCTCCTGCTTGGGCAACACGCTCTTGGCGCCGCCTTCCACCAGCGAGGTCACGGCGCCTGCCGCGGTTCCGCCTTTGGGGGCAAGATAAAGATCACCGATAATCTGGTCGTAGTAGGCCGGCGTCTGCTCGTGGCCCACTTTGCGGGCAAGCTTGCGCACATGAACCTGGGTGCGTTTGGCAACCTGCACCATGGAGAGGTCCGGCTTGTTCAGTTCAGCCAACAATGTGCGGGTGAAAACCGAATTCTGGTGCGCGTCGTTTTCCCCCAAACGGTCCAGCGCAGCCTGGCCCGAACCGGCCGAATAGAGCACGAACATGCCTTCCGCCGGCGACATGCGCGCCAGGCCGCGGGTGCCGGCAAGAGAACGCTTGCCTTTGACGGCAAATGGATTGTCCCGGCAGGCATCAAGGATCATCACCGCCGTGGCAGCCCCCTTGTTCCGCAACCGGTCGGCAAGGCCGTTTGCCGCAAATGAAGCGTCGGCCACGATGCCCTCTTCACCAGGACCGGCTTTTGGAACGTCTACGGGCAGCAGGTAGTTGGTGCCGTTGATGGCAAAGCCGTGGCCGGCAAAAAACAGCAAGGCAACGTCGCCTGGCTCGATCTTGCGCTCAAACTCCACCAGCGCACGGCTCATCGCGCGGCGCCCCACATCCTGGGCTGACAACACGTCAAACCCAAGCTGCGTCAGGGCCTCGCCCATGGATGTCGCATCATTGCGCGCCTTCTGAAGCACCGGCACGCTTTCATAGGTGTCATTGCCGATCACCAACGCCACCCGTTTGGCCCAGGCCTGGGGTGCGGCTGCACCAGCCCAAACCGCAACAGCCAGACAAAACGCAGCCAGATATCGTGTAACACTCGAAGAGAAAGCCATGTGGGTCGATGCTCCTGCAGTCTGGCAGCGCGGCCAGGGTGTTTGCCTCCTTGCTAAATACTGGCGGCGGGAGAGTCCGTCAATGTGGCCCGCAAGGTAGGCCAATGGAAAGATACGTTTCGAGGCTTGCGCGAATGGCCTAGAGTGTAATGACAGCAACCACATTCCTAGAGGGTTTTGAACACATGAAGATCGATGGACAATGCCATTGTGGTGAAATCGCCTATGAGGCCGAACTTGATTTGGAGAAGGTCGCGATTTGCCACTGCACAGATTGCCAGGCCCTGTCGGCCTCAGCATTCAGAACGGTCGCGGTCGTGTCAGGAGACACCTTCCAGATCACGAAAGGCGCGCCTAAGAAATATGTGAAGCTTGGAGACAGCGGAAACCCGCGCATCCAGGCGTTCTGCCCCAATTGCGGGTCTGCCTTGTATGCATCTGATGTGAGCGACACTCCAGCAGCCTACAATCTGCGCGCCGGGACCATACGTCAGCGCGCAGACCTTGTTCCCAAGGTTGAGTATTGGCGTCAATCAGCGCTGCCCTGGCTGCCGGAGAACAAGGGCACGCGTAAGTTTGACCAAAACCCGAAATAGCAACAAAACGAACCCGAGAAAGGAATGCGCGCAACCGGTCACGGCACCAAACTGATTGTGATAAAGCTTGCCTTGACTTCGAAGCCGAAGCGCCACCCTCTCTGCCCAAATGCGATCATCATGCGAGAGCCCCAAATGCCCCTCTTGAAGCTTCTGACCTCCACTTTCGTTGTCCTTGCTCTGACACTCACGGGCGCCGCTGCGGAAGGCGCCAAGCGTCTCCTCAAAGAGGCATCCCCCTACTTGCGCCAGCATGCGGACAACCCGGTCAACTGGTATCCCTGGGGGCCTGAAGCGCTGGCCAAGGCGAAAACGGAAAACAAGCCGATCTATCTGTCGGTTGGCTATTCCACCTGCCACTGGTGCCATGTGATGGAACGCGAAAGCTTCATGGACAAAAAGATCGCGGCGTATCTCAACGAGCACTTCATCGCGATCAAGGTGGACCGCGAGCGCCGGCCGGATATTGATGAGACGTTTATGCTGGTGACCGAGCTGATGGCACAGCGCGGCGGTTGGCCCAACAATGTGTTCCTGACCCCTGAGCTCACGCCATTTATGGGCGAAACCTATCTGCCGCCGGAAGTGTTCACCCAGCTCATCACCAACATAGCCAATCGCTGGAAGACCAACGGCAAAGACATGCTGGCAGAAGCAGCCCAGATCCAAGAGATCGTCAACACGGTGATGCAGGCCAGGCTTGAGAGCGCGAAGATCACTCCGGAAATCCGCAGCCAGATCTCCGCCCAGCTGGCGTCAACCATCGATCCCAAGGCTGGCGGCACGAAGGGCACGCCGAAATTTCCCAATGAGTCGCTGGTGCTCTATCTCCAGCATCAAAGCGCCCGCCACGGCGACGCAACGGCAACTCAAGCGGTATCGGCAACCCTGGACGCAATCGTGCGCGGCGGCATCCATGATCACCTGGGCGGCGGCTTTCACCGTTACGCTCTGGATGAAAACTGGCGCGTGCCGCATTTTGAAAAGATGCTCTACAACCAGGCGCTCATCACCCGCGCCCTGGTCCACTCCTTCGCTTCAACCGGCAATCTGGCGCATGGCGAGGCGGCGCGTTCGGCTCTGGAGTTTGTGCTGCGCGAGATGACCACCAAGGACGGTGCCTTCATGTCAGCCTTCGATGCGGACAGCGTCAACGCCTCGGGCAAGAAGAAGGAGGGCGCATTCTACACCTGGCCCCACGGCGAGTTGCAGGAACACTTGAACGCCGGCGAGCTGCGCCTGCTTGAGATCGCATTCGGGGTCCGGTTTGAAGGCAACTTCGAGGCAGAAAACGTGCTCTACCTGAGCGGCGACAGGCAAGCCCAGCTGAAGGCCTTGGGAGTTACGGAAGCAGAATTTGAAACCACCTTGAAATCGATCCGCCACAAGTTGATGGCGCTTCGGGTCAAGCGCAAGGCGCCCTACCGCGACGAAAAGGTGCTCACGGGTTGGAACGCGCTGATGATGCGCACCATGGCTGAAGCCGGCCGCATCTTCAACGATCCACGCTACGTGGAGGCCGCCGCCGCAAATGCTGAGTTCCTCTGGAAAAACATGCGCGGCGAAGGCGGAGAGCTCCTGCGTTACCGGTTTGAAGGAAAGTCAGAGCTGAGCGCCACCCAACAGGATTACGCCTTCCTCGGCAATGCCTTTGTCTCGCTCTATGACGCCGGTGCCGGCGATCATTGGTTGACCGCGGCCGAAGAGATTTCCAAAGGTATGGACACCCTGTTCTTCGACGAGCAGGCCGGCGACTATTATTTTACAACCGACGAGGTTGAATTCACCCGGCCCAAGGTCAAAACCGATGTCACGTTGCCCTCGGGCAATGCGGCGGCCCTGGAGCTGTTTGCCAGATTGGCCCGGCGTTCCCTGAAGCCTGAATATGGACAGCGGGCGGACTTGCTCTCTGCCAATATCTCGGGCCTCACCGTGCGGATGCCGGCCTCCACGCCTTATTCCCTCTATGCCGCCGACGTCATGCGAAACGGTGAGGGTGGGCCCCTGCAATATCTCGGCAAAGGCAGGGTGAAGGCGGCAGTGGTGCGCCAAGCCGAAGGCAAACTAAGCGTACGCCTGGACATCGCAAAGGGTTGGCACGTGAATGCGCACGAAGTGAAGAACGATGCCTTCATACCCACTTCGCTCAGTGTGGGCACACGCAACAGTTCCTTGCCGGCGAAAATCAGTTACCCGGACTACAAGATGGTCAAGCTGGGCATCGCCCAGGAAGAACTGGCCCTCTATGAAGGCCAGGTCCAAATTGACATCGGCCTGAAGGCCGACGGGAAGCTGCCGCAGGTTGTTACCTTGGAGGCCCAAGCCTGCAATGACGAAATCTGCCTTCTGCCGGAAACGGTCACGCTCAACATTCCACCGGCTAAGGCAAGTGCATTAAAGCCGGCCAAGTGTATGTAGGCAAATCGGGTCAACCGTCCTGCAGGAACGGCAAGAGTTGTCTCAAAACCGCGTCAGGGTCTTCCTCGGCGAGATAATGGCCGGTCGGAACGGCATTTCCGGTTGGAGGTGAGGTGCAATACGGCGCCCACACATCCAGCGGGTCATACCATTGCTCGATCTTGCCCTTGGCGCCCCATAGAACCAGCACAGGGCAGGCGATCTTCTCCCCGTCCGCACGGCTCAGCCGGTCATGCTCCAGATCGATGGTGGCCGCGGCGCGGTAGTCTTCGCACATCCCGGTGATCATCTCTGGCGTGCGCACGGCTGCCAGGTAGTCATCAAGGGCGTCCGGGTGGAAAAAGTCATCGCCTTTGGGCTCGCGTGACGTGTGCGCTCGAAACCAAGCGTCCGGCGCAGCGCTGATCACATTCTCTGGGAACGGATGTGGCTGGGCCAACCAGAACCAATGATAATAGCCCATGGCGAAGGCCATATCCGCCCGCTCAAAATGTTCCAGCGTGGGGATGATGTCCAACAATGCCGCCTTGCGCACCTGTGCGGCAAAATCCAGCGCCAAGCGGTGTGCAACCCGCGCGCCGCGGTCGTGCCCGGCAACCGCGAAGCGGTTATGACCAAGCTGGGCCATGAGCGCGGCCATATCGCCGGCCATCGCACGTTTCGAATAGGCCGCATGGCCAGGTGATGCAGGCGCTTTGAAGGAACCGCCATAGCCAGGCAGATCAGGGCACACCACGGAGAACGACTGCGCCAGGGCTGGGGCCACCCGGTGCCACATGGCATGGGTTTGCGGGTTCCCGTGCAGCAACAAAAGCGCGGGTCCCCGGCCACCAAGGCGAACCCGCAAGCGCCCATGCGGGACGTCAATATGACAAAGCTCAAAACCCTCAAAGATCATGCGGTCGTTATAACAGTTTAGGGGTTATTTGCATTTGACACGTCGCGATTTGGCGGTAGTTTTCGTCTACCGGGGCAGATGGGGACAGCGTTTGGGAGGCTGGAGTGGGCGTAATTTCTGAAGTCGAAGAGATGATCGACAAAAAAGGATCGGATCTCTATGGCAGCGAAGCGGTTACACAGCGCGAACATGCGCTGCAATGTGCGGCTCTGGCCGAGGTGGAAAATGCACCGGCATCGCTGATCGCGGCGGCGTTGCTGCACGACATCGGGCATTTGTTGGAGAAAGATTTTGAGGCCGGGATGCGCAACGGCGAGGACCGGTTCCACGAAAACTTGGGTGAGATCTATCTGAAGTCACATTTTGGGCCCGAGGTCACCGAGCCGGTGCGCATGCATGTGGATGCAAAGCGGTATCTGTGTGCCACGGATCCCGAGTATTTTTCCAAACTCTCGCCCGCATCAGTCCACACCTTGCGCCTGCAGGGCGGTCCGATGAACGAGGAAGAAGCCGAAGCGTTTATCGCCCAGCCTTATGCCAAGGATGCGGTGCGGCTGCGGATTTGGGATGATTGCGGCAAGGATCCGCAGATGAAGACCGAACCGGTTGACTACTATCTCTCCTACGTCAACCAGTGTGTCCAGTCTTGATCAGCTCTTGAGCAGGGCGTTCAAAGCCTCGCGAAACTCCGGTTCGATGTCGGGACGGTCCAGGCCATAGGCCACATTGGCCATGAGGAAGCCGACCTTGTTTCCGCAATCAAATGTGGTGCCGTCAAATTTGACCCCGTAGAACGACTGGTGCGCCATCAGGCGGATCATGGCATCGGTAATTTGGATCTCGCCGCCGGCGCCGGGCTTTTGAGCTTCGATTTCAGCGAACACCTCGGGCTGCAGAATATAGCGCCCGGAAATGATGTAGTTTGAAGGCGCCTCGTTCTGGGCGGGTTTTTCAACCATCTCATTTATCGAGAACGCGGTGTCCGACAAGGTTTCGCCCACTCCCACAATGCCATAGTTGGAAACCTGGTCATGCGGCACTTCTTCAACCGCAATGATGTTGCCGCCGCGCTCTTCATATGTGGCGGTCATTTGAGAGAGACAGCCGGGTGCTCCCTTCATCAGCATGTCCGGAAGCACCAGGGCGAACGGTTCATCACCCACCAGCTTGCGGGCACACCAGACCGCATGGCCAAGCCCAAGAGGCTCCTGCTGGCGCGTGAAGCTGGCCTGGCCGGCTTGCGGAAGGTCGCTGGCGAGGATCTCCAATTGTTCGTTCTTGCCGCGGGCAGCCAACGTTTCCTCAAGCTCAAACTGCTTGTCGAAATGATCCTCGATCACGCCCTTGTTGCGGCCGGTCACGAAGACGAAATGTTCAACTCCGGCCTCGCGGGCCTCATCGACGGCAACCTGGATCACCGGTCGGTCGACAATGGTCAGCATCTCTTTGGGCATGGCTTTGGTGGCCGGCAGAAACCTGGTTCCCAGGCCTGCAACGGGAAACACAGCGGTCTTAATCGGTCGGGGCATGGGCTAATCCTCGGCGGCGGGTCAATGTTTGGTCATGCTGATCTGAGACACTCGGTTAACCAAATGTAAACAGACCGCTCCTAAGACAAATTGATCGGAAATGTTTTTACGCGCGAGGGGGTTAAGGGCACGTAATCTCTCGCCAAAAAAGGACGATTTAGAGACATGAGCGTATTGGTAACTGGGGGCGCTGGATACATAGGCAGCCACATGGTGCTCGCGCTCATGGACGCCGGCCAGGATGTCTGTGTGATCGATAACCTGACCACCGGCTACCGCTGGGCCATCCCTCAGGAGGTCACGTTCATCGAGGCAGATGTAGGCGATGAGGCCGCGGTTTCTGCCGCTATCGAGCAGCATGGCGTGGATGCGGTTGTGCACTTTGCCGGCTCAATTGTGGTGCCGGAATCAGTGTCCGATCCATTGGGCTACTATCACAACAACACGGTGAACTCGCGCAGCCTGATCGAAACCTGCGTGAAGACCGGTGTGAAGAACATGATCTTTTCCTCCACCGCCGCCGTCTATGGCACGCCGGAAGTCAGCCCGGTGACTGAAGCCACGCCGACAGAGCCAATCTCACCTTATGGTGCCTCCAAGTTGATGACGGAATGGATGTTGCGGGACACCGCTTTTGCCCATGATTTCAACTATGTAGCCTTACGCTACTTCAACGTTGCCGGCGCCGATCCAAAAGGCCGCTCGGGCCAGTCAAACCCCGCCGCCACTCATTTGCTGAAGGCCCTGATGCGCACAGCTCTGGGCATCAGTGACCATATGAAGATTTTCGGCCGCGATTACGACACGCGCGACGGCACCTGCATCCGCGACTATATCCATGTGTCCGATCTCATCGGCGCCCATCTGGCGGCTTTGAAATACCTTCGCGGCGGCGGCGAAAGCGGCATCTTCAACTGCGGCTATGGCCATGGCTGCACGGTGCTTGAAGCCATCGATGCGGTTGAGCGGGTGCTGCAGCAGAAAATCAATGTGGTGGATGCCGATCGCCGGGCCGGAGATCCGCCCGAGCTGGTGTCTGTGGCCGACAAGGCAAGAAAAGTTCTCGGCTGGACGCCGCAATACGACAATTTGGATGTGATCGTTCAGACCGCCTATGCTTGGGAGCAAGCTTTGACCGCCCGCATTGATGCGGCGGAGTAAGATTTTCTCATTTTTCTTGGGACTGAATCGGCATAGTTCTGGTACATGCCCAAAAATCTTCTCATTATCACTCTAGCGAGACGTTCATGCTGAAGATACGCAGCGAAATTCTGTCAGTTTTGGCGTTGGCTCTGATATGGGCCGGGCTGATGGGCGGCCTCGCGCCGGCGCCCGCTCAGGCCGAAGGTTGGACCTACAACAAAGCGGCCTTTGCACGCTTCCTCAAATCCATGCGGAACAGGGCGATCCGGCGCGGCGTATCGCGCGGGGTGGTTGATGCTGCCTTCAGGAACCTGCGCCCAGACCCAGAAGTACTCAACCTGGCCAATTTCCAGCCGGAATTTAAGCTGACCGCCTGGGCGTATCTGGACAAAACCGTTTCAGATGTGCGCATCGCCAACGGCAAGAAGAATTACGCCGCGCAGCGCAAGCTGCTCGATGCCCTGGAGGCCCGATACGGGGTGCCCAAGCGTTACATCGTGGCCATTTGGGGCCTGGAAAGCCGCTATGGCCAGCGCAAGGGCGACATTCCCGTCATCCAGGCGCTCGCGACCCTCGGCTTCACCGGCAAGCGCAAGCGCTTTGGGCGCTCACAACTGATCGCCGCGCTTAAGATATTGCAGCGTAGGGATATTTCTCTTTCCAAGTTCACCGGCTCCTGGGCCGGCGCGATGGGCCACACCCAGTTCATTCCCACCACCTACAATGCCTATGCGGTGGACTGGACCGGCGACGGCACCCGCGATATCTGGAATTCGGTTCCGGACGCCCTGGCCTCGACCGCCCGTTACCTGAAGGTCTCCGGCTGGCGCAAGGGTGCGCCATGGGGCGAAGAGGTGAAGATACCGCGCAACTTCAACACCCGCCGCGCAGGCATCAAGAAACGAAAACCCCGCCGGGTGTCGGAATGGATCAGGCTCGGTGTTAGACCCTTTGGTGGCGGTTCGTTCAGGGCCAAAAAGCGCGGTGCTTGGCTTATTTTACCTTCCGGCCGGCGCGGTCCGGCGTTTTTGGTGTATCGCAACTTCAGGGCCATCATGCGCTACAACAACTCGGTCAAATATGCCTTGGCCGTCTCGCATTTGGGCGATCGCATCATCGGCCGCCCCGATTTTCGCGGCAAATGGCCCAGAACCGGCACGCCGCTCATGCTGGCCGGCCGCAAGGAGTTGCAGATCTATCTCACCAAGCTCGGACTCTATTCCGGTGAGATCGACGGCGCTGTCGGGCGCGAAACCGAAAAGGCCATCCGCAAATTTCAGCGGGCTAAGGGGTTGAAACCAGACGCTTATCCCTCTGTGGAGCTGTTGAACCGGTTAAAGTCTGGCGCCTGACGTCTTGAGATCGGCACGATCATGTGAGAAGACCTTCCCTATGATCGTCAGGCACATACGGACCCTTGTGATGGTGGCGCTGTTTTCAGCGCTGTATCCGGCTGCATCTTCAGCGCAGAAGGCCGACAATTTGGAGCCGAAAGCCCCCTACAGTTACATCAAGGCTGAAAAGCCGAAATACGAAGTGTTTGTATTGGGCGATTCAATTGCTGCTGGTATGTGGGCCGGACTGCGCAGAATTACCAAAGGCGATCGGCGCCTGAACTTCAAAGGCCGCTACAAGGAGGAATCCGGTTTTGCCCGTCCTGACCGGTACGATTGGAACAGCGCGATCGAAAAACTGGCGACATCGCAGAACATCGACATTGCCATCATTATGCTGGGCGCCAATGACCGGCAAAATTTTAGGGATGCAAACGGAACCTTTCAATTTGGCTCCGACGAATGGCTGACATCCTACAAACAAGCACTCGACAAGTTCTTTGCTCAACTGAAACGGATTGGCGCTGCGGTTTACGTCGCCGGCCTGCCGCCAATGGCGCAGCCGGCCTATGACCGGGCTGCAAAGTTCATCAGCAATATTCAGCGTGAGCAGGCTGAAAAGCAGGGGATCAAATACATTCCCGTGCGCCGTGCCTTCACCAACAAGAAGGATCAGTTCGTTTGGGAAGGGCCCGACATCACGGGAGCTGTGCGCAGGTTGCGCGCCAAGGATGGCATCCATTTTTACAAGCGCGGAAACAACAAGCTTGCGGCCATCATTCTTGAGGTCATGAAAAAGGATCTGGAAGAAGCAGGCAAGAACATCGCTCCGGAGACGGCGCCAGAGACCGTTGTAGCCGTTACTGTTGAAGATGCCCAAGCCCAGGAAGGCGAGCCCAAGGCAGGAGAAGACGCTGCAACCGCCAGAGACTACCCGGTCTTTGGCCAGGAGGCCGAGCTGCAGCCGCTGCCGATCTCACCACCAGAACAAAAACGAACAGCACAGCGGACAGTGGGCAGCAGCCCCGGCTTGTCGAGCCGGACATCTTATCAACCGGTGCTCGAGGACGTTGGGCAAGCTTTTGAATCGATCCGCCAAAGCACCAAGCCGGGCAGTCCCGCAGGGGATGCTTTCCGGCAAGGCATTCTGCCCCTCCCGGTCAAGAACCGGGCCGACGATCATTCCTGGCCCAGAGGCTAAGAGGCCCCACATTATTGTTATGGGCGAGCAACTTATCCTCGATCAGACATAATTGTCTGATCGGGGGTTGCTCTACAGCTATCTTGGTAATTCTGTGGATCCCATGAGATAGGCATCGATCGCATGCGCAGCCTGGCGGCCTTCGCGAATGGCCCAAACAACAAGTGACTGGCCCCGGCGCATATCGCCGGCAGAGAATATTTTTTCCCGCGACGACATGTAGGCCAGCTGGTCGGCCAGCACGTTGCCGCGCCCATCAAGCTCAAGGCCCAACTCTTCAATCATGCCGCCGTGAACCGGATGCACAAAACCCATGGCCAGCAGAACCAGATCGGCGCGAAGCTCAAACTCGCTGCCTTTCATCGGTTTCATGTTCCCGTCAACCTTGATGCAGTTGATGGCAGTGACGCGGCCGTCTTCGCCTTCAATCGATTCAGTCATAACGGAAAAGTCTCGATCCGCGCCCTCGTCCTGGCTGGATGAGGTGCGAAATTTCAACGGCCAGTGAGGCCAGGTGAGGTCTTTGTCTTCTTTCTCCGGCGGCACGGGCATGATCTCAAGCTGTGTGACCGACAGGGCGCCTTGGCGGAACGAGGTGCCGATGCAGTCAGAGCCCGTATCGCCACCACCAATTACGATAACGTGCTTTCCAGCCGCGCTGATGGACCCGCTCTCATCGAAGGGTTCGCCTGAAACACGGCGGTTTTGTTGCGGCAGGAAGTTCATGGCGAAATGGACACCATTCAATTCGCGCCCCGGCACCGGCAGATCCCGCGGTGCTTCAGACCCGCCGGTCAGCAACACGGCGTCGTGGTTTTCGTCGAGTTGCGCCGCCGTCACATCCTTGCCCACGTGCACCCCGCAGTGAAAGTTCACACCTTCAGCTTCCATCTGAAGCACGCGCCGGTCGATCAGATGCTTTTCCATTTTGAAATCGGGAATGCCATAGCGCAGAAGACCGCCTGCCTTGGCGTGCTTCTCGTAAAGGTGAACGTCGTGTCCGGCGCGGGCCAGTTGCTGTGCTGCGGCCATTCCGGCCGGGCCGGAGCCGACGACCGCCACCTTCTTACCTGTCTTGTTTTCAGGTGGCTTGGGCGTGATCCAGCCATTTGCCCAGGCTTTGTCGACAATTGCACATTCGATGGTTTTGATGGTCACCGGGTTGTCTTCAATGTTCAGCGTGCAAGAGGCCTCGCAAGGCGCCGGGCATATGCGTCCGGTGAATTCCGGGAAGTTGTTCGTGGATTGCAGGTTCCTGGACGCCTCTTCCCAGTTTTTGTGGAACACCAGATCGTTCCAGTCGGGGATCTGGTTGTTCACCGGGCAACCATTGTGACAGTAGGGAATGCCGCAATCCATGCAGCGTGCCGCCTGGCGTTCCACATCGCGGTCTTCCAGCGGGATCATGAACTCGCGGTAGTTGCGCACCCGGTCAGCCGCCGGCTTGTAGGTGCGTTCTTGGCGCTCAATCTCAATAAAGCCTGTAACCTTACCCATGACGCTTATTGCCCCCGCCTTAGACCAATGTTCATTTCACCCGTTTGGGCCTGCTGCACTTCCTGCAGGGCGCGGCGGAATTCCACCGGCATCACCTTCACAAACTTCGGCAGATACGTATCCCAGTCATCCAGGATCATCTGGGCGCGGGTAGAGCCGGTGTAACGGGTCTGGTTCTCTATGAGCTGATGCAATCGCTCAGCATCATACCGCGTCATGTCTGTCTGCACATCCACAAGGCCGTGACGCTCAAGATCCGCGCCGCTCTGGTGCAGATTTTCAGAATGATCGGCTTCTTCGGCCACAGGCTCAAGGTCCACCATGGCCAGGTTGCAGCGCTGTTCAAAGTCGCCTTGTTCGTCCAGCACATAGGCAATCCCGCCTGACATGCCGGCAGCAAAGTTGCGACCGGTCTCGCCGAGCACAACAACGATACCGCCGGTCATGTATTCGCAGCCATGGTCACCGGTGCCTTCCACCACGGCAATCGCGCCGGAGTTGCGTACCGCAAAGCGTTCGCCGCCAATGCCTCGGAAATAACATTCACCAGAAATCGCACCATAGAGCACTGTGTTGCCAACGATCATGCTCTCGTCCGGGTTAATCCCGCTGTCATCGGTTGGGCGGACGATCAGCTTGCCGCCGGAGAGGCCCTTGCCCACATAGTCATTGGCTTCGCCGATCAGGTCCAGGGTCACCCCATGGGCCACCCAGGCACCGAAGCTCTGGCCAGCCACGCCGGTGAGCGTGAACCAAATCGTATCTTCCGGTAATCCCTTATGGCCGTAACGTTTGGCCACTTCGCCCGACAGCATGGCGCCGGAGGTACGGTCTGTATTGCCGATCTTGAAACTCTTCTTAACAGCTTTGCGCTCTTCAAGCGCCGGCGCGGCGGCCGTGATGAACTTGCGATCCAAGATGTCGTGGATCGGGTGGTCCTGGCGATCCGAATTGTAGGTCGCGATGTCCTTGCCCACGTCCGGCTTGTAGAACAGGTTGGTGAAGTCCAATCCCTTGGACTTCCAATGCTCGGTCGCCGCTTTTGTGTCGAGCACATCAGATTGGCCGATCATTTCTGAGAACGTGCTGAAGCCCATTTCGGCCATCAACGAGCGCACCTCTTCGGCCACATAGAAGAAATAGTTCACCACATGCTCAGGCTTGCCCCTGAAGCGCTTGCGCAGTTGAGGGTCTTGTGTGGCAACGCCTACGGGGCAAGTGTTGAGGTGGCATTTGCGCATCATAATGCAGCCCGTGGCAATGAGCGGCGCGGTCGCGAAACCAAATTCGTCAGCCCCCAAGAGAGCGCCGATGACCACATCGCGCCCCGTTCGCAGGCCGCCATCCACTTGAACTGCAATGCGGCCGCGCAGGTTGTTGAGCACCAGGGTCTGGTGGGTTTCGGCAAGGCCGATCTCCCAGGGAGAGCCTGCATGTTTGATGGAGGTGAGCGGGGAGGCGCCCGTGCCGCCTTCAAAACCTGAGATCGTCACATGATCTGCCCGCGCCTTGGAGACCCCAGCAGCAACTGTGCCAACCCCCATTTCGGAGACCAGCTTCACACTCACATCGCCAGCAGGATTGACGTTTTTCAAATCGTAGATCAGCTGAGCCAGATCCTCGATGGAATAGATGTCGTGATGCGGGGGCGGGGAGATCAGTCCCACGCCCGGGGTTGAATGGCGCACCTTGGCGATGGTGGCATCCACCTTGTGGCCCGGCAACTGGCCCCCTTCGCCAGGCTTTGCCCCTTGCGCCATTTTAATCTGCATCATGTCGGAGTTGACCAGATATTCCGTCGTCACCCCAAAACGGCCAGATGCCACCTGTTTGATGGCAGAACGCAAGCTGTCGCCGTTTTTCTTGGGCTTGAAGCGATCAACCTCCTCGCCGCCTTCACCGGTGTTCGATTTACCGCCGATCCGGTTCATGGCAATAGCCAAGGTGGTGTGGGCCTCACGCGAGATGGAGCCAAACGACATGGCTCCTGTCGCAAAGCGCTTAACGATCTCTGCGGCAGGCTCAACCTTGTCCAGGGGAATGGGCTTGCGGCCGATTTCCTTGGCATCGCGGATGCGAAACAAACCGCGCATGGTCATCAGCTGCGCGCTTTGTTCGTTAATGGTCTTGGCGAAGTTCCAATACTTCTCCGGCAGTTCGCCGCGCACTGCATGCTGCAGATCGGCCACCGCATCGGGCGTCCAGCTGTGGCTCTCGCCGCGAAGACGGAAGGCATATTCACCGCCCACATCAAGCGCGGTTTCCAATACCGGGTTATGGCCGAACGCATCGGCATGCCGGCGGGCGGTCTCTTCGGCAATGCCATCGAGGCCAACCCCTTCAATGGCCGTATTGGTGCCGGTGAAATATTGCGCCACGAAGTCTGAAGACAATCCAACAGCGTCAAAGATCTGCGCGCCGCAATAGGATTGATAGGTGGAGATGCCCATCTTGGACATGACCTTCAAGATCCCCTTGTTCAGGGCCTTGATATAGCGCTTGGCCGCCTCTTCGGCGGTTAGATTAGTGTCTTCAATTTGCGGCAGCATGCCTTCAAGGGTTTCGAATGCCAGCCAGGGGTTGATGGCTTCGGCGCCGTAGCCGGCGAGGGTGCAAAAATGGTGCACCTCGCGCGCTTCGCCGGTTTCAACCACCAGGCCAACCGAGGTCCTAAGGCCGCGCCGGATGAGGTGGTGGTGCACGGCAGAGGTCGCCAGCAGCGACGGGATCGCCACCCGGTCCGGGCCCATCAGGCGGTCGGACAGAATGATGATGTTGTAACCGTGAGCAACTGACGTCTCTGCGCGGTCGCATAAATTGTCCAGAGCCGTTTTCATGTAACTCGCGCCCCGGTCCACCGAGTAGGTGATGTCCAGAGTGGTGGTGAGGAACTGGTTGTCGGCAATGTCGCCAATGGCCCTCAATTTCTCCAGGCCCTCATTGTTGATGATCGGTTGGCGCACTTCCAGGCGCTTGAGGGTCGATGTGCCTTCAAGGTCCAAAAGGTTGGGCCGCGGGCCGATGAAAGAGACCAGCGACATCACCAGTTCTTCGCGGATTGGATCAATCGGCGGGTTGGTGACCTGGGCAAACAACTGCTTGAAGTAAGTCGCCAGGTTCTTGGACTTTGAGGAGAGGGCTGACAACGGCGTGTCTGTGCCCATGGAGCCGATCGCCTCCTGGCCCGTGTGGGCCATGGGGGTCAGCAGAAATTTTAGATCTTCCTGGGTGTAGCCGAATGCTTGCTGACGCTTCAGGAGAGAAACGTTGGAGCGCGGCGCAGAGCGACCCACCGGCGGCAGATCGCGCAGATGGATCTGGCTGCGCGCCAGCCACTCGGAGTAAGGGAAGCGTGTGGCGAGATCGGATTTCAGCTCCTCGTCAGAGATAATCCGGCCCTGCTCCAAATCGATCAGCAACATCTTGCCGGGCTGCAGGCGCCATTTGCGCACGATGTCTTTTTCAGGAATGTCGAGCACGCCCATTTCGGAGGCCAGCAACACCCGGTCGTCGGAGGTTTCAAGGAAGCGGCAGGGACGAAGACCGTTACGGTCCAGCGTGGCGCCAATCGCCCGGCCATCGGTGAAGGCAATGGCCGCAGGTCCATCCCAGGGTTCCATCAGCGAGGCGTGGTATTCGTAGAATGAACGGCGGTTCTCATCCATCAACGGGTTGCCGGCCCAGGCTTCCGGGATCATCACCATCATGGCATGGGCCAGAGAGTATCCGCCTTGGGTTAGAAGCTCTAAGGCATTGTCAAAGCAAGCAGAATCCGATTGGCCTTCATACGAGATTGGCCAAAGCTTCTGCATGTCCTCGCCATAGATCGGCGAGGCCATGGTCGCCTGACGGGCGGCCATCCAGTTGAAGTTGCCGCGCAGGGTGTTGATCTCGCCATTGTGGCAGATCATCCGGTAGGGGTGGGCCAGGGGCCAGGACGGGAAGGTGTTGGTTGAAAAGCGCTGGTGCACCAGGGCAAGGGCCGACTCGACGCGCTCATCCTGCAGGTCCAGATAATAGCCCTTCAGGCCGGGGCCCAGAACCAGGCCCTTGTAAACAATGGTGCGGGCAGAGCAGCTCACGGGGAAGTAGTCAGGAACAGCGTCCGGGGTCGTCTTACGAAGACGGTTCGAGACCACCTTGCGCATCACAAACAGCTTACGCTCGAAGGTGGTTTCGTCCGCGATGTCGGGCCCACGCCCAATGAACACCTGACGCTGGACCGGTTCGGCGGGTTTGACGGTTTCACCAAGCACTGAATTGTCTACGGGCACATCCCGCCAGAACAAAACCTCCAGGCTTTCCTCCTTGGCCACCTCGGCGTAGGTGGCTTCGATGGCGGTGCAGTGATCCTCGTTGCGCGGCATGAACATGTGCCCAACGCCATAATGTCCCGGCTCTGGCAGGGCAAATCCAAGACGTTCTGCCTCGGCGGTAAAAAACTTGTGCGGCAGCTGGATCAAGATGCCAGCGCCATCGCCAGCTTTGGGGTCGGCGCCCACCGCGCCGCGATGCTCCAGATTGCACAGGATCGAGAAGCCATCTTCGACAATCGCACGGCTTTTGACGCCTTTGATGTTGCAGATCATGCCGACGCCGCAGGCATCGTGCTCGTTATGAGGGTGATAGAGCCCTTGTGGGTCTGGCAGGCCGGCGGGTTTGGGCGTTATTGCTTTGCCTGATCCAACTTGCTGATCTGGTTGATAACGCTCCGCCATGTTCCGCCTCCACTTAACCCATCCAATAAATCAGCCAAAAAGGTCCCTTTCGGGGCCTTCGTGCCCGGCTGGTATCCTCTGCCTTCGGGGAGGGTGAGGGGTTCATACAGCCGGCTTAAGGTGCGGCTGTCAGGCGTCCGTTTTATCGGCGCGCGCAGCCGCTGGGAACCGTTTGGACCGGTTGCATTTAACGCTATATGGCGCACAATACATCACAGCTTCATGACCAATCTGGTGCCAGGTGGTTCTCATTTTTGGCTGATAGGACAGCACTGCTGTCCTATTCGACGCGCAAACTGCCAGAAAACGCATCTGGGTGCAAGTCGTCCTAAAGGGGGAGCGGCAATATGCGTTTTAGGTTCGTGCTGGTGCCTGATTCAGCGCTTCAGCAACCGCAAAGAACGCAGGCTTGGGCCGGTAGCGATCATCGAAAAGAGCTGGCCGAGGTGTGCCGCGTTTGCGCTTGAACGGTGCATAGCCGTGCACGATCCAATGTTCTGCGTCGCTGAGCCCCCAGAACCCAAGGCGCTTGACATTGTCATGCTCCAGAACAGCGCCCAGATAGTCCTTGTAGATCGCGGCAATTAGCTTGTCTCGCTTGGCGATGTTTTCGGGCAGCTCAATGTCGTTCACATCAAGCTCCGTGATGAAAACCTCAAGTCCCAAATCATTCAGGCCGCAGATGAAGCTTGAAAGTGGGGTCTTGTGCACCGGTTGGGTTGGCGCCAAGTGCGCTTGCAGGCCGACACCGTCGATGGACATGCCTGCCTTCAAGAGCCGTTCAACGGTTGCCAGTGCGGTGTCGCGCTTGCGCTGGCAGTAGGCTGCACCACAGCTCAGACTGTAGTCATTGATCAACAGCTTGGCCTTTGGTGCCGCACGCCGCGCGGTGCGGAACAGGAAGCGGACAAATTCATCGCCATGAACATCCAGAACCGGGTTCTTCCGATATCCGGCTTTGCGATCTGAAAAGGGTTCGTTGATCACATCCCAACTGTCGATCAGATCTCCATAGCGCGGCATCACTTGGCCGGCATAAGACATGTAATCTCGCACGAACGAGCTGTTGCCGGCATCGTTGAGCCAGGCCGGTTGGGTTTGGTGCCAATAGAGTGTGTGGCCGTGGAGACGCAGTCCGTTCGCACGGCAGAACGACGCCGTGCCGTCCATACGTTCGAAGGCAAAGTTTATTGTTCGTTTAGGCGCAAGAAAGCCCGGTTTGAGCGCGTTCTCCGGCGTAACAATATCGCAATGGTGAAGGATCAGCGCTTCAAGGTCGAAATGACCGCCGCCATTATAGGCCGTTGAGACTTTCAACGACTTCTCCGCCGCCAGTTTTTTCAAGCTGACTTCGGTGCGAAACGGAAGGGGGCGTGCCGGCGGCGCGGCCAAGGCTGCAACCGTCGCCACTGTTCCGGTCAGGAAGTTTCGGCGGTTCATATCCTTGGCTGGATGTGTTGGATCAGCCTGCCAGGCTGATTTGGGCGCTCGCGGCCACTTTTGTAACGCGCGCTGGTTTCGCAACGGTCCCGCCCACACTGAGGGCGTGTTCGAAATAGTCGATGGTCTTTTCAAGTCCAGCTTTAAGAGAAACCTTCGGTTCCCATCCCAGATTAACCGTCGCGCGTCGAATGTCGGGTTTGCGCTGTTTCGGATCGTCTGCCGGCAGCGGGAGGAACACAAGTTTGGAGGAGCTCCCGGTCATCTTGATCACCTGTTCGGCAAGTTCCAGGATTGTGAATTCACCTGGGTTGCCCAGGTTGATCGGCTCGCAGCCTTGTTCGGGGCCAGAGCGCATCAACCGCATCAGGCCTTCAACCAAATCGTCCACATAACAGAACGACCGGGTTTGGTTGCCCTCGCCGTAGATCGTGATGTCTTCACCGTTAAGCGCCTGGACGATGAAGTTGGAGACAACTCTGCCATCGTTGATCTGCATGCGCGGACCGTAGGTGTTGAAGATCCGAGCGATCTTGGTTTCAAGCGGCCGCTCCTGGCGGAACGAATAGAACAGAGCCTCTGCCGAACGCTTGCCTTCATCATAGCAGGCGCGTTCGCCATAAGGGTTGACATTGCCCCAATAGTCTTCCGGTTGGGGATGCACGCTTGGATCGCCATAGACTTCACTGGTGGAGGCCTGGAGAACCTTCGCGTTGCAGGCTGAGGCAACTTCCAACGCATGCAGAGCGCCAAGAAACGAAGTGCGCATCGTGTCAACAGGAGACGCCTGATAGTGAGCCGGGGAGGCGGGGCAGGCAAGATTATAGATCTCGTCAGCCTGTTCCCAATAGGGTTTGGCAACGTCGTGCCGGCGCATCTGGAAGGAGCCGCTGTCCAGCAGATGGCTGACGTTGGCCTTGGCGCCCGTGTAATAGTTGTCGAGCCCTTTGACGTTGTGGCCTTCGTTGATAAGCCGTTCGCATAGGTGGCTTCCAACGAAGCCGGCAGCTCCGGTAACCAGAATTGTTTTAGACATTGCGATACCCATTTCCATCATAGACATGTGGCATGTAGGCAATCTGCCGCGAAACCGGCATGGGCCTAGTGTAAGTTGCTTGAACTGGCGCTGGGCTAAACAAATGCATGAGCCAGGCAGTTAAGAGTCCGATCAGCAAACCCACGACCACGGCTGCGGGCAGCAACACGCGCGGATTTGGATTGGAGGGTTTCGACGACGCATAAGCGACCGAGATAATACGGGTGTTCCCGGTCGGAAGGTCGATCTGTTCTTTCACCTGTTTGGCGCGGGTGAGGAACGTCTCGTAAACTTGGCGGCTTGAAGACGCTTCTTGCTCCAGCTGCCGTAGCTTGACGCCGTCGGAATTAGATTGTGCGGCAGTTTCCTGCAGCTTGGCCAGTTGGCGTTCCATTGCTTTTTGGTTCTGCACTGCAACGTTATAGGCGACCTGGTAACGTTCGGTGACCCGGGCCAAGTCGCGCTTCAATGCACCCTCCAGGCTGCGCCGCAATTGCACGGCTGCCTGCATCTGCGGGTGTTGAGGTAAATAGCTCACACCCAGATTGGCTTCGCGCGCCCGTGCATCGGCCAAGCGCACCAACAGTCCGTTTGAGACGCTGGATTCCAGGATCTCTGATTGTACGGCGCCGTTAAGAGGGCGGCTGGCGAGCCGGCGGGCCTCGTCCAAGTTGGACTTGGCGGTTTCGGTTGCGGCCTGGGCAAGCCCAAGCTGGTTGTTGGTGTCGCGCAACTGTTGCTCAACCACCAAAAGATTTTGCGCACCAATCAGGCCATTCTTCCGGCGATACTCTTCCACCGCTTCAGAAGCGGCCTGAGAGGTCTCGCGCAGATCGCTCAACCGGCTGTCCAGCTCGGTCGAAGCTTCACGCGTTGTATTGGCGGAATGGCGGCGGCTCTCTGAAACGTAGATCTGAGCGATGCCGTTGCTGATCCGCGCGGCTTTTTCAGAATCGTTGGACCGCATGGCAATCTGCACCACATAGGTGTTGCCCTTGCGTTTCACCTTAAGCCGCTTCAACAGTTTGCGTTTGGCCTTGTCGTAGGGGCTCATGGGGCTGCCCGACAAATTGCCAATGAGGATCGATTTGGTCGTGTCCACCACCGCCTTTAGGAAGGCTGATTTGATGCCGCCGATGAATTCGGGATCCTGGTCCAGGTTTTCCCGGCTGATGATGCGCGCCAAAACCGACTCAGAATGAATGATGGCAACCTGGCTTTCCACCAGGGCGGTGTCGGCGCCGAGGGCAGAAGACCCCAGGCCGGAAGGGACAACTTCACCCTTGGTGAGTTCCTTCTTCCTTGGGTCGATTAAGATCTCGGCGACGGATGTATAGAGAGGCGTGGCACTGCGCACATAAAGCACGGACAGAAACAGAGCCAGTACCGTGATGCCGATCACCAGCCAGCGTTGGTTCCACATTGCCTTTGCACAGTCGCGCAGCTCTGAGGTGAAACTCGGCTGCTGCTGCATCTCCAGGCGCGCAAAGTGCAGGCGCTCAATGGCTTCAAAAAACTGGTTGTCGTTTCGTTGCATCACGCTCTCCTGGCGAAGCGTCCCATTTCAAGACAATCTTGAACCGTGTTTCGGGGGTCGGATCGGCCTTCAGGTGAACATCAGCACAAAGCGTGCCGAACACAGCCCTTCAGTGGCGGGGAACTGCCAGGCCGCGAATCCGCTTTAACGCGTTGAACAGCCTGGGATATGATTTCAGCTTGTTCTTGCTGTGCCAAAGCGCCCACAACACCGTGCCTTTGAAACTGCCAGGCACCATCATCTCGAAGAGGGGGCGCGGTGTGCAGCCCAGCTGGCGCTTGTAGGGCTGGTCACCGCCCGACAAATCAAACCGCCGCGCTCCGGACTGCGCGAGCCGCCTTACGTTTTCGAAGACGACTTGCATGCCCGGTGAATAGCGCTCGTAGGGGCCCATCTTGAAACTCAAAAGAGTGCCAACGAAGTGGCCCTTGTGCTGAATGCCAAGCTGCGCGCCAACTGGTTGGTTGTCGCAGAGCAACAGCGTTGAGGAGGGTTTCAGATCGGCGTGCTGGCCTGTGCAGATCTCTTCATACAATTGCCGCCATGCAGCAAGCTTCAACCCGTCTGGCCGATTGATGGCGCTGAGGCGCTCTGCGCGCATGCTGAAAATGGTATCGAGGGTGTCGGCACCAATCTGTTCGTCGTGAACTTCAATTTCGCGGGTGGCGGCCCTCTGCATCTGGTTGATTTTTTGGCGAACAGAACGGCGTGTTTTGGATTTTACGAGCTTGTCAGGGTCTTCCCCGTCGCAAAGATCCAAACTCCAGGCAAAGTATGGCAACTGTGCAAGGAAGCGCGGGGGCGCAAGCGATGGTGCCGTGCCGTCGGCAGTCGCTTCCAACTTGCTGATGAAGATCATATCGTGGGGCGGCAGCTTTTGGCGGGCCTGCTTGAAGAAGGTCTCAAGGGCGCTGCCATCCCCTGGCAACGCCTTGTTCAAGACGGGTTCATAAAGATCGCTCACACCAAGATCCGGTGAGGAGATGATCGTGCAGCCATACGCTTTGTACCGGCACAGCGGCAGGATGATGTCCGGGCGCCCATCGGCGCGGCGCGATCCGGTGAGGATCAGTGGTTCTGCAAGATCGTAACGGGTTGCAGCCTTATACCAGGCAGAGAGCCAGCCGAACGTTTGAAACGGGCCGGCGTGGCCTTCCAGCGTCAGGCGCAGCCAGCTCTCTTCAAGGGCTGCGGGGTCGGTGAAAATCTCAACCTGCCAAGCGTTCGCTGTGCCGGCCTGGCTAGTTGCATAGGGCCAATCAACAGAACTGCTCACGCTCATCTTTTACCGCTTCCATCATTTGCTCAAATTATCTGCGCGTTGCAGCAAGTTCCGGACCAGGTTTTCAAGGGGGCCTCGGCGATCCGGGGAGCGGCATGTTTCTTGCTCATATCTTGGCACAAACAGCCAATGGGCAGGCCAGGGCAGAATCTAAGGCGAATTTTTGTGAAACGGATTATCTCAGCTTCAATCCTCGATCAGATGCTGATCAGTGCGTTGATGTTTACCATCAATCTCTTGTTGATTGGTCAGGCCGGCGCTGAGAGTTTTGGCCGGTTTATCGTCGTTTTAGCGGCCTTTTTGCTCAGTTTCGGCGCACAGAATGCGCTCATTCTTCTTCCCCTCAATGTGCTCATTCCCGGCAAGCCCGAACACATGAAAAGCCGGAATCTGAGGATGCTGGCTACCGTGGACATCGCTGTAATCGGGGTCGCCACTCTTGTCGTGGCGGCCATCGTTGGCCTGTTGGGATTTGGGATCGGATTGGTCTGTGCCTCGGCCGCTTTGGTGGTTTTTGGGTCAAATCGGGAACTGATGCGCACGGTGTTCCTGACGCAAAACCGGGCCAGCCGCTATCTGGCGATGGACGCAACAGTTATAGCGGCAACCCTTTGCGCGCTTCCGGTAACCTGGATGCTGATGGCACCAGAGACTGCGTGCATTGTCTCGCTGGCCTTCGGCAATTTGGTCGGCGCGGCAGCCTTCGGCACCAACATTCAGCGCACTCCTGGACGCCTCAAGGAAATGGTCCGGCGTTATGGGGACTATTGGACCAAATCGCGCTGGGCATTGGCCGGTGCGGCGGTGACGGATGCGCAGATGCGCTTTTACATTTTTGCAGTCGAAATCCTGCGCGGCAGCGCAACGCTTGGTCTGTTGCAAGCCGGGCGTGTTCTGGTCAATCCAATTGCGATGCTCGCGTTTGCCTGGGCCAGGGCCATCCGGCCAAACATGGCAGAGCGGCTGAACCGCGGAGACCGCGAGAGCGCCCTGTCCATGATGAAGAGCGGCATGCTGCTCATCATGGGGATTGGGGTTGTCTATTTGACAGCTCTGAATTTGGCCTGGCCACTGCTGGACGGCTATTTCTTGAAGGGCCGCTACCCAGGGCTCTACAACACCCTTTTGTTGTGGAGCGTTTTTGCCATTCTCAACGTGCCGGCGATTTGCGTCAGCATCTATCTTCAGGCCGGGCACAAGTATCGGCAACTCACAATTTGCGGCGCATTGTCTGCAACCGGATCATGTTTGCTTCTTGGTCTTCTTGCCTTCGACGTTCCCAGCCTATGGGCAATTTGCGCGCTTCTGGTCGGCGAACTGATCATGCTCGCAGGCCTCTTCAAAGTAATGCGGACGGAATTTATCGGAGCCACAGAGCATGACACTCTCCCTCGCCCCGCATTATAGCGGCACAGCCCAAGTGGTGGTTGCGCCAAGCGGCCCGAGCTATGTTGAACGCATAGCGGCATGGCTGCCGGCCCTGGTGCTGCTCAATCCAATTTTGATGTGGCCCCTGTTCTTTGCGGTGCCATTCAACAGCGTCTTAGAGATTGGCGTGGCTGATGGAGCAGCTCGCAGCTACCTCATCCACAAGCTTTGGATGCCGCCGTTGTTTTGTGTTGCAGCGTTCCTGGCTCTGGGCGCGCGCGGCAGAGATCTAAAACTCAATTCACTGCCTGTGGCGAGTTTTATCCTTCTGTTTGCATGGAGCGCCCTTAGCGTGCTGTGGGCTCTGGTGCCTGTGGTTTCAGCCTCTCGTCTGGCCCTGCAAACGATAATTGCCGCATGCATCTATCTGTCGTTTGCGATTGTGAAGGATCCCAGAAAGATTCTCGAACCTGTTTTTTGGCTTGTTGTCGTGGCGGTGCTCGCCAATGTGGGCTCGGTTGCTCTGCGGCCCCCGGGGCCCATAGGGCATGAGGGCATCTTTGAGCACAAAAACAGCCTTGGCGGGTTTTGCGTGGCGGCCATCTTGTTCGCCATCTACCGGTTGAGCTGGGGCAACACGGTGGGCAAGCTAACGGCCCTGATGATCATACCCATCTGCCTGGCTCTCCTGGTGATGAGCCTTTCAAAGACTTCGGCCGGGCTTCTGCCGCTTAGCCTTGTTATCGGTGTGGCCGGGTGTGCCGTGGCGCGCTGGCTGCGAATTTCTGCAGCAGTGCAATTCGTCGGGGCTCTGGCACTGATGACGGCCGGGCTATATCTTTCTGAAGAATTGCTGCAACTGAATTTTTGGGATCTGGCTGGCCTAGTGACGGGCGACCCGACCTTTACCGGCCGAACAGACATTTGGGCGTTTACGCTCGACCAGGCCATGCAACGCCCCTTCGGCGGTTTTGGGTTCAGGTCGTTTTGGCGGATTGGCGCCGACAGTCCAGCGCTTGAGGTCGCCGGCACCTTCACCTCCCGCACAGCGCACGCTCACAATGGCTACATTGACGTTTTGCTCAATGGTGGGGTGGTTGCAATTGCGCTCTTCCTTCCGGTGTTGATCGGCGGGCTTCACGTTGCGGGAAAAATTGCTGACCGAAGCTTTCTTGCGGGCACCGCTTGCCTTGGCTTCATGGTGTTTTCCATTCTCTACAATCTTCTGGAAACAACCTGGTTCCTGGGCACCAACGTCGTCTTCATATTCTTCCAGGTCGTCTGGGTGGCGATTATGTACGACCCGGTGAACAGCCCGAGCCGCGAACACGGAGACCTGTCATGGCGCACGTAACAGTCGCTATCGCCAGCTGCGGGCGGAAAAGCCTTGCGGACACCCTGGCTTCGCTCGACAGCCAGATTACGCCGGATGGCTGGCAGATCGATCTGGTGGTGGCTGATGACAGCTTCGACGGGTCGGCAGCACAGCTCGTTTCCTGTTCAAACCTGAGTTGGCCGGTTCAGGTTATCAACGTTGCAAGCCGTAACGTGGCTGTTGCCCGCAACGCCTGTTTGGAAGTTGCCGAGGGCGAGTTCATAGCGTTCATCGATGATGATGAGATTGCTGGCCCGCACTGGATTTCCACGTTTGTGCAAGAGGCAATCAAGACCAATGCAGACTGCTTGTTTGCCCCGGTTGAACCCCGCTACGCCCCGGGCACACCAGCCTGGATTGTTCATCTGAACCCTCTTTTTCCAGAAGAGGTTCGAACGGCAACACAAGGAAATGTCATTATTGGCCGCACGGGCAACAGCTTGCTGCGGCGGTCGTTCCTTAAGCGCAACAAATTGCGTTTCGATTCCTCCTTTGGCGGTGGCGGCGAGGACCTGCATTTCTTCGCCCTGTGCCGCAAATACAATGCCGTAATGGTCACCACCGACGTGGCGGCCGTGCGCGAAACCGTGGCGCCCCATCGCACGGGTCTGTGCTATGTGCTGCGCGCATGTTTTTCGCGTGGAAAGGGCTATGCCCGGGTCATGGCAATGACCGGACAAGAGGGTTTTGCCAGCGGAGCTGGAATGGCACTCGCCAGCTTCCTGAAGATGCTGGTTTGCAGCGTCCTGGCCTGTGTGGCGCTGCCTTTGGGGCAGTTCCGCTGGGTGCGGTTCGCCGGCTCTGCGGCCAGCAATCTTGGAAAGGTTGCGTATCTGGTGCGGGGCGGCGAGGCCGGCGAAGCGCAGTGACCGCTCAAGCCGGAGCTTATCAGCCGTAGTGCATTTTGGCCGGGCGCCGCAAGCTGGTGCCTTTGAATTTCTTCAAGCCCAGCAGCTGCTTTGAGATCTCCCAGCAGAACAACGGGTTGAGCACCAGGTAGCGGTGCCAAAGGCGGCTGGGTTCCATGATCAGCCGGTAGAACCATTCAAGGCCCCGGCGCTGCATCCAAGCCGGTGCCTGGCTTAAAAGGCCCGCATGGAAATCGAAGGCGGCGCCAACGGCCAGAACCGGCAAAGACAGATCCCCGGCGTTTTCATAAGCCCAGACCTCTTGGCGCGGGCAGCCAAGACCGACAAACACAATGCGTGCGCCTGACTGTTTGATCCGGTCCACAGTTTGCGCGTTCTCATCCACGCTCAACTGGCGGAACTTTGACGCTTCCATGCCGACGATCTTCAACTTGGGGAACTGTTCGTTCAACTGCTCGCGCAGTTTGTCCAGAACGGCGGTTTTGCTCCCGTAGAAATAGACCGGAAGACCGCTGGTCTCCGCATACGAGCAAACGCGCAAGGTCAACTCTGGGCCATAGACCCGGTCCGGCAAGGACACGCCATGGATCAAGCGCAGTGCCCAGCGCACGGGTTGCCCGTCCGGCACCACCAGGTCCAATGCGTTGAGCCGCTGTGCGTGCTCCTTGTCCAAAACACCGGTCATGACGCCGTGTACCGCCAGCGCGGAAACCGAAAGCGCAGTCTGCCTGTCCGCCGCTTCAAGGATACGTGCCGATGCAGCATCATAATCCACGGCCGATATTTCAATGTCGGCGACCTTGTGCTTGCCGAGGTCTAACATCAGCCTGCGTCCTTCCAACGGCTGATGCCGTTTTCATAGAGGTCGGCGATGATGTCCTCAATGCCGTATTTCAGCTCATAGCCGGGATAGGCTTCCTGAAAGCGCGAAATGTCGCTGATCCACCAGATGTGATCGCCTGAGCGATTATCGTCTGAATATGTCCAGTCGAGCTGGCGCCCGGCCTGGTTCTCGCACAGTGTAATTGCCTCAATCATCGAGCAGGACGAATGACGGCTGCCTCCAATGTTGAATACGGCACCTGATTTTGGCGCCTGGCAAAAGCGCCACAGTGCTTCGACCAGATCGCTGGAATGAATGTTGTCGCGCACCTGCTTGGCCTTGTAACCGAACACGGTGTAGGGTTGGCCGGTTGCCGTGCACTGCATGAGGTAGGCCAGGAAGCCGTGCAACTCTGCTCCAGAGTGGCCGGCCCCGGTCAGGCAGCCGCCGCGAAAGCAGCCGGTCTTCATGCCGAAGTAGCGCCCATACTCCTGCACCATGAGGTCTGCGGCAGCCTTTGAGGCGCCAAAGATGCTGTGTTTACTGGCATCGATGCTCATGTCCTCATCGATCCCGCGTGCGTGGTAGGCATGACTGTGGTCGATCTCCCAGCGTGTATCTATCTCAACCAGGGGAAGCGAATTTGGCCGGTCACCATAGACCTTGTTGGTGGACATGAAGGCAAATGCGGCATCGGGCGCAAACTTGCGCGTTGCTTCCAGCATGTTGAGGGTGCCGGTGGCGTTCACCGAAAAATCGGTAAAGGGCTCCCGCGCGGCCCAGTCATGGCTGGGCTGGGCGGCGGCGTGAACCACGCTGTGGATTTCACCGCTCAACTCTTCAAACAAGCGCATGATCGCATCTGCGTCCCGAATGTCGATTGAGTGGTGGTGATAGCGCTTGCAGCATTGTTTAAGGTCTGCGATCCGCCAGCTGGTTGAGGCATTCGCGCCGAAGAAGTATTTGCGCATGTCATTGTCGATGCCATGCACCTCAAGGCCTTGCGCCGCAAAGTGCAATACGGCCTCGGCGCCGATCAGTCCGCCGGACCCTGTTACGATTACGCAACCCATGCTTCGTCTCCCCGTTCAGTGCTGGTGTTTTGTCCAAGAAGGCGTCCCGCAAGGCCCGGCATCAGGCACATCAGTGCCGCTGCACAGAGCGTGGTGAGGGACTTCAGTGGCTCGCGCCAGAAGGGCTCGAGCGAATAGTTGATAGACCTGCGCACGTAAGCCAAGGCCATGGGGCCGTTCTTCATCGCAACCGAACGGCGCGCGTAGTAGCGCATCTGGTAGGCATTGGCGCGGGCGTGGTGTGTGTTGTAAATCGCCGGTGCGGTTTCCTGCACGTAGGCGTTTATCGCATCCCAGCCTTTATGCATGGCCGGGATGTTGGCGGACAGGCCTTCGTCATGAATCCTGTAGCAGGTCAAAAACCGGTCGATGCCTTCAAACTTTAGATCAGAATGGATCGCCATTCTGAGCCAGCATTGATGGTCCTCGGCAAAGCTCAATCCAGGCGCGGACGCGGTCGTGTCGAAATATTCCCTGAGCCCGTCGCCTGATGCCGGCTCCACAATGTCCTGAAAGATAGACCGTCTGAAAAACGCAGAAGATCCGCCCGATATGGGGTTTCGGCAGTATACGTCAGCCGCTGTGATGCTGCGCATCTTCGGCCGGAAACTGGTGTTAAGCAGGGCGCCGGTTTTGTCGATGAATTGGCAACTGCTGTAACTGACGCCCACCTGTGGTTTGGCTTCGAAATGGGCCACGTGAGCGGCAATCTTTTCGCGGTGCCAGAGGTCGTCAGAATCCAAAAATCCGACGAACTGCCCGCGTGCCAGCGCCATCCCTGCATTGCGGGCATTCGAGACCCCGGCATTCTCCTGCCAGAAATAGCGGATCCTGGGATCATTGAATGATTTGCAGACGGATGCTGAATGATCGGTCGATCCGTCGTCCACTAAGATCAACTCAAAATCGTCATAGGCTTGCTCGAGAACCGAATTAATCGTCTCCGCAAGCACATCACCGGCATTATGAACCGGCACAATCACGCTGACTGCGGGCCCATTGGTATGGCGGCCGTTTGGTCGGCCTGTATCGTTCTGAAACTTCATAACTTGTTCCCGTCTCCTAGCCCCGGACAAAGCAAGGCTCATGCCACCGTGGGTGTTTGAAACTGGCCCCCAATTTGAGAGATAGGCACGGCATTTGCTCTGTACGGTGCAGGCTGGACGGAGTGTTCTCGTTTGGCGCTGCAGAAACAAACAAGCAAGAACCGCAAATGACGGCATCAAGGCCAGAAACTCCGCACCCGCGGCGCCTTCGTTTAACACTGTGTTTTCACGGTGTTGGGGAGATGCCGCACGGCCGTCCCGAGGCTGAAAGGGTTTACTGGCTGTCAGCAGCAGAGCTGGAGGCGCTGTTCGCTTCACTCGCAGAGTTGGAGGCGCGCCATGATATCGATATCCAACCCGACTTCGACGATGCCAACGAAAGCGACTATCTTGTCGCTTTGCCATTGCTTAAACGGTTTTCCAAACGTGGTGCCTTCTTTGTGCCCACCGACCGGATAGATCAACCAGGTTTCCTCACTTCCCGGCAGATCAGGCATCTGGCTCAGGAGGGCATGATACTTGGTTCTCACGGCACCGATCACGTGCCCTGGACCGAGCTTTCAAACAACGAGCTCTCACGACAGCTCAGACACTCCAAACGGGTGCTGGAAAATCTGACAGGAAACCAGGTGAAGGGCGCTGCGGCCCCTCATGGGCTCTGGTCGCCGCGCGTTGTCGGCCAAGTGCTTGCTGCAGGCTATGAGAGGCTCCACACCTGCGGGGAGAGGCCTTGCGAGCAGTATGGCATGCTGAACCATCGCCTCGTCGTGCGCCGCGGTGATGATGTGGGCGCGGTGATCTCAAAGAAGCTGCAGATCTTGCGCCGGGTGGCACACAAGGCGAAAGATCTGCATGACAGGCTCTTCGTGACCGCGGCTTAAACGGGGCTGGCAGTGTCAGGCAGCGGCTTCAATCAGCGTTGAAAGATGGGCTTGCCACCTCTGTCTTGTTATGACGTGTTGATTGAACTTTGGCGTGCAGGTGACGAAGGGTTGAGGCCCTTCGAGCTGGAGCGCGTGATTTTGTTGCCTCATACAACAAGCGTAGCGGTTGGCGTGGCCTTTCTGCTATCCATCGGGCATGACCACGCTTGATCTCAGCGACACAGACCGCGCCGCATATTCTGGCGAACGCGGCCCTGTGCTCCAGTTTGCCGCCCAAATGGTTGTGCGGGCTGGCGAGCTGATGGGCGCGCGTGATCTGATCGATGTGTCCTTCGTTCATGTGGACGCCTGTCATTACTATGGCCAGGCCCATGTGGATTTTGCCCGCTTTGTGGTTGAGGGCGGCGGCAAGATGATGGTTCCATCATGGACCAACACAGTGCCGGTGAGCGTCGAGGTGCCCGACATGCGGCCGCCAGAAAAGACGCCTGAGTTTATCGCCGGTGCCCGTGAACTGATGGGGCTGTACGAGCAGATGGGATGCCGGCCGGTGTGGACATGCGCGCCATATCAGCTGCCCGGTGGGCCAGGTTTGGGCGAGCACATCGTTGGCTCTGAGTCCAATGCAGTCACCTACTACAACTCAGCCGTCGGTGCCCGCACGAACAAGTACGGCGATTTCCTGGATGTTTGCTGCGCTTTGTTGGGGCGTGTGCCAAATGCTGGGCTGCACCTGGACGATAACCGCCGGGGACAAATTCTCTTTCGCCTTGCCGATGACGTGCCCGAAGCCTTGCGGGCCCAGGAGATGCTCGCCCATGTGCTCGGCCACCATGTGGGCAAAACCGCAAGATCGGCAATCCCGGTGATCGACGGCCTGCCGGCAAGCACGACCCTCGACAGCCAGAAGGCCATAAGTGCGGCCACTGCCGCATCGGGCGGTGTGGCGCTGTTTCACGCAGTGGGCGTAACCCCCGAGGCCCCCGATCTAGAGACGGCCCTAGGCAGCCAGGACCCCGCGCGCGTGGAAACCGTCGATATGGACACCTTGCGAACAGCACGCGATGACTTGTCCACCGCAAGCCCAGGACCGCTCGACATGGTGGCGCTTGGCACACCGCATTTCTCGTTCACCGAATTCGCCCGGCTTGTAGACTTGATGAAAGGTCAAAACGTGGCCAGCGGCCTCATCGTGTATGTGTCCACCAGCCGCCATGTGCGCGAACTGGCCGCACAAAAAGGTTGGGTTGAGGAACTGGAGCGCGCCGGCGTTCAGATCATCGTGGACACGTGCACCTATTTCACTCCCGCCGTGCGTGGCGCAACGGGGCGGGTGATGACGAATTCTGCCAAGTGGGCCTACTACGCTCCGGGCATGTTGCCGGTGGAGGTTTGCTTCGGCAGCCTGGAAGATTGCGTGCGCTCGGCGGTGGCAAGTGAAGTGAAACGTGATGAAAGCCTGTGGCAGGGGAGGCCCACATGATTGCCGTGACGGTGCTCCATGAAGGCGATGCGGAAGGCCCTTTGCTCGTGTTGGATGAACCCTTGAGCTTCTGGGGCGGGTTTGATCCGCAAACCGGACGGGTGGTCGATCAGCATCATCCGCAAGCCGGTGCGCTGGCCGGTGGAACCGTTTTGGCCCTGCCGGAAACACGTGGCTCTGCGGGCACTCCGGCCGGTGTCGCAGAAGCCATTCGCAAAGGCTGCGGCCCAGTGGCCATCATCACGGCGAAAAAAGACGTCAATCTTGTGGCTGGTGTCATGACGGCCCGTCAGCTTTATGATATCTGCGTGCCCGTGGTTGAGGTTGCACAAGATGAGTTGAGCAAGCTCACAACCGGGCAGACGGCGCGCCTCAGCGGCGGAAACTTGACCATCCTTCCTTAGTGGGGACACCAACTTGGACAAACGCATCAAGCCCTACGGCACCTGGGCCTCACCCATCAGCGCTGATCTTGTGGCGGGGAAATCCCTGCGGCTCGGTCAGGTGCAAGGGGTCGGAGACGATCTTTACTGGACCGAGGGGCGGCCCGCTGATAGCGGCCGCATCACCATCGTGCACCGGGACGCAGAAGGCGGCATGGTCGATCTGTTGCCGCCGCCCTATTCGGCGCGGTCCAGCGTGCATGAATACGGCGGAGGAGAGCTCCTGGCGACCACGTCGGGGATCTATTTCGTGAACGCGGATGATCAGGAGGTTTACACAGTTGAGACTGACGGAACCATCACGCGCCTCACCGAGACCAAGGGATGGCGTTTTTCCGATCTGTGCTTGGACCAGGCCCATAACCGGCTGATCGCCGTTGCGGAGATCCACAAGGAAGATCACGATCCGGAACCGGCCAATGCATTGGCCGCCATTTCCCTGCAGCAAGACCAGCTTGGAAGCGTTCGGCTTCTGGCTCAGGGACAGGATTTTTATGCCAGCCCCAGGTTGTCACCAGATGGCCAAACATTGGCGTGGCTGGAATGGTCGCTGCCCCACATGCCGTGGGAGGATGCAACTCTGAAGACCGCCGCGCCGGATGCCGATGGGCTCAGTGACGTTCGCACCATTGCAGGCGGCGATGGCACGGCTGCATTCCAACCTGCCTGGAGCGCAGACGGCGCGCTGTTCTTCGTTTGGGACCAATCAGGCTGGGGTAACCTGCATCGGCTCGGCGAGGATGGCCCGGAATGCATCTGTCAGCATCCGGCTGAGTTCGGTTTGCCCTTATGGGCGCTGGGGGCCAAGTCGTACGCAATTTTGCCCGATGGCCGTCTGTTCGTGACGTACTTCGAAGAAGGCCGGTCAAACGCCGCGCTGCTAACGCCGGAAACCGGTGCTCTCGCACCGTTGAAGACCGGCCTGAGCAATGTTTTTGGCCCAACCTTGCTGGGCGGCAAGGTTGCAGCCCAAATCACTTCCCACACCGAAGCGCCGGCCATCGGCCTAATTGATCTGGACGGGAGTGTCAGCATCGTTCGCAGATCCGCTGAGTTTGATCTTGCGCCCGAGGCCTTTTCTGCGGGCCAAGTTTTGAAGCTTCAGGGCAAGGAGGGGCGCACCACCTGGGCGCTCTATTACCCGCCTGCTAGCGTAGATCACGCCGGCCCTGAGGGCGACGCGCCGCCGATGCTGGTGTCAGCCCATGGCGGCCCGACCGGCATGGCCGACCGGGGCCTGAAGCTGAAGGTGCAATATTGGACCAGCCGCGGCTTTGCCTATCTGGATGTGGACTATGCCGGCAGCTGGGGCTATGGCCGCGCCTATCGCGAAGCGCTTAATGGTCAGTGGGGCGTTGCCGATGTGGAGGACGTTATCGCCGCCAGCGAAGCAGTGGTGGCCAAAGGGCTCGCCGACCCCGGAAAACTCATGATCTCTGGCGGCAGCGCGGGCGGCTACACCGTGCTGAGTGCTCTGGCGTTCCACGATCTTTATGCGGCGGGCGCCTCCTATTATGGCGTTGCTGACTTGGAGAAGCTTCTGGCACTCACCCATAAGTTTGAGTCTGGTTATCTCTACGCATTGACCGGCACGCAATCTGGCAACACGGAGGCGGTCTTCAGGGAACGCTCACCCCTGGAGCATGCCGACCAGATCTCGTCCCCGGTGATCTTCTTTCAGGGAGACAAGGATTTTGTGGTGCCGCCGGGTCAAAGCCGGGACATGGCCGCTTCGCTTGAGAGCCGGGGCGTGCCGGTTGCCTATTTTGAGTTCGCCGGCGAAGGGCACGGCTTTAGGGCTGCTGCAACAATTGCTCAAAGTTTGCAGGCAGAATATGCCTTTTATGCCAGGGTGCTGAATCTCGCCGTGGAAGAGAATTTGGCTGAAATCAATATCAAAAATGAAGGTGCGCTCACGTGAACTTTGCCTCTGACAATGCTTATGGCGTCTCGCCGGAAATCATCGAAGCGCTTGCGGCCGTGAATGCAGGTGCCGTTGGATCGTATGGGGGAGATGAGACAACTGCTCGCCTGGGCGAGAAGATGTCGGAAGTGTTTGAGAAAGATGTCGCGGTGTTCCCCGTGCCCTCAGGCACCGGCTCCAATGCCCTGTCGCTTTCCACCATGGTGCCATCATTTGGCGCCGTCCTATGTCACGAAGAAGCGCATATCAATGTGGACGAATGCGGTGCGGTTGAGCTTTATTGCGGCGGATGTAAACTGATCGGGCTTGCCGGCACCGGCGCAAAACTAACCGCCGAAGGGCTTACGGAGCGGCTGGCGGGATTTGTGCGCGGCGATCACGACCCGCGCCGGTCTGCGGTGAGCATTACCCAGGCAACGGAGCTTGGCACAGTCTATTCCGTGGAGGAAATTACGGCCATTGGAGATCTGTGCAAAGAAAACGGTATGCGATTGCACATGGATGGCGCCCGGTTTGCCAACGCGCTGGTGTCGCTTGGCTGCACGCCGGCAGAGATGACCTGGAAGGCAGGCGTCGATGCGCTGTCTTTCGGCGTTACGAAGAATGGCGGCATGATCACCGATGCGGTGGTGTTCTTCGATAGCGCCCTGGCAGAAGACTTCGATCGCCGGCGATTGCAGGGTGGTCACCTTATCGCCAAGGGGCGCTATGCGTCGGCGCAGGTTTTGGCGTATCTGGAAGATGATCTGTGGCTGGACAATGCCCGGCACGCCAACAGCTTGGCGGCAAAACTGAGCGCCAGGTTGGCTGCGGTCGAAGGAGTTCGATTGCACACTAAAACACAGGCCAATGAGGTCTTCGCGGTGCTCCCGCCCCATGTCCACCAGGCGTTGCAGGACGCGGGGGCCATCTATCATTGCTGGCCGCCAAACCAGAACAGCGGGCCTGTGCCTGCGGTGCCCGGCGAAGTTCTTGCGCGCTTGGTGTTGTCCTTCGGCACAGCTGAAGCTGACGCGGATCAGTTCATAGAAGCTGCGATTGGCGCTTCTTAAGCTGTGCTTACTGTTCTTTGCGGAACAGGACTTCGCCGCGCCGCGCAACCAGCATCAACTCCAGTGTGACTGGATGGAAGTAGGCTTCCACCCGCTTACCCTCCGGTGACGTGCCGTAGGCTTCGTAGCAGCCGCCATCTTCCTTCACGTGCCGCACCGTCCAGCCGTCCGCCTTCATCTTGTCTTCAAGCTGTGTGGTCGTCTTCCAGGCGGCGCGGTCTGTGGTGCTGCACTCATAAAGTCCTGTTGCCCCAGACGGCCAGGCCAGGAAGATTACAGGCAAAAGCCCAAGCGCAAATCCGAGCTGTTTCATCTTGTCGTGTCCTTTAAGATGTTGGGGAAGCGGGATCCAAAGCGCTGCCGCGCTGTTTGCCGCTGATGAGTTTCCAAATCCGGTAGGCTTGCAACAGCGCCAATGGAACGAAATGCACCAGCGCCGGTCCGAAATTGTTATGCACGAACATCCAGTGCACAAGCGTGAGCAGGGCAGCGCCATAGACCCAGCGCTGCAACGGCTGCCACGCCGATAAGAGCAAACGTTGCGAAGCGTTGTTACTGGTAAAACCAAGCGGCAGAAATATGGCGAAGGCCGCCCAGCCGGTCCAGATGCCAAGCGCGAAGAATTCATCCAGCATCGCCTTCAGCGTCTGCATATCGACGATGTAGAGCACCGTGTGCAGAACGGCGTAGAGGAATGCCGCAACACCGAAATAGCGCCGGCGGCGCATCAGCCATACCGGCCAGCGTGCCTTGGGAAAGAGCATTCTGAGCGGCGTGATGGCCATGGCGATGATCATGAAACGGGCCGCGAACTCCCCTGTGGGGTGCAGAAGTCCTTCTGCATTCGCGTTGCCCGAGGCCAATCCAGCAACCATCGGAATTGACGGAATGGCTAGGAGAGCCCAGAGAAAGTACCGGGAATTCAATATGTTAGAAACGTTAGCCAAGACTGTTCTCAATGCTGCTTTAGGCGCCGACACCTGTGTGACGTGCAGACGGGTGGATGTCCGTCGCCGCAAGTTCGAATATTTCTCTGGCCGGCGCGATCAGTCCGGCTCACGTCGCAGCTCGTGGCATGAGCAATGCACCCCGCCACCGCCGAGAGCGAACATGTCATAGTCAATTGCGGTGACGGCAAACCCGGCCTCTTCAAGCTGCCGGTTCACATTGATGTTGTGGCTCATGGACAACACCCGCCTGTTGCCCAAGGAGACAACATTGCCTCCTAATTTCACACAATCGGCGTAGGAAACCTTGATCACGTCAATGCCATGGGTTTGTTTGATGTAGTCCAGGGCGTAAGATTGCAGCGCATCTTCGCACACCAGGGCAAGCCCTTTTTCCAGCATCACAACCACAGCATCCATGTGCACAAACTGCGGCGGAATCGGTGAAACCAGAACCTCCCAACCTTCGGCCCGCAGCCAACCGGCCACCTAGTCTGCGCCCTCGCGCGTCGAACGGTCGCCGGACCAGCCGAGAAGGGCAACGCCGGGCTTGAGGATGACAAAGTCGCCACCTTCAAAGTGGCCAGCCGTCACCCAGTTCCAGATCGCGATGCCAGCGCTGCTGTAGAACTTGGCAGCAACCGAATAGTCACGCCGGCGCGGCGGCGTCTGGATCGATGTTATCACCGCACCCCACGGGGTCATGAAGCTTGAGTCTCTGGTGAACACCGAAGAGGGGAGCCCTTCGTCCGCATCGACAAAGTGCACCCGAACGCCATTGCTCTCGTAAATGTCCACCATCTCCCGGTGCTGGCGCACGGCGGCCTGTTGATCGAAGCGATGTCCCATCTTGTCCATATTGGCGAAGGTGACGGCGGATATCGAATTGAGCGGGACCCAACGGAAATGATCGGGCTTACCCAATAGCACATCGGTCAGAACACCCGTTTGAGCCTGAATGCCCCACGGCACCAAGGGTGCTTCGGCGGCACCCTCCAGGTTCTTTGTATGAAGCGTCATGTAATGCTGTCCCCTAGTCTAGCAAGGCGTAGCCGCCATCTTCATTATGGATTTCCTGGCCGGTCAGCGCTGGTGTAAAAACACAAACCAGACACAGCTGACCTTCGGTGGCGCGCAAAATGTGGGCGTCGTGCTTGTCAAGCACGTAGATCGTGCCTGGGCGCACTTGGTGAGTTTCGCCTGTGGCCACGTTCACCACTTCGCCCTTTCCCGCCGAGCAATAGTTGGTCTCAATATGGTTCTTGAACTCGAGGTGAAGCTCGCAACCCTCGTCCAACATCGTGTCGTGAAACGAATAGCTCAGGCCGTCTTCCTTCAGAAGGATGCGTCGGCTCTCCCAACCATCTCCGACGATATGCCGTTCTCCACCAAGCAGATCCTCTAGTTTTTTCACGATCATCTAGTTTGCCTTGTTCGCCCGGTAGTCGCGCGGGCTCATCTGAAAATGGTCACGGAAGGATTTTGAGAAATGCTGCATGTTCTCAAAGCCGCGCGCCATGGCGAGTTCGGTGATTGTCCGGTCTGCCAGTTGGGCCGCCTCCGACCCGCCAACCTGACTTGCGCAGTCGATCCGCATGCCCGTAAGTTGGCCAGCTTCAGGCAAGCGGCCCAGCAGGTCGGCTTTCCGCACCTGCAACACCAGCTGCTGGAAACCGCCCGTCAGTGACAAGTGATAAGGATCGGTGCTGCAGTAGAGCGCGCAATCTCCTCTTTTCAGTTCGGCACGCCGGTCATGCTGCGTGATATCGGCTGCGTTGGAAGTTTGAAGGCTCAGGAGGAAATACTCCTCATCGGCCTGGGCGATATCTTGGGGGCGGCGGTAAACATCGTGAGCGTTGCCCGACACCAGTGAGACAGCGATATTGGGATAGCGCCGCAGCTTGATTTCACCTTGAAAGCCGGAAGGTTGTTCAATCTCGCAGCCCAAATGCACGTAGGCATCACACACCGCCTCACGCCAATAGGAAAAGCGTTCACGCTCCGCTACGGTTTCTGTACTGAAGTGCTCCATCGGTCACAAAGCCTCCTGTATTGCCGGCAACTCCTGCAGAGCCAAACGGGCAGAGGTCGCTGCATCGTTTCTCAAAAACGCAAACGATTGCGCCCAAACAGCAAAGCGTATGGTGGCAGTGTTTGGCAGACTAACGCGTTAGGAGGGCGGCCACAACTCGCCGCCGCGCAAGCAAAAGGTGCTCCAAATGACACAGCAAGCATTCAAAGTGGCCGCCGTGCAGGCGGCGCCGGCCTTTCTCGATCTGGAGGGATCGGTTGAGAAAGCGGTCTCATTGATTGATGACGCAGGCGCGCAAGGGGTCAAGCTCATCGCGTTGCCGGAAACCTGGATTCCCGGGTATCCTTGGTGGATATGGCTGGGCGCGCCGGCCTGGGGCATGCAGAATGTGGCCGAGGAAGACGCGGCCGGTGATGGCGCGGAGGCTGCATTCGTGTAGGTCGCTTGAAAAAATCGAAACCTTGGCGTGTTTATTTGGTGAAGAGCTGGCGTGCGGTTGTCTTGAGGGAACCTACATACTCTTCCTGAGACCAGCCGCACTCCTGGGTCAGTTGTTCCCAGTTGCGCACCGATAACAAGGTCCAAAGCAGGTCGCTGGCCTGCTTGGGCGTGTGGCGAGCCGAAAGCTCACCGTCCGTTTGCAAGGCATCTATGGCTGCTTCGCAGCCCTCGCGCATGTCCTGCATGCGCTGTGCCCAGGCTTCGGCCGCCGCTTCGTCTGTATCGCTCATCGCCAGTATGGCCTTGGCCATGCCGTAGATTTCCGGAATGTAGGAGCCCCAGGCTTCGATATAGGCATCCAGGCGGTCCAGGCCGCTGGTTGCATTGCGGCTGGCGGCCAGCCGGGCGTCGCTGCCTTTTATCTCATCAAGATAGAACGTGGTGGCAATCAGCAGGTCCGCTCTGGTGGCGAAGTGCAGATAGAGCGCCTGGCGGCTGATGCCGGCCTGCTTGGCAATATCGGCCATGCGCACCTTTTCACCCTGGCCGTTTTCCAGAAGGTTCAAGGTTGTTTGAAGAATGCGGGTTCGGGTATCTGGGTTTTCACTTGACATGGTGTCAATTACCAACTACTTGACATCATGTCAATTGACACGGTGTCAAGTGAATTGGAGAAAACTATGAAACTGATTATCTTTGGAGCGACCGGAACCGTGGGACGTCAGCTTGCTGAACAGGCCTTGTCTGAGAACCACCAAGTCACAGTCTTTGTGCGCAATCCTGCCAAGTTCGGAGCGCCGCACCCTAATCTGCGCGTGATGAAAGGGGATGTGCTGGATCCTGCTGCTGTTCGCCAAGCGGTTGTGGGGCATGATGTCGTGCTGTGTGCGTTGGGCAGGCCGCTGATGAACAAGGAACAACTGCGCACAAAGGGCACACAAAACATCGTTCAAGCCATGCAGCAAACCGGCGTACAGCGACTGATTTGTCTTTCAGCACTGGGCGCAGCAGAGAGCAGGGCGCTATTGCCGATGCGCTACACGCATCTGCTGATCCCTCTGTTCATGCGCCGGCTCTATGCCGATCATGAGCAGCAGGAAGCTTGCATCCGGGGGAGCGGGTTGGACTGGGTGATCGTGCGCCCCAGCAACTTTTTGGAGGGTCCAAGAACCGGTGCATACCGGCATGGCTTCAACCGGTTGGACAAATCCTGGAAGCTCAAGATTCCAACAGGCGACGTGGCGGACTTCATGCTGAAGCAGCTGACCGACAACACATATCTGCGCAGCGCCCCAGCTCTGTCCTGTTGATCCGAGCACAACCCTAGGAGAGTGAAATGACCATATTCTGGCTTCTGATCGTTCTGCATGTGGCCATCGTGGCCTGCGGACTTGTGGCGGGTGTCTTTCTGACCTTTTCCGATTTCGTGATGAAGTCGCTCGTGGCCACCCAAGGGCCGGGTGGCATCGAGGCCATGCAGATCATCAACCGCAAGGTGATGCCCACTGTATTTATGGTTCTGCTTCTAGGCATGTCGGCGTTGGCGCCTGTGCTTGGCCTCTATGCCTATATGGCGGTGCCGGCATCTGCATCCGGATGGATCATTGCCGGCTGTTTTGCCTACATAATTGGCGTCTTCATGGTAACCGCGGTGTTCAATGTGCCCATGAACCAACAGCTTGAAGGATTGGACAACACCACAGCTGCAGCGGCTGAATATTGGCAGCACTACGTGCCTAGGTGGAGCATGTGGAACCCCGTCCGTACGGCTGCCGCGGCCGCTGCGGCAGTTTGCCTTCTGGTTGGGTCAAGCCGTTTGGCTGGTGCCATATAGTTGGATGGCTGAACTCACCTTGCCGGCCAGCGCCCTTAGATCGGCCCCCATCTTGGCACGGTAGTCTGGCGTAAAGCGCCGGATGGGACCGATGGCGCCGACGCTGAAGGTGGCGCCAACATTTCCGATCACCACCGGGGCGGCAACACTGGAGACGCCGATCTCAATCTCCTCCACACATTCCGCATAGCCCTGGGCCTGGATGGCGCAGAACTCTTTGCGCAAGGCCACCTCGTCCGTGTGGGTGTGGTCCGTGTAGGTCTTCATTGGACCTTTCAGAATGTCTTCGCGAAAGTCCTCTTCGGCAAACGCGGCAATGGCCTTTGAGCACGAGCAGGCATGCATGGGGCGAAAGCCTAAGCCGGGATGAATGAAGGACCGCGTCTTGTCCGCCGGGGTTTCCACATGGATGATCTCCACTCCCTTGTTACGGAAGCGCGAGAGGAATACCGCCTCGCCGCAGACAACCGCTGCCTCAGCCAACGATGGGGCAGCGGCCTGGCACACATCCACATCGGTCTTGCCCAAAAGCGCAATGCGGATCAGGCGTTCCCCCACCAGATAGCGGGAGTTTCCGTTTGGGTCATCCAGCAGGCGATGCTCGGCCAAAGTTTGCAAAAGACGGTAGCAGGTGGGCCGCGGCAAGCTCGTGGCCTGCTGCAATTCAGAGGCTGAAACAGGGCGCCCCGCCACAGCCACTGTCTCAAGTACCGATATTAATCTGCCCAAATGCATAATTTCTCACTTTACAGACATTTGTCTCACCGTTTAAGAAGTTCTGGACGATTAATCAAGGGCCACGGTTAGAGTGGCACCCTGAGGGAACACGCTGTGACGAGCCACAAGGTCAATTTTGATGCCCTTGCATGGGAAAGCCCTATGCCTGGCGTGCGCCATAAGGTGCAAACCGTTGGAAGCCAGAAGTTGCGGCTGGTGGAATACTCAGCCGACATGGAGCCTCACTGGTGCTCGGTTGGTCATTTCGGACACATCATTTCGGGACGTTTTGAGATCACATTTGATAACGGCACGGAGGTTTTTGAGCCTGGCGATGGCGTTGTGATCCCTGACGGGGAGGCTCACCGCCATGTGGCCAAGGCCCTGACCGACACGGTTCAGGCGTTGTTCGTGGAACAGGCTTAGGCGCCGCTGATTCAAGCAAGGACGGAACCATTTCATGAGCATGAACGGTAACGAATGCTGCGGCCCTGGATATGCCTCGCCGGCGGAAGCTATGAAGGCACCCCGCGAGAAGATCTTGTACACCGTCGCGCTCTACATCGGCACCGGCATCCAAAAGCCGGACTATCTGGCCACCATCGATGCAGATCCCGACAGCCCAACCTACTCGCAAGTGATCAGCCGGCTGGAGATGCCGGGCATTGGTGATGAGCTGCACCATATGGGCTGGAACGCCTGCTCTTCGTGCCATGACGATGCCAGCAAGGAACGGCGCTACCTCATTGTTCCAGGCGTGCGCAGCTCCAATCTGCATATTGTAGACTGTGTCACCGACCCCAAGGCGCCGCGGTTGCACAGGGTGATCGACGGCGACGAGATCAAAGCCAAGACAGATCTATCGGCGCCCCACACCGTGCACTGCCTTGGGTCAGACATCATCATCTCCATGCTGGGCAACGCCAAGGGAGAGGCACCGGGCGGTTTTCTGCATCTCAATGAGGATTTTGAGATTGTGGGCCGCTGGGAGAACGATCTGGGCGGCATGAAGTTCAACTATGACTTCTGGTATCAGCCGCGCCACAACGTGATGGTCTCCTCAGAATGGGCCGCGCCGAACACCTTCATGCCAGGCTTCGATCTGGAAGAGGTGGGGCTGCTGAAATATGGCCGCGAGCTTCATTTCTGGAACTTTGAGGAAAAGCGCGTCGACCAGACCTTCTATCTCGGCGAAGATGGCCTAGGGCCGTTGGAAGTGCGCTTCCATCACGACCCTGATTCAAGCCACGGCTTTGTAGGTGCGGCGCTCTCATCCAACATCATCCACTGGCATAAGGAAAACGGCGATTGGATCTGGGAGAAGATCATTGACGTGGAAAATGAGCCCCACCCGGAGTGGCCCATTCCTGTGCCGGGCCTGATCAGCGTGATCTTGCTCTCCATGGATGACCGTTTCTTGTATTTTTGCAATTGGCTCCACGGAGACATTCGCCAGTATGACATCACCGATCCGCGTAAGCCGAAGTTCACGGGCCAAGTCTGGATGGGCGGCTTGTTGGGCAAGGCGCCGGAGGTGAACGGACACAAGATCACCGGCGGCCCACAAATGATCCAGCTCTCGCTCGATGGCAAACGGCTCTATGTGACCACCTCATTGTTCTCCACCTGGGACAATCAGTTTTATCCGGAGATCCGCGAAAACGGCGGCTGCATGGTTATGGTGGATTGCGACACAGAGAAAGGCGGCATGTCGATCAATCCAGAGTTCTTCGTGAACTTCGGAAACGAGCCGCACGGCCCCGCCCGCTGCCACGAGACCCGTTATCCCGGAGGCGATTGCACCTCAGACATTTGGGTATGATCTGATATGGCCGAACCCTTCACCATCACCCTGGCAAACCGCGATGGCCAGTGCCTTGAAGCCCATGGCGATGAAGTGCTGCTGGATGCCCTGGAGGAACAGGGCGTCTCGTTGCCCTATGGCTGCCGTTATGGCGGCTGCATCTCGTGCGCGGCAAAGATGTTGAGCGGCGAGGTTGATCAGTCTGAAGGCGTTGCCTTGAACGGCCGCCAGTTGAACGATGGCTACGTGCTGTTGTGTGTGGCCAAACCTTTGAGCGATTGCACCTTTGAAATTGGTGTTGAAAGCCACGACAAGCTCTACCGCAATCCTTTCCAAAATCCGCTTCGCCCAGATGAGCTGAAGCCCGACCTCCAACCTGCGCCAAAAACCCCGGAGCATGCGCCATGACCCAGGCTGTCATCCACGATGATTATTCCCAGGACTATCTCGCCACCATCCTCAAAGAGGTGAAAACCATCGCCATGGTTGGCGCCAGTTCCGACCCCACCAAATTCAGCTACGGTGTGCTGCGCGTGCTGCACGAAACCGGTTACAACATGATCCCTGTGAACCCTAGAGAGGCAGGTGGAGAAATCCGCGGCCTTCCCGTGGCGGGCAGCCTCAAGGAGATCGATCAACCGGTGGACATGGTCCAGGTGTTCCGCACCTCAGAAGCCGCCTATGGGGTGACCGAGGAGGCCATCGACATCGGCGCCAAGGTGGTGTGGATGCAAATTGGCGTGCGCAACGATGAGGCCGCAGCCCTTGCAGAAGCGGCCGGTCTCAAAGTGGTGATGAACCGCTGCCCGAAGATCGAGCTCTTCCGCCCCTTCTGGAAGCCCCGGCTTAACCAGGAAATCTAGCCCAGCAGGCCCTCGCGCCAAGACCGTCCAACGAGCGGGCAATTCGCAAAGCGGATTGCTTTGTGCTATTGTGTTTTTCGCACACGCAAGAGCCCGAAAGGGGCGAAGCGGTGAGTGAGAGACCTCAAACGCTGCCGTTTTGGATCGGCCGTCTTCTCTGCCGAATGGGTCTGCACGATTTTCATTTGATCGAAGTGGTGACGGGTTTCGGAGAGGGCGGCCAAGTAGAAAAGCACCAGTGCAGTCGCTGCGGGCGCATCGCCACTCGGCGTGGATGAGGTGGTTTAAGCGGCCAGAGTTCAGCGCATGAGCTCCGGCCGCCTTGTTTTGTGCCCTGTGTCAGACGAAGTCGAAAAATCCCGAGCTGAATTCGGTGTTGTCAATTCCTCTGATGAGAATGGTGAGGCCTCCAACAGTGACCTGACTATCTGCGCCGAGGTCCGTGTATCCGTTCAGAATTTGCGCCTCGGTGATGCCCCAGCCGGTCAGATCAATGTGGTCGCCCTCGGTGGGGTCCACATCGAACAGTTGGGCAAACTGCGAGGCCCCGCCGCCATAGTCGATGAACTCAAATGAATCCAACCCAAGACCGCCAGTGGCCTGCACTGACGCTCCGTTGAAGATGAGAGTATCATCCCCATCGCCTCCAACAATGTTATCTGTGAGACCTGCGGTTACCAGTCCACTTGTGATGGTGTCATTGCCCGCTCCACCATTCAGGTTGTCGCGCGCGGCACTGCCGACAAGCGTGTCGTTCCCGCCAAATGCAATAACATTCTCAATGTTGGTTACAGTCGAAACCGCGTCAGTCCCCACCTGCAGGTTGTCGACCGCCAAGCTGAGATCAATCGTGATGTCTTCGGACGTCACGACAAAAAGGCCGTCATTGAGACCGCTTCCGCCGTCTATATTGTCCCCGCCACCATCGCCAATGAAGATGTTGTCGTCTCCAGCACCGGTGTTGACGGTATCCATGCCGGTCGAAACCTCGAAGCGGTCGTTGGCCGCGGTGCCCGTCAGCGTGTCATCGCCGGAACCGGTGCGGATCACCTCAAAGCCCACAACATCGCCTGACAGGCCGTCAACTGTGGCGTGGTCCATCGCCAGGGTCAGGTCCACGGTTACGTCCGACGTGGTGTTGAACCGGACACTGTCGAAGGTGCCGGCACCACCGTTAACATCATTGCCACCTGCAAACAGATCCACATTGTCGTTGCCATCAAGCAACGTGACCATGTTACCCGTGCCGGCCACAGAAATGTTATTGGAGGTGTTTGTGCCACTAATAGTCGCACCTCCAGCGCCGAAGATTTGGGCCCCTTCGAAGTTCACAAATGTACCGCTACCAACACCAACGACCAATGTTGCAAGTCCGGTTGCGAGATCCAGGTTGACGCTTACGCCGGTGTTGAACTGAATTGTATCAACGTCATCTCCTCCATCGGCAAAGTCGTTGTTCAAATCGCCCAGCGAAACAAAATCGCTACCGGCGCGTCCGAAGATCGTGTCGTCGCCAGTGCCCGAGGCGATGAAGTCGTTGCCCCCGCCGCCGTCGATTACATTGTCACCGGCATCGCCAATAAGCGCGTCGTTTCCTGTGCCCCCGGTGATATTCTCGATATCCGAAAGCATTGTTCCAGCCACGCCATCAACATCGTAGCCTCCGGCGTTCAAATTCGCGAAGACATCTAGGCTTGTTGCAAATCTAAGTTCATCGGTTCCGTTGCCGCCATTGATGGAATCGAGGCTGTCATTGATGATGATTATGTCATCACCGTCTCGCGCATCAATCGTGTCGGCTCCGCCGCGGGCGAGGATCAAGTTGTTTCCATCGCTGCCGGTGATGTTTGTGTCACCAGATTGGTCGTCGATGTTCTCGATGCTGGTCAACGAAATGTTGTTGCTTCCAAGGGCGGTGGAGCTGGCCAGTCCCAGGTTCAAATTCACCGTGACGTCGCCGGGCGTGTTGCGGAACTGGACCGTGTCGTTCCCCGCTTCACCATCAATCGCATCACCGTCGATTTCGTCAACAATGATCAGGTCGTCATCGTCGCCGCCTTTGATATTGTCGATCCCGGCATCGCCGTTGAGCACATCGTTGCCAGCGCCTCCAAGCACGGTGTCGTTGCCATCGCCAGCTGCAATCGTGTCATTGCCCCCTTCGCCGGCAATATGATTGTTTGCTCCATCTCCGGCGATCTGGTCATTGCCGGCGCCGGTTATGAGCCCCTCAATTGAGCTCACTGTTCCCATGGTTCCGAGGATATCGGTTGTGCCGGCAACCAGATTCACCGTCACATCGTTGCTGGTGGCGAAGATGACGTCGTCGAACCCGGCCCCACCATCAATCATGTCGCCAACGCCGTTGACGCTGATGGTGTCGTCGCCATCAAGCCCGTTGATTGTGTTGGTGCCACCATTGCCGGTCAGGCCGTTGCGCACATTGGTGCCGATGATCGTCGCGCCGCCACCCATGCTGGCAACCGCTTCGAAGTTGGTGTACGTGCCCGTGTCGCCGGGGTTGCCCACGACGCTTGCCGCGCCAGTTGTGAGGTTGATGTTGACGCCTGCTCCGAAGTTGAAGATCAGGGTGTCGAAATCGGCCCCGCCGTCAGCGTTGTCACCGTTCAGGTCTTCGACGAACACCTGGTCGCCGTCGTCACCGCCCTGAACAATATCCGTGCCGGTTTCCGCGAATAGGCGGTTAAAGCCGTTGCCGCCATCCAGATTGTCGTTGCCTTGGCCGCCAAACAGGTCGTCGTCACCGTCGCCCGCGCGCAGAACATCGTTGCCGAGTCCACCAATAATTATGTTGTTGCCGCTGCCGCCATTTAGGAAGTTGCTATTGGCATCACCGGTGATGGTGTCGTTGCCTTCGTTTGTGACAACATTTTCAACGGCAGCCACCGTGCCGACGCCGCCGGCAGAGGTGATTAAGGTGCCCGCGTCCAGGTTAACCTCCAAGTCCACGAGCGGACCACTGCTGAACCGCAATATGTCGGTATCCGCGCCGCCATCAACCATGTTGCTGCCATCGCCGACGATGATGTCATCGCTGCCCGCCATGCCAAACACGATGTTGTCACCCGCGTGAACGTAGAGTCGGTTGCCTACGCCATTGCCTGTGACGTTGTCATTCCCATCGCCCGTGATGACGCTGTTAAAATTGGAAATCGTGCTCGTGCCCAAGCCGGCAAGGCTGGCGTCACCTGTCGTCAAATTGACCGTAGCGACCGCCGCGCCGGCCCGCGCGACCAAGAAGTTGTCGCCGGTGCCTCCGTTTAGCGTGTCGGTTCCAGCGGAAACGTAGACCTGATCGTTGCCCGTGCCGGTGTTGATCACATTGTCCGCAGCATCCCCGGTTATGACGTCGTTGCCGCCGCCCGTTGTTACGTTCTCAATGCCGGTGACCGTGCCCGAAGCGCCGCCGATAATGGTCTGGCCGTTATCCAGGTTGATATTGGCGTCGAGGTTGGATGAGACTTGGAGTTCGTCAATGCCTGCACCGCCATCGATGGCATCCCCGCCATCTGCGACGATGATCGTGTCATCGTCATCACCCCCGTTTAAGGTGTCTGCCCCAGTCCCGCCGTTCAGAACGTCGTTGCCCGCATCCCCATTGATGATGTCATCGAGCGTGCCGCCGGTGACCGTATCGTTGCCGGTGCCTGCGTTGAACGCGGTGCCCACCACATACCCGGCCGCAGCGGCCGCTGCCGCATCGTTGGCCAGTATCACCGTGTCATCGCCGCCAAGCCCGTCATACTGGGTTCCATCCTCATAGGTGCCGGCGATAACCGTGTTGAAGTCGAACGTGTCGTTGTTCTCCGTGAACAGGCCGGGCAATGAGGTGAGTTCCACCTCGATCTGCTCAAACCGCCAAACTTTCAGATTGATCGAAAAGCTCAAACCAAAGGTGGAAAAATCGAACCCGCCACTGCTGCCCACGTGGGCGTTGAATGCGGCAAACACGCCGGCTGTGGTCATCTCGTTGACTTGGGCTTGGGTCAGGCGCAGGCGCAGGGTGTCGTTGCCACTGCCGCCGGAGAAATAGTTCTGAGCGCCGGAGTTCTCATCCACGTCGAAGATGACGATGTCATTGCCGCTGCCCGCTGAGATGACATCGCAACCCTCGCCACCGTCGATGATGTCGTCGCCCTTGCCGCCGAAGATCAGATCGTTGCCCGCACCGCCGTTGATCGTGTCGTCACCCCGACCGCCGAATATCAGATCGTGGCCGTCCCCGCCATCTACGGTGTCGTCACCGTTCCCGGCAAACACCACATCATTGCCATCGCCCGCATCAATGGTGTCGTCCCCTCTGCCAGAGAAGATCAAGTCGTTGCCATCACCGGCATTGATAGTGTCTGCGCCGTTGCCTGAAATGATCAGATCGTTGTTTGCTGTGCCGTCTAGATCGTCTGCCCCGTTGGTGCCGATAACAATTGCCATGATGTAACTCCCTGCTGCCCCGGTCTTTGAAAAATAAGATCCTCAAAACAGTCGGCTGCCACCTCACCACCTAGACTGCAGGTTTACGCTAAGTGAAAGTTTTGCCGGATCAACGGCTTCAAGTAGTACAAACGCACTATCGCGGATAATTGAGTTAAGGGGTCTTTTGGCACTGTCCAGAACAAGCAAGATCTTGGTCAAAATTGTTACGCTAATTGCAATGATCGGTACTTGGCAGCGCCTATTGATACAGAGCACCTATTGGTATACTTTTTAATTTGCGTTGGGGGTTGTTGGCTGGGCATTTGTGAAGACGCAAGTTTTTTCGAATTCAAGAGCAGCTGCTTTTGGCAGCAGGCGGTGAGTTGCCGTTTACACGGGTGCTGGACACCGTGATCTCCGCCTTCGATGGGGCTGGCGGCGTTGTCTTCGAGCTCAACCGGAAAAATGGCGCCATCTCGAACTGGTGCGGCAATGGCCTGGAAGCCGGTGAAGATGAGTACATCGGACACATCAACGCGATCAATCCACGCATGCACTATTCAATGCGCCACGCGCCAGGTCACCTTTGCTACGAAGGCAAGTTCATTGATGACCGAAGCATGGACCGTCATGAGTTTTACAGCTGGTTGTCGGACGTTGAACAGTTTCGCTACTTCATCGGCTCAAGGGTCTATGATGACGGTGACGTATCACTGTTCAGTTCCGTTGAGTTTGTGCAGAAGCAAGGGCATGCGGAGACGGAGAAAATTGAAGCGTTTCGCCGAATCGCGCCATCGATCGGAAATGCCTGGAGGATCGCCAAGCGGAGTGCAAACGGCAGTGATGGAACAGAACCATATTCCTGGACCCCGGACCATCTGCCTTGGTCGATATTTGCCGTAGATTTGAATACGAGCATCGTTCAGATGAACAACTCTGCTCGGCAACTGTTCGACGCGGGGAAAGTGCTGTGTGTAGAAGATGGCACGCTGCACCCCAAGGATCGCCAGGCACGCGTCAGGTTTGAACAGGCGATGATCCAGGCAATGAGGGGCGTAACGTCGGAGACATTGTTGTCATCGGGCAATGGGGCGCCTCCACTGGTTGCGCAATTCTTGCCGGTCAATCCGAGCCGTCTGGCCCATCCATCCCCCGTTTCGGTTTTAATGTATGTGTGGGACCCGCTGGAAAATGCAGGTGGGCTTGGCGGAGCGCTTGAGCGTTTGTATGGCTTGACGGCTGCGGAGGCTCAGCTCGCTGAACAGTTGGCGACAGGTGCTGAACTAAGCAGCGCGGCCGCATCCTTGGGAATATCGCGCAACACGGCACGCAACCATCTTCAACAGGTGTTTGCAAAGACCGGCACCCACCGACAGGGCGAGTTCCTCACCCGCATCATGGGCGTTCTACGGGACTGAGACCCGCTCAGCGATTGCCACGATCCGGTGCATCTCGCGTAGCACTGGTTTTTCGATCAACTTTCCATCGATCACCACCAGGCCCGTATCGGCCTCCTCGAAGGTCTCAATGATGCGCCGCGCCCGGGCAATCGCCGCTTCGTCCGGAGTGAACACCGTGTTGAGCGCGCCAATCTGTTTGGGATGGACCGAACCCTTGCCACTGAACCCCAAATCCCGTGCGAGCGTGGCTTCGCGAACCATTCCATCCATATCGTCCAGATCCAGGAAGGGAACATCGATCACATCCAGCCTCGCGCCGGCGGCGGCATGCACCACTCTTGAACGCGCATAGAGCAGGGGCTCCCACGCGTTCTGGCAGCGCAGTTCGGCGGCCATGTCGACCCCGCCAAAGAACAACGCCTCGATCCGGCTGCTCGACCGGGCAATCTCGTGCACTGCCTCAAGCCCGGCATTGGTTTCGATGATGATGTGCAACCGTGTTGGGTGGCCGCGCTCGGTGAGCAGATCATCGAGCCAGACGATCTCATCGGGCGTGCGCACCTTAGGCAGCATCAGTGCCGGCGGCGGCGTGTCCGTTGTCAGGACCGCATCCACATCGGCCAGGCCAAACCGGTCACGCAAGCAGTTGATGCGCACGATGCGTTCAACCCCATCATCGGCTTGGGGCGTTTCGAACAACGCCAACGCCTTTTCGCGGGCCTCTTCTTTGTCCTTGGGGGCGATGCCGTCTTCCAGCTCAACGCAAACAATATCCGTGCCCGAAGCCAGCGCCTTGGGGAACATGTCTGGCCTGAGCCCGGGCGAGAAGATGAAACTGCGCCGCGGGCGAATGGTGCTCTGTTGCGTCATTATGTGGTCTTCGTTGGTCGGTGGGTCACATCATGCCGCCGGCAGCTTTATCTTCGCCGGCCTGGGCTGCATAAATCGAGGTGTAGCCGCCGGACCAATCAGGCGGAATTTGGCAGGGGCGTGGGTCGTGTTGGGCCCACTGCACCGGCTCACCACGCACCAGTTCATACGTGTGCGAGGTTGGCGTGGGATGCGGCGTGTAGGGTTTGGCGTCCGCCGAGGTGTAACAATTGAGCAGAAGCGGCCGGGGCAGGGGGGATTTCGAGGAGGGTGAATAGTGCAAGGCCCTCGCATTGTGGATCGTGATCGATCCCGCAGGCCCTGTGAGATAATCGGCCCGGCTCATGTCCACGTTGGCCGCGTCTTCTTCGGACAACATGCCCGCCCAGTTTCCGTCTGCATCATATTGGTTGTAGAGATCTTCATTGTGAGACCCGCGCAACACTGCCAACGGGCCGTTGTTCATGTCGGTGTCGGCCAGATAGCAACCGATGGTCAACACGTTGTAATTTGTGTGCGGGAAGAACTGAATGTCCTGGTGCCATTTCACCGTGTCGCTCTCATCGAACCATTTAAAGTTCAGCTTTGAATGGTGATAGGTCACATTCGGCCCCACAAGATCGGCCGCCACGTCGGCCATCAGGCCAGTGGCGAAGTTCCAGTAAGCTTCATGGCGCTCATCCGGGCTCTTGATGCGGCGAAGGACCGGTGTCTCAGCGCTGTGTCCCGGTCCAATGTCGAAGGCCTCACCAGACTGGGTCTCCTTCCCGCTGAGCTCCACAAACTCATTGGTGACCGCCTGAATCTCGGCAAGGGTGTCTGCCGGCACCAGGCTTTCAACGCCCACATAGCCGTGCTCGAAATAGTGTTCCCGCTGGCTTTGGGTCAAAACCCGGGGGGCATAGGACAAGACTTGTTCTGGGGTCATGGCAAGCTCCTTTCAGGCCAGTGTCTCATTGCTGGTGTGTCATTGGCAATGTAAATATTGTTCTATTTGGAACAATATGCCAAACTGTGCCCATGCCTGCAAGCGCCCGTGATCTGACTGCTATTTTCGACCGCAACGAGATACCGGACACCTACCGCATCTCGTTCTTGGCCAATTCCATCATTGTTCCGGTCTATGACGGCATTAAGCGGGATGTGGGCCTCAATCGCGGCGAATATCTCCTGCTCTTCTGCCTGGCGCATTTCGCCGAACTCACCGCCCAGGATGTGGCCAACATGAGCGGCCGTCCCCGCAATTCCATTTCGCGCGGGGTTCACCGCATGGTGGCCCAGGGGTATATCGACCGCAGTCCAGACAAACACGACGGACGCCAAGCATGGCTGAGCATCACCGAACAGGGCCGCGCCTTGCACGTAAGATTGGTCAAGCGGTTCAAAGACCGCGAGGATGAGGTGCTGAACGGGCTCAATGCGGCGCAACGCACCCAGCTCAGCAAGCTCCTGCAAAAGTTGGTGCTGCACACATCGTCAATTGGCTGATAGGTTCGCTGCCACACAAACAAGAAGGAAAAAAGTGGATGAAGATCGCAATTGTCGGGGCTGGTGCGATGGGCTCCATCTACGCGGGATTGATGGCGGACGCAGGCAATGAAGTTTGGGCGCTGGACACTTGGGCTGAACACATTGAGGCCATTCAGCAGAATGGTTTGCGGGTGGAAGGCGCGAGCGGCGACAGGCTGGTGAAAACTGTTCAGGCCACCACGGACACCTCTGCTCCGGGACAGTGCGACCTGGTGATCATCGCCACCAAGGCTTCCGGTGTGGAGAGTGCGGCCAAATCATTGGGTCCCATGCTGCGCGACGACACATTGGTGCTGACCATCCAAAACGGCGTTGGGGCCGGCGAGCGCATTAGCCAACACATGCCCGCCGACAATGTGTTGCTGGGCGTTGCGCAGGGGTTTGGAGCTTCCATGAAAGGTCCAGGCCATGCTCACCACAATGGTATGAGCCTCATCCGCATTGGTGAAATGCAAGGCGGCTCGGTTGAGCGCAGCGAGAAGGTTGCAGACCTTTGGCGCGCCTCCGGTTTTGAAGCCAAGGCGTTTGAAGACATCAACCAGCTGATCTGGGAGAAGTTGATTTGCAATGTGGCCTACAGCGGCCCGTGCACAGTGTTCAACCGCACCATCGGCGAGATCATGGCAGACCCGCACTCCTGGCAGATCAGCCATACTTGCGCCCAGGAAGCCTTCGATGTGGCGAAGGCGAAAGGCATCAACATCACCTTTGACGATGCCAAGACCTACGTCGCCAACTTCGGCTCCAACATGCCCAATGCCCGGCCCTCCATGTTGCTCGACCACATGGCACGGCGTGCATCGGAAATCGACTTCATCAATGGCGCGATCCCAGTTGAAGCCAACGCTTTAGGTCTGAATGCACCCTACAATGAGGTGATCTCAGGTATCGTAAGATCGCGGGAGGCTGAATTTTAGCAAATTCATCCGGCGACAGAACAGGTTCCGCAGTCGCCGCGAATCTCGATCGTGGTCTTTGTGTTGGTGAATTTATGATCGGCGATCCAATGGGTGAGGCGCGTTGATACCGCCTGATCGGAGAACTCTGAAACCAGGCCGCACTGTTCGCATATTGCAAAGGCGATCAAGCCGGAGGTGTGACAGTCCTCATGGCTGCAGGCCACGAACGCGTTGAGGCTTTCAAGCCGATGCACAAGCCCGCCTGCCACCAGCTTTTCAAGGGCACGGTAAACCTGTGGCGGGGCGCGGAAGCCTTCGCTGCGGAGCTCATCCAGAATGGCATAGGCACTCATCGGCGCCTTTGCGTGGCTCAAGGCGCCCAGCACCATCTCCTGGTTCTTGGTTAGAGATGTCATCTGATCGCTCATGGCAGGGCTCCATCGCGTGGATCGTCGGTCGACTTTGAAAAGGCCGCCGGCAGTTGGCTTAGAAGGAATATACATAAAGCGGCGACAACCACGGAAGGTCCGGACGGGGTGTCAAAGCGCAGAGACCCGAAGAGGCCGCCCACCACCGCGCAAGCGCCGATGAGAGAGGCCAGCACGGCCATCTGCTCTGGCCCGGAGGAAAACCGCCGCGCGGTTGCCGCGGGGATGATGAGCAGAGCGGTGATCAAAAGAATGCCCACCAACTTCATGGCCATGGCTATGACCGATGCCATGATCAGCATGAAAATCAATTTGCTGCGCTCTGGACGAAGCCCTTCGGCCTCTGCAATCTCTGTGTTGACCGTCGCGGTGAGCAGTGGCCGCCACACCGCCGCCAGCCCCAAGAGGATAACCACGCCCCCGCCATAGATGACCGCAAGGTCCGTCCGGGTCACTGCAAGGATGTCGCCGAACAGGAACCCCATGAGATCAACCTGCACCCAGGTCATGAACGCCAGGATGACCAGCCCCAAGGCCAATGTGGAATGAGAAAGGATGCCGAGCAGCGCATCGGTGGGCAGTGCGTTTCGGTTTTGCAGAAACACCAAGACCAGCGACACCGCCACGGCCACGGCAAACACACCGGCCACAAGCGACACGTCCAGCAGGAATGCCAGACCAACACCGAGCAGGGCTGAATGGGCCATGGTGTCTCCGAAATAGGACATGCGGCGCCACACCACAAAACATCCCAGCGGACCCACCACCAGCGCCAGGCCGATGCCCGCAAGCAATGCCCGGGTGAAGAAATCATCAAGCATGGGGCAGGTGCTCCTTGGGCGGGCTGTCAGGTTCGTCATGATGATGTCCATCGCCAGGGTGGCAGTGGTCGGTCACCGTGCCGTCTGAATGACGCACGCGGCCGTCGGACAGGTGCACATGGTCGTGGTCGTGCCGATAGATAGCCAGAGTTTCAGATGCCTGCTTGCCGAACAGCCGCACATATTCCGGATCGGCTGCAACCGCATCCGGCGATCCGGTGCAGCACACGTGCCCGTTTAGGCAGATCACCGTATCGGTTGCCGCCATCACCATGTGCAGGTCATGTGAAATCAGAAGAATGCCGCAACCGGTTGTCTCACGGATCTCCTGAATGAGATCGTAAAGGGCAATCTCGCCGGCAAAGTCCACGCCCTGCACCGGTTCATCGAGAACCAGAATGTCAGGCTTGCCGATCATCGCGCGGGCCAGAAGGGCGCGTTGAAATTCGCCGCCCGACAAGTTTTGCACTTGTGCGTCGGCCAACCGTGCGATGCCTACTGCGTCCAGCGTCTCCGTGACTGCCGATGGGGAATGGTGCGCCCCCAATGTGAGCAACCGGCGCACTGTGAGCGGTAAAGTGCGGTCAATGTTCAGCTTTTGCGGCACATAGCCAATTGTCAGGCCTGGTTTGCGGGTGCTGAGGCCCTCATCAGGTTTAAACAGCCCAATGGCCATCTTCACCGTCGTGCTTTTGCCTGACCCGTTGGGGCCAATCAGAGTGACGATTTCACCCGGCTGCACCTGAAGGTCCACATTGCGCACCAGCCAACGACCGGCGCGCCTAACACCTGCGCCGGACAATGCCATAAGAGGGGCCTGTCCATTCTTCACTATTGCGTCCATCAAAACCTTGTGTAAATGATCGTTTGCCGATATGTTATAGTATAACATACTATCTCTCGAACGGCAATCTGCTTCACCCTTGCCAAAACCTCAGTTCTCAGCATGAAACCATTGTTAGCCGTAATTTTCGCAACCCTTCTAGCGGTTGCCACTCCGGCATGGGCACAAGAGCCTGGCCTGTCTGTGGTCACTTCAATCAAGCCCATTCATTCCCTGGTGGCGGCCGTGATGGAAGGCGCCGGCAAGCCACACCTGATTGTGCGCGGCCTAAGCTCACCTCACGCTTACAGTATGCGGCCTTCAGATGCCCGCGCGCTGCAGCAGGCCAAGTTGGTGTTCTGGATCGGACCGGAATTTGAAGCCTTTTTGCGCTCACCGCTTGCCGCTCTCTCCCACGGACCGAAGATCGTGGCCTTGGCCGAGGCCTCGGGCATCAAAAAGAGGCGCCTTCCAGACAGGCACCACGACCATGATCATGCCGATGAGGGGGATGACCATCCTTCGGGGCCGTTTGATTTGCACCTGTGGCTCGACCCGCATAACGCCATCGCCATGGTGCGGGCCGCCGAAACGGCATTGGTGGCCGCGGACCCCGGCAATGCTGTGCTGTACCGCAGCAACAGCCAGGAGACGATAACCGGTCTGCAACGCCTGACCGCTTCGGTTGGGAAAGGACTTGCCGGTGTCCGTGGCCGTCCCTTCGTTGTGTTCCACGACGCTTACGCCTATTTCGAGCACCGTTTCGGCCTTCGTGCAGCGGCGGCCATCGCTGTCAATCCGGAAACACCTCCAGGCGCGAAGAGGGTGGCGGAAATCCAGGCCCGGATCAGCGAGCTTGGTGTGGTCTGTGTCTTTGCCGAGCCCCAATTCTCGTCGAAGCTGGTTGCCCTGCTCACGGATGGAACCGGCGCCAAGCCGGCGCATCTTGATCCGTTGGGCGCACTTTCCGAACCCGGCCCCGAGCACTATCCCAATTTGATTCGCCAGCTTGCAGCATCGTTTCGCGACTGCCTGTCTCCTTAAAGGGAACCATGCAGGCGCGCGCTGTGTTCAGGTGCTATGGGTTGTAAATAATTACTCATCTTGACATGTTATTTATGTGCCTTTAGCGTCATTTTTTCACACAACAAACGCTCCGGGGATTACAGTGGCGAAGTCAGAGAGTAAGCAAAACAGCACGGACTCAAAAACCAAGGACAAAAACGGCAAGGCCGAGGCTGAGGGCGAAAGTAAGGAAGAAACCTCAGCAATTGACCCGGAAGTTGCACGCAAAGTCGCGGAGGTCCGATCACATGTTCGCGAGAGTTTCGGCAATGTGGCGATGGCGATGATGATGCTTCCGCGCTACAGGCACCAGACATTGGCCGATCTTCAGCACCTGCTCCTGGACCCCTTGATCCGCGACCGGGTTGCTATTGCCTACCCGGCCGTCACCGAAAGTGTCGAAACGCACAGTGAAATTGCCGATGTAGCCGGTATGGCCATCTGGGCCAGCGTTTCCGACGAGGTGGACGAAAAGATCCGCGATCAAATCAAGGCCGGCACCTTCCCGCTTCGCCTGCAAGGCGATGAGTGGACGTCCGGTGAAACCTGTTGGCTGATCGATATCATTGCGCCGGACCGCAAGGCGACCGCCAATGTGATCGCCAACTTCCGGCAGGTGGTGAAAGAGGGAACCTTGCGGTTGCATCCCATCGTCAGCCGGCTGGTTGATGAAGAGGCGCTGGAAAAAATGGGCGCTCAGAAGCTCGCTGACGCGAATTGATCTGAATTTTAACTTCTCTGCATTATGGATGAGCCTGCTCGAGCGGCCGTGTGCGATGCGGTCGTCTGAGCTGGAACCTGGCGCGCAGAATTTTCAAGTGCGTCTGTCGCCGGGTTGGCTTTTGGCCGTTCTGAGAACGCCTTGGGCTTTGCTTGTGAATTTTGTGGGGAAAATTGATGGGTTCGATCCTGCAGAGCGGCGCGCTCACAGCGAATTTGCGCAGCTACGCGCGAGGTCACATCGTTCTGCGCACCCGGTTTCAGCTTTTCGGAGGCATCGTGTTTGCGGTGTTTTTACCCTATTTGCTGATCTTGCCCTACGTAGAACATTTCTGGACCGATCCAAGCAAAGCCAACACAATGGCCGCGTCCTGTGCGGCCATTGTGTTGGGCTTCTATTTGCACCGCCGCATGACGAATTTCCCCGGCGTTCAGGCCACCTTCTACATTGCGCCGATCTTTGTTGGCTGTTTTGCTCTGTTTGCGTTTTTGTTTCTCATTTCGCGGGTTGAGTACAGCCGGTTCCAATTCTTCTCTGCCATGTCGGCTTCTGTTGTCTGGTTCTATGCCATTCACGTCATGACGCGCCGGTTGCGCCAGCTCAAGCTGGCGGTTGTGCCCGATGGCGCCGCTTCACGGTTGTTACCGTTGGACGGCGTCGTCTGGTCAGTTCTGCGCCGTGCAGAATTTCCAGCCTGGCCAATCGATGCTCTGGTGGTGGATCTGCGCAGCGATCTCGACGAGGATTGGGGCCGCTTTATCACCGATGCGGCTTTGGCCGGAATTCCGGTGTTTCACGTCAAAAATGTGAAGGAATCCCTGACCGGCCGGGTTGAGATCGATCATCTCTCCGAGAACGTCTTTGGGTCCTTGGTGCCCGGCCTTTTGTATTTGAAACTCAAGTTCGCGCTGGAATGGTGCGTGGCTGCGGTCGCGGCGGTTTTCCTGCTCCCGGTCATGGCCCTCATCGCCCTGCTGATACGGCTGGAAAGCTCCGGTCCGGTCATGTTCGCACAGCGCCGGATGGGCTATCAGGGCACGCCCTTCACCATGTACAAATTCCGCACCATGCTGGTGTCCGACAAGGGTTCAACGTGTGCTGAGGATGAGAAGACGGAGGAAAACGATCCACGCATAACCCGGTGCGGCAAGTGGTTACGGAGACACCGGCTTGATGAAATCTTGCAGGTGTTCAACATCCTGCGCGGCGAGATGAGCTGGATCGGCCCGCGGCCGGAGGCCATCAACCTCTCCAAGTCATACGAAGCCGAGCTTCCCTACTATAGGTATAGACATATTGTGCGGCCGGGCATTTCCGGCTGGGCCCAGGTCAACCAGGGCCATGTGGCAGACGTGCATGACGTTCACGAAAAGCTCTACTACGACTTCTACTACATCAAGCACTGTTCGTTATGGCTCGATATCCTGATTACGCTCAGAACCGTGCGCACCATGATCCGGGGCACCGGCGCCAAGTGAGAGGCACTCAACGGCCTGGCTGATCAATGTGAGCGTGGAGCTGGTCTTCAATTCTCTGCACGGCATCGATCATGATCCGGCGTTCTTGCGCCGTTTTGTTCTGGCCGTCATCCAAGGCGTCTCGCAGGAACTCCAGGTGCTCAAAGATTGAGTTCATCTTCAAGACCGAGCCACCACGCGCCCAGGCTTTCTTGTAGCCCTTGGTGATCTTGGCAACCCAGTCATCAATGAACGCTTCGCTCTGATCCAGCTGCTTTGCCGAAATGCTCTTGCCCCCCTTTTTGGGAAGCAGCAGATCCGTTGCTTGATTTACGAACTGTACCAACTCGATATCGGTCAGTGCCGCATAGTTCCAGAAGCTGGGCCGGACCCCATCGGAAATCTGCGCACCTCGCTTCGCCGCAACAATTTTTTCTCCATCGTCCGAAACCACATCCGCAGACCCGCCCCGCAACTTGATCAGCGCGTTCGCCAACAACCAATTGGTGAGCGAATAATATGGATTGTAGGCTTTTGTCGCCACCGCCAGCTCATAGCCCTGCTTATAATATTCGGCCATCTCCTTGAGCCAGTTCAGTTCATCCTTTGAAATCTGGCTGGCGCGCTTTGCTGCGCTGCCCATCAGGTTCAGCCGCTCCACCGTTGGGCCAAGCCAGGTGTTAAGCCGCTTGAGATCCTGCATAGAGCTCTGGACCATCTTCAGCGTGTCTTTGGGCTTCGTGCTGCCGGCTGTTGTTCTTCCCTTGGCAATGTGAACCGCCAACCGGCACGAGAGATTTGCTTTCTGCTCTGCGGCTTTGATGGTGGCCCTGCCGTTTGGCGCTGCCAATGCGTCCGAATAGGCTGAAATGGCGTCCTGCAAGAGCCCAAGCGAACCTGCTGCCCGGGCCTGGCTCATCAAAATCTTGGTGTCTTTGCGCCAGTCTTCGGGGATCTGTTCGATGATGGCATTGAAGTTTTTCACATGCCAGCTGAGGTCCTTGCCCTCTGCGGCCTGGGCCCTCTGGGCGATTTCCTCAAACTCCAACACCGCCTCATATGGTTGGTACCAGCTCTTGCCCTGCTCGCCGCCATTGTTTGCCCCGGATGCATTTAGCCTGAAGTTGGGATCACCATAGGCTTGATAGGCGCCCCAGGTGTTGGTTTCCGGATGAGCGCCATAGGTTTGCTCGCGCGCAATGCGCACCGCGTCGATGAAGTTCGCATTCTGGTCCAGCATCTGGCCGTAGAACGTCCTGGCAAATGTTGATGCCGCAGCATCGTCAACCGCCCAGCCGGCTGCAATTACGGCCTTTGCTCCGATCTTGATAAACTGAGTGGCGAGGTTGGCGGCAAGCTCGTGATAGCGCGCACCGGCATCCTCTTCCACCGAGGGGTCGATCTGGCCCAGGAAGCAGCAATTCAAGAACACCAGCTCAGGCACTGAATGCAGTTGGTTGACGGCCCCAGGGGTCAGGTAAAGACCATCGCCCAGCACCAGTCCGGTGTGTTTCTGGCCCTCTATCTCCTGATCGAACACCCCGTGAGCTGCCATATGCAGGATCCGGTAGTGGTGCCCCATGAGCCTGGAAATCACCGAGGTGGGGAGCGTGCGAATTTCCTCATCCACCGCATATCCGGCCCGGCTGAGCAGTCCTGAAACAGCATTTGCTTCAGCCTCCGCACCAGGCAATGCGCTAAAGTATCGGGACTTTTGCTCAGGCTTGGGGTCGCCCACCACAAGTGCCGCATGCTCCGCAATGGTGACCACGTCTTCGCGGAACCGCTCTTCATGCAGCTGGCGAATGAGCCCCGCCCGCACCGCCAGTGGACGGCCATCTTCCTGATTGTCGTCCTCCAGCAGCTCCCAAGGATATTTTGCGGCGAACACATCGAGCATCAGCACAAGGCCTTGCTTGTCTTCGGCGCGCAGCTTCAAACGCCTCGGCATGAGCAATTCGAACAACGTTCGCCCCGGACCGGCACTCATCGCGTTCAAGTTTGCTTGATTGACCGCAGCATCGATGAAGGCATCCGCCAAGGTCAGGGTATCGGCCACCACACTGTCTTCAATGCGTGCGCGCCCCGTGAGGTTGGCAAAGCGCAAGCCCGTTGGCTGTTTGGTGGCAGCAACATTTTCGATCTGCTTTATCTCGACCCGGCGCAGCCATGACGGATCATCGTCAAGCACCAGCCGCCGGATATTGCCTTCACCGGAGTGCAGTTCACGCGAAAACTCAATTCTGTCGGCAAACCGTTGACGCAGGCTTATATGGGCCAACTCGCGCATCGCGCGGATGGCCCGGTCCTCATAAAGCTCGATGATCTCGACCTTTTTAAGAGACCCAAGCGCGCCTGTGTCTTGAATGTGAATGATGGCGTCGAGCAACGCCGTGAGGCCATTGCGCATCCCCAAGCCGCCGTCGCCCGAACCGATGATCAAGGTGGACAAGCCTTTGCCGATTTGGCTCGAATGAGTTTCGGCAGAAGAATGCGCCAGCTCTTCCTTTGCGGTGAGCCCATAGCGGCGCAGGCCCAGTGAGAGCGCCTTGGTCAGGTTGCCCAGGGTCAACTCGCCAACCACGCCCAAGCCAACCACAACGGCGCCCGGTGGGTCAGATTCCGGATCGAGAATAACTTCGCATGTGCCCTCCCGGCCCGGATACAGCGCAAGCTTGTGGCGATCTGTAAGGCGCCCGCCCAGACGCCTGTCGAGCAAACGTTCTGCACCGTTCAAATTGTCCATCGAATAGTGACCGATCATCACCGGGTAGTCGGAGAATGCCAAATCGCCGAGGCGCACCTGGATCTTGACACGCTTTGCCTTGGCTTCGGTTTTCTTGCCTGTGGCCCCAACCGCAGCATCTTCCAGGGCGGCGGCATCCGGGTACATGGGCGCCACGTCGTCGACCATCTCAAACGGCACTGCGCCGCCTCTGGAGACCGGCTGCGTGGCGCTGATCAGATTGGTGGATCCCCGCTCCAGGAGCTCCTCATAGCCCCGGAAGGCGTCTTCATGAGAAGGTAAATCGCCATGGGACGCCGGCACATAATAGGTGGGGACGTCCGCCAGCAGGCCCGTGGCCCAAGGCACACGCCCATCACCTTGCGCGGTGGCGATGAAGTGCACGTCCTCGCCGCCGGCAAACTCCACGCCAATGGGGGTGGCCTCTGCGGCGCCAGCCACATAAACCATGCGCTGGCCATCAACTGGCGCGCGTTTGAGCAATTGCCAGGTTTCCCGGGCAACGGCCAAGTCGCTGCTTTCCGGCATCTCCCATCCTTTGGGATCTGTCTGCTTCAGGGCCTGCCAGGTGCCAGCGTCGAAAATGTCGAGATGCTCATCAAGCGGCAACAGTTCCAGGATGCCGGGGAAGCGGCGGATGAACTTCAGCAGATCCAGCTCTGAATTGCGGAAATCGAGCAGGGCCAGCATTTTGGTTGTTTTCTCGCGGGCCATCAACAGACGGACGATTGAGAACGAGCCACGGCTTGGCGTGCCCAGCATCACCAGGCGGTTGCCCCGCCTGGCCTGGAACCGCTCCCAAACATCAGGCGCCAGCACAAACGCAAGCCGGGCAACGAGGCCGCCCATGGAGTGTGCAAGGATCCGAACGGGCTGGTCTGAAGCCTTCAGCTGATCGTTGAGCCGCGCCGCAAAGCGCTTGGCTTCGGTCTGCAGGCTCTTGCGCCAATCATAGGCAAAGGGCTCAACATCATGTTTGGTGTTCAAGTGGCGGGCCAGATCGGCGTAGGTGCGATCAAGTGGCTTCTCGGCCCGAACCTCCTGGGCCGGGCTTGCATGCAGATCCAGTTTCTCCAGCTTGCCCATGAAAATATCGACCGGGTCGAGCCACACCCTGTTGTCGCCAATTTCAAGATGCGATCCCAAGATGCCGGGCAGCAGAAACAGATGCGGCCTGGGCATGCCGCCCCGCTTGGCCTGCATGTCTTCCAAGAGGGCAGGGGGCGCAAACGGACTGAAGCCGCCTTGCTCTCCTTCGTTACGGCGCAGGCCCGAAAGCACCTGTTGCGCGGTTTCTTCGTTCTTGAAATAGCGGAAATGAAAAACCTCCGGCCCCTCGTCTCGGTAGTTGCGGGCTCCTCCTTCAGGGCGGCGCAACCCGCCATACATGGAGGCGGTGTCCACCACCAGGTCGTGGTCCCCCCCATAAAACCGGTCCGTCAACCAAACCCCGGCGCTGTGCAACAGGCCTTCGCCTTCGATGTCGCCGGCGATGACGGAGAGATCTGAGGTGGTTTTGATGTCCGGCCGGTTCAGGATCATGGTCAACGCCGAACCGGGCATCATGGCTTGCAGGCCCGGAATGTCTTGCGGCTTGGTCCGGGTTTTGGCCACCGCCAAGAGGAAGGCCCGCAGGAACCGGTAGGTGGCAAAACCATCAAGCCCAAACTTGCCTGCAAGGTTTGTCAGGTTCGACAGCCAGCGGTCAAGCTTGCCAGATGCCAAGGTGGTGCCGGCGGCTGGGGCGGCCACACGCACAAAACGCTCGACCGTCGGGGACTTCTCGGCCAAGGCGTGTTTTAGCGCGCCCATTGCCGCCATTTGCTCATCGCGGGCAGCGCCATCGTCTATTTTGCTCGTCAGTATCTCTTCATCTATTGCATCGAAGCTCCGGTCGTCTTCGCGCCCTGCGCGGCAGATCAGTTCCCCAATCATGCCGCCTCTGGAATGGCTCACCAGATGCAGCTTTGCATTCTTCGGCAGGCTTTCCAGCGCGGTAAGGGCATTTTGCAGTGGGCTGACGCTGAGAGTGCGGTGTTCAAGGGCCAGGGTTTGGCCGCCGTAAAACTGGTGCAGATCGTTCCACACCGAACTCTGCTCGTTCCACAATCCGCCAAAGCTGCCTTGTGTGGTGGAGGCCGTTCCGTGCAGCAGCAGAAGAATGGGCTTCTCAACATCCAGATCCTTTGGATCGAACGTCTTTAACCTGGCTTCCCTGCCGTTTTCCCCATCAACGATTGTGATCTGCCGAACGCCGTTGTTTTCGTCTGCAACGTTGCGTTCGTCGAACCACTCGGCAATGTGGCGGCCAACCTTGTAGCCCACCTGGTCGCCGATGATGTTGGCCAGATCGAGGTCGCCTAGAATTTTGTCCAGATCAATATCGAAAACCTGGGCGCTGCGCAGCCGGAGCCCGCTCTGCGCGCCGCCGCGCAAAGTGGCCAGCCCAAAGTGCAGCGGCAACTGAAGCGCATCTTCGGCATCGCGCGAGCGCGACACCGCATGAGGAAATTCTGTTTCCAGCTCCGAAACGGTGGTCACCCAGCTGTACCCACCATCGAGCGTCAACTCGATAAGGTGATCTGGGTCCACATCGTCGATCGCGGCCGGTTTGGCGGCCTGGCGGCTGGCGTCAACTTGAAGGGTGCCGATGACTTTGGGCGTGAAACCTTCTTGTTCCAGAAGCCCAAGGTCGGGTTCGGGATCGTCTTCCAGAATAAATCCTGGAACGCTGATCTTGGTCACGTCGTGCTCCTCCCGGTCGGTGCAATCGCTATGTCACCTTCGCCCAATGTTGTTTTGGGTCTCGTATTGCAATTCTTCCGCGATATTTGTTTTGCCGCAAGTTATTGGAAGAAATGAGGTTACTATAGGTCAATATACAGCAGTGACAAGTCACGCGCTAATCGTGCGACGTTTTTGGAATCATTGAAAGCGTAAACTCAAGAGATGGTAACTGTCTATCCGGCAAGCAGTTTATAGCTTGAGTTTGTAGCCAATATGACTGGCTTCAAATCCGAGCCGGTCATAAAACCGATGAGCATCCGGCCGGGATTTGTCGGTGGTCAGCTGCACCAGCCCGCAGCCGCGCGCCTTGCACTGGCCAATGGCCCACTCAAACATTTGCTGGCCAAGGCCTGAACTGCGAAAGCTCTTGGCAATCCGCACCGCCTCAATAAGGCCCGTGCGGGCCAGGCCGGGCATGAATGTCAGCTGCAGGGTGCCGACCACCTGGCCGTTCGATTTGGCAACCGCAAGCAACTGGTTGGGATCGGTGTCAATGGCCTTAAACGCATCGACGTACGCGGCGGCCAGAGGAAGCGAGGCATCCTCGCGGCCGCTCCCCAGGTCATCATCGGCCAACATGGCCACAATGGCCTCAAGGTCGCCGCGCTGGGCCTGGCGCAACTCTGCGGAGTTCGCGCTCATCCCAGTGTTTCGTCCAGGGCGGCGATCAATCTATCGACCTCATGGCGCGTGGTGTAGTGCACGAACGACACCCGCAACACGCCGGGGTCGGGCTTCACGCCCATCGCATCAATAACCCGCACGGAATAAAAGTCTCCCGCCCCCGCCATGATGCCCTTGGGCGCCAGGTCCTCGGCAATTTCATGCGGGTTCCGGTTCAAGGTGTGCACGGCCACGGTGGGTGCGCGCACCGCGGCATCGGAGGGGCCCATCAGGCGCACATCATTGCGACTGCGGAAATACTCCAACACCGGCTCCAGCAACGCCTGCTCCTGGGCGCGGAACAGGTCGTGCACCTGTCGGCCCCGGGTGGGGGCATTGGGCTCATCGCCGAAGTGGTGGGCGTGCACCGTGTCGAAATAGTCAGCCACCCCGCCTGCAGCGGCAATCTGGGCATGGTCCGGACCGGCGGGGGTCAACTTGGCGTGGGGCACATCGGCATTGAAAAAGTGGCTCTGGTTGGCAAGCGCATCAAGCAACGCACGGCGCACAACCATCAGCCCCAGGTGCGGGCCATACACCTTGTAGAGCGAGCAGAGATAGACATCGGCACCAAGCGCCTCCACATCCGGCAGCCCGTGGGGGGCATAGGACACCCCATCCACCACCACGTGAGCGCCAACGCTGTGGGCCTTGTCGGCGATTTCGCGCACCGGGTTGATGTGGGCCACAATGTTGGAGCAGTGCGGGAAGGTCACCAACCGCGTCTTGTTGTTCAAAAGGGTGTCCAGGTCCGCCAGGTCAAGCTGGCCGGTTTCCGGGTTCACCTGCCATTCGCGCACCACGATGCCCCGGTCGGCCAGGCGCCGCCAGGCGCCGGTGTTGGCTTCATGGTCCTGGTTGGTGACGATGATCTCGTCGCCATCCGCCCAAAGGGGCCGGAAGGCGTTGGCCAGCACATAGGTGTTCTGCGAGGTTGAGGGGCCAAAATTGACCTCGTCTGCGGTCACGTTCATCAGACCGGCAATGCGCGCGTAAGCCTCATCCATTTGTGCGCCCGCTTTGGCGGAGGCTGCAAAGGTCCAGTAGGGTTGCACCTTTGTTTCCCGGTAATAGCGGGTCAGCCGGTCAATCACCTGGCCGCAGGCATAGGAGCCGCCCGCGTTTTCAAAGAAGGCCTGGCCTTCCAACGAGCCTTCGGAAAAGGCGGGGAACTGGCTGCGGATAAAATCGATATCAAGCGCGGGCATTTTTAATTTGGATCCTGTTCAGGTTTTCAAGGCGTTCCAGGCAAGGGGGAAGAGCTGTGCGCCGAGGGCGCACTTCAGAATATCGGCAAGCACGAAGGGTTTGAAGCCGATGGTGAACGCGGCATCCATGCCCACGAAGCTCGCCAACCACATCAAACCAAAAAGATAGATCACCGCATGGCCCGCCAGCATGGCCGGGAACAGCCGCGCCCCTGAGCGGTCAAAGCCGCGCTCGGCCAGCCAGCCCATCAGCACGGCGGTAAAAAAGAATCCATGCAGATAGCCGGCGGTGGGGGCATTCCACAAGTGGTGAATGCCGCCGCCCTGGGCAAACACCGGCAAGCCCAACACGCCGAGCGAATAATAGAGCAGGATTGTTGCCCCGCCCAAGCGCCAGCCATAGGCCGTGCCCAGAGCCAGCACCACAAGCGTTTGCAAGGTGACGGGCACCGGAAACAGGTTCTTGGGGGCCAGGGGAATGGAGACCTTGGTCGACAGTGCCAGCAGAAGAGCACCGCCCAGGGCCAGCACAATGTTGCGCACCAAAGAATGGTCCGGCCAAAGAGCAGATGAGATCGGGGGGTGTTTTGTGGCAAGGGCGCTCAACGGGCCGCTCCGGCATTCGCTTGGGTGTGTCCGGGTGGTATATTGGGCTTGATCCCCCGCGACAAGCAAAGTTTGGCCGTGCTAAAAGGCTCAGCTCGCAACAGGAGTGGAATGGTATGAGTGGATTGGCTTTCGAACGCGAGCTGGAGTTTGCCCACGGCCGCGCTGATCAGGTGTCGCCATTGATACGGCGCATCGTCTGCAACAATCCGGGGCCCTTCACGTTCACCGGAACGGGCACCTACATTGTGGGCCAGGACAGCGTTGCGGTCATCGACCCGGGCCCCATTGACGATGCGCACTACGGCGCTCTGCTGGCCGACCTGGACGGCAAGACCGTCAGCCACATCATCATCACCCACACGCATGTGGACCATTCGCCCCTGGCCGCCCGCCTGATGGCCGACACGGGCGCCAAGACCTATGCCTACGGCCCCCACGGCTCTGGCCGGGCCCGCCAGGTGGAGAGCGGCGATGTGCGCCTTGATGCCAGCGGCGACAGCGACTTTGCACCCGACATCACGGTGGCCCATGGCGATGTGATCGAGGGGGCAGGCTGGAGCCTGGAGGCGGTGTTCACACCCGGCCACACCTCCAACCACATGGCGTTCGCTTTGCGTGAGGAAAACGCCCTGTTCTCCGGCGACCATGTGATGGCCTGGTCCACCAGTGTCATCGCGCCGCCGGATGGAAACATGTCGGACTATTTCGCATCGCTGCAAACGGTGCTGGGGCGCGATGATGAGATCTATTGGCCCACCCACGGCCCGCCCAAAAAGGCGCCGCGCGATTTCGTGCGCGGCTTCGTCACCCACCGCAAGATGCGTGAAGAGGCAATTTACCGGCGCATTCAAAAGGGCGACCGGACAATTGGCGAGATCGTCAAGGCGGTCTATTCAGAAGTGGACCCGAAGCTGCACCCGGCCGCGGCCATGTCGACCTTCGCCCACATTGAGCATTTGCTGGAGCGCGAAAAGGTCGTCACGGACGGGGCGCCGACGCTCGTGAGTGAGTACCGCGTGAAATAGCCATCAGACCGGCAGGCGGGTGCTTTGCTTGATTTGGCGCAGAACCAGATGGGTCCTGATGTTCGCAACGCCGCTGAGCTTGAACAGGAAGTTCTCAAGAAAATCGTTGTAGGCGTCCAGGTCAGCACAGCTGATGCGCAGGAAATAGTCTGCATCCCCGGTGGTGGCAAAGCAGTCCATCACTTCTGAACGCTCAACGATCGCTTCGAGAAATTCCTCAACAAACTCCGCCCGGTGGCGCGACAGGGTGATGTGCACAATCGCATGAAACGCCAGTCCGCAAGCTGCCGCGTTCAACACCGCAGTATAGCCCTCAATAACGCCGTCTTCTTCCAGCGCTTTCATCCGGCGCCAGCAGGCCGATGTGGACATGGCCGCGGCATCGGAAAGATCCTGGTTGGAAATGCGCCCATTGTCCTGCAGCGCGCGGAGCAAGGGGCGGTCTGTGTCACGAATTCCGGTCATTGAAATAATTTACCCATAGAATGCTTGTTAATGGGAGAAGTTACCAAATAAATCGTACAACAAGCAAGATTTGGAAAATTTGACCAGCCTTTCTGGTATATTCTTGTGGGAACTTGGAGATTGCCATGACCGCTCATCCCTTTCCCCTTGCCGATTATCACCTGGACGACCGCTACGTTGAACCGGCAGGCCGCGTCTTTCTCACAGGCACCCAGGCCCTGGTGCGGGTGGTGCTGGACCAGGCCCGCAGGGACAAACGCGGCGGCTTGAACACCGGCGGCTACGTGTCCGGCTATCGTGGCTCGCCCCTCGGCGGGCTCGACATGGAGCTCTGGTGCCAGGAAGACCAACTGACCGATCTTGGGGTGAAGTTCCAGCCTGCGGTAAACGAGGATCTTGCCGCAACCGCCGTGCTGGGGTCACAGCAGGTGGAGACCCAGCCCGGCCGCCAGGTGGAGGGCGTGTTTGGCCTCTGGTATGGCAAGGGCCCCGGCGTGGACCGGGCCGGCGATGCCCTCAAGCACGGCAACGCCTACGGCTCCTCTCCCCACGGCGGCGTGCTGGTTGTGGCAGGCGACGATCACGGCTGTGTTTCGTCCTCCATGCCCCATCAGTCTGATGTTGCTTTCATGGCCTGGTTCATGCCGACGCTGAACCCATCAAACATCGCAGAGTATCTGCAGTTCGGGGAATATGGGTATGCCCTGTCGCGCTACTCCGGCATGTGGGTGGGCTTCAAGGCGGTGTCCGAAACGGTCGAGGCGGCCGCGGTGGTGGAGCTGAAGCCGGACCGCACGTTTGCGCAGCCGGACTTCGAGATACCGCCAACAGGCTTGCACTATCGCTGGCCAGATTTGCCGGGGCCTCAGATTGAAGAACGCATGGAGGCCAAGAAGCATGCCGTCCAGGCCTTTGCGCACGCCAACCCAATCGACCGCTGCATCCACAACACCAAGAACGCCGTGTTCGGTTTCGTGACCACTGGCAAAGGGCATCTCGATTTGATGGAAGCCTTGCGCCTGCTGGGGTTGGATGAGGTGCGGTGCCGGGAGCTTGCCATCGACATCTACAAAGTTGGCATGGTCTGGCCGCTCGCCCGCAAGCACGCCCTGGAGTTCGTGCGCGGCAAGCGCGAGGTCGTTGTGGTTGAGGAAAAGCGCGGCATCATTGAGAGCCAGTTCAAGGAGTATTTCTATGACTGGCCCGGCGACAAGCCCGACCGCATGGTTGGCAAGAATGATGAATATGGCAACCGCCTGATCCCCTGGACCGGCGAGCTTTCGCCTCTCCAGCTTGTGCCTTTGATCGCGCGCCGGCTTGACGGCATCTTCCCCGGAGAGGGCTTTTTGCAACGGGCCGAAAAGCTCACCGGTTTCGACCCCGTCAGCGTTCAAGTCGATGGCGCGGCACGCACGCCATATTTCTGCTCCGGCTGCCCCCACAACACATCGACAAAGGTCCCTGAGGGCTCCAGCGCGCTTGCCGGCATCGGCTGTCATGTCATGGCAAGCTGGATGGACCGCAAAACCTCCTCCCTCATCCAAATGGGAGGGGAGGGCGTAAACTGGGCGGCTTCCTCCCTGTTCACCGGAAAAGGCCACGTGTTCCAAAACCTTGGCGAGGGCACCTGGTATCATTCAGGCTCCATGGCGATCCGCCAGGCCATCGCGGCCAAGGCCAACATCACCTACAAGATCCTCTACAATGACGCTGTGGCCATGACGGGCGGGCAACCGGTTGACGGCCCGGTGAGCGTTGAAGCCATCGCCCACGCCTGCCGGGCCGAAGGGGTGGAGCGCATTGCGCTCGTCTCCAGCGAGCCGGAACGCTTTGCCAAGGCAGACTTGCCGGCGCGGGCCACCTTGCACGGCAGAGCAGAGCTGGATGGGGTCCAGCGCGAACTGCGCCAAGTGCCGGGCGTCAGCGTGCTCATCTACGACCAGGCGTGCGCCACCGAACTGCGCAGACGGCGCAAGCGCGGCGAAGTACGGGCCCCTGATAAGCATGTGGTCATCAACGAGCTTGTGTGTGAGGGGTGCGGGGACTGTTCGGTGGAGTCCAATTGCCTCAGTGTGGAGCCGGTGGAAACCGAGTTCGGCCGCAAGCGGCAGATCAACCAATCCACATGCAACAAGGACTTTTCCTGCCTGAACGGGTTTTGCCCCAGCTTCGTCACTGTTGAGGGCCGCCTGCGCAAGAGCAGAAGCGGTGCACAGGTTGATGCGCAGAGCCTCGCTGCAGAGCTGCCCCTGCCGGAACCGAAACCCTTGAAGCAGCCGTTTAACCTTCTCATCACCGGGGTTGGCGGCACCGGTGTGGTGACCATCGGCGCGCTGGTGACCATGGCGGCCCACCTGGAGGGCAAGGGCGCAAGCGTTCTGGATTTCACTGGCTTTGCGCAGAAGTATGGCTCTGTTTTGAGCTATGTGCGCATTGCCGACACCCCGGCCGCCATCCATCAGGCGCGCATAGACGTGGGCGCAGCGGATGCTGTGATCGGCTGCGACATGGTTGTCACATCATCCCCGAAGGCCTCGTCCTGCTGCAGCCCGCGTACGGGCATCGTTCTCAACCATGCGTCCATGCCAACCGGCGACATCGTTTTGCACCGGGACGCGGATCTTGCGATTGATCACCGGCGGCAGGCCATTGAGCAGGCCGTGGGTGCGGACAATGTCTTCGGCTTTGATGCCAACGCACAGTCTGAACATCTGCTTGGCGACAGTGTGTATGCAAACGTGATGATGCTTGGCGCGGCTTGGCAAAAAGGGTTGGTGCCGGTGTCGGCTGAGGCGCTCATGCAGGCGATCGCATTAAACAATGTGGCGGTTGAGGCGAACAAAAAGGCGTTCGCGCTTGGCCGGGTTTTGATTAGCGACCCTGCAAAGCTGCCCGCGCCAGAGGCTAGAGTGAGCCCTGCAGGTCAATCGCTTGAACACCTGATCAGAAGGCGAAAGGACTTTCTTGCCGCCTACCAGAACGATGCCTGGGCAGACCGCTATGCCAAGAGGATCGAAACTTTCGCGGCATCCATGCCAGACGAGCTGGTGCGTGCCGCGGCCCAGGCGTTGTTCAAACTCATGAGCTGCAAAGACGAATATGAGGTGGCCCGTCTCCACACGGACCCGGCGTTTCATGCGCAAATAGCCAGCCGTTTTGAGAGCGGCGCCAAACTGGTGCACCATCTCGCCCCGCCGCTTCTGGCGTTTCGCAAAGACCCCCGGGGCCGGCCGCGCAAGGTGGCCTTCACCTTTGGCATTCAGACGGGATTTAAGATTCTGACGCGGCTTCGTTTTTTGCGGGGAACAATTTTCGATCCCTTTGGATACACAGCCGAACGCCGGCAAGAGCGGGATCTTCTAGAGCGCTATGAAGCTTTGTTGACGCGCTGCGAAGCGCAATTCGATCCAAATCGCAAAGAGGAATGGCAAGAGCAGTTGACCGCGCCCCTCAACATCCGGGGGTTTGGTCCGGTCAAAGAGGCGGCGATCCGCGATTGGCGCGCGTAGAACGCGGCGGCTCTGAAGCCTGCCGAACCACAGCGCTACCAGACCACATCCAGGCCTTCCACATCGGGCACAAGACCAATGTGCTCAACCGCAGCCTTGGCGCGCGCTTCATCGCCGGCGCCCGTATCTCCGGCAACGGCAATGGCCCCGACCAAAACCCCGTTCTCATCGCGCATGATCACGCCCCCAAGAGCGCCCCACAGGGGTGCGCCAGTGGAGCTTTGGGCAACCCGGGAGGCGCTGCTGAACCAGGTCGGTTTTTTCTGCGCCAAATCCATGATGGCCCGGGTTGGCATGCCAATCGCCACGCACGATTTGGCTTTCGATTGCGCAATGTCGAGAAGCAACGCAGGGGCATCAGGTTCGCGCGCAGCAATCAGGGTGTGGCCGCCGGCGTCCGCCACGGCCACCGCAAGCCGGATTGAAGGATGCACGCGTTCGCCCGCAAAAGCGAAGTCGACAATCTTGTGAAGCTGCTCAATCGTCAGGGTCGTCATCGCAAGCTCCTCTCGGGTATCGGTTGTTGGTTCTGAACGAAGCGCTGAGGGTTCAGCGGGCGTCGGTGATGCTGCCCAGCTCATTCAGATGAAAGGGTTCAGCTTCGCCCCGATCAAGATCGTATTTCCAACGCTCGCCCTGCAACACGAAGTTTTTGGCATAAAGGTGCAGATGCAAGAGAGGTTTGCCATCCATGGCATTGACCTCGTGAATGCCGTCCGGCTGCATGGTTGCAGCCTCGCCGGCGGCAACCACCACCTCGCCCTTTTTGACAAGCGGGCCCTCTCCAGGCTCGTCAGGCCCCCGGCGCAGGTAAAGCTGGTGCCGTTCCCGGCCACGGACACCAGCGATAATGGCCCTGGCGACCCCATGGTCATGGGGCGCATAATATTGATGCGGGGCACCGGAATTCACATAAAGCGCATAGCCGCCATCGGGAGCTTCGTGAATCAGGTAAGAGCACTCCATGGCATCGTCTTGGGGCAGGGGGAAGTCCTCGAAGGTGAACAGGTCGTCGCGCGCTGCCAGGGCAATCAGGTGAGCCTTTCCCGCCTCCAGGTTTTCCAACGAGGGGCCCTTGTCCATCACCGAAGCAATGTCGCTCATGGCCTGGGCTATCACACGGTTGCGTTCCTGTTTGCGTTCGCTCATTTCCATGCCACCCTTATCCTGCCGGCAGCATATTGCCCTCAAACGCCCGGCGCGGCTACAGCCTTGAGATCTTGCCCGTCAGTTCCAATAACATACACGGCGTGCACCGCGCTTGCGAGCGCCGCTGGCAGTACGGTTGCTGCCTCCAACGCAGGTAAGGCGGCCGTACTTCGTATTTCTGGAAGACCGTCTTCCGGCCGCCAAGGTCCCGGCAGGCCAGACAACTTCAGAATACCGCGAGGCATTCGGCCGGCGCACGTTTGAGCTTTTGGATTTTTTCTTCTTCTTTGTGCGCTTGGTTGGCGCTGTCACGGTTTTTTTCGGTTTGGGTTCGGTGCGCTTGGCCACGCAACGCCCTGCTTTCGTTAGCTGTTGGTTCTTTTCGCAAGCCTTGAGAACACAACGCCCCTGCTTTGCGACATGCCTGCGGCCACACGCCAAGGGGCACACTCTGCTACGGCGTTTGGACAGTAGCTCGAACGTTTTCGGAACCGGATCCAAAGATGCTAGTTTTAACTTGGCGTGGCGGGCGAAGCTGGCCAAGGCGTTTCTGCTCTTACGCCCCCAGTCGCCGTCTGCCCGGCCGGCAGAACATCCCAGCCGGTTGAGCTCGGTTTGGATGTTTTTCACCAGAGCGCCCTGGTCGATTTGGGGTTCGCTTTCCGTCTTTGTGGGCTCTGGCGGTGCAGTGGGCTTGGAAAGCAAGGCAATCTTCTGCTTTAGCTCAGTAAGCCGTAACTTTGCCAACCCTGAAAATGTGCCGTTCGGGAACTTTCTCAAAAACTCATGATAGACCGCAGCGTTGCTGCTCTTTTGGATGGAGTTCCAGAATGTGAGTTCAAGATTGTTGCGTCCAAGAACCCCTTGATTAACGCTTTGAACGGGGACCGGCTTGGCAGCGGGAACAAAGTAAAAATCGCCGCGCAACGAAGACTCCTCCCACGGGGTCTGCTGACCATTTGTCTCTGTTTCAACCTTGACCCGAACCTGCTTGAACACCTGTTCCACAGAGAGGCCCGGCTGGCGCACAGCTCGTGACAGGGCGAGAGTATACGCCGAGTGCCGGCCTCGGCCGTCGTCTGCAACCTGCCCTGGCGCTGCGGAGAAAGCCAGAAGCGTTCCACTCGCCGCCTGCGCCCGGGCAAGACCACGAGCGTTTGAGCGGAATCTGCTTTTGTAGGGATTGTTCCGGCAGGCATCCAGGACCACAAGGTTGAGCTTGTTTCCAGCCGATTCCATGTGGGTCAGGATGTCAGAAGCGCTGATGGTCTCCAAGGTGAGATCAGCCTGGGTTTCCACGCGCGCGCCTAGCGGTACGAGGTAGTTGGCGCCACGGGCCTGGACCCCATGTCCTGCGTAGTAAAAAAGCCCCACGGTGTCCTTTCCCGAACTGCGCAGTTTTCGAGAGAAGTCGCCGATCGCCCTATTCATCGCAAGGAGATCGGAGTCTGTTGCCATGGTGACATCGAAACCCACATCTTTGAGGGTTTGTGACATCAGAGTGGCATCGTTCTTCGGATTATCAAGCGTAGAAATTTTGGTGTACGCCGAATTTCCGATCACCAGGGCGATACGTTTCTCGGCCTGGACCGTGCTAGTGTTTGCGATCAACGCCAGCGCGATGAGCACCAAGATATAGAGTGATTTGTTCAAGATTTGCCAACCCCTAGAATGAGTACTAATAGTGATAGGGCAAAAATCACCGAATAGGAAGCGTTACGAAGGTCAATACACACACCTAACATACCGCCAAATCTGTATATAATGCGAAAGTCAAAATGATGAAGTTAGAAACTGTAATAAGAGTACATCAGCGTTTGAGTATACAATGTCGGGATGCAGATGGCATCCGCATGGTGACTGCATGCGTGACTGCGTTCTTTCTATCGATTTTTGTGATTGTTTCGCTGGCATCTCAGGCGGATGCGGTCGTCGGGCTCAAAGTGCTGAAGAAGGAGCCGCCGGCCGGGCACCTCAGGTCGGATGAAAGAGTTCTTGTGGACGACGCCTCATGTCCTGAAGGACAGATCAAGCTTGTCATCGGAGGAAGCAATCGGGTTTACAAGACCAACACGGTTATCCCGGGAAAACCCCGCAGTCGAAAGTGCATCGCAAGATAACGCCTGAACGATCATGCAGTAGGCAGGCTATAGTCTTCAAACGCCTGGCGCAGCTGCAGTTTTGAAATCTTGCCCGTGGCTGTGTGCGGGATTTCCTCCACAAAGGCCACATCGTCGGGCATCCACCATTTGGCGATCTTGCCCTCCATGAACTTCAGGATATCGGCGCCGTCGGGCTCGGTGCCCTCCTTTTTCACGACCACAAGCAGCGGGCGTTCATCCCACTTGGGATGCTCAATGCCGATCACCGCCGCCTCTGCCACATCCGGGTGACCCACCGCGATGTTCTCCAAATCAATCGACGATATCCATTCGCCGCCAGACTTGATCACATCCTTTGAGCGGTCGGTGATTTGCATGAAGCCGTATTCATCGACGGTGGAAACATCGCCTGTGTCGAAAAAGCCCTGGCCATCGAGAATATTGCCGCCTTCGCCTTTCAGATAGGCTTTGGAGATGCAAGGGCCGCGCACCACGAGGTGGCCGAAGGCCTTGCCGTCGCGCGGCAGTTCCTTCTCGTCATCATCGGTGATGCGCATCTCAACCGTGAAGGGCGGCCGGCCCTGCTTGAGCTTGATGGGCCACCATTCCTCCTGGCTCATGCCCTGCATGCCGCCCTTGCGGGTGCCCAACGTGCCCAACGGGCTCATCTCGGTCATGCCCCAAGCGTGGATCACCTCAATGTCGTAGCCTTCCTCAAACGCCTTCATCATGGATTCCGGACAGGCCGAGCCACCGATGACGACGCGCTTCAGGGCATCGAGCTTCTTCTCCGGGTTCTGTTCCAGATATTGCAGCAGCATCAGCCACACCGTGGGCACCGCCAGGGTGATCGTGGCCTGCTCTGTGTCCAGCAGTTCATAGATGCTGGCCCCGTCCATCTGTGCACCCGGCATAACCATCTTGGCGCCTGCCATGGGGGCTGAGAACGCGGTGGACCAGGCATTGGCATGGAACATGGGCACCACGGGCATCACCGTGTCGGTGCTGAGGAAGCCCAGGGCATCGGCCATGTTGGTGGCCATGGCGTGCAGCACGTTGGAGCGGTGGGAATAGACCACGCCCTTGGGGTTGCCGGTGGTGCCGGACGTGTAGCACATGCCGCAGGCGGTGTTCTCGTCGAACTCGGGCCAGACGAAGTCATCATCGCCCTCGGCCAGAAGCTCCTCATAGCAGATGACCCCGCGCAATTTGGTCTCGGGCATGTGTTCGCGGTCGGTCATCACCACGAAATTCGTGATCTTGGGCAACTTGTCCTGAATGGCCTCCAGGATCGGCACGAACGTCAGGTCCACGAAGAAGCAGGTGTCTTCGGCATGATCGATTATGTAGACCAGCTGCTCTGGGAAAAGCCGGGGATTGAGCGTGTGCACCACGGCGCCGATGCCCATGATGGCATACCAACTTTCCAGGTGCCGATAGCCGTTCCAGGCCATTGTGCCCACAACGTCGCCCAGCTTGATGCCGCGCTTCTGGCAGCCGCTGGCCAGCTGTTTGGCCCGCCGGTTGAGGTCGGTGTAGGTTTGGCGGTGGATCGGCCCTTCAATGCTGCGTGAGACGATTTCCTGGTCTGGATGACAGGTTGCCGCGTGATCCAGCACCTTGTGGGCCAATAGTGGCCAGTCCTGCATTAGGCCTTGCATTTTCGCTCCCTCCACCTTGCGTTTTGCGCGCAATTAGTTTCCCTTGGGGCGCAAGGATATAACGATCAATCAGACTTGTCACAACTGCCTTGTCGGATCGCGAAAACCAGAGGTGCCCCATGCCGGACCTTGCCTTCAAGCCCGCCACGGAACTGGCGCGGATGATCTCATCGAAGAAACTCAGCGCCCGCGAGCTTCTTGACCATTACGCCAAGCGCATCGAGCAGCACAACCAAACCCTAAACGCCATTGTGGTCAAAGACCTTGCCAGCGCTGAAGCCAGGGCCGACGAGGCCGATGCCGCAACCGCGCGCGGGGAGAGCTGGGGGCCGTTGCACGGCGTGCCCATGACCATCAAGGATGCCTTTGAGGTGAAAGGCCTGGCGTCGTCCGGCGGGGCGGAGGAGCTCAAGGATCATATGCCTCAAAACGATGCGGATCCGGTGGCCCGGCTGAGGGCTGCGGGGGCCATCATTCTGGGAAAGACCAACGTTCCCCTCTATTCGGGCGACTGGCAAACCTATAACGAGCTCTACGGGCGCACAAACAACCCGTGGGACCTGGGCCGCACGCCGGGCGGCTCCTCCGGCGGGGCGGCAGCGGCTTTGAGCGCTGGGCTCGTGGCTGCGGAAATTGGCTCCGACATTGGTGGTTCCATCCGGGTTCCGGCAAATTTTTGCGGGCTCTATGGCCACAAGCCGTCCTTCGGAACCGTCTCGCCGCGCGGCCACATTCCCCCTGCGCCCCACGGCACAGGCGTTGCCGATCTTGGGGTCACGGGGCCCCTTGGCCGCAGTGTGGACGATTTGCAAATGTTGCTGGGCGTCATGGCCGGTGCTGCCCCTGCAGACAAAGCGCTTTCGGTCGATTTTCCGCCGGTGCGGCCGGTGAAACGCATTGCTGTTTGGTCCGACGACCCGTTTGCGCCCGTGGATAGCGAGGTGAAGGGGGCGGTTGAGACGGCGGCACGGGCCTTGGCGGATGCCGGCTGCGAGCTGGACTTTGAAGCACGGCCCGAGGTTGGGTTTGAGCAATCCCACGCGAACTACAGCACCATCCTGTTGTCGATCGAATCCTCCCACGCCACTTATCTGACCCTCCTGTCGTCGATCATCAGCTCAGACTGGACACCAACAACCTTGGAGTTTATGCGCGAACATGCCCGCACGGCGCCCGCAGATGCCACCGATGACCTGACCTTGCAGGCGCGTGGCACCGTGCTCACCTACGGCGACTACCTCTCGCTCAACTCCAAGCGTGAAGCTTTCAAGGCCCAGTGGGCCAAGTTTTTTGAAACCTATGATGCTCTGCTTTGCCCGGTTACGGCCGTTCCGGCTTTTGCCCACGACACTGAGCGGCGGGTGCCGGACCGGCGCATCATCGTCAACGGGCAAGAGCGCCCCTATATGGAATTGTTGCGCTGGGCCGGGCTGGCCACCGTGTGCCATCTGCCGGCCTCAGCTGCCCCGGTTGGCCTCAGCAAGGATGGCCTGCCTTTGGGCGTGCAGATCATTGGCCCGCAGCAGGAAGATTTAACGCCGCTTGCCGTGGCGGCCATGTTGGAAGCTGAGCTCGGCGGGTTTGTTCCCCCACCTGAATTCGCCTGAGGAGAGTGCCTATGGATGCCGCGATCATTCTGATCAGTGTGTTTGCGATTTTCATCCCGGCTTTGATGTTGCCAGGGCCTGATTTTGTTGCGGTTGTGAGAACCTCCATGACCAAGGGCACTAGCGCGGGCCTGCTCACCACGTTGGGCGTCACGGCCGGCCTAGGCCTCTACGCCTCGCTCAGCCTCTTGGGCTTGTCGGCAATCCTTGTGGAATATCAATGGCTCACATGGCTGGTGCGGATACTCGGCGGCAGTTACTTGATCTATCTGGGCATCAAGCTTGTCTTCACCAAACCCCAAGCGATTAATGTGTCCGGCGGCGCGCCCCAGCGCGGCCTGCATCCGTGCCTGTTCGGCTTCCTGGTGACCATGACCAACCCCAAGGCCATCGTGCTGTTTGCCTCGGTGTTTGCAACAGCCATTACAGACACAACACCGGTTTGGTTGATGGGGGTGATGATCGGCCTGGTTATGACCAGCTCGCTGGTGTGGTATTCGCTGGTGAGCCTGTTCATGTCGTCAACGCCGGTGATCATGCGTTTCCAGAATGCGCGCCATTGGATCGAGCGGGCCGCAGGTGTCTGTTTTGTGGCGATCGGCGGGCGCATTCTGAGCGATGCGCCCAATCCGGTGGCCCCCTGACGGCGTGCCATCTATGGCTGAGATATATTCTGCTTGGCGAATATGAACAAAAATTTCAGCTGAAAAGGTCAAAAGTTGCTATTTTGCTTCTGAATACATGATCTTACGCAAAATTGGGTTCGTTTCGTAATACAGCCTCCTGGTGGCGTATATTATGTATATACATAATAACCGACCACCTTGCGCTCGCCTTTTAAACCCCCGCGCCCCTGGATTCCCGCCTTCGCGCGAATGACGACTAAGGGAGCTGGCTACCCCACAACCCGGGGGTCGATCGGCGTCTTGTTCCTGAGGCCCAGGATGTCCTCCAACACCTTCGCCCCGCGGATCGCCTGGGCATCGCCCCTGGGCGGGCCAACGACCTGGATGCCCACCGGCAGCTCTTCTGAGGTGAAGCCGGCAGGAATGGACAATGCCGGGCACGCCACGTTGGTGATGGCATAGGCAATGGCGAGCCATTCCACATAGTTGTCGAAGTCGTGGCCGTCGCAGCTCTCCACAAAGCGCTGCTCGACCGGGAAGGGCGAGACGATTGTCGCCGGGCAGAGCAACAGATCGTAGGTTTCAAAGAAGCTACGCGTGCGGTGGAACATGGCCGTGCGCTGGTGTTCGGCCTTCACAATGTCGGCAGCAGTCAGCTTGAGACCCTGTTCCACATTCCAGATTACATCCGGCTTCAACTTGTCCCGATGGTTGCGCAGGTGACCATCATGGGCCGTTGCGAAGGAGACGGCACGAAGGGTCTGGAAACACTCGTGCGCCTCGGAAAGGTCAGGGTGGGCTTCCTCGACAATCACTCCAGCTTCCTCGAAACGCCGCGCGGCGGCGGTGACGATTTCCGCCACTTCCCGATCAACCGGCGTGATGCCCAGATCGCGGCTCAGCGCCACCTTGCGCGGCATCCAGTCTCCGCGGGCCACCTTCAAATACGACATGCCGTCATGGGGCAGCGAGATGGGGTCGCCCGGCTCTTCGCCGCGCATGGCGTCAAACAATAGCGCCAGATCTTCCACATTCCGCGCCATGGGACCTTCAACCCCCATGAAGCCGTTGATCTTGCCGCCGCGCGTTGTGGCGACCCGTCCGGGCGAGGGGCGCATCCCCACGATGCCGCAGAAGCTTGCCGGATTGCGCAAGGAGCCGCCCATGTCGGAGCCGTGCGCCAGCCAGGCCATGCCGGTGGCGAGCGACACGGCCGCCCCGCCTGAGGAGCCTGCAGCCGAGCACGAGGTGTTCCAGGGGTTCAGAGTGCGGCCGAACACTTCATTGAAGGTGTTGGCGCCGGCGCCGAATTCCGGTGTGTTGGATTTGGCGTAGATGATGCCGCCTTCGCGCTCCAGGTGGCTGACCAGAATGTCGGATTCGTCCGGCACGCTGTCGGCATAGATCGGCGAGCCCATGGTGGAGCGCACGCCTTCCACATTGGCCAGATCCTTGATCGGCACCGGCATGCCGGCCAGCTGCCCGCGCTCGCTCGCCGGGATGGCCATCAGGCCATCGGCATGTTTGCGCGCCCGTTCAAAGCACAATGTGGGCAGCGCGTTCACAGAACCGTCCACCTCGCCAATGCGCTTTTCCAATGCGTCAAGCAGCTCATGGGCCGAAACATTGCCGGCCTTTAGAGTGTCGACAATTTCGGTTGCGTCTTTTCTGATCAGGTCATCTGACATTTTGATTGTTCCTCGCCCAATTACGCTCTACCACTTTGATGTTGCTCTTGGTGTGGCCGCCCCAAAGGCGCTAGCATAGAGCCGTCATTAGCGTAAGCCCTCAAAGGATGAAATCTATGGACCAGCTTTCCAATATGGCCGTTCGGGACATCGAAACGGTGATCCACCCCTACACAAATCTGGCCGCACACCGCGAGCAGGGACCTTTCATCATTGAAGAAGGCAAGGGCATCTACGTCTACGATGAGAAGGGCAAACCCTACATCGAAGGCCTTGCCGGCCTGTGGTGCACCTCGCTCGGCTATGGCAACGAAGAGCTGGTAGAGACCGCCGCCAACCAGATGCGGCGCCTGTCCTACACCCACATTTTCGGCGGCAAGTCGAACGACATGGCCATTGAGCTGGCAGAAAAGCTCAAGGAGATCGTGCCGTGCGAAGCCTCAAAGATGCTGTTCTGTTCCTCCGGCTCTGAGGCCAACGACATGCAGGTGAAGCTCACCTGGTATTACAACAACGCCAAGGGCCGGCCGGAAAAGAAGAAGATCATCAGCCGCATCAAGGGCTATCACGGGGTGACGGTTGCCTCCGGCTCGCTCACCGGCCTGCCGCCTGTGCATGCGGACTGGGACTTGCCGATCTCAAACATCCTCCACACCTCCATGCCGCACCATTACCGCATGGGCGAAGAGGGCGAGACCGAGGCTGAATTCTCAGACCGCATGGCGGCCGACCTTGAAGAGATGATCCAGCGCGAGGGCCCTGAAACCATTGCGGCCTTCATCGCAGAGCCCGTGATGGGCGCCGGCGGTGTCATCATTCCGCCGGAAGGCTATTTCCAGAAAATCCAGGCAGTGCTCGACCAGTACGACGTGCGCTTCATTGCCGATGAGGTGATTTGCGGCTTCGGGCGCACCGGCAACTGGTTTGGCACCGAAACCTTCGACATCAAGCCCACATCGGTTTCCATGGCCAAGGCCATCACCTCTGCCTACTACCCACTGGGGGCGATCTCGATTGAGGAAGACCTCTACCAGGCCATGCTGGAGCAGAGCAAAAAGATCGGCACCTTCGGCCATGGCTACACCTACACAGCCCATCCGGTGGCCTCGGCGGTGGCGCTTAAGACGATCGAGATCTATGAGCGCGATGGTGTGGTTGCACATGCGCAGAAAATGTCACCGATCTTCGTGGAGCGTTTCAACAAGCTTAAGGACCACCCTCTGGTGGGCGAAGTGCGTGCCGTGGGCCTGATCGGCGCTTGCGAGATGGTCGCCGACAAGGCCACCAAGCGGCCCTTCAATCCGGCCCATATGGTTGGGGTCAACGGCGTCAAATTCTGCCAGAACCGGGGCTTGATCAACCGCATGCTCGGCGATGCGCTGGCGCTCTGCCCGCCGCTGATCATCACCGAAGAAGAGATCCACGAGATGTTCGACCGCATGGAACTGGCGCTGGACGACACCGAGGAATGGGTGCGCAAGGAAGGTTTGCGCGAGGCGTAGCTTTTGGACCTTGGTTCAGCGCTAGAGCCTTTCCTGTTCATATTGAAGCATTTGACCGCTATTTGGCGTCTGCTGGCGAGGCGCGGTCCGTGCCTTGGTCTGGCTGACCACAAGCGGGCCGCAACGAAGTCCAGCGGGCGCCAAACAGTGGCCTTCGGTGGG
>JAAEUE010000334.1 GCA_024227565.1 Alphaproteobacteria bacterium
GGCCTGGGAGCACGGCCGGCCGGTGAAGCGCTCATAGTGGCCCAGATCGAGGTCCGTTTCCGCCCCATCGTCGGTGACGTAGACCTCGCCATGCTGATAGGGGCTCATGGTGCCCGGATCGACATTGAGATAGGGGTCGAGTTTCCGCAAACGGACCTTGTAGCCGCGCGCCTGAAGCAGCGCGCCCAAAGCCGCCGATGCAAGCCCTTTGCCGAGGGAGGAAACCACGCCGCCGGTTATGAAAATGTACCGCGCCATGGGAGTCTGGATATAGAGAGAGTCGGGCGGCAAGGGAAGCGGAAATGGGGCAGGGCAATCGAATGAGTTGAGATTTTGGTGACAAGACAGAAGCGTGCTGATTCAAGGTGTGATCCCATTGATTCGCGAGGAGGATCACAAGCATGGCCCAGACTGCTGGCGGTACGAAGCATCACATTGGATTTCTTGATTATTTTGACAAGCTGGAAGACCCGCGCCAGGAGGCGAAACTGCTTTATCCGCTTGATGAAGTGTTGCTTGTGACCCTGTGCGCCGTGCTTTGCGGCGCAGACAGCTGGGTGGAGGTTGCCGCCTTCGGTGAGAAAAAGCTGGCCTTTTTGCGCCGTTTCGGTGCCTTTGAGAACGGCACACCGTCGCACGACCAGTTCGGGATCATATTCGCCGCCCTTGACGCCAAGAGCTTCCAGCAATGCTTCATCGACTGGGTGGCAGCCTTGAAAAAGGCCGTCAGCGGCGTCGTGGCCATTGACGGAAAGACCCTGCGCCGTTCGTTCGACAGGGCTGGCGGACAAGGGCCGATCCACATGATCTCGGCCTGGAGTTCAGGCCAGCAACTGGTGTTGGGGCAGCGGCAAGTGGACGGCAAATCCAATGAAATCACCGCGATCCCTGAGTTGCTTGACCTGCTGGCCATCGAAGGCGCCATCGTGACCATCGACGCCATGGGTTGCCAGCGCGCCATTGCACAGAAAATCACCGATAAGAAAGCCGATTACCTGTTCTCTCTAAAGGGCAATCAGGGAACCCTGCGCGACGATGTCGAACTGTTCTTCGGTGAGCAGAGTGATCAGAGTTACGCCGATACGACAATCGGTTGCCATGAGAGCGTCGAGAAGAGCCATGGCCGCCTGGAGACGCGCAAATACATCGTTTGCGGGGATATCGAATGGTTGCGCGAGCGACATGACTGGCCGGGGCTCAAAAGCATCGTCATGGTCGAATACACTGCCGAAACGCCTAAAGGGACAAGGCGCGAAATCCGCTTCTACATCTCTTCGCTTGCCCCGGACGCCCCGACGCACGCCGCTGCGATCCGCCAGCACTGGGGCATCGAAAACGGCCTTCACTGGGTGATGGATATGGTCTTTCGCGACGATGAATGCCGCATCCGCAAGGCCAACGCGCCAGCCAACTTCGCCACCGTCAAACACATGGCGAGCAACTTCCTGCGCGCATCCAAGGGCAAGCAAAGCATGCGCCTAAAACGCCACCTGGCCGCCTGGGACGAGGACTTCCTCCACGACGTTGTCACAGGATAAAACATTCATTCGATTCCCCTGAGGCTGCGGGCGGCTAATGTACCCTCACGCGAACGCAACGCTGGGTGAGGCCGGTGGGCCACCAGCCATCCGTCCTTTTGAAGCTCCAGGAACAGCGTTCTTCATACCGGTAGCCCCGGTCAGGCGGGCGTTTGCCATTATCGCCGGGA
>JAAEUE010000335.1 GCA_024227565.1 Alphaproteobacteria bacterium
ACTGTGGCGCTGGCAAACGCACCGCCAGCTCACCCACGTCGCCTACAAACAAATTGGGCAAGTCAAAGGCGCATTAGCCAAACACGCCGACCAGGTGTTTGGCAAATTGAGCAAATCAGAACAAACACAGGCACGGCGCGTATTTGTACAATTGGTCCACCCCGGCGCAGGCACCGAAGATACGCGCCGCATCGCCCGCCGCACCGAATTTGACGATGCCGATTGGGCATTGGTGCAGCAGCTTGCAGATGCCCGCACCCGGCTGCTGATTACAGACCAGCCAAAAGAAGATGATGAAACGGCTGAACTGATCCACGAAGCGTTAATTCAACGATGGGGGCAGCTAAAACGGTGGATGAATGCAGACCGCACCTTCCGGCTGTGGCAAGAGCGTCTGCGGCTAGACATTGAGCGCTGGGAAGCAAATGAACAAGATGCCGATGCCCTGCTACGAGGCACACCCTTGGCCGAGGCCGAGGGATGGTTAACTGATCGAACAGAAGAATTGAATGAAGCAGAAATCGCTTATGTTCAATCAGGGATTCACTTTCGAGACCAACGTGCGGCGGAGAGGGAAGCGCAGAGGCAGCGGGAATTAGAGGCGGCTGAATCATTAGCCAGCGAGCAGCAGCAGCGGGCCGAGGCTGAGGCAAGGAATTCTCGCAGAACGCGCCGCTTCACCTTTGCATTAGGAGCCGCTTTGATCATGGCAATTGCAGCAGTGGTTTTTGCTTTGTACCAGGCGCAACTGGCGCAAGCACGTTCGCTGGCAGGTCAAGCACAGGGGACATTTGCACGAGAAGATTATTATTTAACCTTATTGTTGGCTTTGGAAGCGAAAGCTGATTTTGAAATTGCAAGACAGACCGATGATTCATTAGCAGATGATAGTAAAGGACTTTTAAGTACCATACCATTTCAAGTTTCTGGTTCTGGCGTGGGCTTTCTCGGTCATTCTGATTGGGTCTGGAGCGTGGCCTGGTCGCCCGACGGCCAGTTAGCCTCCGGCTCCGATGATGGCACCGTCATCCTCTGGAACACCGACACCGGCCAACCGGCGCAAACCCTCTCCGGTCATTCTGGGACGGTCTTGAGCGTGGCCTGGTCGCCCGACGGCCAGTTAGCCTCCGGCTCCGATGATGGCACCGTCATCCTCTGGAACACCGACACCGGCCAACCGGCGCAAACCCTCTCCGGTCATTCTGATTGGGTCAGGAGCGTG
>JAAEUE010000336.1 GCA_024227565.1 Alphaproteobacteria bacterium
CACGGAAATGGTTATGCCGGGCGACAATGTTGACATGAACGTTGAACTGATTGTGCCGGTCGCAATGGAAGATGGCCTGCGTTTCGCCATCCGTGAAGGCGGCCGTACCGTCGGCGCCGGCGTGGTTGCGACAATCGTAGAGTAACAGGAAAGTTTCTGCGTAGGGGTGTAGCTCAGTTGGTAGAGCGACGGTCTCCAAAACCGTAGGTCGGGGGTTCGAGACCCTCCGCCCCTGCCAAAACTTAAACAGTGGACTTAGATGGCCAAAACAAACCCGTTTGAATTTCTGCAGCAGGTAAGAGCCGAGACCAACAAGGTCACATGGCCGAGCCGTAAGGAAACGATGGTCACCACCGTGATGGTGCTGATCATGGTGACGTTTGCGAGCATCTTTTTCCTGATCGCTGACCAGATTTTGAGCTGGGGCGTGACACAGATCCTTGGATCATAGTGGGCGGTCTGAAGGCGGACTTGAGAGGATAAATGGCTAAACGCTGGTACATCGTGCACGCCTATTCCAACTTCGAAAAGAAGGTGGCGGATGCCATTAAGGAACAGGCGGCCGCTCAAGGCCTGGACGAGTTCTTCGATGAGGTGCTTGTGCCGACCGAAGAGGTTGTTGAGATCAGGCGTGGCCGCAAGGTGACGTCAGAGCGCAGGTTCTTCCCCGGCTATGTGCTGGTGAAGATGGAGATGACCGACTCGGCCTATCACCTCATCAAGAATACGCCGAAAGTCACCGGTTTCCTGGGCACCGAAAACAAACCGGTTCCGATTTCCGAAGACGAGGCCAACCGGATTCTGCATCAGGTTCAAGAAGGCGTCGAGCGGCCGCGGCCCACCATTTCGTTCGAAATTGGTGAGCAGGTTCGTGTGTCCGATGGGCCGTTTGCTTCGTTCAACGGTCTTGTCGAGGATGTAGATGAAGAACGGGCACGGCTCAAAGTGGCTGTGTCAATTTTTGGCCGGGCCACCCCGGTCGAGCTGGAATACGCACAGGTGGAGAAAACGTAACAGTTCACCTGACGTGACGGGTGGGAGGCAAGTCGATCCGGAAAGCCAACCGGGCAGATTGTAAGCCGTACCACCAACCCCGAAACCTAACCGCCCAGAACGGGCAAACGAGGGAAAAATGGCAAAGAAGATCGAAGGTTATCTAAAACTGCAGGTGCCTGCTGGCGCTGCGACACCGTCGCCGCCCATCGGTCCTGCGCTTGGTCAGCGCGGCCTGAACATCATGGAGTTCTGCAAGGCGTTCAACGCGTCGACCCAGGAGATGGAACCCAATTCACCGATCCCAACAGAAATTACCATTTTCGCCGACAAGTCGTTCACGTTCAAAACCAAGACGCCGCCTGCGTCGTTCTTTCTGAAGAAGGCTGCGAAACTGGACAAAGGTGGTTCAGAGCCGGGCCGTGAAGAAGCAGGCAAGGTGACCATGGCCCAGTGCCGTGAGATCGCAGAAGTTAAGATGGTTGATTTGAACGCCAACGATTTGGACCAGGCCGCAAAGATTATTGCCGGCTCGGCCCGTTCAATGGGCTTGAAGGTGGAGGCTTAATCGATGGCTAAGGTTGGAAAAAGAACGAAAGCTGCCGTTGAAGGCATTGATCGCAATAAGTTTTATGACCTCGATGAGGCTGTAAAGATGGTCAAGGACCGCGCCAAGGCGAAATTCGACGAAACCGTCGAGATTTCCATGAACCTCGGCGTCGACCCCCGCCATGCAGACCAGATGGTCCGCGGTGTGGTGGCATTGCCAAACGGTTCGGGCAAGTCGGTTCGCGTTGCCGTGTTTGCCAAGGATGCCAAGGCTGAAGAGGCCAAGGCCGCCGGTGCGGACATCGTAGGCGCTGAAGACTTGGCGGAAGCGGTTCAGAAGGGCGAGATCAACTTCGATCGTTGCATCGCAACCCCTGACATGATGCCGCTTGTTGGCCGTCTCGGGAAAATCCTTGGCCCCCGCAACATGATGCCGAACCCGAAGGTTGGAACCGTGACGCCGGATGTGGCTGAAGCAATCCAGGCTTCCAAGGGCGGTTCGGTTGAGTTCCGCGTTGAAAAGGCCGGCATCGTCCATGCGGGCGTTGGCAAGGCGAGCTTCGAACAGGACAAACTGGCCGCAAACGTTCGCGCCTTTATTGATGCGGTCATGAAAGCCAAGCCCTCGGGTGCGAAGGGCGCGTATTTGAAGAGAGTATCTGTGAGTTCGACGATGGGACCAGGCGTGAAGCTTGATCCTGCGACGATCGGTGTGGCTGCAGAATAAATCTGCGGTTTAGCGCCAAAAGTTTCCAGCGGGGCAGGGCGACCTGTCCCAATGGAAGGATCTGAAGAGAGCATCTGCTCAATTTGGATCCAAGACCTGTCAGAGATTGCCGGCGCAGAGCTTAAAGGCTCTGTTTAAAACGCCAGCCAGCATGAGACGGGGAGAAAATGGGCCTTAAGTTCGGGCGTTTATCTGGGCTTTGGGTTGGTTTGAACCTCCGTTTCCTCTCAGCAGAGGCTTGGAAACAAGTTTCAAGAGAGGCGACAGGCAAGTAAGCGCCACGAAGCTGGCCAGCTTGCCAATTTGGTGAGCTACGCCAGATGGAGTGGCAAATGTGAACCGGCTGATCTTCGGCACGTTGCTGAGGTGAAGCCAACCAGGAGTAAAGCAAGTGGATCGAGCCCAAAAAGCAGAGCTCGTTACAACGCTCAATTCTGTGTTCTCGAACGCAGGCTGTGTTGTTGTAGCCCACAATCTTGGACTAACGGTATCACAGATGACAGATCTGCGTGTCCGGATGTCTCAGGAAGGTGCATCGCTCAAAGTCGCGAAGAACCGCCTGGCCAAGCTTGCTCTTGAAGGCACGGATGCAGAAGGCATCAAGGAATTGTTTGTTGGTCCCACGACCATCGCCTATTCCGACGATCCCATCTCTGCACCCAAGGTCGTTGCCAAGTTCGCCAAGGATAACGAGAAGTTCGTTGTTGTGGGCGGCACTATGGGAGCAACCGTTCTGGACGAAGCGGGCGTGAAAGCGCTGGCTGAACTGCCGTCTCTGGATGAACTGCGGGCCAAGTTGGTCGGCATGATCCAGACCCCGGCCACTCGGATTGCAGGCGTTCTGCAAGCACCGGGCGGGCAGGTTGCACGGGTTCTGAACGCCTATGCCACAAGAGATGAAGCCGCCTAACGGTGCTTTCAAATTGAACAGGTTCAAACCAATCTGAAGTGAGTGAAATAAATGGCTGATATTGAAAAAATTGCAGACGAGCTCTCCAACCTGACAGTGTTGGAAGCAGCAGAGCTGTCAAAAATGCTTGAAGAAAAATGGGGCGTCTCTGCTGCCGCCCCTGTTGCCGTGGCTGCCGCTGCAGCTGGTGGCGGTGAAGCCGCTGCCGAAGAGGAAAAAGACAGCTTCGATGTTGTCATGACCGCCTTCGGCGAAAAGAAAATCAACGTCATTAAAGAAGTCCGCGCCATCACTGGCCTTGGACTGAAAGAAGCCAAAGATCTGGTGGAAGGCGTTCCTGGTGCGGTTAAAGAAGGCTGCACCAAAGGCGAAGCCGACGAGATCAAGGCCAAGCTTGAAGAAGCCGGCGCAACTGTCGAGCTTAAGTAAGTTGAGCGTTCAGCTCCGGGGCTTCCCTCAAAGAAGTTCCGGAGCTGAAATTCGCGTACCCGTAGAACGAATAAACCGGTGACGGTTTCTCTCAAGGGTCAATCTGACCTGGACCCTTGAGGCGAACCGTTAAAGCGGTTCCGAACACCACACGTTAGGAGCGGTCATGTCGCAAACGCAGACTCTCATTGGAGCAAAGCGCGTTCGTAAGTATTTCGGTAAAATCGCCGAACAGGCAGAGATGCCTAACCTGATTGAAGTTCAAAAAGAATCCTACGCCCAGTTTCTTCAGATGAAGAAGCCCGAAGGCGGCCGGGCCGACGAAGGCCTGCAGGCTGTCTTCAAATCGGTGTTTCCGATCGGTGACTTTGCTGGAATTTCGACCCTGGAATTTGTCGATTTTGAATTCGAAGCGCCCAAGTACGACGTTGAAGAGTGCCAACAGCGCGGCATGACCTATGCCGCCCCGCTGAAGGTGACTTTGCGCTTGATCGTGTTTGAAATTGACGAAGAAACCGATGCCAAGTCGGTCAAGGACATCAAAGAACAAGACGTCTACATGGGCGACATGCCACTGATGACTGAGAACGGCACGTTCGTCATCAACGGCACAGAGCGCGTTATCGTCTCGCAGATGCACCGTTCGCCAGGTGTGTTCTTCGACCACGACAAAGGCAAGAGCCATTCCTCGGGTAAGCTGTTGTTTGCTGCACGCATCATTCCTTACCGTGGCTCCTGGCTCGACTTTGAGTTTGACGCCAAGGACATCGTCCACGTGCGTATCGACCGCCGCCGCAAGATCCCGGCCACCACCCTGCTGTATGGCCTGGGCTGGGACACCGAAGAGATCCTGAACGAGTTCTACGACAAGGTGACCTACAAGCTCGCCCCGAAGGATGCTGGCTGGAAAACCCAGTTTGCACCCGAGCGGTTCAGAGGCGTGAAACCTACTTCTGACCTGGTAGACGCCAAGACCGGTGATGTGGTGGTTGAAGCCGGCACGAAAATCACACCTCGCCTGGCCCGCAAGCTGGCAGAAGATGGCCTCAAAGAGCTTCTCATCAATGATGAGGACATGTACGGCCTTTATTTAGCGGACGAGCTGGTGGACGAAAACACCGGTATCATCCACGCCGAAGCCGGCGATGAGATTGATGAAGCCATTCTGACAACCTTGAAGGAAGCCGGCTACAAATCGCTCGACATTCTGGATATCGACCACATCAACACTGGTTCGTTTATCCGCAACACGTTGAAGGTTGATAAGGCGGAAAGCTACGACCAGGCACTGTTGGAAATCTACCGGGTGATGCGCCCGGGCGAGCCGCCAACCCGTGAAACCGCTGAAGCGCTGTTCAACGGCCTGTTCTTCGATTCAGAACGCTATGATCTTTCCGCGGTTGGCCGTGTGAAGATGAACATGCGTCTTGATTTGGATGCTCCTGACACCCAGCGCACCCTGCGCCGTGACGACATCATGGCGGTCATCAAGACCCTGGTGGGGCTGCGTGACGGCAAGGGTGAAATCGACGATATCGACCACCTTGGCAACCGCCGTGTGCGCTCGGTTGGCGAGCTTATGGAAAACCAGTACCGCATTGGTCTGGTGCGCATGGAGCGTGCCATCAAGGAACGTATGTCTTCGGTTGATGTAGACACGGTCATGCCGCATGACCTGATCAACGCCAAACCGGCCGCTGCCGCAGTGCGTGAGTTCTTTGGTTCCTCGCAGCTTTCCCAGTTCATGGACCAAACCAACCCGCTGTCCGAAGTCACTCACAAGCGCCGCCTTTCTGCCTTGGGCCCTGGCGGTCTGACACGTGAGCGTGCTGGCTTTGAAGTGCGCGACGTGCACCCGACCCACTATGGCCGGATCTGCCCGATTGAAACGCCGGAAGGCCCGAACATTGGTCTGATCAACTCCCTGGCTACCTACGCTCGGGTCAACAAATACGGCTTTATTGAAAGCCCCTATCAGAAAGTTGAGAAAGGCAAAGTGACGTCTGAAATCAACTACCTGTCGGCGGTTGAAGAGGCCAAACACCACATTGCCCAGGCCAACGCGCAGGTCGACAAGAACGGTAAGTTCGTCAACGATCTGGTGAACTGCCGCTACGCCGGCGACACCGAGTTGAGAACGCCGGACAGTGTTGAATATATGGATGTGTCGCCAAAGCAGCTGGTTTCGGTCGCTGCCGCGCTCATTCCGTTCCTGGAAAACGATGACGCCAATCGTGCGCTCATGGGCTCAAACATGCAGCGCCAGGCTGTGCCGCTGGTGAAGGCTGAGGCCCCGCTGGTGGGGACCGGCATGGAAGCAGTAGTGGCACGCGACAGTGGCGCGGCCATCACGGCCCGCCGCTCCGGCGTGGTTGACCAGGTTGACGCCAAACGCATTGTTATCCGCGCAACCGGTGAAACGGACCCCACCAAGCCTGGTGTGGACATTTACAACCTGCTCAAGTTCCAGCGTTCCAACCAGAACACCTGCATCAACCAGCGTCCGCTGGTGCACGTGGGCGATGAAGTGTTGAAAGGCGACATCGTCGCCGATGGCCCGTCCACCGATCTTGGTGATCTGGCGCTCGGCAAGAACTGCCTCGTGGCGTTCATGCCTTGGAATGGCTACAACTTTGAGGACTCCATCCTGATCTCCGAGCGCATGGTGCGTGACGACGTCTTCACCTCGATCCATATTGAAGAGTTCGAAGTGATGGCCCGCGACACCAAATTGGGCCCGGAAGAGATCACCCGCGACATTCCAAACGTGGGTGAGGAAGCTCTGAAGAACCTCGACGAGGCCGGTATCGTTTACATCGGCGCTGAGGTTAACCCAAGCGACATCCTGGTGGGCAAGATCACGCCGAAGGGCGAGAGCCCGATGACACCGGAAGAAAAGCTTCTGCGTGCCATCTTCGGTGAAAAGGCCTCTGATGTTCGCGACACCAGCCTGCGTCTGCCTCCGGGTGTCACCGGCACAGTGGTTGAGGTTCGTGTCTTCAACCGCCACGGCATCGACAAGGACGAACGTGCCCTGGCGATCGAGCGTGAAGAAATTGAACGTCTTGCCAAAGACCGTGACGACGAACTCGGCATCCTGGACCGGAACTCCTACGGCCGGTTGAGCGGGTTCCTGGTCGGCAAGGAAGCTGCAAGTGGACCGAAGGGTTACACCCTTTCGGGCCGGATCACCCAGGCTGCGCTGGATGAAATCCCGCGCTCCCAGTGGTGGCAGATTGCGCTCACCAACGAAAAGGCCCTCGGCGAGCTGGAAGCGATGGCTCAGCAGTACGAGGAATCCAAGCAGCGTCTAGAACAGCGCTTCGTTGACAAGGTCGACAAGCTGCAGCGCGGCGACGAGCTTATGCCTGGCGTGATGAAGATGGTGAAAGTCTTCGTTGCGGTGAAGCGCAAGATCCAGCCGGGCGACAAGATGGCTGGCCGTCACGGAAACAAGGGTGTGATCTCCAAGATCGTACCGGTCGAAGACATGCCGTTCCTGGAAGATGGCACGCACGTTGACGTGGTTCTGAACCCGCTAGGGGTGCCGAGCCGGATGAACGTGGGCCAGATTCTGGAAACCCATTTGGGTTGGGCGTGCCGCGGACTTGGTGTGCAAATCGGTGAAGCTCTGGACGGCTACATGGCCAACCAGAAGATCAAGCCGCTGCGCGACAGCTTGAAGAACGCCTATGGCAAGGATCCGGTGATCGAGTCCATGACGGACGATCAGATCGTCACCATGTCAGGCAACCTGCGCGGCGGCGTTCCAATCGCCACACCGGTGTTCGATGGTGCCAAGGAAGAAGACATTGTCGAGATGCTCAATGCATCGGGCCATGACGCTTCTGGCCAGGTGACGCTCTATGATGGCCGTACCGGTGAACCCTTCGACCGTGAAGTGACCGTTGGTTACATTTACATTCTGAAGCTGCACCACCTTGTGGACGACAAGATCCACGCCCGGTCCATCGGTCCATACTCGCTGGTCACCCAGCAGCCATTGGGCGGTAAAGCCCAGTTTGGCGGCCAGCGCTTCGGTGAGATGGAGGTGTGGGCTCTGGAAGCCTACGGCGCCGCATACACCTTGCAGGAAATGCTGACGGTGAAATCGGATGACGTGGCCGGCCGTACCAAAGTCTACGAAGCCATTGTGCGCGGCGACGACACCTTCGAAGCCGGCATTCCGGAAAGCTTCAACGTGCTTGTGAAGGAAATGCGCTCACTCGGCCTCAATGTCGAGTTGCAGGACCTGCAGCAGAACTAGATCACACCGCCGGACGTGAGCGTCCGGCGGTCCGTTACGTTTGAGTACAAAGAACCCGTGAGCGGGTTCACTAGAGGGTAAAATTCCAAAAAGCGGACCGCCCATCCGCGAAAGGAGATCAGAGCTCATGAACCAAGAGGTCATGAATATCTTCAACCCCGTTGGTCAGCCGCAAACGTTTGACCAGATCAGAATTTCCATCGCGTCGCCGGAGAAAATTCTGTCCTGGTCCTTTGGCGAGATCAAAAAGCCTGAGACCATCAACTACCGCACGTTCAAGCCTGAGCGCGACGGCCTGTTCTGCGCGCGCATCTTTGGTCCCATCAAGGACTATGAGTGCCTTTGCGGCAAATACAAGCGGATGAAATACAAGGGCGTCATCTGCGAAAAGTGCGGCGTTGAAGTAACACTCTCCAAGGTCCGGCGCGAGCGCATGGGCCACATCGAGCTGGCCGCACCTGTGGCCCACATTTGGTTCCTCAAGTCGCTCCCCAGCCGTATTGCACTGCTGCTCGATATGACGCTGAAGGATGTGGAGCGGGTTCTGTACTTTGAGAATTACATTGTGCTCGAGCCAGGCCTGACGCCGCTGAAAGAGCTGCAGCTTCTGTCTGAAGAAGATTACCTGGCCTACCAAGACGAATATGGCGATGACGCCTTCACCGCCGGCATTGGCGCTGAGGCCGTTCGCGAGATCATGATGGGCCTTGATCTTGAGAAAATCGCTGTTGATCTGCGCCAGGGCATTGCCGAAGCCACAACCGAGCTGAAGCCTAAGAAACTGGCAAAGCGGCTGAAGCTGATTGAGGCCTTCATTGCCTCAGGTAACCGTCCTGAATGGATGATCCTCACCGTTGTGCCGATCATTCCGCCGGAATTGCGCCCGCTGGTGCCGCTTGATGGCGGCCGGTTTGCAACCTCCGACCTGAACGATCTCTATCGCCGGGTGATCAACCGGAATAACCGTTTGAAGCGCCTGATTGAGCTGCGTGCCCCGGATATCATCATCCGGAACGAAAAGCGCATGCTGCAGGAATCTGTAGATGCTCTGTTCGACAACGGCCGCCGCGGTCGCGTCATCACGGGTGCTAACAAGCGCCCGCTGAAGTCGCTGTCTGACATGCTGAAAGGCAAGCAGGGCCGCTTCCGTCAGAACTTGCTCGGCAAGCGTGTCGACTATTCTGGCCGGTCCGTGATCGTCGTGGGTCCAGAACTCATGCTGCATCAGTGTGGCTTGCCGAAGAAGATGGCGCTTGAACTCTTCAAGCCGTTCATCTACTCGCGCCTCGACGCCAAGGGCCTGGCCTCAACGGTCAAGCAAGCCAAGAAGCTGGTGGAAAAAGAAAAACCTGAAGTCTGGGATATCCTGGACGAGGTGATCCGCGAGCACCCGATTCTTCTGAACCGGGCGCCGACCCTTCACCGTCTGGGCATTCAGGCCTTTGAACCTGTCCTCATTGAGGGCAAGGCAATTCAATTGCATCCGCTCGTCTGTGCGGCCTTTAACGCCGACTTTGACGGCGACCAGATGGCTGTGCACGTGCCGCTTTCCCTGGAAGCCCAGTTGGAAGCCCGCGTGTTGATGATGTCGACCAACAACATCCTGCATCCGGCCAACGGTCAGCCGATCATTGTGCCTTCCCAGGATATCGTGTTGGGGCTCTATTACCTTTCCATGATGTATGAGAATGAGCCGGGCGAGGGCATGGTGTTCTCTGATCCATCTGAGATCGAGCATGCGTTGGAATCGGGTTCGGTAACTCTGCACACCAAGATCAAGGGCCGCTTCACAGATGTGGACGAGGACGGTAGCGAAGTTGCCAGGATTTATGAGACCACACCTGGCCGCATGAAGATTGCCGCCCTGTTGCCAAGGCGTCCGAACATCACCATGGAAGTGTGCAACAAGCTTCTGACCAAGCGCGAAATCTCGGGCATGATCGATCATGTCTATCGCCACTGCGGTCAGAAGGACACGGTGATTTTCTGCGACCAGATCATGGGTCTTGGCTTCACCAACGCGTTCAAGGCGGGCATTTCGTTCGGTAAGGACGATATGATCATTCCGGAGACCAAGGTTAAGCTGGTCGACGAGACACGCAATTTGGTGAAGGAATACGAGCAGCAGTATATCGACGGTCTGATCACCCAAGGCGAGAAATACAACAAGGTTGTTGACGCCTGGGCCAAGTGTACCGACCGTGTTGCCGATGAAATGATGGGCAAGATTTCCGCTGTTCAGACAGACAAGGAGAGCGGCCGCCAAAAGCCCATCAACTCGATCTACATGATGGCACACTCAGGGGCGCGTGGTTCACCCGCTCAGATGAAGCAGCTTTCGGGCATGCGCGGCCTTATGGCCAAGCCGTCTGGCGAGATCATCGAAACGCCGATTATCTCAAACTTTAAAGAGGGCCTCTCGGTGTTGGAGTACTTCAACTCCACTCACGGTGCCCGTAAAGGTCTGGCTGATACGGCGCTGAAAACTGCAAACTCCGGTTACCTGACCCGTCGTCTTGTGGACGTGGCGCAGGATTGCATCATCATGGAGCATGATTGCGGCACTGAGCGCGGTATCGCCTCGCGTGCGGCAGTGGACTCCGGTGAAGTGATTGTGACGCTCGGGCAGCGCGTCCTCGGCCGCACCACCGCAGAAGATGTGCATGATCCAGCAACCGGCGAACTGATTATCGGTAAAAACGAAGACATCTCCGAGGAGCAGGTTGAAAAACTTGATTCTTCGAGTGTTACCGAGCTGAAAATTCGCTCAGTGCTCACCTGCGAAAGCGCATTGGGTGTTTGTGCCAAGTGCTATGGCCGCGACCTCGCGCGCGGTACGCCTGTGAACTTCGGTGAAGCTGTTGGTGTTATCGCCGCGCAGTCCATCGGCGAGCCGGGCACGCAGTTGACCATGCGCACCTTCCACATTGGCGGTACGGCTCAGGTGCTCGATGAATCTTATCTGGAATCTGCTCACGATGGTAACATCGAGATCAGAAACCGGAACATCGTCAAGGACAGCTCAGGCCGTCTGATTGCCATGGGCCGCAACAACGTGATTGCAGTGGTCGACGATAAGGGCAATGAGCGCGGGACCCAAAAGGTACCCTACGGTGCACGGCTCTATGTTGATGATGGCGACAAGGTGAAACGCAGCACGCGTATGGCCGACTGGGACCCATATACCAGGCCGGTTATCTCCGAGGTTGACGGGATGCTTGAGTTCGAAGATCTGGTGGAAGGCGTCTCGGTGAGCGAAGTTGCTGATGAGGCGACGGGCATCACCAACCGTGTGATCACAGATTGGCGTTCAAGCCCGCGCGGCGGCGACTTGAAGCCAGCCATGGTGATCAAAGACAAGAAGGGTGAAGTTCACAAACTCGCCCGCGGCGGTGAAGCTCGTTACCTCTTGTCTGTGGACGCTGTGCTGTCGGTTGAGCCGGGCGTAGAAATCAAGGCCGGTGATGTGCTTGCACGTATTCCGACCGAAAGCGCCAAGACCCGCGATATTACGGGTGGTCTGCCACGTGTAGCCGAACTGTTCGAAGCACGCCGGCCGAAAGACCACGCGATCATCGCAGAAATCTCCGGCCGTGTTGAGTTTGGGCGCGACTATAAAAACAAGCGCCGCATTCGCATCGTGCCTGAAGACGAGAGCATGGAGCCTTCGGAATATCTGATCCCGAAAGGCAAGCACCTTCCGGTTCAGGAAGGCGACTTCATCGAGAAGGGCGAATACCTGCTCGATGGCCACCCGGCACCGCACGACATCCTGGCGATTAACGGCGTGGAAGAACTGGCCACCTATCTGGTCAACGAAATCCAGGACGTCTACCGCCTGCAGGGCGTTGGCATCAACGACAAGCACATCGAGGTGATTGTCCGCCAAATGCTGCAGAAGGTTGAAATCGAGGATCCAGGCAGCTCAACCTGGCTGAAGGGCGAGCAGCTTGACCGGGTTGACTTCAAGGAAATGAACCAGAAGCTGGAGGCCGAAGGCCTTGATCTGGCAACCGGCTCACCGGTTCTGCTCGGCATCACCAAAGCCTCGCTGCAAACGCGTTCGTTTGTTTCAGCAGCTTCGTTCCAGGAAACTACACGCGTGCTCACCGAAGCTTCGGTGAACGGCAAGGTGGACACCCTTGAGGGCCTGAAAGAAAACGTCATCGTAGGCCGTCTGATCCCAGCTGGTACCGGCGGCATGCTGACCCAATTCAAGCAGGTTGCAGATCGCCGCGACAGCTTGATCCTGGAAGAGCAGGACCGGGCCAGCGAAGCAGCCGCTGCAGAAGCTCTGCCGAGCCCGGAGATGGGCGATGAGGCCGCCTCTGAAGAGGCAGCTGGAGCACCTGCCGAATAGGGCAGTTTGCCGCTCAACAAGATTTAGAGGGCCGTCCGGTAAACCGGGCGGCCCTTTTTACGTTTGGTCTCTTGTTTAGTGAGAGGCAGGTTCAATCATCCCGAAACCGGCGCCCGTATTGTCCAGAACCACGGCCATTGTGCCAAAACCAGGTATTTCGAACTTTTCGCGCCGCACTTCGCCGCCTGTTGCGAGTGCCTCCGTCAGCGCCGTGTCAATATCGTCGACGGCAAGATAGGTGAACCAATGGGACTGTATCCCGTCAAAGTCCGGTGATCTCAGGGTAAAGATCCCGCACATTGCCTGGCCGTCCCGCTTGGCCAGCCAATAGGGGGCATGGCCTGCCTTTCCAGGAACCTCGTCAAAGCTCCAGCCCAGAGTGCGTTCATAGAACGCCTTTGCTTCGTTAGGTTTCCAGGTGTTGAGTTCATTCCACCAAATTTTGCCGCCGTGTGACATCGTTCTCTCCCGGTTGCGATGTGTCGAGTGGTCAGTTTCCACCTGATAGTAAGTGGTGTCGATGACGGATTTTGGGTCGGTCTCAAGTTCGTGAATTTACCCTTTGCCGCTGAGTGGTTTAAATCTGCACGCGAGCGCGCTATTGTAGAGGCTCGATTAGACCAAACTTGAAGTGGAACGCCGAACGATGGTCCGCACCCTGCAACACACCTTCATCTGCATGATTGCAGCCACCGCATTGCTACTCGTTGGTTCGAATGCCGCATACGCCGCAAAGTTTGCAACAAGTGCGCGCAATGCGATCCTGATTGACGCAGGCACAGGCGAGGTTCTGTTTGAAAAGAACCCCGACGGGCTGATGCCGCCGGCGAGCATGAGCAAGTTGATGACTATGGTGATGGTGTTCGAGGCCCTGAAGGGCCGACAGCTCACATTGGAAGACAAGTTTTTCGTCTCTGAGAATGCCTGGAAAAGCGGCGGAGCAACGTCGGGCGGCTCAACCATGTACGCGAAGGTGAATTCCGATTTGAAGTTGGAAGACCTTATTCGAGGCGTGATCGTTCAATCGGCAAACGACGCGTGCATAGCCATCGCTGAAGGGCTCTCGGGATCTGAAGAGGCCTTTGGCGAGGCGATGACCAAACGGGCACGGGAGCTTGGGCTTGAAAAGTCCACCTTCAAGAATGCCACCGGTCTGCCCGATCCCGAACACAAGATGACGGCCCGTGAGTTGGCCAAACTTGCCCGCCATATCATCTATGAACTGCCGGAATTCTATAAGTATTACAGCGAGCGGGAGTTCACCTGGAACAAGATCACCCAGCAGAACCGGAACCCTCTTCTGTACATGGATATTGGCGCAGATGGCCTGAAAACTGGCTACACGCGCGAGGCCGGCTATGGCTTGGTGGCTTCGGCTGTCCGTGACGGCCGCCGTCTGATCATGGTGCTCGCCGGCATGAAGTCGTCTAAGGCGCGCCGGGTGGAGGCTCGCAAGCTTCTTGATTGGGGCTTTCGCCGGTTCCGCAGCTTTGTTCTGTTTCAGCGTGGCCAAACCGTCGGTCATGCACGTGTATGGGGCGGCACGGAAGGCTGGGTGCAGCTCATGTCAAAAGAGCCCGTGCGGGTTATGCTGACACCGGACGAGCGCAAGCAAGTGCGTGCTGAGGTGGTTTATGACGGTCCGCTCCAGGCGCCAGTTCAGCCTGGCACGCAGATCGGCAAGTTGCGATTTGCCGTTGCTGGTTCGGAGGTTAGTGAAGTTCCACTGTTTGTGGTCAACAGCGTTGAAGAAGACCAACGCCCATGGAAACGGGCCATTGATACTCTCAAATTCATGATCTTCGGCGGTTAGCACTAGCGCCACTTTATGAAGCCAGGAAAATTCATCACCTTTGAGGGCGGCGAGGGCGCGGGAAAATCCACCCAAGTGCGCCTGTTGACCGAGAACCTTGCAAGCCAAGGTCTTGAGATCGTGCAAACCCGTGAGCCTGGGGGCGCTCCCCAGGCAGAAGTTTTGCGCGAATTGTTGATTTCCGGTGCCACCAATCGCTGGTCTGCAGGCGCTGAAGCGTTGCTTAATTATGCGGCTCGCGATGATCATTTGCGCACCACGATCCGCCCGGCGCTGGAACGTGGGGCGTGGGTTTTATGTGACCGGTTCTCCGATTCTACCCGGGCATATCAGGGTCTTGCCGGCGACGTCTCCCTGGAGATGATAGATGCCATACATCAGGAGATTGTCGGGGAGACCGATCCGGATCTGACATTGGTCATGAATATAGCGCCGGAGGTGGGGTTGCAACGCGCTCACGCACGCGGGGATGCCAACAGGTTTGAGAACAAGGGATTGGCCTTCCACCAAACGCTTCAGAAGAGCTTTTTGGAAATCGCCACGGCCTGTCCGGAGCGTTGTGTGGTGATCGATGCGTCAGGCGAAATTGAGGAAATATCCCACGCGATCTGGAGTGCGGTTGAATCTCGCCTTCTGAACGCTTAAGCCACTCAGATGGCAGAGATTGAAGAAGACGTCGAGCCGCTCCACCCGCGCCTTACGCAGGGGCTGCAAGGCCATGAAGCCGCGGAGCGCAAGCTGTTGGAGTCTTATCTCTCAGGCAGAATGCACCATGCGTGGATCCTTGGAGGGCCAGGCGGCATCGGCAAGGCCACATTGGCCTACCGCTTTGCCACGTTCGTTTTGGCGAACCCGAATCCGGCAGAGCTTCTTGTGCCGCCCACATCGCTTGATGTGGATCCCGAAGATCCGGTGGCGCGCCGTGTTGTGGCGCAAGCGCATCCTGATTTGTTGCTGGTGACACCAGCATGGGACCCGCGCAACAAGCGGCCGAAAACCGAGATTGGGGTTGCAGAAGCCCGCCAGGCGTCCAACTTCTTTGCCCGCACAGCCGGCGAGGGAGGGTGGCGTGTATGCATCGTTGACCCGGCAGCCCGCATGAATGCTACGGCCGCCAATGCGCTTTTGAAGATCCTTGAGGAACCGCCTTCGAGGGCACTGTTTCTGTTGATTGCCGATGCCCCGGGCCGGCTCTTGCGCACCATCAGGTCGCGCTGCCTGAAATTGGATCTCAAGCCTCTGGAAGAAGATGCGATGGCCACCGTATTGCGTGACCTTGCGGCCCGTGACGAAGGGTTTGATCTTGCTGTTGCCGGCAAGATTACAGCGCTTGCGGGCGGCAGCCCGGGCCGCGCGGTGCAGATCTTGAGGGAAGGGGGCTACAAGCGGTTCGAAGAGTTTTTGAACATCGCCCGCGGCCTGCCGTCCCTGAACCGGCCTGCCGGTCTGAAATTGGCGCAACAGTTGGCAGCACGCAATGCGGCTGCGGAGTTCTTGCAGTTCTGCGAGCTTCTCTTGTCCTGGTTACCCGTACACATTGCCCAAGCCGTGCGCGCAGCATCGGCGGAGCCTTTGGTGCAACATCCAGGTGCGTGGGCTGCAGCCTACGATGAAATCAATCGTTCCCTTCGCCAGGTAGATGCCTTAAATCTCGACAAACAAGCTGCCATATTGAGCGTCTTGGATCGTCTGGCGCGTGCGGCCGCCGAACCTCCGCCCACACCATCATCTAACGCGAGCGCACTCTGAATGACCGACCGTAAAAGGTTCTACATCACCACTGCAATAAGCTACCCGAACGGGCCCCCTCATATCGGCCACGCCTATGAAGCCATGGCCACCGACGCGCTGGCGCGGTTCAAGCAGCTTGATGGTTATGATGTGTACTTTCTGACCGGCACCGATGTGCACGGCATGAAGATGCTGCAGACTGCCCGGGCAGAAGGCATTGAGCCCGAAGAACTGGCCAACCGCAATTCTGATCAGTTCGAGGACATGGTGAAAGCCTTGAACTGCTCAAACGATGACTTCATCCGCACCAGCCAGGAACGCCATCATGTGTCTGTTCAGGAGATCTGGCGGCGCATGGAAGCCAATGGCGATATCTATTTGGACAAGTATGCCGGTTGGTATTCGGTCCGTGATGAAGCCTATTACGATGAGAGCGAACTCCACAAAGGCGAGGACGGCGAGAAACTGTCGCCCCAGGACACACCGGTTGAGTGGGTCGAGGAGGAGAGCTACTTCTTCAAGCTCTCCGCCTATCAAGACAAGCTCCTGGATCTCTATGAAACAAAGCCGGAGTTCATCGGTCCCGATGTGCGGCGCAATGAGGTGGTTAGTTTCGTCAAGCGCGGTCTGAACGACCTTTCAGTATCGCGCACCACGTTCGACTGGGGCGTTAAGGTTCCAGATGCCGACGGCCACGTGATGTACGTGTGGGTGGACGCACTGACAAACTATATCACCGGTGTGGGCTTTCCCAACGAAGACGATGAAAACTGGGCCTATTGGCCTGCCGATGCGCACATCATCGGCAAGGACATCATCCGTTTCCATTCGGTCTACTGGCCGGCCTTTTTGATGTCGGCCAACATCCCGGTTCCAAAGCGCGTGTTTGCCCATGGCTTCTTGTTCAACAAGGGCGAGAAGATGTCGAAATCGGTTGGTAACGTGGTCGACCCGTTCTCGTTGATCAAGGCGTATGGCCTGGACCAGGTGCGTTATTTCTTCATGCGCGAGGTGCCCTTCGGCCAGGACGGCAACTATAGCCACGAGGCGATCGTCAACCGCATTAACGCGGATCTGGCCAACGACCTGGGCAATCTTGCGCAGCGGTCTTTGTCCATGATCTTCAAGAACTGCGACGCCACGATCCCTGCGCCCGGCGCCTTCAGCGCTGAGGACAACACGCTTCTGAGTTCTGCCGATGCTCTCTTGGAGAAAGTTCGCGTGCATCATGAGGGCCAGCAACTGCACAAGGCCATTGAGTGCATCTGGCAGGTTGTTGCTGACGCCAACCGCTATTTTGCCGGCCAGGAGCCGTGGGCGCTGAAGAAGACTGATCCTGACCGGATGGGCACGGTGCTCTACGTGACGGCGGAAACCGTGCGCCAGGTTGCGATCCTTGCACAACCCTATATGCCAGACTCTGGGGCCGCTTTCTTGAACGCCTTGGGCGTGGCCGATGTTGTGAGAGACTTTGCAGCATTGGGCCCGGAGAACCGGTTGCCCAGCGGTGGCACCATTGCCAAGCCTGAGGCGGTGTTCCCCCGGTATGTGGAAGCAGATTGAGAGCCTGAGCCTTGGAAGCCATAGTTGACAGCCACTGCCATCTGGATTTTCCGGAACTGGCAGAAGACCTGGATGGTGTGATCGAGCGTGCCGCCGAATCTGGCGTGCATCTGATGGTGACGATCTCGACCCGGGTTCGCCGGTTTGAGGAGATCCTGAAAATCGCCGAGCGCTACGAGCAGGTTTATTGCACCGTCGGGACCCATCCCCATAATGCGGCCGAAGAGCCTGATGTGACGGCCGAAGAGCTTGTGGCGTTTTCGAACCATCCGAAGGTTGTTGGCATTGGCGAAGCAGGCCTCGATTACCACTACGACAACAGCCCGCGCGATGTGCAGGCGGCCGGATTTCGGGTGCACATTGAAGCTGCGCGCCAAACCGGCTTGCCTCTGGTCATCCACTCGCGCTCGGCCGAAGACGATACGGTGAGCATCCTGGAGGAAGAAATGAGCCGGGGGGCATTCAAACCCTTGCTCCATTGTTTCTCATCCAACATTGAGTTGGCCAAACGCGGCTTGGCCATTGGCGCCTACGTTTCGCTGTCAGGCATCCTTACGTTCAAGAGTGCCGAAGAAATCCGCCGGTCTGCGGCCATGGCGCCAATGGACCGCCTGTTGGTGGAGACCGATGCGCCTTATCTTGCGCCGGTCCCCCATAGGGGCAAAAGCAATGAGCCCGCATTTACCCGCCACACCCTGGAGTGCTTGGCCGAGGTGAAAGGGGTGAGCCCCGATGAGATGGCCCGGGCAACATCAGACAACTTCTTCACGCTGTTCTCAAAAGTGCCCAGGCCTGAAATATTCCAGCGGGGCCAGGCTGCATGACGCTTAAGGCACGCATTCTCGGCTGCGGCTCGTCCGGCGGCGTGCCCCGCATTGGCAATAACTGGGGGGCTTGCGATCCGGCCAACCCGAAGAACCGCCGCACGCGCTGCTCCCTCCTGCTCACCCGTTCTGATGGGGAGGGGAACACCAGTGTCTTGATTGACACCGCGCCTGATATTCGCGAGCAGCTGCTTGCGGCAGAGTGCGGCCAGATTGACAGTGTACTCTTCACCCATGACCACGCAGATCAGTGCCACGGCATCGACGATCTCAGAGCCTTGGCCCTGATCCAGCGCGGCCGGGTGCCGATTTGGGCCGATGAGGCGACCCGCAAGACGCTGACCAGCCGCTTTGGCTACTGTTTTCAAGCGCCCGAAGGCAGCCCCTATCCCCCGATCCTGGAAATGCATGCCATCGAGGTTCCTGTCCCGATCACCGTGGAGGGCGCAGGCGGCTCCATAGCCGCGCGTCCCTTCCCAGTTGAACATGGTGTGACCCCAACACTGGGCTTTCGTATCGATGGTCTGGCTTACACGCCCGATTTGCATAACATCCGAGAGGAGAATGTGGGCGAGCTTGACGATCTGGATTGCTGGATAATCGATGCCTTGCGGCGCACGCGCCATCCCACCCACTTCAGTTTGGAACAGGCACTTGCCTGGATTGAGCACGTTAAGCCCAAACGCGCCGTGGTGACGAACATGCACATTGATTTGGACTATGAGACCTTGCGGGGTGAGCTACCTCCGAATGTCGTTCCGGCCTATGACGGCATGGAGATCGACATCCCTCAGGGCGCAGGCGCCTAGCCGATTGCAGGAAACGGAAAATTCCGAAAGGAGGAGTGATTTGCGTTCATTCTATCCCCATATCGAACCCTACCAAACGGGGATGCTCCCTGTTGGCGATGGTCACTTGGTCTACTACGAGCGCTCAGGCAAGCAAGGCGGCAAGCCGGTCGTTTTTTTGCATGGGGGCCCTGGAGGAGGAACCTCTCGGGAGCATCGGCGCCTCTTCAATCCTGAGATTTACGACATTCTCCTGTTTGATCAACGCGGCTGCGGACGTTCGACGCCGCATGCTGAACTGGAAGCGAACACGACCTGGCATCTTGTGGCTGATATTGAACGGTTGCGCGTGCTGTGCGACGTCGAAAAATGGCAGGTGTTTGGAGGGTCCTGGGGGTCAACTCTGGCTTTGGCCTATACGCAATCGCATCCCGAGCGTGTGAGCGAACTGATCTTGCGCGGCGTATACACCCTCACCAAGGCCGAGCTTGATTGGTATTACCAGTTCGGGGTCTCGCAAATGTTTCCAGACAAATGGGAGCGCTTTCTGGCTCCGATCCCGGAGAATGAGCGCGATGGCCTGATTGCGGCCTACCGCAAACGCCTCACTGGCGCCGACAAAGCAAAGCAACTTGAGGCGGCAGTGGCGTGGAGTATTTGGGAGGGCGAAACCATCACCCTGTTGCCCAGTGAACAGCTGTCTGTTGGGCATGGTGATGAACATTTCGCGCTGGCATTTGCCAGGATCGAAAACCACTACTTTTTCCACGGGGCCTGGTTGGAGGAAAACCAGCTTCTGAACAATGCGCACAAACTACATGGCATTCCGGGAGTAATCATCCACGGGCGCTATGACATGCCGTGCCCGGCGCACTCTGCCTATTGCCTCCACAAAGCATGGCCGGAGGCTGAGTTTCACCTGGTGGAGGGAGCTGGCCATGCCTTCAATGAACCAGGCATTCTGGACCGGCTCATTCGCGCAACAGACCAGTTTGGCCAGTAGGTGCGGGGTTCCGGCGATCAGATGCGGAACGGGTCGCGCACGGGCACGATTTTCACATCGCCATAGCCATTGAAGCGCGTGCTGGTCGCCGTGGAGTAGGCGCCCATAGTGGCGAACTCCAGATAATCACCTTCCTGAACGTCCGATGGAAGCTCATAAGTGCCCGGCAAACGGTCCAGCGGATCGCAGGTTGGGCCATAAATCTGGAAGGACGCAGGCGCCTGACACTCAGTGCCGTTGCGCAGCAGGCGAACGGCAGGGCGCAAGCTCGTTTGGGAAAATTCCATCAGCGTGCCGTAGATGCCGTCCTGCAAGAAGACTTCACCCGTGGCCGGGCGCACATGCTTGACGGCCACAAGCAGAGACATGCAAGAGCCCACCAAAGCGCGTCCGGGTTCGCACACAAGCGGGGGCACTCTGCCTTTGAAGTGGATACTTGCAGCGCTCTTGATCGTGTCGAAGTAGGTTTCCAATGCGGGCAGATTATTCTGAGCATATGCCGCCGGAAACCCGCCGCCCACATTTAAGCTGACCAGATCAACGCCGGCGGCGAGGGAAATTTTGGCCGCAGCAGCGATGTGTTGGCTGTAGGCCTCAGGGTTGAAGCACTGCGAACCTGGATGGAAGGTGAGGGCGGTGGCAAAACCGGCATCGTGGGCAGCACGCAGCAGGGTCACCGCCTCGGTTTGCGAAGCCCCAAACTTGCTTGAGAAGTCGTGCACCGCGTGGCTGCCTTCCAGGCGAAAACGGACCACCAGAGTAGTGTCATCAGGGCTGCAGATCTGCCGCAGTTTTTCGAACTCGCCCGCATCGTCGAAGGCAAACTGGCGCACGCCGTAGCGGCGGTAGGCGGTTTCGATCTCCAGGCGTGATTTTACAGGGTTGTGATAATGAAACTCAGCATCTGCACACTGGGCGCGCACGATCGCCATCTCTTCAAGGGAGGCAACGTCGAACACGGTCAAGCCTGACTTCACCAGAGCGGCCAGCACCTGCGCACCGTCATTGGCCTTCACCGCATAGGTCACCTCGCCCGGAAAGCCAGCGAGGAAGCGTTCAGCCTGGGCTGTCAGAATGTCTTGGCTGAAGCAAAGCACCGGATGATGGGGCCGGTGGGCACAGAGCACTTCAACGGTTGAGTTATACCCGGCAAAATTGACAGGCGCCGGCTCCACAATGGGTTGCTCAAGCGCAGGGCTGGCCGCAGCAGCAACGGCTTGCGTGTTGCAGGAGTTTGCGCCGTTTGCGGTGCGTTCGTTTACATCTAAAAACATGCCGAGGGTCCTTACCATCCAATCTGCCCGGAATGTGCGAGATCCCGATGACGACAAACAGCCGTAAATCTGGTGGATTATGCCACAGAGGCCGTTGAAATAACGTAAATCACGTCATAATGTCCGGGTCAGTGGCGAAACAACGGAGCCGACAATGATTCTGACGGACAGTGATACAGCTCTGATCAATCATCTGAAGGTGAATGCCCGCGCTTCGGTTTCAGAACTGGCGCGCAAGCTCGGGGTGTCTCGAACCACCGCTCAAGACCGCCTGACACGCCTGGAAGATCGCGGCATAATTTCAGGTTACACGGTGCGCTTGGGAGCCGGCCACCGGGAAGCCGGTGTGAGCGCCTATGTGATGATCGTGTTCGAACCGCGCCAGGCGGCATCAATTGTCAAAACGCTCAAGACCTTTTCAGCCATTGAAACCTTGCAATCAGTGAGTGGCAAAATTGACCTAATGGCTCAGGTCACTGTGGAAACACCGGAAGCTCTCGATATTTTGTTGGATAAGGTGGGTGCCATTGACGGGGTTGTGAGCACGGAATCAGCTCTCGTGCTATCCAAAAAGCTAGATCGCGGCTTGGCGGCCTAGCACCAACTGCTGTATCAAGACCTGGCGCTCTATGCCCATCTTTCAAGGACCTTTTTAGATGACCATCTGGTTGCGACTTTTTGCAGTTAGTTTGTTTGTGTTGAACGTGATGACCTTTAGTGGGCAAGCGGACGCGCAGAACAAGGTGCCGTCATCGCGGGCGGAAATTGGCTTGTCCTTTGCGCCCGTCGTGAAAGAGACGGCCCCCGGTGTGGTCAATATCTACACGCGCAAAATCGTCAGAAACCGGCGCTTCATGCCGTTCGCCGACGATCCGATTTTTAAGCACTTTTTTGGCCGTGGCGAAAAGCAGCGCGAGAACACAAGACCACGCAAACGCGTTCAGAATTCACTTGGTTCGGGCGTCATTGTGGGCGCTTCGGGCATCGTGGTCACCAACGAGCATGTGATTCAAGGCGGCGACGATATCATCGTTGTCCTATCCGACAAGCGCGAGGTGGAAGCAGAGGTCATGCTGCGCGACCGCCGCACCGACCTTGCCGTGTTGCGCATCAATCTTGAAGGTGAGCGCCTGAAAGCGTTGAAGCTCAGGGACAGCGACACGTTGGCCGTCGGCGATCTTGTTCTGGCGATCGGCAACCCGTTCGGTGTGGGGCAGACCGTCACCAGCGGCATCATCTCCGCCCTAGGCCGCACAAAAGTATCGCGCCAGGCCGACTATCAGTTCTTCATTCAAACCGACGCGGCCATCAACCCCGGCAATTCAGGCGGTGCATTGGTGGACATGAACGGCGATCTGGTGGGTATTAATACTGCGATCTTCTCGCGCTCGGGCGGGTCACACGGGATCGGTTTCGCCATTCCCGCCAACATCGTGCGCAACGTGATCGACAACGCCATAGCAGGGCGCGAAAAGGTACGCCGACCATGGGCCGGCGCCAGCTTGCAGGATGTCACAACAGATATTGCAGAATCCTTGGGCTTCTCACGGCCTCGCGGTGCTCTGGTGCGGGTTCTTCACGAGAAGAGCCCCTTGCGCAAAGCCGGGATAAAGGTGGGTGATCTGTTGCTCGAAATCGGCAAGCGCCGGGTTGAGAACTCCAAGGAGTTTGCCTCTCGGTTTGCCAATTTGCCTGCGGGCGGTTCGATCCGGGTGCTGTATCAGCGCAGCGGCAAGGCTAAAGCGGTAGATGTCGCCCTTCAGCCGCCGCCCGAGGATCCACCCCGCAATCTTACCTTGATCAAAGGGTATGGTCCCATGTCAGGCTCAATGGTGGGCAATTTGTCTCCTGCGTTAGCCGATGAGATGCGCCGCGACCCCCGCGAGGTTGGCGTGATCGTCACCGAAGTGCGGGGCGGGCGCGCCCGGGAAATCGGCTTCAGGCGTGGCGATATTGTCATGGAGGTCAACGGGCAAAAAATTGCGCAAGTCCGGGACCTGGAGAAGGTGGTGCGCGAGGCACCAGAGCTCTGGCGCATGGTGATGAAGCGCAACGGGCGGATCATCCGCTCAAACCTTCAGAGCTACTGAAGGTGGATAAGAGGCAGGCATATGGCCTCTCTGTTTGAAGCTGCGGGAATGGAGGCTGAGGCGCCAAGACCTTTGGCCGACAGGCTGCGGCCAGAGCATCTTGGCGAGGTGGTGGGCCAAGACCACCTGCTGGGTGAACAAGGCGCACTCACGCGTATGCTCAATGCGGGCCGGCTTGGCTCGATCATCCTGTGGGGGCCGCCTGGCACCGGCAAGACCACAATCGCCAGGCTGTTGGCCGGCAAGGTCAATCTTGAGTTCGTGCAGCTCTCGGCAATTTTCTCCGGCGTAGCAGATTTGCGAAAGGCCTTTGAAACGGCCAAGCAGCGGCGCATGGCCGGGCAGGGCACATTGCTGTTCGTGGACGAGATCCATCGCTTCAACCGGGCGCAGCAAGATGGCTTCCTGCCCCATGTTGAGGATGGCACCATCATATTGGTCGGCGCCACCACGGAAAACCCGTCATTCGAACTGAACCCTGCTGTGCTCTCACGCGCGCAGGTGCTCACCTTGAAACGCCTTGACGAGCAGGCCTTGGAACAGCTTCTGCAGAGGGCAGAGGCGCATATGGGCCGGGCTTTGCTGGTAACTGATGAGGCCCGCGAGTCGCTTTTTGCCCTGGCGGACGGAGATGGGCGCTACGCCCTTAATTTGGCCGAGGAGCTGTTTGCTGCCGTGCCTGAGGACGCCGAACCGCTGGACCGTGAGGGCCTTTCCAAAATCGTGCAGCGCCGGGTGCCGCTTTATGACAAGGGCCAGGATGGCCATTACAACCTGATCTCTGCCTTGCACAAATCTGTCCGTGGCTCAGATGCTGACGCTGCTCTTTACTGGCTCGCCAGAATGCTGAGCGCCGGCGAGGATCCGCTCTATCTGGCGCGCCGCCTGGTGCGCATGGCCATTGAAGATATCGGGTTGGCAGATCCGGAGGCCTTGGTGCAAGCCAATGCGGCAACACAAGCCTTTCAACTGCTGGGATCTCCGGAGGGTGAACTGGCCTTGGCGCAAGCTTGCCTCTATCTTGCAACTGCGCCCAAGTCCAATGCCCAATATGTGGCGTTTAAGGGCGCGATGACCCTGGCGCGGGACACTGGCTCGGTGGCGCCGCCCAAACACATTCTCAACGCGCCCACCAAGTTGATGAAGGACGAGGGTTATGGTGCGGGCTATGCCTATGACCATGACCAGCCCAATGCGTTTTCCGGTCAGAACTACTTTCCCGACGAGCTGGACCGGCCAACGCTCTATGACCCGCCAGAGCGCGGATTTGAACGCGAGGTGCGCAAGCGGCTGGACTACTGGGCCAAGCTCAGAGGCCAGTCTGGCTGAGCTTCAGCGCTCACCTTTCATGCTGCGTTCCTCGGCCTTCAGGGCATCAATCATGAAACCGTAGAATGTGCTTATGCGCACAGCACCGAGCAGGTCTCGGTGTGTGAGCACCCAGAGGCCGGTCTTATAGTCTTTCAACGGCTCACCGATGCGCACCAGATCTGGCATTACATCTCCTTGAGCGCAGGGAAGAATGGCGACCCCAAGATTGCGACGGGCTGCATCGCCCAAGGCAAGGAAACTGTCGGCAGCCATGACGATCTTGGCTTCTGGAACCTCGGCCCGCAACCAGCGCCCGGCGGGTGAACCGGCCATGCTTTCGTCCGGTGCAAGCCAGGGCTGTTCGGCCAGTGGTGTCTCGCTGTTGGCCGCCCAGAAATCGGCACCTGCGTATAATGCGAAGTAGAAATCGGAGATCCGCTCACCCGTAAGTCGCTCCGGTTCAAAGCGTGAAGGGCGGATGGCCACGTCCGCGTCGCGCCTGCTAAGGCTCAGAATACTGCTGGTTACCGTGAGTTCGATGGTTATGTTGGGATAGGTCTTTTGGAACTTGGCGATATGGTTGCCACAAATGCTGAGCAATACTGAATCCGTGGTCGTAACCCGAATGGTACCCTCAAGCTGAACCTCTGCCCCCGCGATCCGGCGTTCTAGCCCGGTCACGGTATCTTCAATGGATTGAGCAGCTTGCAACAGTTGCTGACCTTCCTGGCTTAACACGTAGCCCGTGCGCAGCCGATCAAACAGGCGCAAGCCCTGGCGCTCCTCCAGCGCGTTGATCCGGCGCAGCACCGTGGAATGGTTGACCCCAAGGGTCCGGGCTGCTGCCGAGACTGAGCCTTGCCGGGCGACAATCAGAATGTATTGCAGATCTTGCCAATTGATCTTGTGCATGTACGCACAACCATACTGCAAAATTAGCCAATGGTTGATTCAATTTACACAGCCTATTTTACCACCTTCGGTATGACGTTCCGGCCAATTCGGACAGGAGGAGTTTGAATGAAACGTATTGCAACAACAGCACTCATGGCGGCAGGTTTGGCGTTCAGCGCACACGCGGTGTTGGCTGACGGTCATGGCGCTGCTCTGGAAAAGGCCATCAAGGCCCGTAAATCGCTCATGCAGGTCTATTCGTTCAATCTGAGCGGCTTGGGCGCAATGGCCAAGGGCGAAGCGAAATATGATGCCAAGCTTGCTGCCTCGCTTGCCGGCAGCCTCTCAAACGCAGCCCAAGCCAGCATCGGCGCCATGTGGCCTCCGGGCTCAGACAGCACGGCCATGGCGGGCAAGACACGAGCGTTGGTCAAGGCCTGGGAAACCTATCCGGAAGTGCAGACCAAGCACGAAGCGCTTCTGAGCGCGGCGGCGGATCTGGTGAAGGTCGCGGGCAACGGCGCTGAGGGCCTGGGCGCTGCAGTTGGTGCGGTCGGCAAGGCATGCGGTGGTTGTCACAAGCCGTTCAGAGCACCGAAAAAATAAACAGTTCGGCGGCGGGCAAGTGTTTGTGATTTGTGCTGGAGCAAACCTGCGAGCACTCTTGCCTGCCGCCAACCCTGAAAACAGACCCTGAGCAACCTGCCTGGGGCAAGAGGGGCGGCGAGCAGAGGAGATGAGTTATGAGACGGACACTTTTCACCCTAATTGCCTTTCTGATTTTGTCCATCAGCAACGGCGCGATGGCGCAGGAGGTAAAGCGCGACATTGCCCAGATCAAAGGTGATCTCTACCGCTTTCAAAACAACTTTCACTATTCGGTCTTCTACGTCACTCCGGCCGGCGTCATCGTCACGGACCCGATCAATGCCGACGCTGCCAAATGGCTGAAGGCTGAGATCAAGAAGCGCTTCAATCTGCCGATCCGGTATGTGATCTACAGTCACGATCACCGTGACCACAGTGCCGGCGGCGAGGTTTTCGCTGCAGACGGAGCCGTGGTAATCGCCCAGGAGCGAGCCAAAAGAGCCATAATTGGCGAAAAGCGTCCCACCGCCGTTCCGAATATCACGTTCAACCACAAGATGGATCTGGAGCTTGGCGGCAAGCACGTGGAGTTGCGCTATCTCGGCAAGAACCATTCGGACAATATGATCGTGATGAACTTTCCGGCCGAGCGGGTCTTGTTCGCGGTTGACTTCATTCCGGTGAAGTCGGTGGCCTTTAAAACTTTGTCAGACAGCTACATCAAAGGCTGGATCAAGTCGTTGAAACGGGTTGAACGCATGGATTTCGACATCCTCGCGCCGGGGCATGGAAAACTCGGCACGAAAGCGGATGTGACGTTGTTCAAAAACTACATGCGCGATCTTCATGGCCAGGTTTTGGCTTCAGCGAGAGCTGGAAAGAGTCTTGAAGAAACAAAGGCTTCGGTTGATCTTTCAAAGTACAAAGACCTATTCAAGTTTGCCAAATGGTCGCCTCTGAACATCGAAGGCGCCTATGCGCAAATCCAGATGAATAGGCGGCCGAACTAGAGATTGCTTTGGAAGGGCGGGCACGAGCCGCCTTTCCATCAGCGCGGGCGCTGCCGACCCGAGTTATCACCTTTCACGGGTTGGCGTGTCCGCGCCCCTTATTTATGGTTTAGAGCGCCTGTGCCGCCTCCAAAACCACGTCAACGTGGCCTGGAACTTTTACTTTTCGCCAAATCTGGGCAATCTTCCCCTGCTTGTCGATCAGAAAAGTTGCCCGCTCTGTGCCCATATATTTGCGGCCATACATGTTCTTTTCGACCCACACGCCAAACGCCTCCACTGCGGACTTGTCTTCATCGCTTGCCAAAGTCACCGTGAGTTCGTGTTTTTCGGTGAACTTTGCGTGGGATTTGGGCGAATCAATCGAGATGCCGACGATTTTCGTGTCGCAGGCCTGGAAGGCCGCGCGGCTTTGGCTGAAGGCGATGGATTCTTTGGTGCAGCCAGGCGTATCGTCCTTGGGATAGAAGAAAATCACCAAATTTTTACCGCGATAACCGGCAACCTCCACAACTGCCCCTTCACCGGTTGGCAGTGAGAAATTTGGAACCATATCGCCAGTTTGCAGATTTCCTGTCATTTAAGCCATCCTTTGGTCTTTTTTAGATGTTCTCAGAGAGTCTGGCATTTGCATCTTTTACGAACAAGATGCCTTGGGATTATGCCACCTACGAGGGTATAGTGGGACTAGAGGCGACCGTGCCCTGACCAATAATAGGTTGTTGCGCAAACTTTTAAACTTTCGCGCGCAAACTCACGGTACGGAGCCTGGCGTAGTGTTGGCCTTGTGAAACGCAAGGCGAGTTATGGGTGGTTGTATTGCGGCAGCGTGTTGCAAAAGTAACGCTGGTGAGCGTTATCGCCTGCTTGGTGATAGCGGGGGTTGTCGCTGTAGCTGCGTTCTGGCGGTTGTCTCAAGGTCCTGTTTCTCTTTCCTTTTTACGTGACAAGGTTCGCTCCAACATAAGTGCCGGCTTGGGTGGCCTGCCGGTTCAGGTGGCCGATGTCATTCTTGAACGCGATCCGGGTACCGGACGCACAAGCGTGCGGTTGCGCGATTTGAAGCTTTTTGATGCCTCAGGCCGTCTGATCGCCAAAGCGCCACGCGCGGCGATTGAAGTTAAGAGCAGTGAATTGATGACCGGCAACATTGTGCCGGTTGGATTGGAGCTCATCGGTCCTAACATCAAAATTCGCCGCCTGATCAGCGGGGGCGTTAAACTCGGCTTTGGTGACGTTGCCCAGGTGTTGCCGTCGGAGGCGGGTGCTGAGACCATTAAAGGCGATTCGCTTCAAATCCCGGATACTGCCTTTGATGAAGACGCTGAGGAAGCGGCATCGAGCGATGGGGTCAGCAGCGAAGGCCTGATCGATTATCTGAAGTCGGAGTTTCTCTCGAACTCCGGCGGCGGCGCAGCGGCAACGATCCAATCTATCTCCGTTTCTCAGGCTGTTGTGTCGCTGTATGATGAAGCAAACGATGTCATCTGGAATGCCCCAGAGGTCAACCTCGCGTTTAAGAAGGTGGCTTACGGCGCTTCGCTCTTTGTTGACGCCTTGATCGGCGGGCGGAGTGACCCATGGCGCACGGACATGGTCGCCAACTTCAAGCGGGATTCAGGCGATTACTCTTTAACAGCCCGTTTCCATGATCTGATTCCTGCCAATCTATCGCGAAAGATATTCATCCTTTCTGATCTCGCTAAGGTTCGGCTGCCTCTCTCGGGGCGCTTGGATTTGGAGGTTTCGGGTGAGGGAGCATTAAAGTCGGCCAACGCAGAACTTTCGGCTGCTGCTGGGCGCGTCAACTTTCCTGATTTTCTCTCTCAGCCGTTGCAGGTTCAAGAGGGCTTGTTGCGGCTCAAGTGGGACCCTGAAACCAAGTCGGTGGGCATCAGCGACTCGTCTCTGCTGGTCGCCGGTGCGCATGCGGCAGTCAGCGGCCGGATTGTCCCGCACTGGAACGAAGACAACCGCGTCGACACCGTCCGTTTTGAGCTGAAATCGCGCAGTTCACCACGCCAAGGTCAAAGCCAGGATATGGGGCCAGGCTTTATCGATCGTATTGATGCAACCGGAACTGCCTCCGTGGCGCAGGGTCGGGTTGATCTCGAAGATCTTTTGGTGATGTCGGGCAATTCAGGTGTTCGCATGCGTGGTCAGTTTGCTGAGGGCGGCGAGACCATATCGATTGCGCTGTCGGGCCGGGTGCAAAACATGCCTGTAGAGATGTTGCGCACCTTGTGGTCCCCCATTGTTGCGCCGAACACCCGCGTTTGGGTTGGCGAAAACATCCCTAAAGGTCGGCTGACGGATGGATCGTTTGTGATCGATTTGCCGAGCGACATCTTGGGGCCGGCATTGCGCGAGGGAAAACCGCTGCCGGAGGGTTCGGTCAAGGTGGATGTGAACTTTGCCGATGTTACCTCCAACTATTACGAGGGGCAGCCACCCTTCGAAAATCTCGGCGGCAAAATCATCATCAACGGCAACCAAATGGCCTTGACCTCCTTGCAGGGCATAGTGCGGTCTGCAGCAAACAAGGTGATCAAAGTCGAGGATGGCCGGATGGACATCAGCCAATTGGCTGCCCCGGTCAGTCAAGGCGATTTCAAGGTTAAGCTAACCGGAGCATTGGGAACCTTTCTCGATATTGCAGACCGCGAACCGCTGAGATTTGTCTCTGATTCCGGATTTGACCCCAAGGGCGCCCGCTCTAATGTGTCGATGAACGTCAGGGTCCAACTGCCGCTGATCAGCGATCGGCCCAAGGGCTCTGCAAAGATCAATGCAGACGTAGTGTTGAAGGGCCTGAGAGTTGCTAACGCGGCGCGGGGATTGTCTCTGACCGATGGCGATCTGCGTCTGAAAATCAACAATAGCGGTGTGGAAGGCCGCGGCCCGATCAAACTTGGCGGTGTGCCTGCTAAACTAGAGTGGGCGCATCGGACGGCGCCCCAAAAAGGTCAACAGATCAAGCTGGAGACGACGCTCAACGATGCTCAACGCAGCAAGTTGGGCATCGATTTGTCCAAGTTCATCACCGGGCCGATTGGCTTCAAACTGGAGGGCAAAAGCAAACACGGCGATGTTACCAAGGTCAAGGTGAGCGCCAACCTGTCGAAGGCAAAAATACGCGTTGATGCAATTCACTGGCGCCAGGCTAAGGCGGCAGGCACAAGAGCAACATTCAACGCTGATTTCTCCAACCCCAAGGTGACTAGGGTCACCAACTTAAACCTCAAGGGTAAGGGGCTGTTGGTGAAAGGCAAAATGACGTTGGGTGCGAACGGCGGGCTTGATTCTGCCGTCTTGCCCACGGTCAACCTCGGTCCGAACAATCAAATGGGTCTTAAGGTTTCCAAGAGCAGCTCAGGTGGCACATTGTTGGAGGTTGAAGGCAAAACTTTCGATGCGCGCCCGATGATTGCAGCACTGTTTGATGAAACCACGGGCCGTCTGACCCCCAGTGGAGAGGATCAGGTGGAAGTTCGAGCAAAATTTGATTCTGTTTATGCCTACCGAAACCAACATTTGGTGAACGTGCGTTCCGTTGCATCTGCCAGAGGCCAAGCCCTCATTTCCATGCGCTTGAACGGGATATTCACGGACCGCACTACCCTTAATCTTGAGATTGCGCCCAACAATGACGGCTCGCGCAACATGACCATTAAGTCGACCAACGCAGGTGCTGCGTTTCGGGCTTCCAATCTCTACTCGAAGATTAGAGGCGGACGCCTGAACTTTACGGCGAATCTTGGCAAAGCGGGCGAAGGAACAATCAGGCGCGGCGATCTGGAAGTTAGAAAATTTCTGGTGGCCGATGAAAAACAGCTCAAACAGTTCCGGAGCGCGCCCAAAGGCACTCAGCAAAGCGGGCCCCTGGCGTTTGACAAACTCACATTGCCGTTTGCGGTGGATCGCGAATTTGTGCGGATCGGTGACGCCCGCGTTCAAGGCGCCGCAGTAGGTGCGTTGGCCAAAGGCTCAATTCGCAAGGCAGACGGAAAGCTCTCCATTGGGGGAACCTTGATCCCGGCGTATGGTCTGAACTCAGCTCTCTCCAACCTACCGATTCTCGGCCTGCTGATCGCGGGCGGAAAGGATGAAGGCGTGATTGGGGTCACCTTTGGTCTGCGAGGCACCATGAAAAGCCCTGAGATCAAGATCAATCCCGTGTCGGCATTGGCTCCAGGATTCCTGCGCAAAATGTTTGAGTTCAACGGCCACGGCGCGCTGAATGAAAAACCTCCGCGCGTCCTGGGCAATGAACGAGAAAACGATAATCGCTAACTTGCGTTCAACTCGGCTGCAGCAGAGCATGCCGTTTCTTGCCGAACGAAAGTTTGATCACTCCTTCAGCGTTCACATCGCTTACTGAGAGAACCCGCTTCTCATCGCTCACAGACACATCATTCACCTTGATGGCACCGCCCTTGATATGTCTGCGGGCTTCCCCGTTCGAGCTGGCCAGCCCTGAGGCCACCAGCACCGTCAACAATCCCGGTTGAGCACCAAGGTCATGGGTAAAGGTGGGTAAGCCGTCGGCTGCAGCCCCTTCCTCGAATGTCTTCCTGGCTGTTTCCGCCGCCTCATCAGCTTCCACGCGGCTATGCACCAAGGCGCAGACTTCGGTGGCCAGCACCTTCTTGGCCTCGTTCAACTCAACACCTTCAAGGCTTTCCAGGCGGGCAATCTCATCAAGCGGCAGTGTTGTGAACAGCCGCAGAAAACGCCCCACGTCCGCATCCTCGGTGTTGCGGAAATATTGCCAGAACTCATAGGGGCTCAGCATGTCGCCGTTGAGCCAGACGGCACCGGAAGCCGATTTGCCCATCTTGGCGCCAGACGCGGTGGTGAGCAGCGGTGAGGTGAGGGCGTAGGCCTGGTTGCCGGCGACCCGCCGCGTCAGTTCCATGCCGTTGATGATGTTGCCCCACTGGTCCGAACCGCCCATTTGCAGAGTGCAGCCATGGCGCCGGTTGAGTTCCAGGAAATCATAGGCCTGGAGGATCATGTAATTGAATTCCAGGAATGTGAGGGGCTGCTCGCGGTCCAGGCGCAGCTTCACAGAATCAAACGACAGCATGCGGTTGATGGTGAAGTGCGGGCCGTAATCGCGCAGGAACGAGATGTAGTTCAGCTCCTTCAGCCAATCGTCATTGTTGACCATGATGGCGTCAGTTGGCCCGTCGCCAAAGGTGAGCAGCTTGGCGAACACCTTCTTGATGCCGGCCATGTTTGCTTCAATTTGCTCGTCGTTAAGCAGTTGGCGGCTCTCATCCTTGCCCGATGGATCGCCGACCTTCGTCGTTCCACCGCCCATTAGGGTTATCGGCTTGTGGCCTGTTTGCTGAAGCCAGTACAGGATCATGATCGGCAACAGGGAGCCTGCGTGCAGGCTGGTGGCCGTGCAGTCAAAGCCAATATAGGCGGTGATCACACCGTTCTGGGCCGCCTCGTCCAAGGCTTCTGGGTCGGAACACTGGTGGATAAAGCCGCGCTCTTCTAGAATGCGCAGGAAGTCGGATTTGTACTGGGTCATGAAGCTTGTGTGAATCTGCTGAGGTCTGCCAAAGTTGGACCGGCTCATAACACGGGAGTGGAGGGTGACGGAAGTGCTCAGAGCAATCGGATTGATGAGCGGTACATCCATGGACGGCATTGACGTCGCGCTGATCGAGACCGACGGCGAAGATGTGGTGCGCCGGCGCGCCGACTGTTCGATCGATTATGCCCCAGGCCAGCGCAAATTGATTGCAGACGCACTTGTTGAAGCCTCGTCCTTGACTGACCGCGTCGCCCGGCCTCCAGCGCTCGCAAACGCTGAAACCGAAATCACCAACGCCCATATAGAAGCGGTGAAGGGCTTTATGGAAGGCCAGGGCTTGGGGGCAGGCGACGTTGATGTAGTCGGATTTCATGGTCAAACAGTGATCCACAAACCCGACGAACGCTTCACGGTTCAAATCGGCGACGGCGAAAAACTGGCGCAAGCGCTGGGCATACAGACCGTGTTCGATCTGCGCGCAGCTGACGTTCATGCAGGCGGGCAGGGCGCGCCGTTTGCGCCGGTGTACCATCGTGCCCTGGCACAGTCGCTTGAGGCCTCACCGGCAGTATTTGTGAACATTGGCGGCGTCTCCAATGTCACCTACATCGGCACCGACGGGGAGCTGATCGCCTTTGACACCGGACCGGGAAACGCATTGCTGGATGATTGGGTACTCCAGCACACCGGCACGGCGGTGGACCTGGATGGTGCCTACGCGGCAAGTGGAGCCGGTCAGTTCGATGGCACCTTGTTGAAGCAGATGTTGGCCAATCCGTACTTCGACCTAGCCCCACCCAAATCTCTCGACCGGAATGACTTCTCCGCACAGGCGGCCGAAGGGCTGCCGCTGGAGGCAGGAGCGGCCTTGCTCACGGCATTCACGGCGGCAAGCCTTCAACGCAGTGCTGAATGGTTTCCAGAGGCACCGAAGGAATGGGTGATTTGTGGAGGGGGACGAAAAAACCCTGAACTGATGCGCCAACTCAACCAACGCTTGGGCGCATCAGGCGCCAGGATCTCCGTGCCCGAGGACTATGGCTTCAACGGCGACAGCGTAGAAGCTGAAGCCTTCGCCTATCTGGCGGTGCGGTCGCTCCGGGGCCTGCCCTTGAGCTTCCCAGGCACCACAGGATGCCCAGAGCCGCTCACAGGCGGGGTTCTCTGCCGTGTTTGAGGGGAAGAGCCCTAGACTTTGCCGTCAGACTTCAACCTGGCGTCCAGATAATCGATGGTGACACCCATCAACTCTTCCAGCTTGCCTTCAAAGAAGTGGTTGGCGCCATCGATCACTTCGTTGTCGATGATGATGCCCTTCTGCGTTTTGAGCCGTTCCACCAGCTTGTTCACATCTTCAAGCGGTGTTACCGAATCATTGTTGCCGTGGACGAACAGGCCAGACGCGGGGCAGGGCGCCAGAAACGAGAAGTCGTAATGGTTGGCCATCGGGCAGATTGATAGAAAACCGTCAATCTCCGGGCGTCGCATCAAGAGCTGCATGGAAATCCAAGCACCAAAGGAAACACCGGCAATCCAGCAGGTGCGGGCATCCTTGTTGAAGGTCTGCAGCCAATCGAGCGCTGCGGCCGCGTCGGAAAGCTCCCCGGCGCCGTTGTCATACATGCCCTGGCTGCGGCCAACCCCGCGGAAATTGAACCGCAGCACCGAAAAGTCCCGCTGGGCGAATGCATAGTACAGCGCGTGAACAATGGGATTGTTCATGGTGCCGCCAAACTGCGGGTGTGGGTGTAACAAAATTGCAATCGGCGAATTCGGCGTCTTATTCTCATGGTAACGCGCTTCAATACGCCCGGCGGGGCCGTTAAAGATGACCTCTGGCATGGTGTTCCTATCGGTGAGACTAGAAGGGAAAACAGTTCTGCGCTGATCTGAATGTGCTGGTCTTTGGCCCGATGCAAAAAAAGCGCCAGATTGGGGCAAAACAGCTGCTCAGAATACTTGACTCCCTTAGTCGGGAAATATATACCCAGATTAGAATTGTTCGAATGTGTCAGAGAGAGACTGCGAATAAGGCAACGCGACTGACAATTGAGGCGTTCTGATAGCACAAAAGTGCAGGCAATAGGCAAGTCCCTGTTTGCCGCAGCTTGTGGTCATCCAGATTGCACAGTGGAACCGAGACGCATGAAGCTTTCAACCAAGGGCAGGTATGCCGTAATGGCCATGGCCGATATTGCCCAGCAGGGCGGTGAACAGCCGGTTTCCCTGGGCGATATTTCCGGCCGCCAGGCCATAAGTCAGGCGTTTCTGGAGCAATTGTTCGCCAAGCTCCGCAAGAACGGACTGGTCGACAGCGTGCGCGGTCCAGGCGGCGGGTATTCGCTGGCCAAGGGCGCAGACGACATTCAGATCGTTGATATCATCTCCGCTGTTGATGAGCCCCTGCAGATTACCCGGTGTCAGGGTGATGCGATTGAGGGCTGTGTGGATGGCGAAAAGTGCGTGACCCATGAGCTTTGGGCCGCATTGGGCCGCCAGGTCTATGGCTTCCTCGCTGCAGTCACGCTTGGAGACGTTGTGGGCGGCCGCAACTTGGCGCTGGCAGCAAGCGTTCGCAGGGCCAAGGCGCCCACTGTGAGGAGCCAAGCGTGAGCCCTGTGCGCACATATCTCGATCACAACGCAACCAGCGTTCTCCGGCCTGAAGCCAAAGCGGCCATGGTGGAAACGCTGGAGGCGGGAGGGAACCCGTCCTCGGTGCATGCCGAAGGCCGCGGTGCGCGCCGCCGTGTGGACTTGGCACGTGAACAGGTTGCCATGCTGGTGGGCGCGCGGCCTGAAATGGTGATCTTCACCTCTGGGGGCACTGAAGCCAATAACCAAGCACTGCGCGGCACCGGGGCGGAAAGATTGATAATCTCTGCCACAGAGCATCCTGCAGTGGTTGACGGCGCCCGCGGAACTGGCCTGCCGGTGGACCTCATTGCGGTGGATGGCAACGGCATGGTTGATCTTGAGGCTCTAGAGGCCTTGCTTCAGGCCGATGACGGTCAGGCCCTGATCTCGGTGATGACAGCGAACAATGAAACCGGCGTGCTTCAACCGGTACAAGAGATTGTGCAGCTTGCTGGAAACTATAACGCGCTCGTCCACACCGACGCGGTTCAGGCGGCTGGAAAGATTACGGTGTCATTCCCACTGCTGGGTGTTGATATGTTGACGCTTTCTGCTCACAAGCTGGGCGGAACGCAAGGCGTAGGCGCACTGGTTGTCCGCGATGGATTAGAGCTCAGCGCCATGGTGTTGGGCGGCGGCCAAGAGCTTCGCCGACGCGGCGGCACGGAAAATGTGCCCGGCATTGTGGGCTTTGGCGCAGCGGCAGCGGCGGCGCACTCAGAGCTTTCCAAAGCTCAATCCAAAATCAGCAAGTTGCGGGACGATCTTCAAGCAAAATTGCTTGAAAACTCCCCCCACATTCATATCTTTTCGGGGGGAGCTGAAAGGCTCCCCAACACAGTGTGCTTTGCTCACCCGGACATGCCCGCAGACACCCTGCTGATCGGTTTCGACCTGGAAGGTGTGGCAGTGTCATCGGGCTCTGCCTGTTCGTCGGGCAAAGTCGCAAAATCCCCTGTGCTAACGGCCATGGGCGCCGACAGTGCTTTGGCATCTGGCGCGATCAGGGTGAGCCTTGGGTGGAATTCGAACGTAGAGGATGTTGAGCAGTTTGCTCGCGCCTGGAACAAGATTGCCGCGCGCCACAAGGCCCGGAAAGCTGCCTGATAATAAGAGAGACAGACAATGGCGGACTTAGAAACAGTTGAACGCGTCAAAGAGATTGACGTCGACAAATACAAGTATGGCTTCAAGACGGAGATCGAGAGCGAGCTCGCGCCAAAGGGCCTGTCGGAAGACATCGTGCGCTATATCTCTGCGAAGAAAGATGAGCCGGAATGGATGCTGGAATGGCGGCTCGCCGCATACCGGCGGTGGCTGACCATGGAAGAGCCCGATTGGGCGCGGGTCGATTACCCAAAGATCGATTTCCAGGATCTCCACTTCTATGCCGCACCGAAAACGACCGAGGGGCCAAAGTCCCTTGATGAGGTCGACCCGGTCCTGCTGGAAACCTATGCAAAGCTCGGCATTCCGCTGAAAGAACAAGAGCTGCTGGCCGGCGTGCGCAAGCATGATGAGCCCAGCCAGTTGGATGACGCAGGTGTTCCTAGCTACGGCTCGGGCAAGGTCGCCATCGATGCAGTGTTCGATTCAGTGTCGGTGGTTACAACCTTCAAGGAAGAGCTGGCCAAGGCCGGGGTGATCTTCTGCTCAATTTCTGAGGCTGTAAAAGAGCATCCAGAGCTGGTCAAGAAGTACCTGGGCTCGGTTGTGCCGCAGTCCGACAACTACTACGCCACGTTGAACTCCGCGGTCTTCTCGGACGGCTCGTTCGTCTACATCCCCAAGGGCACGCGCTGCCCCATGGAGTTGTCCACCTACTTCCGCATTAACGAGGAAAACACCGGCCAGTTTGAGCGCACGCTGATCATCGCCGACGAGGGCTCTTATGTGAGCTATCTGGAAGGCTGCACTGCGCCCATGCGCGATGAGAACCAGCTCCATGCCGCAGTCGTCGAGCTTGTGACCCTGGACGATGCAGAGATCAAATACTCCACCGTGCAGAACTGGTACCCCGGCGATGCAGACGGCAAGGGCGGCATCTACAACTTCGTCACCAAGCGTGGTGACTGCCGCGGCAAGAACTCCAAGATTTCCTGGACCCAAGTTGAGACCGGCTCGGCAATCACCTGGAAGTACCCGTCCTGCATCCTGCGCGGCGACAACTCACAAGGCGAGTTCTACTCGATTGCCATCTCCAATGGCCGCCAGCAGGTGGACAGCGGAACCAAGATGATCCACCTGGGCAAGAACACCTCAAGCCGGATCATCTCCAAGGGGATCTCGGCAGGCAAATCGTCCAACACATACCGCGGCCTGGTATCGGCCCACCGCAAAGCGTCCAACGCGCGGAACTTCACTCAGTGTGATTCCCTGCTGATCGGCGATCAATGCGGCGCCCACACGGTGCCTTACATCGAGGCGAAGAACTCAACGGCAACCTTTGAGCACGAGGCCACAACCTCGAAGATCTCAGACGATCAGATGTTCTATGCCCAGCAGCGCGGACTGAATGAAGAGGAGGCCGTGGCCCTCATCGTCAACGGCTTCGTGCGCGATGTGCTGCAGCAATTGCCAATGGAATTCATGGCCGAAACCCAGAAGCTGATCGGGATCAGCTTGGAAGGTTCGGTTGGATAATCACTGCGGAAAACCGGGCCCGCTAGCGGCCCGGGTTTGTGCACCACAAATAACAGAGAGATAAGTTTGTGAGCATACTTGAAATCAAGAATCTACATGTGAAGATCGAAGGCGAAGACACTGAAATTCTTCGTGGAATCGACCTGACGGTAAACCCCGGCGAAGTCCATGCCATCATGGGCCCGAATGGTTCGGGCAAGTCCACCTTGTCTTATGTTCTGTCCGGTAAGGACGACTATGAGATCACCGAGGGTTCGGTCACCTACAAGGGCGATGACCTTCTGGAAATGGAAGTGGACGAGCGGGCATCAGCCGGTGTCTTCCTGGCCTTCCAATACCCGATCGAAATCCCCGGCGTGCCCACAATGACGTTCCTGCGCACTGCGCTGAACGCGCAGCGCAAGGCACGCGGTGAGGAGGAGCTGACAACGCCGGCCTTCATGAAGGTCGTGCGCGAGAAGTCGCAAATGCTCAAAATCCGCCAGGAAATGTTGAAGCGCCCAGTGAATGTGGGCTTCTCCGGCGGCGAAAAGAAACGTGCCGAAATCCTGCAGATGGCGGTGCTCGAGCCCAGCCTGTGCGTGCTGGATGAAACCGATTCCGGACTGGATATCGATGCGCTTAAAATCGTCGCGGAAGGGGTCAACGCGCTCCGTTCGCCTGAACGCGCCATGGTGGTGATCACCCACTATCAGCGCCTTTTGAACTACATCGTGCCGGACCATGTGCATGTGTTGTCTCAGGGGCGCATCGTGAAGTCCGGCGGCAAGGAACTGGCGTTGGAGCTGGAAGAATCCGGCTACGAAAACTTCACCGAGCAGGCAGCGTAAGGGGCGCGAGCAGAACATGACCGCATCCCCCAACAGAACGCCGGCCGAAGAGGCCTTTGTGAGCGGTTTTGCCGCCGCTGAGGCCGCATTGCCGTCTGCTGAGTGGCTGAAGCGCAAGCAGGCCCTTGCCGCGTTCAACGAGCTTGGTCTGCCGCACCGGCGCATTGAGGCTTGGAAATACACCGACCTGCGCAATCTGGTCGATGGTGCCTATCCGGCACAAACTGATGCCACACTGGTTGACGTTGAGCAGGTTCAGGAACTTGCGGCACGGTCGATCTTTGCCGGTATCGACAGGGCAACTGCAGTGTTTGTCGATGGGCGCTTCCGCAGCGAACTTTCCGCTCTGCCTGAAGAAAGTGCGATTGAGGTTTTATCTCTTTCGGACAATTTGGCCGATGCGCCTAAGTGGCTGAGCGAAAATCTCGGAAGTGTCGTTCCTCAGGCCGATGATGCGGTTGCCGCACTCAATCTGGCCTATATGAGCGATGGTGCCGCCATTTATGTGAGTGGCAAGTGTGAACAGCCGCTGGAGCTTGTGTTCGTGCATTCATCAGGAGAGCCGCGCACGGTTTCTCAGCGCGTTCTCATCGTGGTGGACGACGAAGCGTCGTGCGAGATTTACGAAACCCACGTTTCGCCGGCAAATGGCCGATACGTGAGCAACGTGGTGACGGAAGTGGTGCTGGGCGACAAAGCCACATTCGACCATGTGAAGACGCAGAACGACGGGTCGGAGGCGGTCCATCTGGCCAACTTGCATGCGAAACTGGGTGCTGAAGCCAAGTTCAACAGTTTCTCAGCCACAAGCGGCGCACGGGTCAGTCGCCAGCAGGCATTCGTTGAGTATGCCGGCGAGCATACTGACGCCAATATCTCCGGCGTCTACCTGTTGGCCGACAAGCAGCATGGCGACAGCACTTTGGTGATCGATCATGCGGTGCCCAATTGCACCAGCCGCGAAATGTTCAAGCTGGTGCTCAATGATCACGCCCGCGGCGTGTTTCAAGGCAAGGTGACGGTTCGCCCGCACGCCCAGAAGACCGATGGCAAGCAGATGGCCCAGGCCCTCCTGCTGGCGCCGGATGCTGAGTTCGACAGCAAGCCGGAACTGGAAATCTTTGCTGACGACGTGGTCTGCGGCCACGGCGCAACGGCGGGCGAGTTGGACGAGGACCTGCTGTTCTACCTGCGTGCCCGCGGCATTCCGAAGGACCAGGCTATGGCTCTTCTGATTGCAGCCTTCGTTGGCGAGGCGGTTGAAGAGGTGAGCAGTGAAGCTGTGCGCGACGCGCTCAACGAGATGGCCACAAGCTGGCTGACCACACACAAGACAGGTGCATTATGCTGAAGCAGGCAATGCCTTACGATGTGCAGAAGATAAGACAGGATTTCCCGATCCTGTCCCGCGAAGTGTATGATAAGCCGCTGGTTTATCTGGATAATGCAGCTTCAGCCCAAAAGCCTAAGGTGGTTTTGGACGAGGTGCAGAAGGCCTATGCTGAAGAATATGCCAACGTGCACCGGGGCCTGCACTTCCTGTCCAACACGGCGACCGACAATTTCGAAGCCGCCCGGGAAACGGTTCGCAAGTTCATCAATGCGCCTTCTGCAGAGCAGATCGTGTTTACCCGCAATGCCACCGAGGCCATCAATCTTGTGGCCCAAAGCTATGGCGGTGAGGCGATCGGGGAGGGCGATGAGATCGTCATCTCGATCATGGAGCACCACTCCAACATTGTGCCCTGGCATTTTCACCGCGAACGCAATGGCGCGGTGATCAAATGGGCGCCGGTGAGCGAGGATGGCGATTTCCTTATCGAAGAGTTCGCCAAACTCCTGGGCCCGAAGACCAAGATGGTCGCCCTCACGCATATGTCCAACGCGCTCGGCACCATTGTGCCGATGAAGGAGGTCATCGCACTGGCCCATGAAAAGGGCATTCCAGTGTTGGTGGACGGCAGCCAGGCTGTGGTTCACATGACGGTGGATGTGCAGGATTTGGATGCAGATTTTTATGCGTTCACCGGCCACAAGACTTATGGCCCCTCCGGCATAGGCGTGCTCTACGGCAAGATGGACCTTCTCAACGCCATGCAGCCCTACCAGGGCGGCGGCGAGATGATCCTTGATGTGCATGAGGACGAGATCACCTATGCCAAGACACCCCATCGGTTCGAGGCAGGCACGCCCGCCATTGTCCAGGCTATCGGTCTGGGCCATGCGCTTGATTACATGATGGGGGTGGGGCTTGAGAACATCATTGCCCACGAGGCGGTGCTGGCCGAATATGCCGATCAACGGCTACGCCAGATCAACTCGCTCAAGCTGGTCGGCACGGCGAAAAACAAGGGCGCCATCTTCTCCTTCGCCATGGAAGGGGCACACGCCCATGACATCTCGACGATCATCGACCGCTACGGCGTTGCCGTGCGTGCCGGCACCCATTGCACCCAGCCATTGCTGGAACGCTTTGGCCTAACCTCAACTTGCCGTGCGTCGTTTGGCATGTACAATACGCTGGACGAAGTGGACGCGTTGGCAGACGCCCTGACAAAGGCATCGGAGTTCTTTCAATAATGACTGTGGACGATAGAAAAGACCCTGGCACGGTGCAGGAAAGTTGCGCACCGGCGATGCCTGCAGAAGCGTTGGACATTGCCAGCGAAAATGACGGCTGGGATGATCAGCAAGCGGTGCCGACCGGAAATATGTCGAGTGCCATCCCGCAAGACGAGCTTAATCGCCTGACCGATGACATGATCACGGCGATCAAGAGCGTTTACGATCCCGAGATCCCGGTTGATATCTACGAATTGGGACTTATCTACAAGATTGACGTTGATGACGACCGCAAGGTGGATATCGACATGACCCTGACCGCGCCGGGATGTCCGGTGGCCGGCGAGATGCCCGGTTGGGTGGAAGACGCCGTATCGACCGTTCAGGGTGTCCAGGACGTCAAGGTGAACCTGGTGTTCGATCCGCCTTGGGACATCACACGCATGTCGGACGAGGCCAAAATCGTCCTCAACATGTGGTAAGAATTTTGCCGTAGGCTTGGTCGAACACGAAAACGGATGAGATGAAATGGCACCACGCCCCCGCCCACAAGTGATGAGCCTGACCGACGCTGCCGCGATGCGCGTACGCGAGATCATGGCCAATTCCGACAAACAGATCGCCGGTGTGCGCGTCGGCGTGACCAACGCCGGCTGTGCGGGCATGGCCTACACCATGGACTATGCCGAGCAGGTCGATCCGCTGGACGATGTGGTGGAAGACAAGGGTGTGAAGCTGTTTGTGGACCCGAAGGCCATTTTGTTCCTGCTGGGAACGGAAATGGATTATGAAGTCACTCAGTTGAAATCGGGTTTTGTGTTCAAGAACCCCAACGAAACCTCAGCCTGTGGCTGCGGCGAGTCGGTGACAATAGCACCGGCCAACCTGGCAGACTTTGCCCCAGCAAGCTAATCAGCGCTTGAAATGAGTGATCTCCGGCGCGCTGCAGGCTCAATTCGTGCGCTTGGATTTGTCGCCGTCCTCCAGCAGAACTATGGGCGGCTGAATTTCCCGCAATAGCTTTTTCCGGATCGCTTCAGGGTAATCCTTGAAGGTGTTGGCGCTGATGACAAAAGCGCCATTTCCGCCAACCACGCTTTCCCGGTAGTACGTTGCCAGAAACTCGCGCGGTCCCAGGATCGCCAGACCGTTCACCGTGATTCCTGTCGACACCACACGGTTGCGCGCTGGCTTGACGTCCTCGCCCTCATTGTTGGGTCCGTCTCCGGACACATCGATAACCTGGCGATCGCAGGCGAACGGATTGTTCTGGAACAGCGCAGCTGAAAAGGTGAGGGCGTTGCCGATGGCCGTGGAGTAGGGCTTGAACGCCCGTTGCACGTTGTCGATCTTGTCGGCAAAGGCATTGATCGCGCCATCATCACTCAGCAACGTCCAGGGAATGACCTGGAGCTGGTGTGGATCGCCGCTCCACTGCATCACTGTTGCCGCAATGGCCCGGTTGCCGGGAAATCTGATGGCTGCAATAATCTCCTCAGAGCGCAATGCCTGGGCAAGGCCCCGGGTCTGAAGCTGGTACTCGTTCTGGTCAACACTGCCGGACACATCAAGCGCGAGCACCAGGGCAAGCCTGCAATGCGGAGCGGCAGCGACTGGGGAATTGAGTGGCACAAGATAGCCTGCCGCAAAAATCAAAGCGGCAACTGCACAGATCCTTCTATAGGTTTGCTCTGCACGCATGGCGCGATGATAGCTGATCGGATAGGATGCTAGAAGTGACAATCGTGTTTGAGCTGCAAGAGAAAATTCAACATGGCGGTCTCCCAGGAGTACCTAGACTTCATCAAGGAAGCGCTTGAGGCGTTCGGCCCGGTGGATACACGCCGCATGTTTGGCGGCGCGGGTATATTCCGCGATAAGCTGATGTTCGGATTGATCGCCAATGAGCAACTTTATCTAAAGACCGACGACGAAAACCGCCCCGACTTTGAGGCGGAAGACTGCCCCCCGTTCGTTTACGAAGCCAAGGGCGGCAAGCGGACGGTCATGTCCTATTCGCTTGTGCCTGAGCGGCTCTACGATGAGCCCGAAGAAATGGCGGCGTGGGCGCAAAAAGCATACGGCGCCGCCCTGAGGGGCGACGCCGCAAAACCAAAGCGTAAAAAGAAAACGTGAGGGCCCAGAAGGCCTAGTCTCAACGCTGCAAGAACGCTGGTATGTGACCTGAATCGGTGATCTTGCCCACATCAGGCATCGCTTCGACCTGATCAGCCGGCCGGCGGGACTTGCGGTCTCCCCGAGATTTCTTCGGGGCATCACGCTTCTCCGACGCCGGAGCTGCTGCTTTTTCGGAACGTTTTGAATCGGCAGACTTTTCAGTGCGCTTGCCGCTACTGGGTTTGCGTCCTCGCGATTTGTCGCCGCCACGGCCCCGACCACGGCCCCGCTTTGCGGAAGCTTCGGCGATTTCCTCTTCGGTCGGCTCGTCGCCGAGCCAATCGATCTTCTTCTCAATCAGTTTTTCAACGTCCTTGAGATATCTGAACTCGTCTGGTTGCACGAGGGTGATGGAGTTGCCCTTGCGGCCAGCACGGCCCGTGCGGCCGATGCGGTGCACATAGTCTTCAGCATGTGTGGGAATGTCGAAATTGTACACATGGCTTACATCTGGAATGTCCAGACCACGCGCTGCCACATCCGAAGCAATCAAATAGGTGATCTTGCCATCGCGGAAGCTGTTGAGAGTTCTCAACCTTGCATGCTGGTCCATATCGCCATGCAGAGCAGCGGCGTTGAAGCCGTGCGACTGCAGTGATTTTTCCAGAATGCCGACCGTGGTCTTCCTGTTGGCAAAGATGATGGCGTTGTTCACGTCATCGCTTTGTTTCCGGAGCACGTCGCGCAAGGCATCGCGCTTCTGGTCGAAGTCACGGGGGGCCAGCATAACGTTCTGGGTGATGCTTTCAGCTGTGGCAGAGCGCTTGGCGACTTCCACCTCAACCGGACTGTGCAGAAATGTGTTGGTGAGCCGTTCAATTTCCGGTGGCATGGTGGCCGAGAAGAACAGGGTCTGCCGGGTGAAGGGGAGCAGCTTGTAGATGCGCTCCAGATCGGGAATGAAACCCATGTCCAGCATACGGTCGGCTTCATCGACCACGAAGATCTCAACGCCAGTCAGCAAAAGCTTGCCACGTTCGAAGTGATCCAGCAGACGGCCAGGTGTTGCGATCAGAACATCAGCACCGCGGCTCAGTTTGCGGTCTTGTTCATCAAACGACACGCCGCCGATGAGCAGGGCAACGTTGAGCTTGTGTTTTGCCCCCAGGGTCTCGAACGCTTCGTGAACTTGGGCTGCAAGCTCCCTGGTGGGCTCGATGATCAGCGAGCGTGGCATCCGGGCGCGGGCGCGGCCGCGTTCCAGCTTGCACAGCATGGGCAAGGCGAACGCGGCGGTTTTGCCAGATCCGGTTTGGGCCAGGCCCAAAACGTCTCTGCCTTCCAACGCTGGTGGAATGCCTTGTGCTTGAATGGGTGTAGGTTCGGTAAAGCCGGCCGTAGTTATTGCGTCCAGCACTTTCGGGCTCAGGCCCAATGTGTCAAATGTCATGTAATCTTTCTCTTGAGGGACCAAATTTTCAGTCTATGTGCCGTTGGGGGAAGGTCGTCGGGACCTAGACCCTTTCGCGGCACCACCTCAGAGCGCCGCAGCGGATGGCTGAAACATAGGGATTGTTTCGTATTTGTCAATGTCCCGGAATGTGTGGAGTTTATCTTTTGTTCCAATTGGTTAGCGGAACATCACGGCGGCGGAGCTCATGAATTGCCAATGTGACGCTCAAAAATCGATTCGGCAGCGGCCCTCCAAGGCGAAAAGGCGTCCGCGTCTTTCAAGATATCAAGCCCCTGGCCGGTGAGAGAACCAGGCAGGCAAAGGTCGTTGATCAACGCGGGCAGAGGGGTGTCTGAGCGCTTCGAGGCTGATACCGCGCCGGCCCGGGTCATGCCTGCGATTACCGCGCGGGCCTGGTCTTCAGGAACGCCCTTGGCGCTCAGCCAGTCGGTCATTTCCATGATCAGCGCCTGAACCCAGCCAAAATACGCCCCGCTGCCGCTGGCAGCCTTGAACTGGCTCTCCGTCTCAAACGCGATAACCGGGCCGCAGGAGGCCATAAGAGCCTGCACGCCTGCGTTGGCTGGCCATATGCTGGTTGGGCTCTCGCCAAATTCGGCCGTGATGACGGGCATGGCCAGAACGACGTCCGCGCCGTTCACGTGAGGCTCGAAGGTGCTGCGCGAGACTGTGCCGGCAAAGGAGAGAACGATCTGTTCAGCCCGCCAGGGCAGGCCAGTTATGGTCTCTTCCACATCGAACGGGCGAACTGCAACGATTACAACGTCACTGCGCCGGATCAGGTCCTCGTTTTCCGCACAGATCTCTAGATCGAACCTCTCGGCGAGCGCCGCAGAGCGTTCCTTGTTGCGTGCGCTCAAAAGCACTTTCGGCGGGCTGCCTGCGCGCATCAAGCCCGGAACAACATGGGCCATTAAATGACCCACCCCAAGGACACCAACCGTCAACGTCATAAAGATTGCCTCTCTGCGCATTTATCCAGCAAGATCAAGCAGGCACCCTATCAATGCGGATGCAGAGCGATCAATCGGAATTACCGCCGAACAGAATACGGCAGACCAGGCCGGCCAGAAGACCGCCAAGCACCGGGGCCAACCAGAAAAGCCAGAGCTGATCCAACGCCCAACCTTCGGCGAACAATGCCATTGCGGTGGAGCGGGCAGGGTTCAAAGAGGTGCCGGATATGGCGAATGTTGCAAAATGGGAGGCGCTGTAGGCGAAACCGATGGAAAGGGTGCCGATGGGACGCGGTACATCGGCTTGACTAAACCTGAGGAACATTAGCACGAAGACGAAGGTTTGGAGCGCTTCTCCAGCAAAGACGGCCGGTGCCAGATAGCCGCCTGGCGAATGCCGGCCATAGCCGTTGGCCGCAAACTCCAGGGGCTGAAAACCGGGCTGGAACGAAAAAATCAAGAAAAGCGCCAAGGCGGCAAGCACCGCGCCTGCAAGTTGCGCGGCGATGTACAGTGCCAATTGCTTTGTGCTGATGCGGCGCTCCAACCAGGCACCTGCCGACACAGCAGGATTAACGTGTGCGCCGGAGATCGGTGCAAACAGATAGAACACACAAGCCAGCGTGAAGCCTGCCGCTAGGGCGATTCCGGTCAATCCCACGCCGAGGCCGCTCAGGCGGGCTGCACCGACCATTGTGCCACAGAGAACGCTCACCAGGATGAAGGTGCCGAGCGCCTCTGCGAACATTATCTTGCGCATAAATACCGGTCCCTGGCCCTTGGTCGTTTGCTTCTGGCGCATGTCGTTTTTCAGCGTGCATTTTTACATCCATTTTGCTAGTGGTATTTCAGTTGGGTGCATGCCGATGGCGTCGGCAGGAGCGAACCGCTCTAACCCAATCGCGAAGGGACTGCCGTCCCTTTCCTGTACGCCCGGAGACTCGCTTCCGGGCGGTTTCTCTTGAGCACCCGGAAGTCCCTGATGACACGTGTGTTTGGAGATAAAACCATGAAACGCCAACAATTTCTGCAAATCCAAAATGGTGAAGAAGCTGCCCTTCCGTTCTCGAACGGCGAGTATGAGCGTCGTCTGAATGAAATTCGCAAAGTGATGGAGACCGACGGTCTCGACGCGGTGCTGTTCACCTCAATGCACAATGTGGCCTACGCGTCGGGCTTTCTGTATTGCAGCTTCGGCCGGCCCTACGCTTGCGTGGTGACGGCACAGAACTGCACGACGATTTCTGCCAACATCGATGGCGGCCAGCCCTGGCGGCGCGGTGTTGCTGACAACCTGGTCTACACCGACTGGGAACGCGGCAATTACTACCGCGCCATTAAGTCAGTCCTCGAAGGCGCCCGCCGGGTTGGTGTGGAGTTCGACCATCTCAACCTGGCCATGAAAGCCGAATTGGAAGCAGCTCTGCCTGGCGTCGCATTCAGCGATGTTTCGCCAGCGGTGATGAAGACCCGCATGCACAAATCGCCTGAGGAAATTGAGCTGATCCGGGCCGGGGCGGCGGTCGCCGACATTGGCGGTTACGCCATCCGGGATGCAATCGTTGAAGGTGCCTCTGAGGTTGAAATCGCGCAAGCAGGGCGGCTTGCCATGGAGCGGGAAATCACCCGGCGTTTTCCCCTCAGCGAGGTTCGCGACACTTGGGTGTGGTTCCAGTCGGGGCTCAACACAGATGGTGCGCACAACCCGTTGACTATGCGAACCTTGCGTTCAGGCGACATCTTGAGCCTGAACACGTTTCCCATGATATCGGGCTACTACACTGCTTTGGAACGCACATTGTTCATCGGCGAGCCAAGCGCTGCCCATCTCAAATATTGGGAACTCAACGTTAAAGTGCACGAGCGTGGCCTGGAGCTGATTCGCCCAGGCGCCAAATGCGCAGACATCTGCGCTGAGCTGAACGGGCTCTATGAAGAGGCTGGCGCCTTGGATCGGCGCACCTTCGGGTATGGCCACTCGTTCGGCGTGCTTTCCCACTATTACGGCCGGGAGGCTGGACTGGAACTACGCGAAGATATCGACACTGTCATCGAGCCGGGCATGGTCATTTCCATGGAGCCGATGATCATGATCCCCGAGGGCGAGCCGGGCGCTGGAGGCTACCGTGAGCATGACATTCTGGTGGTCACAGAGCAGGGCGCCGATAACATCACCGGGTTCCCATTCGGCCCGGCCCATAACATTCTTCCAGTACGCCGTATGAGAGCTGCCTAACGCCTTGAGCGCCCTGGCAGAGGTTTGCCGGGGCGCTTGTCTGGCCCGCTATTGGTATTCGCAGCAGGAATACACGGCTAAAAGCAAATTCAGCTTGGGTTCATGTACTTAGAGGTAAATATGGCCGACGATTAACAATCATATCGTTTTAGGATATAGTGATGGCCGGTTTGGGCATTGCCATTCCATTGCGATGGAGTAAAGGACCCTAAATATGAAGACACTTTATGCAGCAGCGATTCTCGCGACCGCATTCACGTTTTCCTCGCCGGTCGCCGGCGTGGATCAGGCAAATGCTTCTGACCGCAAGGACCGAATCCAAGTTTGCGATTGGTACAGAACCAAGGCGCAGTTCGCCTCGCTTCGCGGAAACCGCGATAAGTCCGAGTTTTATTGGCACCTGTTCCGGGCCTGCATGAACGACCGGATCGACTAGCCAGATCGGCCTTAACGGCAATTCTCATCCGTCTTAGGGCCGGAGACCTTGAATGGTCTTCGGTCCGCTTGCCTGTTTTCAAGACATTCACGCTTTTGCCGCCATCATAATTTGTTACACTCGGCGGCATGAATGCTCGCCCCGAGATCAAGACGGTTCACTCTGTCTGTCCCCATGATTGCCCGTCCGCCTGTGCCCTTGAAGTCGAGGTTCTCGACGAGCACACGATCGGCCGTGTTTATGGCGCCAAGCAGAACACCTACACCGCCGGTGTGGTCTGCGCCAAAGTGGCCCGATACGCAGAACGTGTTCACCATCCAGACCGTCTAACGCACGCGTTGAAGCGGAAGGGTGCAAAGGGCTCGGGGGAATGGCAGGAAATAGCCATTGAAGATGCTCTCGACGAGGTCGCCGAGCAACTCCTTAAAATTGAATCCCGCCATGGTGCCGAAGCGATTTGGCCCTATTACTACGCGGGCACCATGGGCTTGGTCATGCGCGATGGCATCAACCGTCTGCGTCATGTGAAGGGCTATTCCGGCATGTACGACACCTTCTGCGTGTCGCTGCCCTGGTCAGGATACATCGCCGGCACCGGCAAACTGGCGGGCGCCGATCCGCGGGAAATGGCGAAGTCGGATCTGATCATCATCTGGGGCACCAACCCGGTGCACACACAGGTGAATGTGATGACCCACGCCATCCGCGGCCGCAAGGAGCGCGGGGCAAAGATCGTCTGTGTTGATGTGTATGAAACCTCCACGATGAAACAAGCCGACGTGGGCGTGGTTCTCAAGCCCGGCACAGATGGGGCGTTGGCGTGCGCGCTGATGCACATCCTGTTTCGCGATGGCACCGCAGACCGCGCCTATATGGCCAAATACACAGATGATCCGGCGGGCCTGGAGGCGCAGCTGAAGGACAAGACCCCTGAATGGGCTGCGACGATTACCGGGCTCAAGATGGAGCAGATTGAAGATCTGGCGCGGATGATCGGTGAAACCGACCGCACTTATTTTCGGCTGGGTTATGGTTTTGCACGCCAGCGTAACGGCTCGGCCAACATGCATGCCGCCCTCTCGATCGCGGCGGTGAAGGGCTGTTGGCAGCACGAAGGCGGCGGGGCGTTTCACAATAACGGCGGCATCTACCACTGGAACAAGACGCTGATCGAGGGACTGGACGTCAAGGACGCCTCTGTGCGGTGGATGGACCAGTCGCAAATCGGCCGGGTTCTAACCGGCGACAAGGCGGCGCTGAAGGGCGGTGGCCCGGTGATGGCGCTGTTCACCCAGAACACCAATCCGGTTTCCGTGGCGCCTGAACAGGAGCTGGTGAAACAGGGCTTTGCGCGGAAAGATCTGTTCACGTGTGTCCATGAGCAATTCCTGACCGAAACCGCGGCGTGGGCCGATATTGTCCTGCCGGCCACCATGTTCCTGGAGCATGATGATCTCTATCAGGGCGGAGGGCACCAACACATCATGCTGGGCCCCAAGCTCATTGAGGCGCCGGGAGAATGCCGTTCCAACCATGACGTTCTGGTCGGTCTCGCCAAGCGCTTGGGCGCTGAGCATGATGGTTTCAGCCAAACGCCTGGTCAGCTCATAGACCACACCCTCCAGGAAAGCGGCTGGGGAACGGTGGAGGAGCTGGAGAAAGTGCACTGGATCGATGCTCAGCCTGAATTTGAAAAAGCGCATTTTCTGAAGGGCTTTGGCCATCCTGACGGCAAATACCGCTTCAGTCCCGATTGGAAGAGCGCCTATTTCAGGCGCGAGGTCACCAACTATGGCGACTGCGAGGCCATGCCGAAATGGCCAACCCATTGGGATGTGACGGAAAACGCTGACGCAGAACATCCCTTCCGCATGGCCACAAGCCCGGCGCGAAACTTCCTCAACTCATCGTTCAACGAAACCCCGACGTCCATCGAAAAAGAAGGCAGGCCTGAGCTCTATGTGCATCCGGAAGATCTGACGGACCTGGGCCTGGAGGATGGCCAGAAGGTCGTCATCGGCAACACGCGCGGCCAGGTTCGTCTGCACGTGAGTGCGTTTGAAGGTGTTCAGCGCGGTGTGGTCATCGCCGAATCCATTTGGCCAAACCATGCATTTGAGGATGGGCGCGGCATCAACACCCTGGTGTCTGCCGATGTTCCTGCGCCGGTGGGCGGTGGAACCTTCCATGACGTTCATGTCTGGGTGCGCGCGGCCTAGCCCTTTTGCCGCCGTTTCTCCGGGCGATCATCTGCGCTGGTGATCTCGGTCAGGCCCGTCATGTTGGTTTTGCGCGAGCTGTGCACGCACAGCATGTTCACGCTCACAACACCGGGCCATGGATTGTGAGCGTTGTTGGCCCAGTTGTCCTTGTTGAAATAGGGCGGTGTGTGCCACCAGGCGCGGTATCCCAGGTTTTGAATTTGCGCGATCAGCTCTACCGATTTTTCAGGGCGATCATTCTCCACATAGAGAATTGGGGAGCAGGATTTGATGAGGTTCTCCGCCCCTTCAATCACCGGATGCTCCATGCCTTCAGCATCGATCTTCAACAGATCGCAGCGCCGCAAGCCCAAATCGTCGAGCGGCACGATCTCGATCATCATGCCGGTTTGGACATCCGGCAGCATCTCAAGGGAAACGCCGCCAAAGTTGCCCTTCAGCGCGTAGTTGATGTCGGGAAACCGCATCTTGCTGGCCGCGCTGCCGCAGGCCTGGTTGTGGGGGTAGACGTTGGTCAGCCCGTTCAGCGCGAGATTGGCACACAGGTTCTGGAAGATCACCGGTTGGGGCTCGAACGCATAGACGCGCCCGCTTTGGCCTGCTTTCCGGGCCAGGGCAACCGTATGCGCGCCGATGTTTGCGCCCACCTCCACGGCGGTGCCGCCGGCCGGCAGGAGCTGGAGGAGGACTTGGGATTCAAGCTCTGAGAACTCGCCATAGTCAACCATCGCCCGCCCGATGTAGGTATCGTTAGGATTGGCAAGAAAGCGCCCATGGCGCGTGTTGACCAGCTCGTAACGGAGGCCAAGCTCAGTGTCGGGTTCATCGCGTTCCTTGGCTTCCATGATCAACAACATATACGCCAATAGCGAGTCGAATTGAAGCTGTGCACGCCTCAAAACTGCTGTACGAAACGTGTGCTGAGCGCTACCCGAACCGGTGTTGAAGGTGAGACAAAAGAGTGTTGAATGCTGGAGAATGGTGAGATGAATGACGGTCAACCCACTGAGTCTGACTTGAAAAAGGCGCTGAATTACCTGCTCGAATGGTGCGCTAAACAACACTTTGACAACACTTCAACACAACTAAATGTGTTGCCCGACACTGGCCTGGGGCAAGCTGAAGCGGCACGTTTGACGGCAAATCTCAGCCTGAACAGGGCGCAAAGTTTCCACTCCGCAGGCTGGTTTGCCCACATGGATCCACCCACGCCCTGGGTTACCTGGACCACCCAGGCGTTCACTGCCGCCATGAACCAGAACCTGCTGCACCCTGACACCGGCGAGATTGGCCGGCAGGTGGAAGCCGATGTGGTGGCAGCGCTGGCGCCGCATTTCGGCATGGACGGGGGCCACATGGTGCCCGGATCCACCCTGGCCAACCTGACGGCCATATGGGCCGCGCGCGAGGTTGCCGGTGCCCGGGAGGTGGTGGCCTCAGAGCTGGCACACCTCAGCGTGGCCAAAGCCGCGCACGTTTTGGGCCTGCCATACCGGGCAGTGCCCTGTGACGGGGCAGGGCACATCGAGGCTGATCAGCTGGGCAACTTGGAAGGCGCCTGCCTCGTGCTCACCGCAGGGGCCACCAGCACTGGCTCAGTGGACCCCATGACACCAATGCCGAAGGCCGCTTGGGTTCACGTTGATGCAGCCTGGGCTGGGCCACTGCGGTTGTCCCCAACCCACCGATCGAAGCTCGCAGGCCTTGATGCTGCCCAGTCCGTTGCGGTGTCAGCACACAAGTGGCTGTGGCAACCGAAGGACTCTGCCCTGATCTTGTTCTCCGACAGCACTGCCGCCCACCAGGCGCTGTCGTTTGGCGGGGCCTACTTGGCCGCGCCCAACATTGGCGTAATGGGCTCCAGCGCGGCTAGGGCCATCCCACTGGCAGCAACATTGATGGCCTTCGGTCTTGAGGGCATCGCCGAGCGTCTGGACGCCTGCATGGCGCTCGCAAGCCGTTTTGCAGGGCACCTGGAGGCCGATTCTAGATTTGAGCTCTGGGCACCGCCGGAAACCGGCGTCATTGCCTGGCGGCCGGTTGGTGGCAGCGTGCCCGATCTGCGGGCCAAGCTTGCCGCACAGGGCTACTTCGTGTCGCAAACCAAGCTGGACGGCGAAGATTGGCTCAGGAGCGTTGCCATCCACCCGGGTATCGACGTGGACGCGGTATATCACGCAGCGCGCAGCTAGGTGCGCTCGCGCACCTCCCAAGCCTTTTCAAAGGCTGGGCGAGAGCGAACCCGTTTGAAGTAATCGCCCAGCTTGCCGTCTGGCAGATCCCATCCAGGTGTGTTCATCGCCCAGCCGGCGCAGTGGCCCAGGATGAGGTCGGGCACCGTGAACTCCGCGCCCATCACATAGTCATTGTCGCCCAGCCGTTCGGCCAGCACCCCCATCGACCGGCCAAACTCCCACTTGCAGGTGGCCTTGACCGCTTCAACCCGGTGCTCTTCGGGCAAAACGAAGCTGTGGCGGGCGTTGGTCCATAAGATCGCATCCACCTCATCCAGGGCGAACTGTGTGAAGCTGTCCTGTTTGGCCCGTTCAATGGTGCCGGCAGGGGCTGTCGCCGCGCCGTGTTTGTCAGCGAGATACTGACAAATCGCCACCGAATCGATGACGATGTCTTCACCGTCCTTAAGCGCGGGCACTTTGCCGGACGGATTGACTTCAGTGATCGCCTCAGCGTGTGGGCCGCACGGTTCAACTTCGTAGTTTTGCCCCAGCTCCTCGAGCATCCAGATGACGCGAAATCCGCGCGTTTTCGGGGTTCCAATAACGGTGTACATGGCATTCTCCTGGAAAAGTGCGGTGCAAACCAGCTCTAAAGTGCCGTTCGCGGACCGTCGATGGTCTCTGGCTCGATATTTGTTCTTCTGGGCTTTGATAAGCTTTCTTAGCTTGCCGTCAATCAATTCCGGCAAGGTGAAATTGCCGATTGCTTCTGTCAGCAGAAATGCGGATCATAGGGGCAGCGCAATTGCGTGTTGAGTGGCCGGTTCAAAATGGCGCCTAGAAGCCGAACCGGTGGGGAAGGTTAAATGGAGGAATGAAATGCAGAAACTAGACAGTTTGAAGTCTGAATATAAGGGCGGCAAAGTTAACCGCCGCCAGTTCATGGAAGGCGCTCTTGCCCTTGGCATGACCGTGGCAACCGCATCGGCGTTTGTCTCGGATGTCCAAGCCATGACCCCCAAGAAGGGGGGCACTATGAAATTTGGTATCGGTGCGGGCTCGACCACGGATTCTCTGGATCCAGGCACGACCAGCGATACCTACATGCAGCTTACACAGTACGGCATTCGCGGACACCTGACGGAGATCGGGAAGGATGGCAACATTCAAGGCGATGCTGCGGAGAGCTTTGAAGCTTCGGCCGATGCCAAAACCTGGACCTTCAAGTTGCGCAAGGGCATCGAGTTCAACACGGGTAAAACCCTTGACGCAGACGACGTTGTGGCATCGTTCAATCACCACCGCGGTGAGGACACGAAATCAGCCGCCAAAGGTGTTTTGGCCAGCGTTGACAACATCAAGGCTGATGGCAAGGACACCGTTGTCTTCACGTTGAAGGAAGGCAGTGCCGATTTCCCTTACGCGGCATCGGACTATCACATCACCATGCTGCCGTCGAAAGATGGCAAGGTGAGCTGGGAAAAGGGTGAAGGCACTGGTGCCTACATCCTGGAGAACTACGAGCCCGGTGTGAAGACGGTCATGAAGCGCAATCCAAACTATTGGAAGGAAGGCGCAGGCAACTTTGATAGCGTGGAAGTTCTCGCGATCAAGGACGTTGTGGCCCGCACAAATGCGCTGACATCCGGCGAAATTCACGCCATGGACCGCTGCGATCTGAAAACCGTTCACCTGTTGAAGCGCAATAAGGCAGTTCGCATTGAGCAGGAAACCGGCACGCAGCACTATTCCATTCCGATGATCACAACGGGTGCACCGTACGACAATAATGACGTGCGCCTTGCGTTGAAGTATGCGGTCGACCGTGAAGCAATGGTCAAAACCATTCTGCGTGGTTACGGCCAGGTGGCAAACGACCATCCGATCAGCCCGTCACAGCAGTTCTTCAACAAGGACCTGCCTATCCGCGCCTATGACCCGGACAAGGCTAAATTCCACATGAAGAAGGCTGGCGTGGATTCGCTCAAACTCGATCTGAGCGCATCAGACGCAGCCTTTGGCGGTGCTGTGGACGCAGCGGTGCTCTACAAAGAGCATGCCGCAAAAGCCGGCATCAACATCAACGTGGTCCGTGAATCCAGTGATGGTTACTGGTCCAACGTGTGGATGAAGAAGCCATGGTGCATGTGCTACTGGGGCGGCCGTCCGACACAGGACTGGATGTTCTCGATTGCCTACGCCAAGGGCGCAAACTGGAACGACACCTTCTGGGAGCATGAGCGTTTCAACATGCTGTTGAAGGAAGCCCGGGCAGAGCTGGATCCGGCAAAGCGCGAAGGCAAGTACTTCGAGATGCAGCAGATCGTCCGCGACGATGGCGGCGTGGTCATCCCGATGTACGCCTCCTACGTGTTCGCCATGTCCACCAAAGTGGCCGAAGGCCAACGGGCAGCGAACTGGGATATGGACGGCAACAAGGCAGCAGAGCGCTGGTGGTTTGCCTGATCGTTCTCTGGGGCTGACGCTCCAGGCCAAGAGCTGCAAGCGGCCCGGTGGACATTCCGCCGGGCCGTTTGTTGTTTTAGAGCGACATGAGGTTAAATCCGATCATTTGAAAGGCCATTTCGGATGTCGCCCTCGGGTCAAGCCCGAGGACGGCATTGAGGAACAATTTACACTGATTGGTTCAATCTAAGCTCACCTTGCTTTAGGCAGCTGAAGCTTGAGAAAGTTCCGGGAAGTACTCCTCGCGCATGCGTTCACAATAGGCCACCAGATTGGGATGCTTTTTGGCTGCTGCGCTTGTCGGGTGATCAAAGAGTGGGACCGTAGCGCCTGAAACAAAGCCATAACAGCTGGCATCAAAGCCGCAGGGCCTATCTCCCAGTAGGTAGGGCTTATCTCCCAGAACCGCAGCCAACGCCGCAAAGTCCTTCTCTGCCAGTTGCAGCAACTCGTTTGCGGTGTGGCGGCCAAGACCATGGCCCCACAGATTGCGGCGGATCTCCTTGCGCACCATCCAAACAATCAACGGCCGGGCAGGGGCCGGCAACGTGTCAAAGAACATCCGGGGGCCCTTGTTGAAGTTGTCATCGTCCATCCAGCGCGCATCAACCACAATCCAATAGAGATGGTCCTCCAGCATCTTCTCCACCGACCAGCCGATCGCCAGGTCCCTTTCGTCATAGCCCCCGGTAAAGTCCACGCCGTGGGCTTGTTCCAGGTGCATTTTGATGAAGGAGGAATCTGCGATGACCTGGCCGTCATCATTGATGTAGGGCAGTTTGCTCTTCGGCGCCTTGCGCACATCGGCTGGTTCAACTTTGTGCTCCAGGCCCGACATTTTCATCAGCGTTAGTGTTTTCACCACAAAAGGGCTGGGGTCAGCTTGCGCGAATGCAGGGCCAAACGTGTAGACGGTGATCATTGGACTATCTCCTTTTTGAACTTTCGCCCATTATACTGACAAGCTACTGACATCAGGCTGTCAGTAGACATGTGGCAAGGTGCAACTCATGAGACGTGCAGACCGATTAATGCAGATCATCCAGATCCTCCGCCGCGAGAGCCGGCCGGTGACCGCGAGCTCTATTGCAGAGGAGCTGGAGGTCACGCCGCGCACCATATACCGGGATATGGTCTCTTTGCAGGCCAACAATGTGCCCGTGGCGGGTGAAGCTGGCGTTGGATACGTGTTGGGCCAGGGTTTTGACCTGCCGCCACTCATGTTTTCGGCGAATGAACTGGAGGCGCTCATGCTGGGGGCCCGCATGGTCGAGGCCCGAGGTGACAAGCAGCTTGTCCGTGCGGCCCGCGACGCCATTGCGAAGATTGGAACCGTGGTTCCCGAAGACCTCCGTCCAATTCTTCTGGAGGCTCCGCTCTTCGCTACAGACACAGCAATACAGACTGAAGACAATGTTGATGTTGCTCCATTACGGGAAGCGATCCGCCGCGGGGTGAAGGTCACGATCGACTATGTGGATGAGAGCGGAAGCTCCAGTGAGCGCACGATCTGGCCTCTGGCCATTGGCTACATGGTGACCGTGCGCATGGTGGTGGCCTGGTGCGAGTTGAGGCAGGATTTCAGGCACTTCCGCACCGACCGCATCCAAACCATGAACGTGCTGGACGCGCGCTACAACGAGCGCAGGCATGTGCTGATGAAACGCTGGAAGGCCCATGAAGAGGCGCAAAAAGCCCACTCGGGGTGCGAAGCGAGAAATCGTGAACAGAATGTGAATGACCGCTTCAGGTGAACCTCAGGCGGGGCACACTATATTAGCCTCAGTTGAAATGGATTTTTAGAAAGCCAGACCCATGCCGTCGCTCTTCACATCGCTCAAACGTCCAGCTTTCGCTGCTGCAGCGACCGCGGCGTTGTTGTGTCTCAGCCCTGCCTTCGTGCAGGCTGCAGCACAGATTGAACAGTCCACACCACCGTCAGATTTGCAGGCCTCTATCGGGTTTATGACGCTGGTTCAGCTGCCTTGCGCCTATTCTCCGGCCGGTGCGAATGCTGAGGGCGGTGAAATGACCCTCTACAATCCCACGGGCAAGAACATCGATCGCGGCCGGCCTGTCATCTATCGTCTCTCGGCCACGGGCGAACACTTCACGGTGCACCTAAAATCAGATGCCGCTCCTCGGCAATCGACCAAGGTCGCGCATCGTCACGCCGAGGTGAGCCGCTGTGAGGCTTGGACCTATATTCGCTGAATTGTGCCGAAATGAGCATAGTTAGGGCAAATAGTGGCCATAAACCTGCCCGAATCGGGATTTAGGCGCAATTGTGGTGTGGAGATGAACGCCACATGAATACGCGATTCAGCCTCCGCTCAGTTGAACTATGACAAGAGTAGTCCCACATTGCATATGGGATTGAGGACAAAATGTCTGAGAACATAAAAACACGCCGCACCATGTTGATGCTGATTGTTGCCGGATTGGCCGCAGCTGTTGGTGTGCTGTTGAAGGTTATCGTGATCGATCTGCCCAAGGTGGCAGACAGCATGATCCCTGTGCTTAAAATTATGGCAACGAGCTAGCTACTGAACAGGCGCCGGTGAAAGCAAGGCCGCCTGATCACTCTCTTCCCCTTCAAAGCGAACCTTCTCTCCGGCCACACGCACCGTCTCGTTGGCAACCAACTTCAGGGCCATCGGGTATATGGCGTGCTCTGCGGTCAATACGCGTTCAGCCAGGCTATCGTCCATGTCGTCGGCGTGCACCGGAACGGCGGCTTGCGCGATGATCGGGCCTTGGTCCATTTGGGGCCGAACAAAGTGAACAGTGCATCCGGTGATCCGGCCACCGTCGCGGATCACGCGCCGGTGGGTGTCCAGCCCCTTGTAAGCGGGCAGGAGCGAGGGATGGATGTTGATCATCCGGTTGTGCCAGGCACCCACAAAGGCGTCGGTTAGAAGGCGCATGAAGCCTGCAAGGCATATCAGGTCAACGTTTGCGGCTTCCAGTTCAGCCTGGACGGCTGCTTCAAATTCTGCGCGGCCCTCAAAACCCTTATGATCAATTGCGGCTGTTGCAATGCCCGCCTTGGCCGCTTTCGCCAACCCCTCGGCGCCAGGTGCGTTCGACAATACCAGGACAATCTCGGCTGGATAGGCCGGCGATTGCGCGGCCGCGATCAGCGCGTCCATGTTTGAGCCGCGCCCTGAGATCAATATTGCGGTTCGTTTGCGGTTCATCGCTGCCAGACCAGGGATCCGGCGTAAGCAACCGGTTCTGCCTCAGTGGAGGTGTCGACGTGCCCAATGGCCGTAACGGTTTCCCCTGCAGCTTCAAGGCAGGCTGTGACGGCGTCCTGTTCGTCAGCGGAAACCACAACCACCATGCCGGTTCCGCAGTTGAAGGTGCGCAGCATTTCGCGGTCTGCGATGCCGCCGGCCTTGGCCAACCACCCAAACACGGCCGGAGGTGCAAGACGGTCAAGGTCAACGTTCACGCGCAAGCCTGAAGGCAGCACCCGGGGAATATTCTCAGAGAAGCCGCCGCCGGTAATGTGAGACATGGCCTTCACCGCACCTGTCTCGCGTATCGCCTTGAGGAGTGGCTTCACGTAAATCTTGGTGGGCTCCAAAAGGGCCTGGATCAGAGATTTGTCCCCATCAAAGGGCGATGGCGCTGACAGCTCCAGGCGCTCTTGCTCGACAATGCGCCGGATGAGGGAGTACCCGTTCGAATGGGGGCCAGACGATGCAAGACCCAAAAGCACGTCGCCTGGAGCGATGTCGCCTCTTGGCAGAAGCGTGCCGCGTTCGGCAGCTCCAACCGAGAACCCGGCGAGATCATAATCGCCGTCATTGTACATGCCTGGCATTTCAGCAGTTTCACCGCCAATCAGCGCGCACCCAGCCTGGATGCACCCTTCAGCTATGCCGGCCACAACCTCGCTGGCGATCTCGACCGAAAGACGCCCCGTGGCAAAATAGTCCAGGAAGAACAGGGGCTCTGCACCTTGAACAATCAGATCGTTCACACACATAGCAACTAGATCTATACCGACGCCCTCATGCAGTCCGCTTTCAATCGCGAGCTTAAGCTTTGTGCCGACACCATCATTTGCAGCCACGAGAACGGGATCTTTGAACCCTGCAGCCTTCAAATCAAACAGTCCGCCAAACCCGCCGAGCTCCCCGTCCGCTCCGGCGCGCCGGGTGGATTTGGTCAGGGGCTTGATTGCATTGACAAGAGCGTTCCCAGCGTCAATGTCTACGCCGGCGTCTTTGTACGTCAATCCGTTCGAATTTGATGCTGCGCGGGCGCCAGGTTCGATCATATCGTCCTTTGCCATAGAATCTTGTCCGGAATCGTGTAGTTGGGCTTGTTTTTCGTTGCACCAACTCGAAAGAGCAAGCAAAAAAACAACTTATGCCGCGCTGCCGTAGGCCAGGCAAATTTTGCGCCGGCGTTTTCAGAAAGGGACTTATTCTTGAACATGATGCGGCTCACGATGAGTATATGCCGGCCAGAAGGGCTCTCCAGGGTTCACAAGAGGCTGTCGCTTTGCACCCTGTGTGCTTTTGCGGTTCTGTTTCTCCTCGCCCGCCCTGCCCAGGCTGATATCTGGACAGTGTCGGGCGTTTCGGTGGATGTGACCTCGGAAAGTGCGGCCAAGGCCAAGTTGCTGGCCATTGGTGAGGCACAGGTCAAAGCGTTTTATCGGTTGGTTGACCGGCTGGTGCCGGCAAAATCAGCCGCGCCGCTGAAAGCCCTGAGCGCCGATCAGGTTGGCCGTCTGCTGGCAGGCTTGAGCATTGAAGAAGAGCGCACGGCACCAAAACGCTATATCGCCAAGCTCTCCATCCGGTTTTTAGCAAACAAGACCAGATCACTGTTCGGGCGCTATGGGGTTCGTTATGCGGAAAAGCAATCTGAGCCCATATTGGTGGTTCCGGTTTGGGTGACGCCGCAAGGGGCTGACATCTGGACGGGTGAAAACCCTTGGCACAAGGCCTGGTCTGAGCTTGATCTGAACAATGCCCTGATCCCCATCCTTTTGCCCCTGGGCGACTTGACCGACACAAACGCTCTCACCGCGCGCGAGGCCATTGCCTATAACTCCGTCAAACTGGAAGCACTGCGCATCCGTTATGGCGCATCCTCGGTGCTTGTGGCCGGCGCAGAGCCCAAGGGCGAGACGCAGGTCCGCGCGGTGATGCAAGGAACCTCTCCAGTCGGCCGGATCGGCTTTGACAAGACCTATGAGGCAGAAGATCTGGCGTCAGCGGCCGCGTTGGCCGCAAACCGTTTTCAGCTGGTGATGCAGGAAAAGTGGAAAAGCGAGAACCTGACCACCACGACGAGCACAAAAGAGGTGGCACCTTCCAATAGCATGACCATCGCCGTTCCCTATTCAAGCGCGGCGGAGTGGAGCGTTTTAAGATCGCGGATCCAGACAACCAGGGGAGTTGGGCGTATCGACATCAACTCGCTGTCAGGGCGCGGCGCAGTTGTGAGCATTGCGTTTGGCGGCACCGTGAACGAGCTGCGCAGCGCGTTCTATCAGTCTGGTTTTGACCTGTCGGTCGTGGGGGGCACTTGGGTGCTCAGACCTTTATGACCAACAGGCCGTCAACACAGGTGACCGGTTAGCGCCTATGTCCATCCCCAACCTGATCACGATATTTCGGATTTTGCTGGTGCCGCTCACCATGTGGCTCATCGTGACAGGACAATACCTGCCGGCTTTCCTGGTGTTCGTGGTGGCGGGTGTTTCTGATGGCATCGACGGATTTATAGCCAAACGGTTCAATCAGGTGACCGAACTGGGCACCTATCTCGATCCGCTGGCCGACAAGTTGTTGCTGGTCAGCATATATTTGGCCATGGGTTTTTTGGAACTCATGCCTCCGCTGCTTGTGATCATAGTCGTCAGCCGCGATGTTATGATTGTTGGGGCGGTCCTGTTGTCATGGGTGATCGACAGGCCTGTCGAAATGCAACCTCTGTGGATCAGCAAGCTGAACACCACGGTTCAAATAACGTTCGCAGGTTTCATTTTGGCCGGACTGGGACTGAAACTCGGCGTGGACGGCTATATCCTCACCCTCAGTTTCCTGGTTGGCGCCCTAACGGTCGCATCCGGGGCTGCATACATGCTACAATGGCTGAAGCACATGGCAAATGGCAACGGTCACTCATAACCTGAACGCGTCCACCGGATGGCAAAAGCAAAAACAACAGCAACTTCAATGACATTGCGCCACCAGGTCATATTTTGGCTGGTGGTGCTGGTCGGTCTGGTCCTGGTTCTTTGGGGCCTTGGCGGCATTCTCCTTCCGTTTGTGGCTGGGATGGTGCTGGCGTACTTCTTGGATCCGGTTGCTGACTGGCTGGAAGATCACAACATCCCCCGCTTGGCCGCAACGGTCATGATCGTTGGCTTGTTTGTCTTGATCTTCGTCCTGATCCTCATTTTCCTGCTGCCCGTTTTGGTCGATCAGATCGGGGCATTTGCCCGCGAGCTGCCGGCGTATGTTCAAAACATCGTCAAGTTGATCAACAACGCTGCGCCCGAATGGCTGTTGAAAGAGATCGAAAGCCGCGGCATCGACATGCAAGGGCCCGTGTCCGACCTTGCCACCAAGGCTGCCGGATGGCTGGGCACGGTTTTCCAGTCCGTTTTGTCCGGCGGTCTTGCGTTGGTAAATCTCCTGGCACTGCTCGTCGTCACGCCGATCGTGGCCTTTTACATGCTGAACGATTGGGACCGCATGATCGCGAAGGTCGATAGCTGGGTTCCGCGTGAGCATGTGGGGACGGTGCGGCAACTGGCGGACGATGCGGACCATGCAATCGCCGGGTTCATTCGCGGGCAGGGCACCGTCTGCATCACTTTGGGAATTGTGTACGCAATTGCCCTCACGATCGTGGGGCTTAACTTTGGTCTCCTGATTGGCCTTGGCGCCGGGCTTTTCAGCTTCATTCCGTATGTGGGGGCCATTCTCGGCGGGCTGGCATCGGTGGGCATGGCGCTGGTGCAATTTTGGCCAGACTGGACGATGGTCGCGGTGGTCGCCGGGATCTTTGCTGCTGGGCAGTTTCTGGAGGGTAACTTTCTGACCCCCAAATTGGTTGGCGATAACGTGGGGCTGCACCCTGTTTGGCTGATGTTTGCGCTGTTTGCCGCCGGCTACTTGTTCGGATTTGTGGGCATGCTGTTGGCGGTGCCCGTTGCGGCGGCAATCGGCGTGCTCATCCGGTTCGCGCTGGAAAAGTACATGGAAAGCTCAGTGTACCAAGGCTCTGGCGACAAGAAGTACGTGTTCGCGCCAATTGCGACCTCGCGCGCCAAGCGTCTGGCCGCCGCCCGTTCTGAGAAGAATGATGAGACCGATGAAGCCTAGTCCACCCCACGCAAACGGTCCGGGGCAACTCGCGCTGGATCTTGCTTTTCGCCCGGCCATGAGCCGCGAGGACTTCATGGTGGCGTCCTCAAACGAAATGGCTGTCGATCAGGTCGATGCCTGGCCGCAGTGGAATGGTCCTTCGCTGATGCTGGTGGGGCCGGAGGGGAGCGGCAAGACCCATTTGGCACAAGTGTTCAGAAAGCGCGCCGGTGGCACCCAGGTTGCCGCGGACGCGTTGTGTGATGTGGATGTGCCGCAGTTGCTGGCAGAAGGTGCCTGCGTGGTGGAAGACCTTCCGGGCGCCGGGTCCGATGAGAGTGAAATTGCCCTCTTTCACTTGTTGAATCTGGCCAAGGAAACAAGAGCCCATGTTTTGCTGACATCGCGCAGCTTTTCCAGCCAGTGGAATGTGCGTTTGCCGGATCTTGCCTCACGGCTGGCAGCGGTTCCCACGGTGTCGCTCGGCCGACCGTGCGACATGCTGCTCCGAGGGTTGTTGGTGAAACTGTTTGCCGATAAGCAGATCAAGGTGGATGAAGCGGTGGTGGCCTATCTGGTGCGGAACATGGAGCGTTCCTGCGATGCTGCCATTCGTTTGGTAGGGGAATTGGACCGGGTTTCGCTAGAAACAAAAAGCTCCGTAACGCGCCCATTTGTGGCCAGAGTGCTGGCTGATCAAATGGCGGAGTGACGGTAGATGCACGAAAGCTTCATCAAACCGTCGTTTAATGCAGAGCCAACAAGACGGCGTCAACAGGATCAATAGCGAGCATGGCTGCAAAAGGGCTCGATAAAGCAGATCTCGAAAGCCTGGGCAGGAAAGCCCGCGCACAGGCTGACGATAGTGCTTTGGTGAAAACCTCCAAGTCGTGGTTCAAAGACCCGGCGCGGTTCATCAATCGAGAGATCTCTTGGCTTCAATTCAATACGCGGGTCTTGGAAGAAGCCCGCAACCCCAACCATCCATTGCTGGAGCGGCTGAAGTTCCTGTCGATTTCAGGGAACAATCTGGATGAGTTTTTCATGGTGCGCGTTGCGGGCCTGGTGGGGCAGCTTAGAGCCGGTGTTGAACAGGAGAGCGATGACGGTCTCACACCTGCAGAACAGCTAAAGCAAGTTCGCGCTTTGGCCGGCACGCTCATGCAGGTACAAGACCGGCAGTGGAGCGAGCTTGTTGTCGAGCTCTGCCAGGCCGGCGTGGAGATGGTTGAACTCAATGATCTTGATAAATCCGATCTGGAGCATTTGAACACGGCATTTTTAGAACAAATGTTCCCGGTGCTGACACCTTTGGCGATCGATCCGGCGCATCCGTTTCCGTTCATCCCGAACAAAGGCTTCACAATTGTCCTCCAGCTCAAACGCGTCTCCGATGGCCGGCTCATGGATGCGTTGGTGCCGATCCCCCAGAGGTTAGAGCGCTTTGTCCGGCTTCCAAATCGTGACGAAACCGCAGATAAGCATGCTCGTTTCATCGTGTTGGAACAGTTTTTGATGCTGCACATCCCCCAACTTTTCCCAGGCTATGAAGTGCTGGGCGAAGGGGTTTTCCGGGTTATTCGCGATTCAGACATTGAGGTGGAAGAAGAAGCTGAAGATCTCGTGCTGCTGTTTGAAAGCGCCCTGAAGCGCCGGCGCCGCGGCCATGTGATCCGTCTTGAGGTTGACGCTTCAATGCCAGAACCCATGCGCGCGCTTGTGGCGAAAGACCTGGAAGTCGAGGATGAAGGCATCGTGGTGTGTGATGGCCTGGTGGGGTATGCCGACACCGACGAACTTTACCTGGACGAACGGCCCGACCTTAAGTTCAAGCCGTTCAATGCGCGTTTTCCTGAGCGCATCCGTGATCATGGCGGCGACTGCTTTGCGGCGATCCAACAAAAGGACATTGTGGTTCATCACCCTTATGAATCATTCGATGTGGTGGTGCAGTTCGTCAAACAGGCTGCCAATGACCCCGATGTCGTGGCCATCAAGCAGACCCTCTATCGCACCTCCAAAGACAGCCCCATCGTGGAGGCCCTTGCCCGGGCAGCAGAATCTGGCAAATCCGTCACAGCGCTTGTGGAGCTGAAAGCTAGATTTGATGAAGAAGCCAACATCCAATGGGCGCGCGACCTGGAGCGGGCAGGGGTGCAGGTGGTGTTCGGGTTTATCGAGCTGAAAACCCACGCCAAGCTCTCGCTCGTGGTGCGCAAAGAGGGCAACCGGCTGCGCTCATATGTGCACTTTGGAACCGGAAACTATCACCCGATCACCGCTAAAATTTACACCGACCTATCGTTCTTCACAGCCGATCCAGCCCTGTGCAGAGACGCCGTTCGTGTGTTCAACTACATCTCGGGCTATGCTGAGCCAACGGCTCTGGAGGAGTTGTCCGCCTCGCCAATGAATTTGCAGGAGCGGATCCTCCAGCACATTGACGAGGAAATCGCTCATGTTGGCGCTGGCCGGCCGGCCCAAATCTGGTGCAAGCTGAACTCGCTGGTTGACCCCAAGATCATCGATGCCTTCTACCGGGCCAGCCAGGCGGGCGTCGAGATCGATCTCGCGGTCAGGGGGATCTGTTGCTTGCGTCCGGAGGTGCCGGGGCTTTCGGATCGTATTCGTGTCCGCTCCATGGTGGGCCGGTTTTTGGAGCACTCGCGCATCTTGTGCTTCGGCTCTGGCCACGGGCTGCCGCACAAAAAGGCAAGAGTGTACATCGCTTCTGCCGACCTCATGCCGCGCAACCTCTACAGGCGGGTTGAAGCCATGGTGCCCATCAAAAACCCAACCGTACACGAACAGATACTGTTTCAGATCATGGAGACGAACTTCCGCGACAATCTGCAAAGTTGGGACATATTGGAAGATGGCTCTGCGGAACGAATCGTCCCAATGAAGGGGGAAAAACCGTTCAGCGCTCACGAGTTTTTCATGACAAACCCATCATTGTCTGGCCGAGGGAAGGCTTTGCGGGACAAGCTGTCTCCCAGTCCTGCCGCATCCCGCAGAAGGTCCAAAGGCATGGCCAAGAGTGCAAAGCTGAAATCGTGACGACCACTCCTCTGAAAGGCCTTCGGGCTCCGAGGCTCCGGCCCGTCGCTATCGTCGACATTGGTTCGAACTCAGTCCGCATGATGATCTATGACGGACTGCGGCGGGCGCCGGCGCCGATTTTCAACGAAAAAATATTGTGTGGCCTTGGCCGCGGCGTAGCGGTTACCGGAAGGCTGGCTGACGAGGCTGTGGACCGGGCTCTTCGCGCCCTAAACCGTTTTCGTGCGCTGTGCCGGCAAATTGGCGTCAAAGACATTCACGCAGTTGCGACGGCCGCCACCCGCGAAGCAAAGAACGGTGCGGCCTTTGTTGCCCGGGCAACGGATGCGTTGGGCACAAAAATCAGCGTGCTGTCTGGCCGCAAGGAGGCTCAGTACGCGGCGCTGGGCGTGCTGACCGGTATTCCCGATGCCGATGGTGTTGTAGGTGATTTGGGGGGTGGCAGTCTGGAACTCGTTGCGATTAGTGATGGTGAGATCGGCGATGGGGTAACCCTGCCGCTGGGGGCTTTGCGGCTGATCGATCTTTCAAGCGCCGATATGAACAAGGCCAAAGAGCTTGCCGAAACTGCCTTCAATGAGCTGGATCTTTTGAAGGGTCTGAAGGGCAAAAACTTCTATGCTGTTGGCGGCACCTGGAGAAATCTTGCCCGCATTCACATGGCGCATAGCCACTATCCCCTTAACGTGCTCGACCACTATGAAATGGGATTGAGGCCAGCACAGTCAATTGCCGGTTTGGTGGCTGGGTTAAGTCCAGAAGCGCTTCGCGGCATGGATATGGTGCCAAAGAGCCGGGCTGAGACTTTGCCATACGGTTCCATGGTTCTGGACCGTCTGCTTGAGACCAGCAAGCCCGAGCGTGTGGTGATCTCAGCGCTTGGCTTACGTGAGGGGTTGCTCTTATCCAGGCTGAAGAAGAAGAAACGCAAGGATGATCCGCTGTTGACGGCTTGCTGGGACTTTGCCCGGGCAATGGCACGGTCTGCTGAGCATGAAAAAGAGTTGTGCGCCTGGACTGACCAATTGTTTGGCGAGAACGGTCAAAGCGAACAGCCAGAGCAACGCCGTCTGCGCCATGCCGCCTGTTTGCTCGCCGATATTGGCTGGCGGACCCATCCAAATTACCGCGGTGAACATTCGTTGACCATCGTCTCTCAGGCAAGCTTCTCAGGGGTTAATCATGCCAGCCGCGTGTTCCTCGCCCTCGTTGTGTTCTTTCGCTATGTAGGTGTGCAGGGAGATGAGGCGCCCAGCGATCTGGTTGCGCTGTTGGCAGAAGGTGCCCAGGACCGCGCCCGCTTGCTGGCGGCGGCTCAAAGGTTGGCCTACATTCTTTCCGGAGCAATGCCGCGCCTGCTGCCGAAAATTGGGCTGCACTATGCTGAAAAAAAGCGGCTTATTCTGATGCTTCCCAAGCGCCATCAGAGCCTGGTTGGAGAACGGGTTCAAAAAAGGTTGGCAGAACTGGCCGGTCTTACCGGGCATCGTCCGGAGATTGAGATCGGCGGCTGATCGTCAATAGGCCTATTCGGCCGCGCGTGCCCTGGTGGCGCGGCGTGGCTCAATGGTGATTTCGCCATCCTCCAGTGCTACCGCAAGTTTGCCGTGCTTAACGTCCAGAGCGATTTCGCCGTAGAGCTTCCGCCTCCAGCCTTTTAGGGCGTTGACGTTGGCCTGGTCGTCCAGCGCGATGGCCTCAAGGTCGGCGACATTTGCAATGAGCTTTGAAGCGACGCCGTGGCTTTCGCAAACATATTTCAAGGTCACCTTGAGAAGGTCCACCACCGACGCAGGCGCTGGCACCTTCTGCTTATTGTTGTGCTTCACCGACGGAACAGTGTTGGGGTCCATGTTGCGCCCATCGGAAATGGCTTGCAGCAAATTCTTGGCTTGCTTAGACTGGGCAAACCCGCGGGGCAGCGCACGCAGCCGTGCTAACCCTTCTGGCGAGTCTGGTGCTTGTACCGCCAGCTCGCCCAAAGCATCTTCCTTCAGCACCCGGTTGCGCGGCACATCGCGGGCCTGTGCCTCGCGCTCGCGCCAAGCCGCAACCGACATGAACACGGCCATGGCCCGTTTGTTGCGCGCTTTGAACTTCAGCCGCTTCCAAGCCTCCGTCGGTTCGGCCGCGTAGGTGCTGGGTGATGTCAATATGGCCATCTCCTCAGTGAGCCAATTTTCGCGGTCTGAGCTGTTGAGGGACTCTCTCAGCTTCTGGTAGACCGGGCGCAAATGGGTAACGTCCGACAGGGCGTAGGCCAGCTGTTTTTCAGACAGGGGCCGACGGCTCCAGTCTGTGAACCTTGATGACTTGTCTATGGACTGGCCGGCCAGTTGCCGGACGATGTTCTCATACCCGATGGAATCGCCGAACCCGCACACCATTGCCGCCACCTGCGTGTCGAACATGGGTTCAGGCACCACGCCCCCCAGATGATGGATGATCTCCACATCCTGACGGGCGGCATGGAACACCTTCATCACTGAAGTGTTCGTCATCAGTTGCATGAACGGTTCCAGCGACAGGTCTTCGCTGAGAGGGTCCACGATCACTTCCTCGGTCTTGCCGGCGATTTGGATCAGGCAGAGCAGCGGCCAATAGGTGGTCTCGCGCATGAACTCTGTATCGACGGTGACGAAGGTGTCCGTTGCGAGGCGGTCGCAGACGGATTGGAGTTCTTTTGTGGTTGTTATGATATGCATCAAATGTCTATAGCGGTTGCAGGGGCGAGTCGCTCAGCAGGCAGGCAGTTTTACCAGGGTTTATTAGGCTTTCTGCTGCTGGTCGGCAGATTTTCGTTTTCGTTGCGCGGCTTTCGCCCGCCGGGCCATTCTGTAAACGATTGGCGAGGTTTTTAATAGGGCAACGAATGGCCTGGTGACCACAACGTCCGGATTGGCGATTTTACGCCACACCACGAAGGCCACCAAGGATCCGTGGATCGTGCTGGTGTAGCTGAAGAAGGCCGCTGCTCCGAACGTCTGTATCATCCACGACGCAATCAGCGGACCGGCCAGTCCGCCTAGTGAGAAGAAGAATGTTAGCCCCGCTGAGATGATTACAAACTGACCGGGCTTGGCTTGGTCGTTGGCATGGGCGGCCGAGAGCGAGTAAAGCGGCAGGCTGAAGCCGCCAAACAGGAAAATGCCCAGATAGACAAGCGACGGCGTGTTTCCGGACAGGCTGCTCAGGAAAAACCCTGAGGCTGCGGCCAGCGCTGTGGCCAGCATGAGGACCCAGCGGCGGCCCATGCGGTCCGACATGGCGCCAAGCGGATATTGAAAGATGGCGCCGCCGATGATCCCCAAACTCATGAATATCGCGACGCCGGCCACATCCAGCCCAATGTCAGTGGCGTAGAGCGGCGCCACCATGCGGAAGGCTGAGCTGGTTAGCCCGATGGCAAACGAGCCAACGCAGGCCATTTGTGAGATGGCCCAGATGGCCCTGAGATCCAACTTGATGTCTTCAGGCGGCTTTGGGCGTGAGCGGTCTGACAAGGAGATGGGCACCAGAGAAAGGCACAACAGCATGCCTGTGACGATGAACAGGGCAAACCCGTCGGTCCCCACCAGGGGGATCAAAAACTGCATGCCCGTGACAGCGCTCAGATCGACGATCCGGTAGATCGACATCAGCCTGGCGCGGTCGTCATTGTGGGCGCTTTCATTGAGCCAGCTGTCCACCACCAGGAACAGGCCGGAGAAGCAAAAGCCCATCACAAAGCGGATGATGATCCACGATGTCGGATTGAGCGCCAATAACATCGCCAATGTGGCGGCCGACGTTATTGCGGCAAGGGCGGCGAAAACGCGGATGTGACCCACGGCGCGGATAAAATGGGCTGCCGTGAAGCACGCGAGAATGAAGCCGGCAAAATAGGCAGTGCCCATGAAGCCGATGATAATGCGTGAAAAGCCTTCCTGATCGGCCCTGAGGGTGATCATGGTGCCCAGCACCCCATTGCCTGCAAGCAGAATGCCTGCAGCCGTTAAAAGGGGAATGAGGGGAGCTAGTCGTTTCATCTAGACGCGTCGTGGGGCCAGGATGCAGCAAACTTTACAACACAATAGAGATCGTGAGGTGGGTTATCTGGGAAGGGCAGCCCTTCGCTGAGCGCATGACGACCACAATCTTGTCGTAAGGCATTTGCGCTCGTCAATCGTTGCTTGACAAGGTGATGAGTTGTCTAGTGAATTGAGATTGTGAGGAATATGGGGTTTTGTGTCATGAAGACGATTGATATATCGACCGCGACATTTGCCGCACTTTGGGCTGCCCGCAAGGAAGGCGAAGAAACCGAGGACGCAATCTTGACGCGTCTGCTTGCCGGGCAAGGCGCCGGTGCACCGGCGCCCACCAAGCGCGCCGAGGCGGGTTTAACACCGCAGCAGAAGGCGGCCATGCAAAAGCAGAAGATGATGAAGCCTGTGCCTCCTGCGCCTGCAAAGGCCAAAAAGGCAGAGGCCGAGAAGCCGCGCGGCCCTAAATTGTCGACAACGGATCTGGATCTGCTGTCCTAAGCGCTTGGCCGGTTTTAGTAGGTGGCCCGACCGCCGGAGAGATCGAACACTGCGCCCGTGGTGTAGCTATTGGCTGGAGACACCATCCACGCAATCATGTCTGCCACTTCCTCAACCTTCACAAAACGGGCACGCGGGATCTTCGAGAGCATGTAGTTGATGTGCTCTTCTGTCATCTGATCGAATATGCGGGTCCGGGCTGCTGCCGGGGTGATGCAGTTCACGGCAATATCGAAATCTGCCAATTCTTTGCCCAACGACTTGGTGAGAGCAATGACGCCAGCTTTCGAGGCGCTGTAGGCAGAGGCGTTGGGGTTGCCTTCCTTGCCCGCTATCGAGGCGATGTTGGCGATGCGGCCATAGCCGCGCTCCTGCATGCCGGGCACCACTGTGCGATTGACGAAGAATGTTCCGTTCAGATTGATATCGAGAACGCGCTTCCAGTCAGCTTCAGGATACTCGCTCACGGGCATGTTTGGGCCGGCAATCCCAGCGCTGTTCACGGCAGTGGTCACAGGACCAACGGCCCGCTGGGTCTCAGCCAGGGCAGCCTCTACGGAAGACAGCTGGGTGATGTCTGTTTCAACGGCAACAGCCCCCAATGCGGAGGCCGATTGGTCGGCAAGGTCCTTGTCGAGATCCCAGAGGGCCACCGATGCGCCTTGGCTGATCAGCCGTTCTGCAACTGCATATCCGATGCCCTGAGCCCCGCCTGTCACAATTGCTACTTGGTCTTTCAATGGAGTGTCGCCCACGTTCTGTATCCTTGATTCAATTTATGTTGAAACAGCTCTAATCTATTGTTTTTCATGGACTTGTTCAATCGGGTGTCGCCCCGATGATCAAGCCGCCTTGTCCTCGCTGGTTGTGCCGAGCCAAGCGGCGAAGTCCTGCAAGGCCCGGGCCGCCTGAAGCTGTTTGCGCGCCACACCGCGTTGCTTGCCGCGCAGGCGCTTTCCGTCTTGGGTCTTGGGTGCAGGGATTTCCGGAAACAGCCCGAAGTTCACATTCATTGGCTGGAACGATCTCGATTTGCTGCTTGTCTGCTCGCTAATATGCCCGCCCGTGATGTGGCCGATCAAGGCGCCATGAGCGCTTGTTTGCGGCGGCAATTCCTGAGGCTGGCCCAAGTGCTCTGCCGCGGCAAACCGGCCGGCCAATAACCCGGTCGCAGCGCTTTCCACATAACCTTCAACCCCGGTGATCTGGCCGGCAAACCGCAGCGCGGGACGCTCCTTCAATTGCAGGCGCTCGGTAATCAGCCTTGGCGAATTCAAAAACGTATTGCGGTGAATGCCCCCAAGCCTGGCAAACTCTGCCCCCTCCAAACCTGGTATGGTTTTGAAGATACGCGACTGCTCACCATATTTCAGCTTGGTTTGAAATCCGACAATGTTGAACAGTGTGCCCAGGGCATTGTCCTGGCGCAGTTGGATCACCGCATAGGGCTTATCGTCGGAATTGGGGTTTGTCAGGCCAACCGGCTTCATCGGCCCAAAGCGCAAGGTTTCCCGTCCGCGTTCCGCCATCACCTCGATCGGCAGGCAGCCTTCGAAGTATGGCGTGCCCTTTTCCCATTCTTTGAACTCGGTCTTCTCGCCCTCAAGCAGGGCATCGATGAAGGCGTTGTATTGATCTTCATCCAACGCGCAGTTGATGTAGTCCGCACCGGTGCCGCCGGGCCCGGCCTTGTCGTAGCGCGACTGGAACCAGGCTTTCGACATGTCGATGCTTTCGCGGTGAACGATGGGCGCGATGGCATCGAAGAACGCCAGATCCTCTTCACCCGTCAGCTCCGAAATGGCCTCGCTGAGCGCCGGTGAGGTGAGGGGCCCGGTGGCGATGATCACACTGGCCCAGTCTTCCGGTGGCAGCGCGGTGACCTCGCCAAGCTTCACCTGAATGCGCGGATGGTTTGAAATGCGTTTCGTAACCTCTTCTGAAAACCCCTCGCGGTCCACAGCCAGGGCGCCGCCTGCCGGCAGCTTGTGCGCATCGGCCGCGCTCATGATCAGTGATCCGGCAAGGCGCATTTCCTGATGCAACACACCAACGGCATTGCGCTCATGATCATCGGAGCGAAAGGAGTTGGAGCAGACCAACTCGGCGCATTTGCCGGTGTGGTGGGCATCTGTGCCGCGTTTGGGGCGCATCTCGTGCAAGATCACCTCAGCGCCAGCTTCGGCGGCCTGCCAGGCGGCTTCAGAACCGGCAAGGCCGGCGCCAATAACATGGATGGGCTTCATCAGGGTGTTCCATTGCTGATAAGGCCGTTTCCATAGCGCAAGTTGGGGCGACGTAGAAGGGAAACCTTAGTCGTTGCACCCGCGCAAGGGAGAAGCTAATCAGAGCCCATGTCAAAACCCAACAGCACAGTGAAGATCGGCGCCCGCGGCCAAGTGGCCATGGCGAGCGATCAGCCTCTCACCCTCATCACCGGCCCATGCGCCATGGAGACCCGCGACCATGCGTTCCACATGGCCGGGGCGTTGAAGGAAATCTGCGCCAAGCACGGGGCAGGTTTCATCTACAAAAGCTCGTTCGACAAGGCCAACCGCACCAGCCTGGGGTCGGGGCGTGGGCTCGGTGTGGAGGCCGCACTGGCGATATTTCAAGATTTGCGCAGCCAGTTGGATATTGCGGTGCTCACCGATGTGCACGAACGCGAACAGTGCGCTGAGGTGGCAGAGGTGGTGGATGTGCTGCAGATTCCGGCGCTCTTGTGCCGGCAAACCGATCTTCTCGTGGCAGCAGCGGCGACTGGCCGGCCAATCAATGTCAAGAAAGGTCAGTTCCTGGCGCCGTGGGACATGGAAAACGTTGTCTCCAAGTTGACTGGCTCAGGTTGCGCGGATGTCATCCTGACCGAGCGCGGCGCGAGCTTTGGGTACAACACCCTGGTTTCCGATATGCGCGCACTGCCACAGTTGGCGGCCACAGGGTGCCCTGTGGTGTTTGATGCAACCCATTCGGTGCAATTGCCGGGAGGCAAGGGCACCATTTCTGATGGTCAACGCGAATTTGTGCCGGTGCTCGCCCGGGCTGCTGTGGCGGTGGGCGTTGCCGGTGTGTTCATGGAAACCCATCAGGACCCGGATACGGCGCCGTGCGATGGCCCAAACATGGTTCGACTGGATGAGATGGACGCTCTGGTTGAGCAGCTTATGGCCTTTGACCGGCTCGCCAAGGCGAACTAATCCACGCTACCGCCTGGAACGTTGGAACAACAGGGGCCGACGCTTGCGCGATGGCGCCCTTTCTTGCGCAGGCCATTCTGCTTTGAAGATTGCGGACAACGTATAATCCAGAACGAAACCCCGTGCCCTAAATTGCTCAATCCAGAACTCTGCCGGCCGCACGCATTTTGGCAAGCGGTCACTGGCACACGGCGGCGCGGTGAACAGCACCCTGTCAGCGTGATGACAAAGATAGGCCACATGCGAGATCGCAGAAGGCTTGGGCAACTGGTGCGCCACGTCGAGGCTGATGGCCAGATCAAACCGCCCGACCGGGCATCGGATGGCTTCAGCGTCGGTAAAATCTATCTTCTTCACATCCAGACAGCGTTTTTCGCAGTAGGCCAACGCAAGGTCTGAGAAGTCCGCCCCGACGGATTTAATGCCCAATGAGCGCAGGTTGTCGATCAGGTTTCCCGTGCCGCAGCCAAGATCCACAACTCTGACAGGATTAAGGTGGTCCACAATGGAACGGGCAATGACCGGCGCGCTGTTCCAACTGGAGCGCTCCAGTGTCTCAAAATAGTCAGGGTCATAGACATCGTGATAGTTGGTCGACCTGTGCCGCCAAGTCTTCAGTGCGGAAATTGCGTTGGAATAGGGCGTGTTTTCCGTTAGCCAATCGGCAAAAGAGGGCGGGAACGTTGATGTGGCCGCGCGGCCATTGTCGAAGGTGCTGCTCATGATCCTGCGGTTCGGTTAAATCTTGGATCGGACACCGCAAAAGCCATGCCAATCGGCGCGACACCTGGGCCTGTTCACAAATGAGCTTCGGCCCGCTAGAAGCCTGCACAAAGGCGCAATTGCCCAACTTCCAGCCAGAGGCCATCTCATGTCAGCAATTAAGTCCGTAACCGCGCGCGAAATCCTGGACAGCCGCGGCAATCCCACCGTTGAGGCCGATGTGCGCCTGGAAGACGGCACCCTCGGCCGCGCCATAGTGCCCTCAGGGGCGTCAACGGGCGCCCATGAAGCTGTGGAGCTGCGGGACAACGACAAAAGCCGGTTCCTGGGCAAGGGCGTGCAAACCGCCGTTGCAAACGTGCGGGGCGAACTTGCGGAGGCGGTCGTTGGCATGTCGGCGGACGATCAAGCTGCAATTGACAACAAGATGATTGCCCTGGACGGCACGGACAACAAGGGCCGTCTCGGTGCCAATGCCATTTTGGGCGTATCGTTGGCTGTCGCCCGAGCCGCAGCTGCCTCAAACGGTGTGCCGATCTATCGCCAGGTGGGCGGCGAGGGCGCAGTCACCCTTCCGGTGCCGATGATGAACATCATCAATGGAGGCGAGCACGCCGACAATCCCATCGACATTCAGGAGTTCATGGTCATGCCGGTGTCAGCCGCCACGTGCGCTGAGGCCGTTCGCATGGGCTCAGAGGTGTTTCACACCCTGAAGAAAGGCCTGTCAGACGCCGGACACAACACGAATGTGGGCGATGAGGGCGGTTTTGCCCCAAACATCGGTTCGGCCTCTGAAGCTTTGGATTTCATCATGAAGTCCATCGAGCGCGCCGGATATCGCCCCGGTGAGGACGTCTATCTGGCGCTCGACTGCGCCTCCACCGAGTTCTTCGAGGGGGAACGTTATGAACTGAAAGGCGAGGGCAAGTCGCTTGATGCAGGCGAGATGGCCTCTTACTTGGCTGATCTGGTGGTGCGTTATCCGATCATCTCGATCGAGGACGGCATGGCCGAAGACGACTGGGAGGGCTGGAAGGTGCTGACTGAAGTGGTTGGCGACACGTGCCAATTGGTTGGCGATGATCTGTTTGTCACCAACACGAAGCGGCTCAAGTCAGGCATTGATCAGTCTATCGCAAACTCAATTCTCGTAAAGGTCAACCAGATTGGTTCGCTGACAGAAACTCTGGACACCATCAACATGGCGCACGGGGCAGGGTACACCGCTGTCATGTCCCATCGCTCGGGCGAAACCGAAGACACCACGATTGCCGATCTTGCAGTGGCCACCAATTGCGGCCAGATCAAAACCGGCTCCCTGGCGCGCTCCGACCGCACTGCAAAGTACAACCAGTTGATCCGCATCGAAGAGGAATTGGGCAGCCGGGCGGTCTATGCAGGTCGTTCAATTTTGCGCGCCTAGGCTCGCATAAAGACATTGTTAACCTTACGGCGTGAAGAGTGCTGCAACCGTCCCAGCCCGCGCCTGGAGCCCATGAAGCACTTTCTGACACGCCTTGTCTTTCCCTCACTGTGCGTGGGCGTCTTGTTCTGGTTTCACTGGAACAGCGTGGAAGGCCGGCGCGGCCAACAACAGATCGCCCAAACGGAAAAACAAATTGTGAAGGCCAAGAGCGAGCTTGATGGGCTGATTGCCCAGCGCAAGATCCTGACCCACAAGGTCGCTTTGCTGCGTTCTCATGCTCTAGATCCCGATTTACTGGGCGTTCAGGCGCGTAAAATGCTCCACCACAGCCATCCTGATGAATTGATCATCTATCTGCCGAAGCAGCAGGTGAGCCAGTGATTGTAATTTTTAACTGAAATCAAATTAAAAACAATTAAACCATTAAATTACAGATACTTAGATAAAGTTTCTCCGCTTTCTTTTTCAATCAGGGCCTTGTAAGGTATTCCGGCATTTCCCGTGATTGTTAAGGAGGCACGCTATGGCCGCGCGCAAGACTCGATCGGCGACAAAGAAATCCGACGCCACGTTCACACCAGAACAAGATCTGCAGGCCTATCGAGACATGCTGCTGATCCGCCGGTTTGAAGAAAAAGCCGGCCAGATGTACGGCATGGGTTTGATTGGCGGGTTTTGCCACCTCTACATTGGACAAGAAGCCGTGGTCGTCGGCATGCAGATGGCCCTGGGTGATGGGGATCAGATGATCACATCATACCGCGACCATGGGCACATGCTGGCCTGCGGAATGGATTCCAAAGGCGTGATGGCAGAGCTGACCGGTCGCCAGGGCGGTTATTCCAAGGGGAAGGGCGGCTCGATGCACATGTTTAGCCGCGAGAAGAACTTCTACGGCGGGCACGGCATCGTTGCAGCTCAGGTTCCCCTGGGCACCGGCCTTGCCTTTTCCAACAAGTACAAGGGCAATGACCGGGTATCCGTCACCTATTTTGGCGAAGGCGCGGCCAACCAGGGGCAAGTCTATGAGAGCTTCAACATGGCCTCCATCTGGAAGCTTCCGGTCATCTTCGTGATTGAAAACAATGGCTATGCCATGGGTACGGCGGTTCGCAGGTCTGCGGCCAAGTCCGAGGAAATGTACGCCCGCGGCGCAGCATTCGGAATTCCCGGTGAGCAGGTGGACGGCATGGACGTGCGGGCGGTCAAGGCGGCCGGCGACAAAGCCGTTGCGCACTGCCGGTCTGGCAACGGCCCCTACATTCTGGAAATGAGAACATACCGGTATCGCGGCCACTCCATGTCGGATCCGGCGAAATACCGAACGAAGGAAGAAGTTCAAAAGATGCGTCAGGAGCATGACGCCATTGAGCAGGTCAAGCACCGGATGATTGAAAACGGGGCGGCTTCAGAGGCAGATTTGAAAGAAATCGACAAAGAGGTTCGCGCCATCGTGACGGAGGCCGCCGAGTTTGCGCAATCAGACCGCGAGCCTGATCCAGCTGAGCTCTGGACCGACATCCTGGTAGAAGCGTGAGTGGGGAGTAAGAGATATGGCTGTTGAAATTCTGATGCCCGCGTTGTCGCCTACCATGGAGGAGGGCACGCTTGCCAAATGGCTCGTCAAAGAGGGCGACCAGATCACATCCGGCGACATTATTGCGGAGATTGAGACGGACAAAGCGACCATGGAGGTTGAGACCGTCGATGAAGGCACGGTTGGCAAGATTCTTGTGGCCGAAGGTGCCGAAGGCGTGCTGGTCAATACGCCCATCGCCATTGTGCTGGCCGAAGGCGAAGATGCTTCGGCGATGGACGCCAGCAAGGCGGCAGCGCCCGAACCGGCAGCAGCTCCGGCCGAAGCAACCTCGGCACCTGCTGCTGCCGCAGCAGCACCTGCGCCGGTAGAGGTTTCTGTTCCAGCTGACCCCGACATTCCTTCCGGCACCGAACTGGTGTCCATGACCGTGCGAGAAGCCTTGCGCGACGCCATGGCTGAAGAGATGCGCACCGATGACGCCGTATTCGTCATGGGCGAGGAAGTGGCCGAGTATCAAGGTGCCTATAAAGTGACCCAAGGTTTGCTGGATGAATTCGGCGACCGGCGGGTGATCGACACTCCCATCACCGAGCATGGGTTCACCGGCATCGCCGTGGGCGCCGGGTTTGGCGGTCTGAAACCGGTGCTGGAGTTCATGACCTTCAACTTCGCCATGCAGGCCATTGACCACATCATCAACTCTGCAGCCAAAACGCTCTACATGTCCGGCGGCCAGATGGGCTGCCCCATTGTGTTCCGCGGCCCCAACGGCGCCGCAGCACGGGTGGGTGCCCAGCACTCCCAGGATTATTCGGCCTGGTACAGCTCCGTTCCTGGCCTGAAGGTGGTGGCACCTTATACGGCGGCTGACGCAAAGGGTCTGCTCAAGGCGGCCATCCGCGATCCCAACCCGGTGATTTTCCTGGAAAATGAGATCCTCTACGGCCGCTCGTTCGATGTGCCCAAACTGGATGATTGGGTGGTGCCCATCGGCAAGGCCCGCATTGCGCAAGAAGGCAGTGATGTGACGATTGTGTCCTTCTCCATCGGCATGACATATGCACTGAGCGCTGCTGAGAAGCTTGCCGAGGAGGGCATTTCTGCTGAGGTTATCGACCTTAGGACATTGCGGCCCATGGACATGCCAACCGTTGTTGAGTCGGTGAAGAAGACAAACCGTCTGGTGACCGTTGAAGAAGGCTGGCCAACAAGCGGCATCGGCGCGGAAATTGCTGCCCAGGTCTCGGCCCAGGCGTTTGATTGGCTGGATGCTCCGGTCACCCGGGTGTCCGGCAAGGATGTGCCGATGCCATATGCTGCCAACCTTGAGAAGCTCGCTCTTCCGACCGTCGACGACGTGGTGAGCGCAGCCAAACAAGTTCTCTACATCTGATCGGGCGAGGTCTGACACAATGCCTATCAACATTACGATGCCTGCTCTCTCGCCCACCATGGAAGAGGGCAAACTTGCCAAATGGTTGGTCAAGGAAGGCGATGCGGTGACATCCGGCGATTTGCTGGCTGAAATCGAAACCGATAAAGCGACCATGGAGGTCGAGGCGGTGGACGAAGGCACCGTGGGCAAAATCCTCATCGCCGAAGGCACCGATGCGGTGAAGGTCAACGAAGTGATCGCTGTGTTGCTGGAGGAGGGCGAAGATGCTTCGGCCATTTCGGCCGCGCCTGCCGCTGCCATCCCGGCGCCCGTGCCGGCTGCTCCTGCGGCCGAAGAAAGCGCCGCCTCCGCGGCCGCCCCGGCTGCGGCACCAGCTCCGGCTGCCAGCTCTGGCGCAAGAGTTTTTGCCTCACCCCTGGCAAAGCGCATTGCCGGCATGGAAGGCATCGATATTTCTGCCGTATCCGGCTCCGGTCCCCATGGCCGCATTGTAAAACGCGATGTGGAAGCAGCCCTGGCCAGCGGCGTTGCCGCACCCCAGGCCGCCGCGCCTGCGGCTGCGCCGGCCGCAAAACCGGCCCTGGCGCCGGGCATGGCTGATGATGCCGTTCTGCGCATGTATTCTGAAGGCTCCTATGAAGTGGCGCCTCACGACGGAATGCGCCGGATCATTGCAGAACGCCTCACCGAGGCCAAACAAACCATCCCGCATTTTTATCTCAGTGTGGATGTGCAGCTGGATGCTCTTTTGGCACTGCGCGCCGAGATCAACGGCAGGGCCACAGCCGGGCCGGACGGAAAACCGGGCTATAAAGTCTCGGTAAACGACTTCGTCATCAAAGCCATGGGCGCAGCGCTGCAACAAGTTCCTGATGCCAATGTGACCTGGACCGATGGCGGAATGTTGCACCACAAGGGATCCGATGTGGGGGTTGCAGTGGCCATCCCTGGCGGCCTGTTGACCCCGGTTGTGCGCAATGTCGAGGCCAAGGGGTTGGCCAAAATATCAAATGAAATGAAAGACTTCGCCGCACGTGCAAGAGATCGCAAACTGATGCCTGAAGAGTATCAGGGCGGCACCACGGCGGTGTCCAACCTGGGCATGTTCGGCATCAAGGATTTCTCCGCTGTGATCAATCCGCCCCACGCCACGATTTTGGCGGTTGGCGCCGGCGAGAAGCGGACCGTAATTTCAGGCGACGAAATCAAAATAGCGACTATAATGACAATCACGCTCTCAACGGATCACCGGGCCGTCGATGGTGCGCTTGGCGCACAGTTCTTAACTGCAATTAAGAACAATCTCGAACACCCGGCGATGATGCTGGTATAAGCATTTTCAGGTGGTTGCGTTGAGGTCCGGCGTTACGTGGGCTGAACGGAGTGAGTAAAGTGTCAGGCCATTGCGTGAGAGTGAGGGGATGAGCAGGTCAACAAACCTGATTGTCTGGCTGATCGGTCTGTTGGGATGTGCAATCCCGATAGTGATCATCTATGTCTCCAACATGGTGCCGAATGCCGGCGCCGTGAGCGGCGTGACCTTTATGGACGTTGCCCGGCAGGCCTACGCCAATGTGCTGTTTTTTGTGATCGCCGTAAGCGGCATTGCCATAGCAGAGGCGATCATTCTGTTTTTCAGAATGGTGGAGGTTGGCGAACAAAAGGCAACGCCCGCTCTGTGGCTGTTAACCATGGTTCTGCTCATCGTGTTCTCATCCATTTCCTATGCCCGTGTGTTGGGCGACGATTTTGATCCTGCAAGCGTTTCTGATCAGCAATTGGGATTAGCTTGCATTGGCGCAAGTGTTGCCATCATGGCGGCGCTTTCCCTGCGGATGTCGATGATCAGGCTTGAGGGCATCGCCCGGCAGCATATCCACGACAATGCGGTGATGAGCACCCTGGAGGACCTGCGCGACTCCCAAGAAGAAGGAATGGACATTTACGATTATGATCCGTTCCCAACCGCCGCAGAGGTCAAACAAAGCGACGAAGCAACCGAGAGCCGAATTCCAGAACCGTCAACACGCGCCCAGCCTCTCAGTGAACGCACAGCGCCCGCCGAGCCACTGATACCGGCCGCGCGCAAAGAAAAGATGGATCTCCCAGAACCACAACTTGCCGTCACTGCTCCTGCTCCGACGAAACCGGTTCCTGAGGCACCAGAGATACCAGAGACACGCTTGCCGGAAACACCGGCCGCTCCAGCAGTTCTGCCGGAAAAAGCTGCACCGGAGCCAGTAGAAAAGACTGTTGATGCCGACCCGGTGCCGGACACACGTCCTGTACCTGTGGCAGGAAACAAAGTTAAGCGCGCCCGGGCAAGAGCCAGGGCAAAGGGGCGGTGAAGCCGCTTTTGGATGAAGTGAATATCCCAGAGACGAGCGCGAGTTTTCTCACCTGTCGCAGCTCTGGTCAGGTCTGAATAGAGGCGGTTGGTGATGGCTGAAAACAAATTTGAAGTACTGATTATTGGCGCAGGCCCTGGCGGATACGTAACCGCTATCCGATCAGCCCAATTGGGGCTGAAGACGGCGATTGTGGAAGAAAAGCACCTAGGCGGAATTTGCCTGAACTGGGGCTGCATTCCAACCAAGGCGTTGCTGCGCAGCTCCGAGATCTTCCATTACATCGAGAACGCTTCGGCCTATGGGCTGAGCGCGGAAAAACCCGGATACGACCTGAAGGCGGTCGTCAAGCGGTCCAGGGATGTTTCAAAGCGGCTGAATTCAGGCGTTGGCCGCTTGCTGAAGAAGAACAAGGTCACCGTGCTTGACGGCCGCGCAGTGCTCTCAGGCAAAGGCAAGGTTGCCGTCACCAAGGATGGCAAGGATGTGGGGGCATATGAGGCCGACCATATTATTGTGGCAACCGGCGCCCGCCCGCGCGCACTGCCGGGAATGGAGCCGGACGGCAAGCTCATCTGGACCTATTTTGAGGCCATGGTGCCTGAAACCATGCCCAAGTCCATGCTCGTGGTGGGCTCAGGCGCCATCGGCATAGAGTTCGCCTCGTTCTATTGCGCCATGGGTGTGGACGTGACGGTGGTTGAGATCATCGACCGCATTTTGCCTGTCGAAGACAAAGAGATTGCAAAATTGGCGCAAAAGCAGCTGGAAAAGGCCGGGCTCAAGTTTATCACCGGAGCCAAAGTGAGCGGTGTGAAGAAGGCGGCCAACAGTGTGACGGCAACCATAGAAGACGCCAAGGGCAACAAGAAGGAGCTCACCGTTGACCGCATGATCTCTGCGGTGGGCGTTGTCGGCAATATTGAGGATTTGGGCCTGGAAGCATTGGGCATCAAGACCGATCGCGGCTGTGTGGTCATCGATGAATACTGCCGAACGAACGTGCCGGGCGTGTACGCCATCGGCGACGTGGCAGGGCCCCCCATGCTGGCCCACAAGGCTGAGCATGAAGGTGTCATCTGCATCGAGAAAATCGCCGGTGCCAAAGACGTTCATCCACTGAACAAGGGGGCCATCCCAGGCTGCACCTATTGTCATCCCCAAGTGGCCTCGGTTGGTCTAACCGAAGAAGCGGCCAAGGAGGCGGGACGCGAGGTCAAGATTGGCCGCTTCCCGTTTGTGGGCAACGGCAAGGCGATTGCCCTGGGCGAAGATCAAGGCCTGGTGAAGACCATCTTTGATGCCAAAACAGGCCAGTTGCTCGGGGCCCACATGGTCGGGGCCGAAGTCACCGAGTTGATCCAAGGCTATGTGGTGGCGATGACCCTGGAGACCACGGAAGCTGAGCTCATGCACACCGTCTTCCCACATCCCACATTGTCTGAGATGATGCACGAGAGTGTCCTTGATGCCTATGGCCGCGTGATCCATATGTAGCATCGGTGCAGCGTTAGGGCGGGGCAACGCGAGGAGGAGTGGTTCATGGACTTAAAATCACTGGTTGTGATGCTGATTGTCGGCGTTGTTGCAGGCTGGCTGGCCAGCTTTGTGGTTGGCGGCGGAAGTTTGATCCGCTATCTGGTAACCGGCCTGATCGGTGCGGTTGCAGGTGGTTTCCTGTTTCAACAATTGGGAATATCGCTCGGCATCGGCAACGAAATCGTGCGCCAGGTCATCGTGGCGACAATTGGCGCAATCGTCGTGGTCTTGTTGGCCCGGCTAATTGCCTAGCCTAGGTTTGAAGGAGAAGAGAATATGATTGGATACGGTTGGATCATGACGATCCTCATCGGCGGCTTGGCCGGATGGATCGCTGAAAAGGTTATGAAGTTCGACACCGGACTGATTTTGAACATCATTCTGGGCATTGTCGGCGCGATGGTGGGCAATTTTATCCTGCAAACGGTTATGGGCGCGACCTTTGGCGGCTTCATTGGTCAGCTGGCCGTGGCTGTGGGCGGCGCCTGCCTGCTGATCTTTGCCTATAAGACGGTGAAGAACAAAGCCTAAGGCCTCAGACAAGGAGCTCATCGGACCATGGTCACGGTGCTTGATACCCGGTCGCCAGAGCGGCCACGCCATCCGGAGAAGGCGCGCCGGCCAGATACGCCTGTGCTGCGCAAACCTGACTGGATCCGGGTGAAAGCCCCAGGGTCGCCGCTTTACCGAGAGACCCGCGAGATCATCAAGTCCAACAATCTGGTCACCGTGTGCGAGGAGGCGGGTTGTCCCAACATTGGCGAATGTTGGGAGAAGAAGCACGCCACCATGATGATCATGGGCGACACCTGCACCAGGGCGTGCGCCTTTTGCAATGTGCGCACCGGTCTGCCGGGCCCGCTTGATCCCGCTGAGCCGCAAGGCGTGGCTGAGGCGGTGGCCAAGCTCGGGCTCAACCACGTCGTGATCACGTCGGTGGACCGGGACGACTTGGCAGACGGCGGCGCCCAGCACTTTGCCGACGTCATCAACGCCATTCGTGCTTCTTCACCTAAAACCACCATTGAGGTGCTGACCCCGGACTTCCTGCGCAAAGACGGGGCGCTGGAGATCGTTGTTGAGGCTGCGCCGGATGTGTTCAACCACAACTTGGAAACCGTGCCGGGGCTCTATTTGAACGTGCGGCCGGGGGCCCGCTATTTCCATTCCCTGCGCTTGCTTCAGCGGGTGAAAGAGCTTGATCCGCAGTCCTTCACCAAATCTGGCGTTATGGTTGGGCTGGGCGAAGGCCGCGAAGAGGTGCTTCAGGTGATGGACGACATGCGCGTGGCGGATGTGGACTTCATCACCATTGGGCAATATCTCCAGCCGACCCGCAAGCACCATCCGATTGACCGTTTCTTGACGCCGGATGAGTTTTCCAATTTGGAAACGACCGCCTATGCGAAAGGCTTCTTGATGGTGTCCGCCAGCCCGCTGACACGCTCGTCGCATCATGCCGGCGAAGACTTTGCCAAGTTGCAGGCCGCCCGTAGCGCTGCCGACTGAAACCCGAGCCTGCCATGAAGAATTTAACCGAACGCCGCACGCTCCCCTATACGGCCAAACAGCTGTACGACCTGGCAATCGATATCGACCGCTATCCTGAATTCATCCCCTTGTGCAAACGGGCTTCAGTGGGGGAGGTCATGCAGTTGCCCGATGGGACCAATCAGTTCGGGTCGGTTCTGGTGTTCCGTTACCGGAAATTTGGGATTTATGAGGAGTTCGAAAGTCAGATTACCGCCGATCCCAACGAGACAACCATCCTGTCGGTTTCCGACGGCCCGCCCTTCACGAGTTTCAACGCCAAGTGGAGCTTCACCGACACGAGCCCGGAAGAGGCGCTTGCAGAGATCGAAGTGTCCTATGAGTTCCGGTCGAAGGCGCTTGCCCTGTTCATCGACAGGGTCGCAGGGGCCGCGATCGGCCGGCTGATCACCGCCTGGGAAGAACGCGCAGCCGAGCTCTATGGCTCCTCAGATGAAGTTGTCGCCTGAGCGTTCAGGCGATCATGGGCTTTGCGGCCATTGATTTGATCATCTCAAACCCCGTCACAACAGTCGCCTCGCGAATGCTGGCCCGTCCGTTGTCAGCAAACAAACACCGTTCATGAACCGTTGGTCCATCATCGCGCGCTACGGCCATGTGGACCAACCCAACAGGCTTCTCATCGGACCCGCCACCAGGGCCGGCCACGCCGGTGCAACTGATCGCAATGCTGGCGTTTGAGCGCTCGAGCGCGCCTTCCGCCATGGCGCGGGCCACCCGCTCAGACACCGCGCCGTCGCTCTCAATCAGTTCAACCGGCACGCCCAGAAGCTCAGCCTTGGCCTCGTTGGAATAGGTCACAAACCCCCTGTCTACCACATCTGATGACCCGGCAATCTCGGTCAGAACCGCAGCAATCAAGCCACCAGTGCAGGATTCAGCCGTGGCGACTTTCCAGTGGTTTTCGCGGCAGACATCCAGCACATCCTTGGCCGCCATCACCAGTTCTCGCGAGAACAGATGCTCGCTCATTCCGGCAACCTCACGGTTGCGCTGGCCAGCGCGGCAATGCCTTCGCCCCGGCCGGTGAAGCCCAGCCGTTCGCTGGTGGTTGCTTTCACGCTGATGCGGCCGCGCTCAATGCCGATGATTTTGGCAAGCGCATCGCGCATGGCATCCACGTGGGCCCCGATCTTGGGTTCTTCGCAAATCAGCGTCACATCGCCATGGGCAATCTTGCCGCCGCGGGCCGTCACCATTTCGGCTGCTGCTTCCAGGAAAATTTGTGAGGCAGCGCCTTTCCATTTGGGATCGCTGGGCGGAAAGTGCTTGCCGATGTCGCCCTCGGCCAAGGCCCCCAGAATAGCATCGGTGAGGGCATGCATGCCCACATCTGCATCCGAATGGCCTTTGAGTTTCTTATTGTGCGCGATCTCAACGCCGCACAAGATCACAGCATTGCCGTCCTCAAAGGCGTGAACGTCATAACCCTGGCCTGTGCGAATGTCGTTGAGGGGATTGGAGTTTTCGCTCATGTGCCTGCTGTTTGCCTCTGCAATGTCGCTCTGGGTGGTCAGTTTCCGGTTCTCTGCAGCGCCGTCAACCATGGCGATGTTCAAGCCCGCCCACTCGCCAATGGAAGCATCGTCGGTGAACTCATGGACGCTCTCGCCCTCCGCCTCTGTGTGGGCCCTGAAGATTTCAGTGAACCGAAAGGCCTGAGGGGTTTGGGCCGCCCGCAACTGGGACCGGTCCACCGTTTCAAGCACTCTGCCATCTTCAGCCCGCTTGATCGTGTCGACCACAGGCAAGACCGGGATGGCGCCACCAGCGGACTGCAGCGCTGCGATCGTATCGCTTATGATGGCTGTGGAGACGAACGGCCGTGCTGCATCGTGGATCAGCACACAGTCCGGCCCATGGGTGCGCAGGGCTTCCAGGCCCGCCATTACCGAAGCCTGCCGGGTAGCCCCGCCTGTCGCCGGTGCCAAGCAGGCGATGTTGCCACACGCTTGTGCAAACAGTTCCTCGTGGCCTGAGCCGATCACCGGTTGAACCAGCTCGATTTCCGGGTGAGCGCAAAAGGCGATGAGCGTGTGGGCAATAACCGGCCGGTCGCCCACAAGCTGATACTGCTTGGGAAGCTCGCCGCCGGCCCTGAGGCCGGACCCGCCCGCTACGATAATCGCGGCTGTTTTCATGCCGAACTGGACCTGATCATGAGCATGGGGCTTAGGGCAAAAGGGCCGGGCGTGCAATGGCTTGGGTCTGAACTCAGGCCCAGCCATTCTCTCCCAGATGTTCTTGGGGCTGGAAGCGCTTCTTATAGTCCATCTTGTCGGAGCCGTTCACCCAATAGCCAAGGTAAAGATAGGGCAGGCCCCGCTTGCGGGTGCGCTCGATATGGTCAAGCACCATGTAGGTGCCAAGGCTGCGGTCAGCTTCGGCCGGGTTGAAGAAGCTGTAGATCATCGAGAGCCCATCGCTGAGCACATCGCACAAGGCAGCGCCGATAAGTTCATCTTCACGCCGGTCCGGCCCGGCCAGCGAGGGGCTGGGGCTCTTGCGATACTCGATGATCCGCGTCTCCACGAAGCTGTCTTCCACCATGGAGGCAAAGTCCAGCACAGTCATATCGGCCATACCGCCTTCAGCGTGGCGCTCATCGATATAGTCCCGGAACAGGGAATAGAGCTCAGGATTGGCCTTTGCCGCTTTGATCTTGCCTTTGATGTCGCGGTTTTTGGACCAGATGCGCTTGAACGACCGGCTGGGGGAAAACTCGTCAACACGAACCCGCACCGAAACGCAGGCGTTGCAGGTTTCGCAAGCTGGCTTATAGGCAATGTTCTGGCTCCGGCGGAAGCCGCCATGAGTGAGCTGATCGTTGAGGAAATTGGCATCATTGCCGATCAGGTGCGTGAATATCTTGCGCTCATGCTGACCGGACAGATAGGGGCAGGGCCCAGGGGGCGTCAGATAAAACTGGGGAAGATGCCGCTGCTCGATGCTCAATTCAAATTCTCCATTTCGTGCGTCTTCAGGTGCGCCACCTTCTTATCAATACCGTCTCAGCCGCTTCGCTTAAAGGCCATAATACCATGGCGCAAAAATGGAATAACAGACCCATAAGATCACAATTAACGGGGCGCCGGTGCGGGTGTAGTCCAGATACTTATAGCGCCCGGGACCCATAACCAGAAGATTGGTCTGGTATCCCATGGGGGTTGCAAACGAGCAATTTGCCGCAAAGATCACCGCAAATATGAAGGGCTTGGCATCAACACCAAGCTCAGCCGCCGTGCTTGCGGCAATGGGCGTGAACAGCAATGCGGTGGCATTGTTGGACAGGAAGTTGGTCATCACGGCGATCAGCAGGAACAGCGCCGACAACACAATGGCCGGCGAACCGGCGCCCACGGCGCTGATCACCGCGTGGGCAATGAGCTGGCCAGTGCCGGTTTTCTCCAACGCCAATGCCATCGCAATGGCCGCACCGATGAGCAGGAAGATCCGCCGGTCCACCGCCCGGGCGGCCTGGCGCATGTTGAGGCATTGGGCCGGGATCATGGCGGCCGCACCCGCCAAGGCGGCAATCACAATGGGCACCAGGCCGGTGGCGGCCGCCAGCACGGTGCAGGCGAAGATCAGGCGGGCCCGGTTTGCCAGCTTGATATCGGGAAGTTCATGGGCCGACCATTCCAGCAACAGCAGGTCGCGGTTGGTTCTGAGGTTGCGGATCCGGTTGCGGGGGCCCAGCAAAAGAACGCTGTCGCCCGGCTCAAGCCGGATATCCTCCAGGCGCCCGCGGATCATTCTGCTGCGCCGTTGAATGCCCAGCACAATACAGCCCGTGTCGGTGCGCAAGCCGCTCTGGCCAATACGCCGGCCGATCAGTGTGGAGCTTGGCGCAATAACGGTTTCACACAACGTGAGTTCCGCGCCCGATCCATCCAAGGTGAGCGCCTGGTCGTCGTCGGAGGCGGGCAGATCGGTGGTGAGCAGGCCTTCTCCCGCCAGCAAGACATCAGTCAGCGCCTGCCGGGTGGCGGCAACGATCACATAGTCACCCGGGCGCAGGCGAACCTCTTCAAAAGGCGGCAAAATGGCCATGTCGCCGCGCTGGACCAGCCGCACGGTCATGTTCTTGAGCGCAGGGAACAGGCCGGCAATGGGCTCTGCGCCATTGAGCGGATGCTCAGCCGTGATCTCGATTTGCGCGATGAACTGCTTGCCGGAAAGGCCTGTGGCCTCGCTGGCCAGGGGGTCGCGCTCGGGCAGAAGCCTGGGAACGCACAAGCCCACATAGGCGGTGCCCACGGCGGCAAGCAAAAGGCCTGGAACCGCAAAGTCAAAGAAGCCCAGCTGCATGAGGCCGACTTGTTCCACCATGCCTGACACCAACAGGTTGGTTGAAGAACCGATCACCGTGGTCATGCCGCCGAGGATGGAGAGGAAGCTCAAAGGAATGAGGAGTTTTGCCGGGCTCACATTGAGCCGCGCTGCAAGGGATGTGAGAACCGGAATGAACATCACCACCACCGGTGTGTTGTTCAAAAAGGCTGACAAGAACCCGGCGCACACCAAGGTGGCGGCCAGGGTCAGCATGGGGTGCCTGCGGCCTGAATAGGCCAGTTGGCGCGTGGGCCGCTCAAGAGCCGCGGTGTGGTACAGGCCCTGGCCGATCACCAGGAGCGCAATGATGGACACCAGCGCAGGATTGGCGAATCCGGCCAGCAAGGCAGGGGCACTCAGCGCGTTGGTGCCCGCTTCGGTCAGGAGGGGATTGAGCTCAAAGAACACCAGAAACGCCACGATGACAAACACCGAGGTGAGCTCCATGGAGATGCGTTCGGACACATACGACACCACAGCCAGGCCAATGATGGCGAAGGTGAACCAGATCTGGACTGTGTCCGCCGCGAGCATCCGGCCCATTGTGCTATGGACCGGCAGAATCGCCAAGCGTTAAACGCAACCTATTAGGCAAGAGGCCCTGCCATATGAATTCGGCCATTTCCGCTAAACTCCGTTGTTTCATTGAGTTAAGCGCCAAACCGGACTCAATCTATGAAGGTGGCCTTTTGGTATTCGGCGTGGCCTTGCCGCCTGGCGAGTCAAGAACACGCACATTGAAATCCGCCGCTTCCAGCGCCTCCACCACCTCGTCCACATGATCGGGTCCGCGGGTTTCGATCATGAAGTCCAATTCCGCCCCCTTGGCGGACACCTCCAGGAACATGCGTGAATGGGCAACTTCCAGGATGTTCGCGCCGGTTTCCCCGATGATCGTTGAAATGGCGGCCAACACTCCGGGCCTGTCATCGATGGTCACGCGAATGTTGACGATGCGCAGTTCGCGCTCCAGTTCGCGGTAGATCACCGAGGCCATGATGCGCGGATCAATGTTGCCGCCGCACAAGATCAGCCCCACCTTGCGTCCGGCAAAGTGCTCAGGATCGGCCATTACCGCGGCGAGGGGGGAGGCGCCGGCCCCTTCGGCGCTGGTTTTCTGGTGGCCGAAATAGGCGTTCACCGCCCGCTCAATCTGCGCCTCGCTCACCAGGCGGATATCGTTGGCCATTTTTTCGATGATTGCGGAGGTTTTGAGCCCGGCCGATTTCACCGCGATACCGTCTGCCAGCGTGATGCCGCCGCATTTCATCTCCTTGCCGCGCACCAGATTGTACATGGACGGGTAGAGCTCCGCCTCAACGCCGATCAGCTCGATCTCCGGATTGAGCGAGCGCGAGGAGATGGCGTTGCCGGCCAAAATGCCCCCGCCGCCAATGGGGATCACCAAAACGTCCAGGTCCGGCACCTCTTCCAGCATCTCAAGCGCTATTGTGCCCTGGCCGGCGATCACGTCATCATCGTCATAGGGGTGCACCAGGGTGAGCCCGCGCGCCGTGATTATCTCCTCAACCGTGGCCCGCGCGTCATCAAGGGTTTCGCCCGACAGCACCACCTCGGCGCCATGAGCCTTGGTGCGCTCCACCTTGGTGAACGGGGTGAACTGGGGCATGACGATGGTTGCCGGAATGCCCAGCCGCTTGGCGTGATAGGCCACGGCCTGGGCATGGTTGCCGGCCGACATGGCAATCACGCCTTTTTGCTTTTGCTCGGCGTCAAGCTTGGAGAGGCGAATGTAGGCGCCGCGGTCCTTGAAGGAGTTGGTCACCTGCATGTTCTCATACTTCACCCAGATCTCGGCGCCGGTGATGTCCGACAATTTGGGCGAATAGAGCATGGGCGTGCGCACCACCTGGCCCTCCAGGGCTTGCCGGGCGGTGTGGATATCTTCGATGGTGACCGTCATGAACAGTGTTTCCCGCAGTATGAATTGTCTTGGACGCGCTTTTCTAATACCACTCTTGTTCACATCACGGATCAATCCGGCATTCCGCCACGGCTGAACGACAAAATTGCTGGCCGGCGGGGCAAACCTCAACAATGGAAGGCTTTCAAAATGGGTGAAAAACTGGCGTGGATCGGCTTGGGCGTCATGGGCTATCCGATGGCAGGCTATCTGCAGAAGGCCGGCCATGAGGTTACGGTGTACAACCGCACGGCTGCGAAGGCGGAAAAGTGGGTGGGCGAATATGGCGGCGCTTCGGCGGCAACGCCCAAGGAAGCTGCCGCCGGTGCCTCGGTGGTGTTGGCGTGCGTGGGCAATGATGATGACTTGCGTGCCGTTGTGACGGGCGATGACGGCGCCTTTGGCGGCATGGGCTCCGGCACCTTGTTTGTGGACCACACCACGGCATCGGCCGATGTGGCGCGCGAGCTCTATGCAGCGGGCAAGGAGAAAGGCATCGGGTTCGTGGACGCCCCGGTCTCCGGCGGCCAGGCGGGTGCGGAGAACGGCGCACTGACCGTGATGTGCGGCGGTGATGCGGGCGACTATGAGCGCGCTGTTCCGCTGATTGAGTGCTATTCGAAAATGCGGGCGCTTTTGGGCGAGAGCGGCGCTGGCCAGCTCACCAAGTGCGTCAACCAGATTTGCATTGCCGGCCTGGTTCAGGGCCTTGCAGAGGGCATCCACTTTGGCAAGAAGGCAGGGCTCGATATTGAGGCAGTGATTGAAGTGATCTCCAAGGGTGCTGCGCAAAGCTGGCAGATGGAGAACCGCTACAAAACCATGGATGCGGGCGACTATGAGCACGGCTTTGCGGTTGACTGGATGCGCAAGGACCTGGACATCTGCCTCAGCCATGCCCGCACCACGGGCGCGCATCTGCCGGTGGCGGCATTGGTGGACCAGTTCTACAGCCAGGTGCAGAAGATGGGCGGCGAGAGATGGGACACCTCCTCGTTGTTGGCGCTGCTTGAGCGCGACTAACATTGCGGCTTGGCGGCCCCTGGATGCCTGCCTTCGCAGGCATGACGGAGGGTGGGATCCCGCATCCCTGCGCAGGGGCGCGGGTGTGTGGAGGGTGCATCCCTCTCATCGTTATTCGCGCTTCCCACCTTTCGTCATCCCTGCACCCTTTCCCGTCATCCCTGCGCAGGGGCGCGGGAGGAGAATGCTGCCGCCCTCGGGCTTGACCCGA